>JBBTSG010000001.1:0-7835 GCA_038064775.1 Patescibacteria group bacterium
GCTAAATTTTTGAAAATACTGAAACTAGTATAGTAAGGAGCGCTAAAAAAATCAATAAAAAAGACCTTGAAGTTTTACTTCAAGGTCTTAAGTGAAAAGCTTTAATTGCGATTCACAACATCATTTTGTCCACAACATCTTCGCTTTTGAGCGCGCGGGCGATTTCATCAACAACTTCATCAACGGCAAGCATTTTCGGCGGCTTTGGTACTCCGCTGTGAAATGGAGTGTCAACTGAGATTGGAGCGATGCGATGGATTTTTATTTTCCGTTCAATAACCGTCGGGTCGTGCCGCATTCCGTCTACCAGCCAATCCTCTGCGCTAATTACGCTTGCGTAATGATACGCCTGCAAAAATGGCGGAAACTGGCCTTTAAGGCGAGTGATTGCCGACGATATAAAAACGAAACAGCCGCCATCTTTGAGAATTGGAAGTAAACACTGAAAAACATTCAGTGCTCCGATTTGATGCATGTCAATCTCATCTTTGTAATTTTGAAGTGGCAACTGTGATAACGGGTATTTAGTCGCGTCTGTGAAACCACCTGGCGGGCAATGTCCGACCGCGTAAATTATTCCATCAAGTTTATAACGATTGGAAATTCCTTCGATCATTTCTCGATCAGCAACATTATCTACCAAAACAACGTTTACCCCCTCTAAAATAGTCGTTTCGATTCCAACTCCACGATGCGCTTTCACTGAAGCGATTACATTGTGGTCATCATTGATTAAGCGATATACTACTTTTTTACCGATTGAACCGGCCGCGCCGAAAACCAAATAGGTTTTCTTCATAACTTCCCTTTCTTTATTTGATTATTAAAAAACTTGAATTAAGTTTAACTAAAGCAACTTTAGCATGCTTTGTATAAATTGTCAATAGAACAAATTGTGCGAGATACCGGAATTGAACCGGTGCCCTCTGCTTGGGAAGCAGACGTTCTGCCACTAAACTAATCTCGCCTTTTTTATTTTTTAAGGCGCTGTGCTTGTCGTTGATGTTGCACCGGGGACGACGATAATCAGTTTTTCGCCGGCTTCTTTGTAATTAAATTGGCTTTTTAGTTCCTTAATTAAGTTTTCCGGCCGTTTGAAATACTCAATGTTTTGGGCAAGCGAATTATTTTCTGATTTTAAGTTTTGGACATTGCTTCTTAGGTCTTTAACTTCATTTTGAAGGCTGTTTTTTTCGGCAATTAAGCCGTAGATGCCCCATATCAAAAAAATCACTACTAAAATAAAAACAATTCCTTTCCAAAGTTGCATTATATTAAGTATGCCGTTTTTGTCTATAATTTCAAGCTTATTTACTCCCTCCTCATCTTCGTTCGTCGGGATTAGGTTTTGTAACTAAAATCACCGCAATTTTTGCTTGTGATTTTAGACAAAACTCTAACGTTTTAAAAGCTCTTTAAAAACTTCCGGTGAAATTTTCGCGCCACCACGCTCTTTCAGCCGTTTCTTGCCACGCGCTTGTTTTTTCCAAAGCTTCATTTTTCTCGTCCTATCGCCGCCATTCTTTCCAAAATTACCAAGTTGTTTTTTCATTGCCGGAATATCTTCGCGCGCAATTACCTTTCCTTGAACAACCGCCTGAAGCGATTGAGTAAACTGTTGGTGAGGCAAAAATTCTTTGAGTCGTTCTACAACAATGCGAGCTTCTTTTTCCGCAGTCGCTTTCGGGAAAAATCGGCTAAGCCCAGGCACTAAATCCCCTGCTACAACTACGTCCACCCGCAAAACATCAGCTTTTTCGTAATCAGCAAGTTCATAACTAAAAGAGGCATAACCTTCGGTCATTGATTTCAAACGATCGTCAAAATCGCTCACAAGTTCAACTAGCGGCATTTGGGCGGTAACTTTTATCCGTTCGTGATAACTGTGTGTGGTGATATTTCTCATTCGAAAAGTATTTTGGAGCGGATATAAACTTGCCACGTATTTTTCCGCCACAATAATTTCGATATTAATAATCGGTTCCCAAATTTCCTCGTATTCCTGCGGTAGTTCTTCCGGTTTTACAATTTCAATCCAACCTCCCGTCGGCCGGCCGGGCAGTTTTTTCATTTTCACTTTATAGAGCACCGAAGGAAAAGTGTTCACGGTTGGAATTTCAAATTCTCTTTTCAATCGTTCGCTTGTAATTTCAAAGTGGAGCCGACCCAAAAAACCGACTTTATAGCCGCGGCCTAAAACTTCGTTTTGATCCGGTTCAATTGAAAGGGCGGAATCATTCAATTTTAATTTTTGAAGGCCGTTGCGTAAACCTTCGTAGTCGTCGCTTTCTTCCGGATAAAAAGAAACGAAAACAACCGGCTTCGGCACGCTGTAGCCAGCTAAAGCGAATTTTTCAACATCATTTTCATCTTCTTTTTTTACGACTACAACCGTATCACCGATTTTAATTTTCTCCGGATCTTTAATACCGGTTGCGATGTAGCCAATTTCGCCTGGCATAATGTTTGCCGCTGCTTTGAGTTTGGGCGTAAAAAATCCAATTTCCTTAATTTTTGAGCGTGTTGCTGTCGCAATTAAATTAATGGTGTCGCTTTCACTAATCGCGCCGTTAAAAACTCGCACTGAAGCCACCACGCCTTTGTGATTGTCGTAAAAAGAATCAAAAATAAGCGCTTGTGGTATGATTCCGGCATTTTCTAAATTTTGTGGCGGTGGCACATTTTTTATTACCGCTTCAAGCAATTCTTTAGCGCCCGCGCCGGTTTTGCCGGAGACAAGAAAAATTTCGCTCTTTGGCACGTTCAAAAGTTCGGCGATGTCTCGAATGGCGGTTTGGAGCCGGTTATCGTTTTTATCTTCAAAGATATCAATTTTATTCACCGCGCCTACCACTTTTAAACCCATCAATTGCGCGTCCCGAAAATTCGCTAAAGTTTGAGCTTGAACGCCTTGAGTCGCGTCAACAAGCAAAACTGCCCCTTCAACCGCCGCGAGCGCGCGCGAAACTTCGTAATGGAAATCGCTGTGGCCGGGAGTATCAATCAAATTCATTTCGTATGTTTTGCCGTCAATTTTGTAACTCATCCGCACAGGCGCCATTTTAATGGTAATTCCCCGCTCCCGCTCAAGATCAAGTTGGTCGAGATATTGCGCTTTCATCCGCCGCGCTTCAATTGTGCCGGTGATTTCTAAAAAACGATCGGCAAGAGTTGACTTGCCGTGATCAACGTGGGCAATGATCACAAAATTTCTGATGTTTTCGGAAGTCATGTTATTTCGCGAGCGTTAGATTAATAATGACTCGGCCTGCGGGATCGTTATTTTCGTAAGTGTAAAACGAATTACCCGATTCCGTCCATGTAAAGCCAAGTGGCGCGGCAATGGTTACTTTCAAGTGGTTCTTTACACCTGATTGGCGTTCAAAAATAAACTGATAGATGTCGCCTGGCATCAGTAATTTTTTAACTGATTCGGTGCTTTGATAACGGGCGGTTAAAACCGAAGTTTGACCGGCAGGTGTGAAAAGCCAAGTGGCAAAATCAGTTTTGCCGAAAGCTTTCATCGTCCACGCTTTTGAATCCGGCAAATATTTTTTCGTTTGTTCAATTTGGTCAAGTTCCGAAATTTTTTCATAACTATTCAAAATATAGTCAAAATTAGAAACAAGTGATTTAACGTTATTGCCGGTTAAAGAAATTAAATTGGCGCCGGCATTAGCGAAAATCTGGAGAAAATTTTTATTAGTCGCCCGCCACCAACTTTCTTTTTCCTTATCGCCGGTATGGGAGCGACTGATTTTAAGATCAGTTAAAGTACCGCCGTCGTTATCAACTTCAAGCCGCGCTTCAATAGTTTCGTCGATAAAAGCATCGCTTTTACCGCCGGCGACATTCGCGTTTACAACCGCCAAATAACTTCCCCAGAAATTTTGCGGCAGATCATAAACCGCGCCGTCAAGGTTTTGATCGTGAAAAAACCCGGCAAGGCGCGGATCCTTCATAGAAATAATAATATCTTTTTTAGCGAAATGATCGGTAAGCGCTTTAAGCAAATCCTTAGGATCAACATTTTTCAAGCTGCTTAATCGCTCTAATAAAATTGGCGCCATCACTTGCAATATTTTCTTTGGCTGTCCGGCATTTTTATCCGCGCTCACTTCTGTTTGCCGCTGAACTTCCGCCAAAAAATTATCTTTATCAATCGTTAATTTATAATTTTGAAGTTCAATTGGGCCGGTAAGGTCTAGTAAGGTTTGAATCACGTTGATATTAAGCGCGATTGCGCCGTCAAAAGTAACCATTTTTTCGCTATACATTTTTGATGACTCCAGTAAATTAGTAACGGTTTTGGCTGAAGTCGGAAAATCAAAAAACCAATTCGCGTCTCGCGCTCCCAAATCTTTAGTGGTTGTCTGAAGCGGCCAGGGCGGCACAATTTTCCGCTTTAACTGACCGTCGGGATCGTAGATATCACGCACATCAAGATTTATCATTTGGCCTTGGCGAATTGTTAAATCAGCATAACTTCCCAAGAAACCACCGCTAGGTCTGATTTCCGCCGGATTTTGGAAAAGCACAAGTAAATGTCGGCCGTTTTCTATTCCCAGAAAAGAAATTAAGTTTGCCAAAAAATCGTTGAATTTATAGAGATCGGCGCTGTACTTTAGATAATCGCCATTAAATTTTTCGTCAGCTGTCGAGAAAAACGGCGAAACATCTTTTAAACCAGTTGCAAGATTTTTAATCAATTGCCCTTTATCGCTAACGTTACTAAGCGCAACTTTAATTTCATTCAAGCGATCTATAAGCGTTTTACCGTCGCTTTGGAAATAACGGAAACCATTTTTTTCAAGGTTGGCTAAATTATTGGAAATTACGAGAAGATTTTTGTTGAGTAAAAAAACGGCGTCAAAAAATTCGGACATTTTTTGAACTGGTGAAAAAACATTACCGAGGACCGCAAGCAAATTTTTTGTATTACCATACTTTAAAATTCCGTTAATTTCTTCAAGCGCCGTTTCGTTTAACTTGAAATACTCGCTAGCTTTTACGGATTCCAAGTTTTTTAACGCTTCACCGCCAGCTAAAAGACTATTCGCTATTACGCGGCTTTTATCTAAAACAATGTTTTTAGAGTTCGCGAGATTAAAAGCAAGATAAACGCCGAAAATTAAAATAATTGCCGCAAAAGCGCTTGCGCTCCAAAGAAAAACTTGCCGGTTGTGTTTTGATTTTGCCGATTTTTGATAAGCGCGCCCAACATTTAAGCGGAAAACGCGATTAATTTTGCTGTAATCAAAACCAGGTTTTTTGACATCAACAAACGTTTTATCAATATTTTTTACTGGGACAATTTTGTACATCTTATAAGCTTTCTATTAAGTTTAAAACTTTCTCGGCAGTTTTTGACCAGCTGAATTTTTTGGCGTTTTCCAGTCCCTGTTTGCGAAGTTGGTTGGCCAATTTACTATCCGAAAGGATTTGATGCGCCGCTTCCGCTATTTCATTTGGATTTTTTGGATCAATAAGCTTTGCCGAACCGCTAAAAATCTCTTTAAGCGAAGAATTATTGGAGGTAATAACCGGCAAACCGCAAGCTTGGGCTTCAAGCGGCGGAAAACCGAAACCTTCAAAAAAAGACGGATAAATAAAAACCGACGCTAAATTATAAAAATAAAGCAGTTGATTTGCCGAAGCGGCGCCCCAGAAAATTATTTCTTTCGCAACCGACGAACGTTTAGCCGCTGCGAAAATTTCTTCGCATAACCAGCCGGGCTTGCCCACTATCATTAATTTTAGATCATTGTATTCTTTTCTTGCTTTCAATATATTAAAGGTTTCAATAACCGCCGGAATGTTTTTTCTCGGTTCAAGCGTCCCGACATAGAGCAAAAAACGATCGCCTAAATTTTTTCCTGTCCAAAAACGGCCCAATTCTTTATTATCTTTGGCTAAAAGCTCATAAATAGGATTAACGCCGGAATGTATTGTCTGAACCTTTTCTGGCGCAATATTAAAAGTTTCTAAAATATTAGTGCGAGTTGTTTCTGACACAGCAATAATTTTTGTCGCTTGCTCAATTTGTCTTTGAACATCTTGCTCCCAATGCCAAAATCTTTTCCGCGGCGAGAAAAATTCCGGATAATGAAAAAAAGAAAGGTCATGGAAAACAATCACTCGTTTCGTTTTTGGTTTTAGGCGTAAAATATTAAAGTGTGGACTAAAAACTAAATCTGGTTTTAACCAGTTGTCCACTTTCGGCCAAAAAAGAAAACGCTCGCTTAACTCAAAAAGCTTATTAGGAATATGCGTATCAATAACTGAAACATTATTTTCTTTAATCCACGCCTCCGGAAGCGGCACTTTGCGTAGGGCATTATAAAAAAGCGCGTAATTATTTCGACTGTCTTTTTTCAACATTTCGTCAAAAAGCAAACGAGTATATTCTTCAACGCCAGTTTGCCCGCCTTTCGCAAGCACTCTCATATCAAAAAGTATTTTCATCCCTCACCCTTCAAGGATTGCGAAGCAAACACAATCCTTTCTTGTATTTTTCTCTGACCTTTTACTATGAATGATTTGCATTATTGGCTTTGATTTAATTTAAAGTTATTGATCCTTCAAGGGTGAGGGATTAAACGTTAAAACCGACGCCGCGCAAAACGCTTGTAAATTGCTTTTCAAATTCCTTTTTTGAAAATCTCTGCGCGCTCCGATGAATAAAAGCGCGGTCAAATTTAATTTTTTCTGATTCAAGAACCGCTTCTATAATTGTTTCCGGTTTCTGTTCGTCAAAAAGCAAGCCAGTTTTACCGTTTAAAACAATTTCACCGCCACCGCCATGATTGAAAGCTAAAACCGGCAAGCCGCACGCTTGCGCCTCCGCTGCAACCAAACCGAAATCTTCAATTTGCGGAAAAATCAGCGCCCGAGCGTTGCTGTATAAAATCCGTAATTCGTTATCACTTGGCGAAGAAATAAATTCTATATAAGGCGAATTTACCAGTTTTTTTAGTTTTTCGGCTTCCGGACCGCTCCCAATAATTTTCAACGGCCGCTTTAGTTTATTAAAAGCTTTAACGCCTAAATCAAAAACTTTATAGTAAAGTAAACGACCAACCATCAGATAATAATCTTTTGTTTTATCTAGTGATTCCGGGTAAAAAGTTGACGTATCAACTGGCGGATAAATCACCTGCGCTTCCCTACCGTAATAACTTTTTATTTTTTCGGCGATGAAGTTAGAGTTCGCAAGAAATAAATTAACTTTCGTTGAAGCGTTTTTGTCCCAGTTTCGTAACCAGCTCGCGATTGGTTTCACCACAAATTCTTTGAGCGGCCACGGCGCGAAAGGCAAATCTTTTAAATAATCTATATCCCAAGCGTAACGTAACGGGCTGTGGCAGTAACTTATGTGATAATCACCGCTCACATTAAAACCTTTGGCGTAACCGGCGGATGAAGAAATTACCAAATCGTAATTTTTCTTTTGTTTGAAAGAGCGAGCGGCGAGCGGCATTAACGGAATAAAGGCGCGGTGGCGACTGCGGGTAAGCGGCGAATCTAAAAAACTTTTAGCCGTAACCCGGCCTCGGAAAAGGCCTTTAGTTTTTTTTTCGTCGTAAAGAAGCGTGTAGAGATCGGCTTCGGGAAAAAGATCGAGAATGGCTTTTAGCACTCGTTCCCCGCCACCAAATTGGTTTAAATAGTCGTGAAGTATAGCAACGCGCATTTTAAGAATATTTTAACCGTAAATTCCGTTTTGTGCTAGTTTTTGAAGCTAAAAAAGCGCTGATTTTAAGGACTATTTTTCTGACTTGACAACATTTTGATAGTATGCTACTCTTTAAACAGTTTAAATAATAAACAATTAT
>JBBTSG010000001.1:7935-32082 GCA_038064775.1 Patescibacteria group bacterium
AACAATTATAGAAAGTGGTTGCTTATGAAGATTATAGGCGTAATACTGCACGGATTTATGGCTTTAGTCGGATTCCTTCTCTTTGTGGTTTCTAAAAAGATTTATTTATCTTTACCGCCACATTCCGAATTTGCTTGGCACTTCGTAGTACTATCCATAGTAGGATTACTAGTTGTAATTGGTTCATGTATGTCATATATATCATACGACGCATCTAACCAAAAAAATAAAGGGACGCCGTAAAGCGTCCCTTAAAATTTCCACTAAAATCATAATAATCTCAATTATTATCCTATTTACCAATTCTATAGAATTGGTAAATGACGAAATAAACAAAAAACCCTCAACATATAATTTGAGGGTTTTAAAATATTTACTACTGACTGGTAATTTTAATTTCAATTTTTCTCTCAAGAATCCATTTCGCAATCGGTTCGCCACTTTGTTTTTTTGCGTTCCAAAGTATGGCAAAACCAAAAGTATATCTGGTGTAATCCACCCGTGAAAAAATTTTGCGCGTTTCTTCTTTAGCTTTACGAAAAGCTGATTCTCGAGTTTTCATTTTGAAATTAATGCTCTTAAGCAACCGAAGATTGCCACTTTTAATTTCTAAATAATATTCGTCCATTCCTAACTCCTTTTCTTATAGCTATTTATTAAATTACTGATTGTATAATAAATACTATTTATAAATATTTCAAACTCCCGTTGGGTCGGAGAAAAATATCCAAACCGAGCGGAAAAGGATTTCCAAGTCCAATAATAACGATTGATGCTCTAAATAATAAGTATCGAGCTCTAATTCTTTTCGAAACGGCAAGCCGGAAGCGCCAGAAACTTGTGAAAGACCAGTGAGGCCGGACTTCACAAAATAAAGTTTTTTGAATTCCGGCGGATATTCGCTCATTTCTTCCGGTTCATGTGGCCGCGGGCCGATTAAAGACAAATCTCCCACCAAGACATTAAAAAACTGCGGAAATTCGTCTATGCGCAGTTTCCTTAAAAATCTACCAACTTTAGTGAGCCGTGGATCGTTTTTGATTTTGAAAAGCGGGCCGTCAGTCCGCTCATTTAAGTGCTTAAGTTGCGACTTCATTTCTGCCGCGTTTTGAACCATCGTTCGAAATTTATACACTTTTATGATTTTTCCGGCGCTTACTCGGTTTAATCCAACAATTGAAGGCCAACCACTTTCGAAAATTATAGCGAGAATTATAAAAGGCGCGAAAGGCAAAATAAAAACTAATCCCGCGAGCGCTCCTAAGATATCAATAAATCTTTTAGACATCTAAGGAATGATAATTACAAACTCGCCTTTTGCTTTTGCGTTTTGAAAGTAAGCTAACGCGGTTTTTACGCTTCCTCGCCAGATTTCTTCGTGAATTTTTGTAATTTCTTTCACGACAATAATTTCATAATTTTCACTAAGGTTTTTTTGAAGCGCGAGAAAAGTTTTTTCTAACCGATGTGGTGATTCATAAAAAACAACCGGTCTTGTTTCAATTTTTTTAAGTTCTTTGAAAAACGTTTCCCGCCCTTTCTTATGCGGCGAATAACCCAAAAAAGTGAATTGATTGGCGTTAATTCCTGAAGCGGAAAGCGCGGCAATTAGCGCTGATGGACCGGGAATTGGAATAACTTTGACTGACGGTAAATAATTTACAACATATTCCACTAAACGCGCGCCCGGATCGGAAATGGCCGGCGTGCCGGCGTCTGTTACTAAAGCAACGACTTTGTCTTGTTTTAAAATAGCGCCCACTCTTTCGTTCATCGTTTCGGCGATATTTTCGTCATATCGCAACAAGCGGGCTTTAATTTCATAATGATTAAGTAATTTTTGAGTAACCCGAGTATCTTCGGCTAAAACAAAATCAACGCTTTTTAGAATTTCCAAAGCGCGGAGAGTAATATCTTTTAAGTTGCCGATTGGTGTTGCGATTATATATAAAGACCTCATAAGTTTAAGTATAAAACAAAAACACCCACTTGTGGGGTGTTTTATCTAACTTTAAGTCTTTCTCTCGTTTTCTTTGCCGAGAAGCCGCGAAGATAATAAAGTTTCGCGCGATGAACTTTCTTAGGTGAAAAAATAATATCAACTTTAGAAATTAACGGCGAATGAACCGGATAAACTTTCTCAACACCCACTTCCTGCAAAACCGTTCGCACGGTAAAACTTGCGCCCGGCTCCGAACCGTGTTTTCTAGAAAGCACTGTTCCTTCAAAAGCAGATAAACGCTCTTTGTCGCCTTCTTTGATTCGTTCCCAAACGCGGATTTTGGCGCCTGGCTTAATTTTTGCTAACACTTCTTTATCCATAAAACGGTTTTAATTTTATCAAAAATTGCTTTATAAATCAAGTCTTTTACGCTTATTGCTATACTTGACAAATAAATATTAGTATGCTAGCATTAAAGAAGAATTAGAAACGCTAACTAATTAACATTCACAAATAAATATAGGAGATTTTTGTATGTTTAACCAATCAGAAATTACTATTTTGGCTATTGTCGCGATTCTTTTTATCGCTCAATTTGTTATGGTTTTTTGGCCACGCCAAAAATCTAAAAACAATAACAAAAAATCCGGAAACGGAAATTTCCCGATTATGATTGCCGGCGAAGGGCCAATCCAAGATCTAGAAAGATTTATGCCGAAAGACGAGTCTCTCTTGGTTTTCCAATTCAAAAACTTCCGGGAAGATTTATCTGAATTAGATTCAGATTTCTCTGGTCTCATCGATTCTAGCCCGATATCGCTGAAGCAGAGCTTAAAAAGAGCTCTGCATCCTGGAATTTATTTCTGGAATAATCAAGAAAGTTTCTGGAAAGCTTGCGATGGACTCGGCCGAAAATTCGCAAACGGCGCCTATGAAGTTTGGATAGGAAATCGTCCGATCCGGAAAAATCAACGTAACATCGCTATTGTTGCGTAAGCCAAAACAACTCCCCTATGCTTTTAAGCATTGGGGAGTTTATATTTTTGCCTCTAATAATCTTTTCAAAACTTCTTTTAAATCATCCGGCAAGTCTGCGTCAATTTTTACCCGTTCCCCTTCTTTTAAAGTAAATTCAACGGAGGCGGCGTGTAAAAATTGCCGTGGAATTTCTAAAACGCTTTTTTTGGGGCCGTAAAGCTTATCGCCGCAAACAGAGTGGCCAATTGAAGCCAAGTGGACTCTGATTTGATGAGTACGGCCGGTTTTCGGCGTAACAGTTAAAAGCGTGAAATAATAAACTTCTTCGTCCACGCTATATTGAAAAACTTTTATAACTTCATATTCCGTTACCGCTGGTTTTATCATCTTCATTTTTTTTCCTAAAATACTTCGCCGAGTTGTGCCGGCTATTAAGCCAATCGGTTTATTAATCTCACCCTTACCAATTAACCGGCCGTTAACAAGCGCTAAATAATTTTTTCTAACAAAACCGTTCGCGAACATCTTTTTCAAATATTCGAATGTCGGCTGGTTCCTGGCGACAATTAAAACGCCGGAAGTTTCTTGATCCAGCCGGTGAACAATGCCGGGCCGCTCTACCGGCTTATCGCCCACCTTTCCTATTTCCGGATAACGCTCCAAAAGCCAATCAGTAATAATTTTTCCTCCTTTTTTAGCCGTCACTTGATGCACTAGCCAGTGAGCCGGCTTATTTACCACCAAAAAGTCATTTGCTTCATAAATAATTTGTGGTTCTTCAATCATTAACTTCATCTTACCGTAAAGGTCAAAAAACTCAATTAAAATGGCCTATTTTAGAGAAACACTTGACTTTTTCAAAGAAGCCGTCTATTATCAACATATACCCTAAGGACGGGTATTTTTTTATGGCTACAGCTATTTTAAGCACTATTTTCAGTATTTTGATTGCCACTTACCCGGTAACCGCAAAAACACCCTTAAAAGGCGAAATTAAGGCGGAAAACGGCACTACAATGGCTAAAGAAGAAGCTAGTCCTATAACCTTTACCGTGCGGGTAACGGCTTATTCAAGTTCGCCGGACGAAACTAAAGAAGATAATCAGACAACCACCGCTTCAAACGTGGAGGTTCATGACGGCGTGCTTGCCGCGAACTTTTTACCTTTTCACACCAAAGTGAAAATTCCGGCGCTTTTCGGTGATAAAGTTTTCACCGTTCTCGACCGGATGAACCGTCGGAAGAAAGATTTCGTGGATATTTGGATGCCTTCAAAACAAGAGGCCTTGAATTTCGGCATTCACAAAACCGATATTGTAATTGTCGACTAAATTACCGTTTTACTAACTAAGCAAGTGATCTAAAAGTTCCGGCCACGAACGAACGCGGGTGTATTCCCCGCTCTTTTTAAAAACTTTGTGCTGGTCAAAAAGAAATTTATTTTTTACGCTTGTGAGCTCAGCAATAACCTTCGTTTCGTCATCAACATAATGAGTGACGCCTAATTCTTGGGCTTTTAAATTTTTTGCCGTGGCGTCGGAAACAAAAACTGCGTTTCGGTTGCTAAAATAAGCCGGCCAAAGGCCGCGAATTTTTAGAAGCTTTACGGCAACCTCCGGCGTGCGCCGCCGAGAAATCAAAAAATAAGGAATTTTTGCCTTTTTTAACCTTTCAAGCCCTACCTTCGCTTTAGCCATAATAGAGGCGTTTAAGGCCGTTTTTGGATGATTATTGAGGTAATACTGGATGATCTGGTAGTGCGGCGCCGGCACTTTTTTCTTCATTACTTCAGAAGGGGTTTGGTTAGTTTTTAGAGTAAATCCGCGTTTTTTCGCCAGCCGGATTTTCGGTTTGGTATGGTCAATTATTACACCGTCCATGTCAAAACCGATAACTTTTAATGGTAAATTGTCTTTTTGAAACTTTGTCAACGATTGACGACGTTTTTTCATAATCTATTCTATTCATAGTATCTTATAACTTTTTATTTGGAAAGGGTAAGTAATGAAAAACGAAAATCCGAAAGGACAGATTTACATTGAACAGGCGAAAGAAGTTCTTAAATATCTTAAAAGCGATTTAAGGTATGACGAAAAATTTTTGCCTCGGCCGTTTTTTGTCGAATTCACCGGTTCGCCTTCAGCCGGTAAAACAACGACGATCACAAAGCTTTATGATTTTTTCCGGCGATCAGGATTCCGAGTTTTGCGTCCGCAAGAAGGCGCGGAAGTAATCCAGCACGTGAGTCGTAAAACGCCACTCTATAATATTCGGACTGGTCTCTACGCTCTTCAAATGCTCATTGATTACAGCGCGTCGCACGATTATGACCTAGTGATTTTTGACCGATGTGTTTTTGATGTGTACGCGTGGATGGTTTACTGGCAAGAAAAATCAATGCTCACGGAACAGGAAAAAGACATCAATCAAGGATTTTTCCTTCAAAAACACTGGATGGACAAAATTGACGCGGCATTTTTTATGATTTGCGAACCGCAAGAAGCTCTTGAACGCGATCGTCGCATTTCTATTTCAAACCAAACCGGTGAAACAACAAATCCGAAAAATCTTGAAATCCTTTATAAACGCTACAAGGATGTTTATAACTTGCTTTCACCAATCTATCCCCAGCTCCGACTGATTGATACGACAAAGCTTGGCGAAGCGGAAATGATCAAAGCAGTTGTTACTCAAATATTTGACGCGATGGAAACAAAAATCAAAGCGTCCTGAGTTTATCGAAGGGCGCTTTTTTTATTTTTTATCCCAACGGTCTTTGTCGCGGGTTTTAACTTTTTCTATGGTCATTTGAATTGCCTTATCCAAATCAATGTTATGCGAATTGGCGAAACAAACTAAAGTGTAGAGAATGTCGCCGATTTCTTCTTCTAAATGCTGTTCTTCTTCAGTATTCTTTTTTGGTTTTTCGCCGTATAAGTGATTTACGAGCCGGGCAAATTCGCCGCCTTCTTCAAAAAGCCGGGCAAGAATTGAAAGTGGCGCCCAATACTGCCAACCGTTTTCTTTGAAAATTTTGTCTATTTTTTCTTGATGTTGTTTCATTGTGGTACTTGTTGGAAAAAGTCAGAATTTGTTAACTAAACACTCGGGCGGGCAAAAATTAAAATAATATGCCAAAATGCTATCCATATTAGTTTAATTTACCTTTCTGTTCTTTGCTGATAGCGAAATAAATATCAAGGAGAGCGAAGATTAAGGAAAGAACGAGCGGTCCCAGCAAGAATCCAAGAGGTCCAAAAAAACTAATACCTCCCAAGATAGAAAGCAAAATAAGAAAAGGATGGAGTCGTATTCCTCGTTCAACAAGTCTTGGTCCCAAAAAGTTGTCTATAAGTCCCACAGCCGTCATTCCCCAAAAAAGAAGGCCGACCGCGAAAAGCGTTTTACCGCTAATGAAAAGAAATAGAATGGCTGGGAAGATCACTAAAGCCGTTCCAATGCCGGGGATTAACGCGGCGATCGCCGCAACACTGCCCCAAAGCATTGGGCTGTGAACTCCGAAAATAGCGAACCCGACTGCGGTGAGTATGCCTTGAATTATCGCCACAGCAAGATTTCCCTTAATAACTGAATTGATTGCCAAGGCGAGTTTATTAAAAATTGTTTCGTCGTGGATATCTTGCAATGGACTTAACGCGACGATAGCTTCCTTGAGTTTTTGACCATCCTTAAATAAGTAATACAGGGCGACAAGGAATATAAAGATGCCTACCATTGCTTTTGCAGTATTCGCAAAAAGTGAACCAAGATGCTGGAGTAACCAACTTAATCCCTGCTTTAAGTATTGGTTAATATCAACGGAGAATTCTATCGGCACGGGAGAAAGTCTTGTGAGATTCTGTATGGCATCACCTACGGCGCGAGAAAGATCTGTTGCGCCACCTTCGCTGGTTAGAGAAAAGTAAAGTTGCGTTGTTTCCTGAAAAACCTGTATGCCTAAAAATGTGATAGGCACGATAACGACGATAAAAACGAAGACGGTGGTTAAGAGTGACGCTAGGCCTCTTTTTTCGCGCGTAATAATGAGAATCTTTTTGTGAGCCGGCCCAAAAACGGTTGCGAAAATTATTGCCAAGATAAGAGGATATAAAAATGGCTTGAAAATAAAAAAGGTAAGGATGAATATTCCTGCGAGAAGAATGAGTAAAAAATAGAGTTCTGATTTTTGGTGATTCATGTTATTTTTTTCTTTTTCTAAATGGTGGACCTAGGCAGAATCGGACTGCCGACTCCTCGTTGCAAACGAGGCGTAATACCACTTTACTATAGGCCCGCGAAAATTGTCTGAAACAAAGTGAATTTACAATTTTCTCGCCTCTCCGCCAAGATGGCGGATCGGAGAAAATTCGTGTGGGCGTGCCAGGGATCGAACCTGGGACCTCCATATTATCAGTATGGCGTTCTACCACTGAACTACACGCCCAAATCCGGCAACCGCTCCGGCAACCGCCAGATTACTTTCCCAAGTTTAACTTCTCAAAACCGACGGTGTCAAACCCGCTTGTTTGCGGCGGCGCCGACCGCACTTCAAGCGAAGCGTTTAAATGAGAAACCAAAAACATAGCAGAATAAATTACAAAAACAAGGAGAAGGATGCATAAAAAAGCCGCCGTAATCGAAAAGCTAATTTGTTGTTCGAATTTGAAAAAATTTTTAATTTTGGTAAACATTTATTTTATTACCTGAAAAAAACTCGGCCAGTAATATTCATTTGTTCCGAAGAATCTCGCCCTCCTAAAGTCAGATTATCAATCATAGTCAGGTAATGGAAACGCGGAAGTTGGGGTAAAAAATCAACCAGTTTCCACAAATCGCCGCCAAGATTTAATTGAAAACCAATCGAACCTAAATTTTCATTAGTCGCCGGTGCTTCGTTTCCGAGAGTAAACCCATAATTCAAGCCGGTCGAAACCGTAATGTTTTGAAAATCTTTTGAGATATTAATCAGTTTGTCTCTTGTAGGCACAACATTTTGAAGTGAAGTAAGATAATTTTTAGCTTTATCAGTGTATTGCTTATTAAGAATAGTAAATCGTTCGAGCGATAATGATTTTTGAGTGAGAGTGTTCCGTAAATCAATGATTTTATCAGTATTGCTCTGAATATTAGAAACAAATAGAAAGATGCCGACAAAAAGTGCGATAATAACAGCGCTGGCAATAGAAATTTCAATTAATATTTTCCTGCGGAAATGATCCATAAACTCTAGTATACTTATTTTATCATAAAAAGATGAAGGCGGATATTAAAAAAATTAGTTTTGACGACGGGGGTTTTCCAGCGCTCCTTAAAGAAATTCCAGGCGCTCCGCGAATGCTTTACTTTCTAGGAGTTTTACCGAAAAAAGAAGAAAAACTTGTGGCGATTGTGGGCACAAGAAAAGCGACCGCTGAGGGCAAACTGCTAGCCAAAAATATCGGGAAAGAATTGGCTGCCGAAGGCGTAGTAATTGTAAGCGGTTTGGCTTTGGGAATTGATGCCGCTGCCCATGAAGGCGCGCTTGTCGCGGGCGGTAAAACCATCGCTGTTTTGGCAAATGGGCTTGATAAAATCTATCCGGCAACAAATGAAAATTTAGGCAAACGAATTATTGAAAGTGACGGCGTAATTTTTTCGGAATATTCAGCCGGCACACCCGCTCTACCGCACCAATTTTTAGAACGGAACAGGATTGTAAGCGGCCTTTCAATCGCTACTATTGTTATTGAAGCGCCAATTCATTCCGGCGCGCTTGTAACGGCGAAAAACGCGATTGATCAAGGACGAGAAGTTTTTGTTTTCCCTGGACCAGCTAATCACCCAAACTTTCAAGGTTCGCACATGCTTATACGGAACGGTGCCCGGCTTGTCACAAACGCGAGCGATATTTTGGAAGATCTTGGTTTAGAACCGACAACTAAGAAAACTGAAAATCTTACTGATGAAGGAAAAATTATAATCGAGGTTTTAAAAATAAATAAAACGCTTACAATTGACAAAATAATCGAGGCGACTAAACTGGAAACTCATAAAGTCAGCGAAGAATTAACTTATCTTTCGCTCTCGGGAATGATTGAGGAAAAGAATGGCAAATTTTATTTAAAATAAAAAATGAAACTAGTTATCGTAGAAAGTCCGACAAAAACAAAAACGATCTCAAAATATTTGGATAAATCTTTTGAAATTCACGCAAGCGTGGGGCACGTTCGCGATCTCCCTAAAAGTAATAAAAAGGCGATTGATATTCCCGGCGGCTTTATTCCTCACTATGAAATTTCTAAAGGGAAAGAACATATCGTTGAAGAATTAAAAAAACTCGGCAAAAAAGCGGAAGAAGTGTATTTAGCAACTGATCCTGACAGAGAAGGCGAAGCAATCGCTTGGCACATTAAAGAAATATGCGAACTCAAAAATCCAAAACGCATTGTTTTTCATGAAATTACAGAAAGCGCCGTAAAAGACGCGCTTAAACATCCACGCGACATTGATCTTAATCTTTTAAAAGCACAGGAGGCGCGGCGCGTGTTAGACCGCTTAGTAGGATATGATCTTTCAGGACTTATTTGGAAAAAGGTGCGTTATGGGCTTTCTGCTGGCCGGGTGCAATCCCCCGCCCTTCGCATTATTATGGAACGCGAACGTGAAATTCGAGCTTTTATTCCAGAAAACTTTTGGGTAATCAGCGGAACGTTTCTCTCAAAAAATAAGAATGAACTATTACTCACTTGCGCCGAAGAACCGCGCGATGAGAAGGAAGTAGAACGTATTCTAAAAGTGGCGCGCGAAAACCAATGGACAATCCTTCAAATTAAAGAAACTGAAGTAAAACGTTCGCCAAAACCACCGTTTATTACTTCCACGCTTCAGCAAACCGCAAGTTCGCGCTTAGGTTACGCGCCTTCGCGAACTATGGGAATTGCCCAAAAACTTTACCAAGAAGGACACATTACATATATGCGTACTGATAGCGTGACTTTAAGCAAAGAAGCGCTCGGCCAAATTTATAGTGAAATTGAAAAAAGTTACGGAAAAGAATATTTGGAGCCGCGTTTCTATGCAACAAAAAGCAAGAGCGCGCAGGAAGCGCACGAAGCGATTCGCCCATCAAAAATTTCGGTAAAAAACGCAGGGTCTTCGGAAGATCAAAAACGGCTTTACGCTTTAATTCGCGAACGGACATTAGCTTCCCAAATGACAGACGCAAAAATCCTTCGCACAAAAGTTACTGCGAATATAACAAAAGGAGAAACTATTCCAAATTTTTCCACTACCGGAAATGTAACTTTATTTGATGGTTGGCTTGTTGCCGATCCGCGCGCCAAAGGAGAAGAAGTGGAACTTCCAAAACTCGCAGAGGGCGAATCTTTAAAAATGACTGACATTCAAAGCGAGGGAAAACAAACAGAACCGCCCGCGCGCTACACTGAAGCCGGTCTTATTAAAGAACTTGAAAAACGGGAAATTGGCCGGCCTAGCACGTACGCGTCAATCATCTCAACATTAATAGAACGCAACTATGTGGAAAAAATCGCGAGAACGCTTAAACCTACCGATACCGGTGATGTGGTGAGTACATTTCTTGAAAACAATCTAGGTAAATATATAAGCGATTCATTCACGGCAGACATGGAAAATGATTTGGATAAAATCGCGGAAGGAAAAAAAGATTATGTAAAAACTCTTAAAACTTTCTACGGTCCGTTTTCTAAAGACGTGAAAGCACAAGGCACAATGAAAATTCCCGCGGAAGCGGCTCCGGCGGAATTCAAATGTCCTGTTTGTCTGGCGGCCATGATTATTAAACTTGGCCGTAATGGGAAGTTTATGAGTTGCGAGCGTTTTCCAGAATGTAAAGGCGGAAGAAAACTCGACGGAACGGTTATGGAAGGGCCGAAAGAAACCGGAGAAAAATGCCCTGATTGCATTACAGCAGGGCGCGAAAACGGAATGTTAATTGAACGCGAAGGACGTTTTGGAAAATTCATTGCTTGCAGCAATTGGAAGCGCGGTAAAAACGGCTGTCATTATATTAAACAGAGCGCGGAAGAGGAAGCGAAAAAAAGAACAGGCGTGAAGTGTCCAGTTGACGCTGGCGAAATTGTAGAACGGCGCGGCCGCTTCGGGCCATTTTTCAGCTGTTCAAATTACCCAGCTTGCAAATTTATAATGAAATCAAAACCGACCGGTAATAAATGCTCACTTTGCGATTCTTTAATGATGGAAGGAACAAAAACAATTCCGGAGCGATGCTCGAATAAAACTTGCCCAAACTATAATCCGCACAAATTAGAGAAATCTAAAAAGTAAGAATTTCTGTTCCGTTATCCGTAATTGCCACCGTGTGCTCAAAATGCGCGCTTAAACTGTGGTCGGCAGTCGCGAAACTGTCGTCTTTTTGTTGAATTATTTCGGACGAACCAATCGCGACCATCGGCTCAATCGCGAGTACCATTCCCGGTGTAAGCATAATCCCCTCGCCGCGTTTGCCGTAATTTAAAATAGTTGGATCTTCGTGAAGCTTAAAGCCGACTCCATGGCCAGTTAAACCGTGAACAACTTTGAAACCTTCTTTTTTTACAACTGATTCTATTGCAAAACCGATATCGCCAAGGTGATTGCCGGGCTTACAAACTTTAATTGCTTCAGCAAGCGAATTTTTAGTTGCTTCAATTAAATGAAGCGCTTCTTTTGATATATTTCCGATTCCTACGGTAAGCGCGCTATCCGTGAAATAACCTTTGCCCGCTCCGCCGCGAGGCGAGTAATTTACGCCGAAATCAATTTTTAACACGTCGCCGGATTTTAAAACATATTCATTAGGTAAGCCGTGAACGATTACGTCATTTACTGACGCGCAAATTGCGGCGGGATACGCTTTTGCCGCGCCAGCCGGCCGGTAATCTAAAAAAGCGGCTTTAGCGCCAGCATCTTTTAAAAGTTTTCGCGCTTTTAAATCTAATTCTATAAGCGCCACACCTTCTTTTGCTTCGCTCGCGAGAATATTTAAAATTGAGGAAAGGATTTTCCCAGATTTACGCAAAAAGACCAGGTCTTTCTCCGTCTTTAACTTAATCATTCCAGTAACATTAATCTAGACCGATTTTTTTCGCAATAACTTTATGGATTTTGTAAGGTGCTGGTTCGCCGTTTACAGGAAAAATCTTAAACCCGAGTTTTTTTAAGCCGGCTAAAATCGGATAAGTCCGCTCGGCATATTCTTTAAGTCGCACTTTAATCACCGCCGGTTTATCAAGCGTCCGCCGGCGAAACGCGCCACCACATAAAGAACAATGGCGATTTTTGGCAGTCGCTAGAATCGGCAAACCGCAAACCGAGCAAACAAGCCGTGCACTATTCCGCTTCATTGAACTTTGGTCATGAATGTTAAGTTTAATAACCGAAACATTCTTTTTGCCATAAAGCGCGGTTAGAGTTTCAATAAGTCCAGTATTTTTCCGGTCGCCAAACGCTTCAAAAATCGTCCGCGGCGATCCACTAAAAACAATACTCATTTGAGAGTTGGCAATTCTCTTAGCTTCATCAGCCGTGATTTTTAAAACCCACGCCGGCGCGCAAAGTTTGCCGGTGTCAAAATTTTTCTTTTCCCGTTGAATGATTTTATTTTTTCGGTTGCTTGAATCGTGAACTACGCTTTCAATATACCGGCCGGTATCAAAGTGAATAAAACCAAACTTCCGCGCTAAAAGCTCGGCTTGTGTTCCTTTCCCAGAACCAGGTGGACCATAAATTATGACGGCTTGTTTCATAAATTCATTGTATCACTGAAAATTCAAAAATAAAAAACCGCCACACTTTCATGTGGCGGATACTAATTTCAACCGCTTATTTTTGCTGATGTAGTGAGTATTAACGAGAGCGGTTGTTTCTTTATCCCTCACTACGTTCGGGATGATTGGTTTTTTATTCAAAACCAATCACATAATCCCCTCATATTCCCTCACTGTGAGCTGTGATTCTACTTGCTTCATTACTTCAAGCGCGACCGCAACCACAATTAAAAGCGCCGTGCCGCCAATTGTTAAAGTTTGAATACCAGTAATAAGCTGAGTAATATTAGGCAAAACAGCAATCACGCCCAAAAATAGCGCGCCGAAAAGCGTTGTTCGGTGAACCACTTTCGCGATAAGTTCAGCCGTCGCTTGACCTGGCCGAATACCCGGCACAAAGCCTCCACTCCGCTGAAGATTTTTTGAAATCTCCTGCGGATCAAAAGTAATCGCCGTGTAAAAATAAGTGAAAACGACAACCAGCACAAAGTAAATAATACTGTAAATAATTTGATTATTGAAAAAATTAGTGACGATATCGTTTAGCCGTAAAGAAAGCGCCGGGGAAACAATCGAAACTGATTGAGCGATAAATTGCGGAAAAAGAAGTAAAGAAATTGCGAAAATAATCGGAATTACACCCGCTTGATTAATCTTAAGCGGCAAATAAGTCGAGAAACCGCCAAACATTTTATTTCCTCTCACTTGTTTCGCGTAAGAAACAGGAATTTTCCGTTCACCTTCGTTAATAAAAACAACGCCGGCTATCACAATAACGCTTAAAATCACAAAAGCGAGATAGGTCGGCAAAATTCCCGGATTATAATTGAAAAATGCTGAACCTATTTCTTGAGGCAAACCGCTTACAATGCCGGCAAAAATTAAAAGTGATATGCCGTTGCCGATTTTATATTCCGACAAAATCTCGCCCACCCACATTAAAAATACGCTGCCGGCGGCAATTACCGCCACATTGCCGAAAAGTTGGGACAAAGTAAGAGGATTTAAAACTTTCTGTGCGACTAAAAGATTTAAAAAACCGTAACTTTGAAGCGCGGCAAGCGGCACTGTTATATAGCGGGAAATTCGGTTGAATTTTGCCCGACCTTCAGCGCCTTCTTCGTAATAGGCCTTTTTTAAATTCGGAAAAATAATTGTGAGCAACTGCATGATGATTGTTGCTGTGATATAAGGACCAACGCCAAGCATCATAATAGAAAGATTACTCAAACCACCACCCGAAAAAATATTTAAGAATCCAAAAAGCTCGTTTGAAGAAAAGAAATCTTTAAGCTTTGCAGGATCAATGCCGGGAATAGGAATCGCCGCGAGCAATCGAAAAATCAAAAGCCAAAGAGAAACCATAAGCACTTTTTTTCTTAAGTCAGGAATTTTGAAAATCTGAAGAAATTTTTGCATAGCTTTTATTCTATTTTACCACCGGCGGCTTCAATTTTCTTCTTAGCGCTTTCAGAAACTTTAAAACCTTTAAGAGTGATTGGTTTTTTTATCTCGCCATTCCCTAAAATTTTAACCTGATCGCTAATACGCTTGATAAGACCAGTTTTTAACAAAATTTCTTTATTTATTTCGCCTGAAGCAAAAAAACGGTCAAAATCACCCAAATTAATTATCAACGGCTTTTTAAAAACTGGCTTGTTTTTAATGCCGCGGAATTTTGGTAATTTTAAAATTAATTCCCTTTCCGCTGGTCGAATTTTATGGCCCGCTCTCGCTCCCTGCCCTTTTTGGCCGCGACCGGAATAAGTGCCACGCTTACCGCCACGCCCTATTCTTTTTATGCCACGCTTCTTAAGCGGTGATTTCAGGTTGTGGATTCTCATTTTGTTTTTCTGTTTGTTGTTCTTTCGACTTAGTTTTTATTTTCTTTAAAGCTTCAATTGTGGCAATAGCGTTTCCGATTTTATTTTTGGTAGTGCCTAAAATTTTTGCCGAAATATCACGGACCCCCACAAGTTCGAGCACGACTCGGGCCGCGCTACCAGCAATTAAACCATGACCGCGTGGCGCTGGTTTTATTCGCACCCGCGCTGCCCCGTATTTTGCTTCAACATCATAAAAAACTGTCCGATTATCTTTTAAGGAAATTTTTACGATATTTTTTTCCGCTTGACGCTTGGCTTTTTGAACAGCAGAGGCCACATCCAAACCTTTCGCAATTCCGACGCCAACTCGACCTCTTTTATCACCTATTACAACTGTGGCGCGGAAACTAAAACGCTTACCGCCAGCCATAACGCGTGTTACGCGACGCACTTCAAGTGTTCGTTCCTGAAACTCGCTCTTTTTAGTTTTCATCATCATTCTTCTCATATTATTTAAATTTTAAGACCGCCTTGTCTTGCCGCTTCAACTACCGCTTTTACCCGACCGTGATATTTATAAGCGCCCCTGTCGACAACCGCAGTTGTGACACCGACTTCTTTCGCCTTCTCGGCAATTTTTTGACCAACCGCTTCAGCAACAGCAGTTTTTGGCTTTTTATTTTTAATTTCCCGAGAAGAAGCAGCAGCTAAGGTTTTACCGCTTTCATCATTAATAAGCTGAGCGTAAGTGAATTTACGGCTTCGAAAAATTGAAAGCCGCGGTTTTTTTGCCGTGCCAAAAATTTGATGGCGAACCCGCGCCTTGCGTCTTTTTCTTACTGCATTAATTTTTTTTAAGTTTGGCATTTTAAGATTAAATTATTTAGATGGCGAACCGGTTGTAGAAGCCGCTTTTTTACCCGCCTTGCGCTTAACCACTTCGTCTGAATAGCGAAAACCGGTGCCTTTATAAGGTTCTGGTTTTTTAAGCTGTCTTATTTCTGCCGCCACCCGACCGACTACGGCTTTATCAAAACCTTTAATTTTTAAAATTGTGTTTTTTTCCACTTCAAAAACAATATTTGCCGGCGCTCTAAATTTAACCAGATGGGAAAAACCAAGATTCATCACCAAATCATTTCCATCTTTATTAATCTTATAACCGATTCCTTCAACAATCAGTTTTTTCTCAAAGCCGTTAGTAAGGCCTTGCACGGCATTATTTAAAAGCGAACGAAACGTTCCCCAATTGCTTCTGACTTGCTTGGTGTTTTTTTTGGGCTCCACTTTAATTACGCCATTTTCTGAAGTTACTTTGAGGCCTTGAAGAATCGGCAAAATAATTTCACCTTTTTGACTCTTAATAACAACATCAGTTTCCTGAATATCAACAACTACGCCATCAGAAATTTTTATAGGTTGTTTACCAATTTTAGACATATTAATAATTACCAAATTTCAAAAAGAAGCTGGCCGCCGACTTTTTGCTTAAGCGCTTCGCTTGCCGTCATAATTCCTTTTGGCGTTGAAAGCACTAATAAACCATAACCGCCTTTCGGTCTTTTTATTTCTTTATAACCCGCGTAAAGACGTCGCGATGGCCGGCTTAATAATTTTAGGCCGTGAATAACTGGCTCGTCTTTGAGCTCAATTTCCAAACTTTTCTTTTGTGAGCGGCCTCTCACTTCAACTTTTTTAACAATATTTTGCCGCGCTAAAAGTTCGGCTACGCTTAAATCCATTTTCGAAAAAGGAGATTTTACAACCTTCTTTCTGGCCATTTCCGCATTTTTAATTTTTATTAATAAATCGATGTACATATGTTTTATTACCAGCTTGATTTTTTAATTCCTGGAATTTCACCGCGGGAAGCTAATTCCCGAAAACAAATACGGCAAAGATTGAAATCGCGCATATAACTCCTTTTACGGCCGCAACGAAAGCAACGCCGAACAATCCGAGTTGTAAATTTCGGCTTCTTTCTTGAACGAGCAATTACTGATGTTTTAGCCATAAAATGTAAATTATTTTTTAGCAGTCAAACCTCTCAATGGTACCCCTAATTCCTTATATAAATCAATGGCTTTTTCCCGATTTTTAAATACTGGCACTATTGTCACTTGCAAACCAAAAGCTATTTTCGACTTTTCGGCTTCGATTTCTGGAAAAACAAATTGCTCCCGAAAACCAATATTTAAATTACCGTGATCATCAATATTTTTTAAATCCAAACCACGAAAATCTTTAACCCGTGGCAAGACAATTCTAATTACTCTTGTTACAAAATCTTTAAGCCGGCGACGGCGCAAGGTCACCTGCAAACCAACAATATCTCCTTCACGACTTTTAAAGCCGGCAATGGCTTTCTTCGTTTTTCTCGGCGCGGCTTTTTGGCCGGTAATAACAGCAATTTCTTTTAAAATTTCCGGTAAAACTTTATCCTCAAAGTGGCTTTGTTGCCTAAGTTTACCAATACCGATATTTATCACCGCTTTTTCTAATTTTTTTAACTCGTTTACTTGTTTCATATTTTAAATTAACGCTTTACACCGCTTGCAATATCGAACTTTTTTATCGTCTTCAAAACGAAAGCCAACCCGCGACGCTTCATGGCAATTTGGACAAACTAAAGCAACAACGGAAATCGGCAAAGGCTTGGCTATTTGGACAATCTCCCCTTTTTCGCCCTGCTTTTTCGGCCGAGCATGTTTTTTAAAAAGATTTAAACCCTGCACAATAAGTTTGTTGGTTTTCGTATCAATCGAAAGAACTTTACCGGTTTTGTCTCGATCTTTTCCTCTTAAAATTTTTACTTGGTCATTTTTGCGAATTTTCATGAATTAAATATTTAAACCATTTCTTCGGCTAAAGACGCGATCGTGTCATATCCTTTTTCTTTTATTTCGCGGGGGATTGGACCGAAAATTCTTGTCGCCCTTGGTTCTTTTTTATCAACAATAACAACCGCGCTGTCGTCAAAACGAACAACTGATCCGTCCGGCCGGCGCAGTGGCCCTCGCCCCCGAACAATCAGGGCGCGTACAATATCTTTTTTCTTAATTCCTTGTTTATTACGCGGCTCGGCGATTTGCACTGAAGCGATAATAATATCGCCCACACTCGCGTATCTTTTTCCGCTACCGCCTAAAACCCGAAAACAACGAACTTTTTTTGCTCCGGAATTATCGGTTACTTTTAAAATTGATCTTTCTTGAATCATAAAATTATATTTTACTTAAAATCCGCCATCTTTTTTCTTTAGAAATCGGCCGTGTTTCTTCAATTATAACTTTGTCCCCTGTCTTGTATTCATTCTTTTCGTCGTGAGCTTTAAAGCGCTGGCTAATTTTGTAGTACTTCAAATAGCGCTCGTGTTTTTTCAAACGTTCGACTAAAACCACTCTAGTTTTATTCATCTTGTCGGAAACGACAAGACCTTTAAGTTTTCTCATTTTTTTCTTTATTTAATAAGGTGAGGATTTGGGCAATTGATTTTTTAACCGCACGGATGTCTCGAATATTTTTCACTTTTCCAGCCGCTAAGTCAAATTTCAAAATAACCAAACGCTCCCGAAAACGACCTAATTCTTTCTTTAATTCCACGATAGTTTTTTCTTTATAAGTTTTAAATTCTTTCTTTTTCATTTTAGCGGGAAATTATTTTTGTCCTGACCGGCATTTTGTGGCCAGCAAGCCGCAACGCCTCCAAGGCTACGCTATCAGCAACACCATCAATTTCAAAAAGAATCCGACCAGGTTTTACCGGAAAAACGTAATGATCAACATCACCCTTACCACCTCCTAATGTTACTTCGGGCGGCATTTTTGTAACCGGTTTATCAGGAAAAATTCTAATCCAGAGCTTACCTTCACGTTTCATGGCATGGCTTAAAGTTTTTCGGGCAGCTTCAATTTGATTAGCCTTTATCCAACAGGAATCAAGTGATTGCAAACCAAACCGGCCAAAACTTAAGGTGATACCTCGCGTTTCTTTCATTCGTCCGCGTGAACGCCCTTTATGGCTTTTTCGATATTTTTGTTTCTTAGGTTGAAGCATACTAATTATTATTCTTACTGCCAGATTTTTCTCCAAAAATATCGCCTTTGTAAATCCAAACTTTTATACCAACCGTGCCATAACTGTTAAAAGCGGTTGCTACGCCGTAATCAATATTCGCGCGAAGTTTTTGTAGAGGCATTTTTCCTTTAGTAAGCACCTCGCTACGGGAAATTTCCGCTCCGTTCAAGCGCCCAGCTAGTTTTATTTTTGCTCCAAAAATTTCACGATTTTGCATAATACTTTCGAGCTGGCGCTTAAGAACCCGCCGAAAGGGCTGACGCTTTTCAATATCAAAAGCAACTTGCTGAGCAATGACTGGCGCAGAAACTTCTGTTCTTTTTAATTCTTCAACATTCAAGTTTAAAGACATGCTCTTTACGAATTTATTTTTCGCTCTCAACTTTTTAATATTCTTAATGAGCGCTTCTTTCAAGTCTTCAATGCCTTTGCCGCCTCGGCCAATAATAAGCCCCGGCCGGCTAGCCCTTATAAGAACACGAATATTGTCAGCTGTGCGCTCAATTTCAATACCTGCAATACCAGCAATCAAAATTTTTTCTTTGATAATTTCCCGAAGCATTTCGTCCTCTTCAATAAAATAACGAAGATCTTTTTTAAGGAACCAACGGCTTGACCAATTAACATTGATGCCGAGCCGTAAAGTGTCTGGTCTGATTTTTTGTGCCATATTAGTTTAGATTGATTTCCTTTGAAAAACCTTTTTGAAAATTCCGCCGCCCTTTGGTTTCACATCAGAAACTTTTTTCTTTCCTTCTTCCGGTTCTTTTTGGTCATGATCGTGAGTGTGCTGTTTCTTTTCTTTCTCTTTGTCTTTCTTAACTTTTTCCTTAATAGTAAATCTCTTCATTAAATCTTTTTCGGCAATGCCGAGCGTCAAAGAAACGTGACTGGTTTTTCTTTCAAGCGGACTTGCTGAACCGCGCGCTCGTGGCAACCATCGCTTAGATTTTGGTCCCTGATCAACTCGAATGTCTTTAATAAATAATTTTGTCGCCTCGATTTGCTGATTTTTCGCGTTTGCCACCGCGCTTTTAATAAGCTTCAAAAGAGCTTCGGCCGGCCGTCGAGGAGAAAGCATAAGCCGACCTTCCGCTTCGTTTACCGAAAGTCCTTTTAAAATAGTCGCGAGCGCTCTTGTTTTGCGCGGAGCGATTCTTAAATAATTTGCTTTTGCAGAAATTGGTTTTGTCATAGTAGCTTATTAATTATTTTTTCGGCGCTGGCGCGGCAGGAGTTGTTGTATCAGTTTTTTGTTCCATCTCACGCTGCATTTTACCGCCATGCCTTACAAAACGCCGCGTTAGCGAAAACTCGCCAAGTTTGTGACCAACCATATCTTCAGTCGCTCTAACTTCAATAAAATCTTTACCGTTATGCACGCCAAAAACAAAACCTACCATTTCCGGCGAAATTTCAGAACTCCTTGCCCATGTCTTAATCACCGTCCTATCGCCCGGCTTTAAACGGCTAACTTTTTTAAGCAGTTTTTTATCAACGTATGGTCCTTTTAATGAAGATCGACTCATGTTATTTTTTCTTTCTTCGGCTAATAATTAAATTAGTCGACCATTTTTTCTTGTTTCTTGTTTTGTGACCACCAGTAATTTTACCCCATTTTGTCTTTGGTCGTCGCGTGCCCCGTTGCGTTCGGCCTTCGCCGCCACCGTACGGATGATCGCGTGGATTCATTACTTTTCCGCGAACCGTTGGTCTAATATTTAACCATCGAGAACGGCCAGCTTTGCCGAATACAACTAAACTATGTTCGGTATTAGAAACTTGACCGATAGAAGCGTAACAATTCCAAGAAACTTTTCTGATTTCACCAGACGATAATTTTAAATGCGTGTAACCATCTTCATTCGCAAGAACCTCAAGAGAAGTGCCGGCAGAACGGGCTAACTGGCCACCTTTCCCAGGTAAAAATTCCACATTATGAATGAAAGTACCAACCGGAATTCTTTTTAAAATAGTCCGATTACCGGGTTTAAATTCCGCGTCATTTGAAGTAATAATTATTTCACCAACTTTAATTCCTTGCGGAGCTAAAACATATCTACGTTCGCCGTCTTTATAAACAACGAGCGCAATAAAAGCGGTGTGATACGGGCTATATTCAATGGCTTCAATTTTGCCAGAAATACCAATTTTATTCTGCTTGAAATCCACTTCCCTATAAACAATTTTGTTGCCGCCGCCTTGATGACGAACCGTGATCCGGCCTTGAGTATTGCGACCAGCGTTTTTTTTCAAACGTTTTGTCAAAGGTTTAAACGGCTTACGCGTAGTAAGAGAACTGTAATCAACATTTGTTAATTGTCGCCGACTCGCGCTTGTTGGTTGATACTGTTTCATATTTAAGTAATTTCTAATTTCTCACCCTTCGCGATTGTGACAATGGCTTTTTTAAAGCTTTGTTCGTGGCCTTGAACTTGCCCAATATGTCGCCGCTTGGACTTACCATGAATAATATTTACGTCTTCCACCCGAACGCCGTAATGACGGCTTATTTCTTCCTTAATCATTGGTTTATTAGCCGCTTCTTCAACCAAAAAAACATATTTATTTTGCGCTTTAAACATACCAGCTTTTTCGGTAACATGAGGTTTTTTTAAAATTCCAAAAATTATTTTGTGTTCCGTAGCGTTTCGTTTCGCGGGTAAATTTTTATTCAAATCAACCGCTGTAACTTTCGGTTTCTCCTTTTTATCTTCTTTTTTAGATGGTTTAAAAATACTCATATTATTTTATTGATTTTGAACAGCGTTCAATTAATTCAGAAACTCCAGCTTTTTCAAAAAAAATGTATTGATAATTAACGCAATCATAAATATTAAGCGTTTCCGAACTTAAAATTTTTACTTTCGGTAAATTCCGGCCGGCAAGAAAAATATTTTTATTTTCTTTAGCCGGTATGATTAAAATACTTGGGCGGACCTTAAAGAAATTTTTAATGACTGAAGCTAGGTTTTTTGTCTTGTAATCGGTTAAATTCAAATTTTCAATAATTTTAATTTCTTCATCGGCCATTTTTTTCGATAGAGCGGAATAAATAGCAAGCCGCTTCATTTTTTTATTTATTTTCTTTGAAAAATCTCTTTCTTTTGTTGGTCCGAAGGTTACGCCACCGCCAGCCCAAAGCGGAGATCTAATCGAACTCTGTCGAGAACGGCCGCTGCCTTTTTGAGGCCGAGGCTTTCTTCCACCGCCGCGCACGTCACCCCTACCTTTAGTGTGCGCTAAATTTTTCCGCTCATTTGAAATTTGAGCAACAAAAGCCTGGTGCACCAAAGAAGGATTCCATTTAATTTTAAAAATTGTTTCGGGCAACTCTATCGTCCCGGCCTTATTATTTTTTTGGTCAAAAACACTAACTTTCATAAAATATTTATTTTGTTTTTACTTCAAGTAAACCGCCACGCGCGCCAGGTACCGCTCCTTTAACCATTAAGGTATTTTCATCTGGCGAAATATTAGCAATAACTAAGTTTCTAACCGTAACTCTCACGTCGCCCATGTGGCCGGCCATTTTACGGCCTTTAATAACTCTCTGTGGCGCGGTTGCGCCAATTGAGCCAGGCGCCCGCAAACGGTTTTTCTGACCGTGAGTTTTAGGCCCCCCATGGAAACCATGACGCTTTACCACACCCTGAAAACCCTTACCTTTGCTAATTCCTGAAACATTAACCTTTTCACCTTCTTTTAATTCTTTTAAAATTTCTTTATTTTCTTCCGCTCCCGCAAATTTAAGAACCGTCACTGGAATGACTTTATCGCTTTGCCAAAACTGGCTCATTTTAACTTTTTTAACTAAAAATTTCTTCATGTTTGCCTCACTATTGTTATTTAGTCATTAAAACAACCCGCCTCTGGCGGATTGTTTTAATTTAGTGATCTGCCTTAAGACCCTGCCATTCTATCCCATCTTTATCTCAACGTCAACGCCCGCCGGCAGGTTTAAATCAGTCAAAGATTCAATGATTTTTTGCTGTGGATTTACGATATCAATCAGCCGTTTATGAACCCTCATTTCGAAATGTTCGCCAGATTTTTTGTGAACAAAAGTCGAGCGGTTTACCGAATAGCGCTTGAATTCGGTCGGTAATGGAATTGGGCCGTGCACTTCTCCGCCCTGACGTTTTATCGCTTCAATAATTTGACGAACAGAACTGTCGATGAGCTTCGCATCGTAGGACTTAACGCGAAGACGTAATCTTTCTTTTTGAAGCTGCTCTTCTTTTTTAGCCATGCTAAAATAACTTTTAACTAAAAACTTATAACTTTAAACTTTTTGTTATTAGTTATTGGTTGTTAGTTTTTTACTTCAATATTTTAGTGACAGCTCCTGCACCGACCGTTTTTCCTCCCTCTCTAATAGCAAACCGTTGTTTTTCTTCGAGTGCCACCGGAGCGATTAATTTAATCGTTAAACCAATCGTGTCGCCAGGCATTACCATTTCAACACCAGTTGGCAAAATTACTTCACCAGTCACATCAGTTGTGCGGATATAAAATTGCGGTTTATAACCCTTGAAAAACGGCGTGTGTCTGCCACCTTCTTCTTTTGAAAGAACATAAACTTCTGCTTCAAATTCCGTGTGTGGCGTAACAGAGCCAGGTTTCGCGATAACCTGACCGCGTTCCACATCTTCCTTCTTTAAACCGCGAAGCAAGATACCAACATTGTCGCCAGCTCGGCCTTCATCCAAAGTTTTCTGGAACATTTCAATGCCAGTAACCACAGTTTTTGTGGTCGGTTTCAAACCAATAATTTCAATTTCTTCGTTTACTTTAATGACACCCCGTTCCGCACGGCCAGTGCAAACAGTACCGCGGCCTTCAATTGAGAAAATGTCTTCAATCGGCATTAAGAACGGCTTATCAATCGCCCGAACTGGTTCAGGAATAAATTCGTCGAGCGCCTTTACTAAATCAAGAATCGGCTTTGCGTCCGCGTCATCAACTGATTTCGAAGTAAGCGCTTTTGTCGCCGAACCGCGAATTACCGGAATTGTGTCGCCCGGAAATTGATATTTCTTCAAAAGTTCACGGACTTCAGATTCAACTAAATCCACTAATTCTTTGTCGTCAACCATATCAACTTTATTGAGGAACACAACAATCGCCGGCACGCCGACTTGGCGGGCAAGCAAAATGTGTTCGCGCGTCTGCGGCATTGGGCCGTCAGCCGCCGAGACAACTAAAACTGCGCCGTCCATTTGCGCCGCGCCGGTAATCATGTTTTTGATGTAATCGGCATGGCCAGGGGCGTCAATGTGCGCGTAGTGGCGTTTCTCTGATTCGTATTCAGAGTGGTGAAGCGCAATCGTAATTCCTCGCGCTTTTTCTTCCGGAGCATTATCGATATCATTTACTCCTTCTTCCTTTGCCCATCCTTTCATATGAAGAACGTGCGTAATCGCCGCGGTAAGAGTTGTCTTGCCGTGGTCGACGTGACCAATTGTGCCAACGTTTACGTGTGGCTTTGTTCGCTGAAATTTTTCTTTTTCTGCCATAATTTTTTATAACTTT
>JBBTSG010000002.1:0-7331 GCA_038064775.1 Patescibacteria group bacterium
ATGAAGGTATTGCTCGGCTTTGGCTTTAGCGTTAAAAGTGAAGAAAAGCTGGATTGATTCTTTCCAAGTTTTTAAAAAATAAAACGGGCTATCGGGAAGAGTGCCTGCGTTAGGCAAAGAAGAACTAGAAACCTGCGCGAAAGAGAACGCCGGAACGACGAGCAAAAACGCGAACAAAATTGCGAGAGTTTTTTTCATATTGCTCATTATACCACTTTTAAATAAAAAAAGACGCCAATTTATTGGCGTCTTTAATATATAAAAACGGAGAGTGCTTATGGAATAAAGTTAAATTCTTCAACCATAAGAAATTTTGCGACTCTATGTTTTTTACATCTTGTTGTTATCACTATATCTCCAAGAGTAAGTGTGAAATCTAATTCGTCTTCTTCATAATGATTGGGTTCAATAGAAAGCTTGCCGTTCTCGGAAATGCTACGTGAAACAGCTCGCACAAATACGCCTTGAACACTAATTGTCCGATCAAGAAAATTCACGAGAGACACTCTAGCGCGTGCGCTATTCAAAAAATAAATCATGCCTTGATCTGGAAGAGTTTCTTCGAAATCTAAAAGGTATTCAGTCGCTTCTGGATGTTTAATCCGTAATTTAAAAACTAATACTTCAGAATCGTCTAACCAGCTTACTTCCGGAATAAAAATTGAATTAGGAAAACGCATTACGCCTAAAAAATCGATATTTTCTAGCGGAAAAGGGATATACTCGTTTTTCATTTGGGTATCCTTATTAAGTTTTTAAAATGTTATTTAGCTAAAAGCAATAATAGCACGTATAGTGCTATTTTGTCAAATACAAATTGGCCGAATCTTATTTCTTTTTTCCTTCTATAATCTGCAAGGCAACATTACTCGGCACTTCGTCGTAATGCGAAAATTCCATATTATAAGAACCGCGGCCTTGAGACATTGAACGCAAGTTTGTGACATAACCAAACATTTCCGCAAGCGGGACTGTCGCGTCAATAACTTTTATTGTTCCCCGCTCGCCCATTGCCGTTATTTTTGCCCGTCGTGAACTTAAGTCGCCGGTTACATCGCCTAAGAAATCCGGCGGCGTAATTACCTGCACTTTCATTACCGGCTCAAGCAAAATTAATTTCGCCCGTTTGGTTGCTTCTTGCAAAGCCATCGCGGAGGCGATTTTGAAAGCAATTTCAGAAGAGTCCACTTCGTGGAATGATCCGTCGTAAAGTGTTACTTGCATATCCACCATTTGGTAGCCGGCAAGCACGCCTTTAGCTAAAGCTTCACGAACGCCTTTTTCGATTGCCGGAATAAATTCCTGCGGAATAACACCGCCCTTGATATCGTCAATAAATTCAAATCCTTTGCCGCGTTCTAAAGGTTCAACACGAAGCCGAACATGGCCGTATTGACCCTTACCGCCCGATTGACGAATATATTTTCCTTCGGCTTCCGCTTTACCTTTAATTGTTTCTTTATAAGCCACCTGCGGCCGGCCGACATTCGCGCCCACGTTAAATTCCCGTTTCATTCGGTCAACAATAATTTCCAAGTGAAGTTCGCCCATACCAGCAATAATTGTCTCGCCAGTTTCAGAGTCGCCAGAAACTCGAAAAGTCGGATCTTCATCGGATAAACGATGTAAGGCAATGCCCATTTTTTCCTGATCGGCTTTTGTCTTCGGTTCAATTCGGATAGAAATAACCGGCTCGGGAAATTTAATACTTTCTAAAATAATCGGATGATCGGGATCAACCAAGCTGTCGCCGGTTGTCGTGTCTTTCAAACCAACAATCGCGCCTAAGTCCCCTGCGTAAATTTCTTCCGCTTCTTCACGGTGATTCGCGAACATTCGGACAATCCGGCCAATCCGTTCCTGCGAATTTTTCTTGGCGTTTAAAACATAACTGCCGCGCTTTAAAACTCCGGAATAAACACGGAAGAAAGTTAGGGTGCCGACAAAAGGATCGGCGGCAATTTTAAAAGCCAAAGCCGCCAGTGGTTCACTGTCTTCTGGTTTGCGCATTTCTTCAGCATGATTTGTGGGATTAATTCCTTTAACTGGCAGTAAATCCGCTGGCGAAGGCAAATAATCAATGACAGCATCAAGCATTAGTTGAACACCTTTATTTTTTAAAGCTGAACCGCAAAGAATCGGCACTAGCTGAACTTTTAAAGTCGCCACCCGCAAAGCTTTTTTCAACACGTCCAAAGAAGGTTCTTTGCCCTCAAGATATTCATGAAGCAGTTTATCATCTGTTTCCGCGATTTTTTCCACGAGTTCGTGCCGCCGTTTTTTTACAATTTCTTTATAATCCTCTGGAATTGGAATTTCGATTATTTTTTCACCTTTTTCTCCTTCAAAGTGATATGCTTTCTCCGCAAGTAAATCAATTACTCCTTCAAACTTATCTTCAAGACCAATTGGCCATTGAATAGGCACAGCATTTGGCGTAAGCCGCTCATAAATTGAGGTTAAATCATGTTCAAAATTCGCGCCCATTCTATCAAGCTTATTTATAAAACACATCCGCGGCACGCCGTATTCGTCGGCATAGCGCCAGTTAGTTTCGGATTGCGGTTCAACGCCAGCAACGCCGTCAAAAATAACAACCGCGCCGTCTAAAACCCGCATACTTCTTTTCACTTCAACGGTAAAATCAATGTGACCAGGCGTGTCTATTAAGTTAATGCGATACTCTTGGTTTTTATCACCTTTTGCATATGTTGGAGTCCAAAAACAAGTCGTGGCGGCGGCGGTAATTGTAATTCCCCGTTCACGTTCCTGTTCCATCCAATCCATCACCGTGTCGCCGGTGTGCACCTCGCCGATTTTGTGGCTAACGCCCGTGTAAAACAAAACGCGCTCGGAAACGGTAGTTTTTCCGGCATCAATGTGAGCAATAATTCCTATATCTCTTGTTCTTTCTATTGGGTATTGACGGGGCATAAGTTCAGAATTATGATTTGAGCAGTTATTTTTAACAATTAATAATTATTTAGAAAGGTTAGTTAGTATGACTCCAATGAGTGTTATTTTTATTGCAGACCTTGCTGGCTTATTTTCTTTAGTAATATTTATTAGTACGCTCGAAAATAAGAAAAAAGGCGTGCCTATTTTTTCATTGATTCTAGTGGCGTTATCATTTTTAGTAATTCTTTCGCTATCCTTATCAATACTTTTTCCTGATATAAAAGGTGGGTTGGTATAAAGTTTATAAATCGGCTCTTCAAGAGCCGATTTTTATTTTCCCGGCTCAATTTTATCTTCGAATTAGCGACGCGAACGCTCTGTTTGCCTCCGCCATGCGGTGCATATCTAATTTTTTCTTGATTGCCACGCCTTCATTTTTCGCGGCACCAATTATTTCTTCCGCTAATTTTTCCGCCATTGGTTTTCCTTTTTTAGACCGCGCCGCCGCAATCAACCAATGAGTTGAAAGATAAAATTTCCGCTCCGGCCGAACTTCCTGCGGAATTTGGTAATTCGCGCCGCCGATTCTGCGGGAAACCACTTCAAGCATCGGGGTGGCGTTTGAAAGCGCTTTTTCAAAAACCTTAACCGGATCTTCTTTGGTAACCTCTTTAATTTTCTCCAGCGCGGCGTAAAAAACTCTTTCGGCTGTTGTTTTTTCGCCACCAGTCATTAAATAGTTAATAAAGCGGCCTACGTCCACTCGGTTATGAACATAATCGCCTTTTTGTTCTCGTTTTTTGTAATAACCTCTTTTACGCATAATTTTTTATTTTGCTTTAGGTCTTTTTGCGCCGTATTTCGAACGCTGTTGTTTTCTATCAACGCCGGTTGTGTCTAATATGCCACGAACAATATGATAACGAACGCCCGGCAAATCTTTCACCCGGCCGCCGCGAATCATCACCACAGAGTGTTCCTGCAAAGTATGACCTTCACCGGGAATGTAAGCCGTTACTTCCATGCCGTTTGTAAGTCGCACCCGCGCCACTTTTCGTAAAGCGGAGTTTGGTTTTTTCGGCGTAGTTGTAAAAACCTTAAGGCAAACACCGCGTTTAAACGGCGATGGTGAATCAATCGGCCGATTTTTCAGATAATTAAAATAGTAAGCCAAAGCCGGCGTCTTTTCTTTGGACGTATTTGAATGTCTTCCCTTCTTTATTAATTGTCGAATTGTAGGCATGCAAATCTGTTTTTAAACCACAAACAGCATCAATTATACTGAATCACTGTTTTATGTCAATTTATTGCTAAAAACCTAATATTAAACGGTAAAGGAAAATAATAATTGGAATAATAAGTTCAAAACCAAAGAAAATGAAAATCAATAAGATGATAAAACCGTGCTGTTCAAGCCAATTGCGAAAATTACGGGCCGAGAGAGGCAAAAAAAGAAAAAGGACTTTTGAACCGTCAAGCGGTGGAATCGGCACAAGGTTAAAAACGGCAAGCGAAATATTCACGAGAATAATCATGTTCAAAAGTTCTGGCAAAACCTGAAAATTGTTTCCGAGCGTGAAACTAGCGAATAATCGATAAACTAAACCAAAAATTATTGCTAAAGCAAGATTACTTAATGGGCCGGCTGCCGCGATTATCGCGCCGCCTTTTTCTGGATTTTTAAGATTTTGCGGATTATAAGGCACCGGTTTTGCCCAGCCTAAAATAACGCCGCCGGGCAAAATCGCCATCATAAGCGGCAAAATAACCGAACCGAAAAGATCCAAGTGTTTCAGCGGATTCAATGTTAAACGGCCGGCTTGCCGCGCAGTCGGATCGCCTAAGTGTTCAGCCACAAAACCGTGGCTCACTTCGTGAATCACAACCGAGAAAACCAAAACGATTATTTTGAAAAATATAAGCGGTAAATCCATAAACATAACTTTCAGTCACAGTTTAGCAAAAATGATATAATAAAGAAAATTCAATGGAACAAGATAACCGAAACATTTATATTTCTTTATTTATTTTCGCGCTTTTGGTGCTTGCCGGTTTTTATTTGGTTTTTGATAAAATTAGCTCGCTTAGAAGCGATATAAATAACTTGGAACTTTCTTTGCAAATTTCCCAAAAAGAAAATAATTTAGCGCCGGTAGCACTACCAGTAAATAACCCGCCGACTAGTGGACCAACATCAACGCTGGAATTACAACCAGTCATAATTCCAACCGCGATTATTTTTTCGGCGAGCTCAAGCGTAAATCTTCAACCGCAAACCGTTTTAACTATCACTGTTCAAAGTGTTACGAAAGACGCTGAAGGTAATCTAGCGATAAATGTTAAAGTTTTCAACAGCCAATCAGCTAGTTACAGCGCTATTCAAATAAATAATTTATTTGCCATTATTGATCTTGAAGGTGATAACCAACTCCCAGTAAACACGACCGGCCAGTTTGATTCAATTCCGCCAAGTAACGCTATTTCGGGAAATATTAATTTCAAAACAGATCCGACCGGAAACACGATAATTCTCCAAATCGGCAGCGGTGACAATCTTAAATTCTACGAGTTCAATTTTGTAAAGAAAACTTATAAAGAAACTATTATCGGGTAAAATATAAATCCCTCCAATATCGGAGGGATTTTTTTATTGATTACTTTATTTCGCAAGCAGCATCTTTTTCATTGACGTAATGTCGCCTGCTGTAAGTCGGTAGAAATAAACGCCGGACGATAGTTTTTGGCCATCAAATGAAGCGCTATATTTCCCTGGCTCTTTCTCGCCATTCACGAGCGTCGCCACTTCTTCGCCAAGCATATTGTAAACCTTAAGGGTTACGAATGAATGTTTGTCTAAAGAGTAGCTGATTTCAGTCGCGGGATTGAAAGGATTCGGATAATTTTGACCCAGCGAAAATTCTTTTGGAACTTCACGCGGGTCTTTCACTCCCGTAGGCGTTCCGACGTTCGTCACGATCGGAATCCCTTCGTTTACTTTCCCAGAAACAGAAATTTCTTGAGGAGACGCGTTGCGAATAAGGAGCACAGGCTTCCCAACAATCGGATTGCCATTGCCAATAAACGCTACCTTCACGTCATTGCCGTTGCGGCTAAATTCAGAGAACGCGTTTGCACCCGGCGCTAATTCTACCTGAGCGCCCGCTGGAACGGTAAGGTTAAGATCACCGTTCGTTACGCTATCGGATGAACTAAAGCTTAATTCTGTATTTCCATTCCGCTCGGCAAGCGTTACGCCCACCGGCTGTGCGCTTCCTTTTCCGCCAAAGTAGTAACCACAATCCTCTACCGGAAAACAGGCGTAAGGATTAACAACCTTGTAGATATCAAACCAGCCGTCGTACGAATTCACAAAACCATCTCCTGTTACATCGCCCGCTAAAAGTTGACGCATAGTAAGAGTTCCGCCATGTACAGCATAACGGAGAATTCCAACCACATCGGGAAGATCAACAGATGAATCGTTCGTCCAATCGCCGAAAATTACCGATGGTCCCACCATAATCGAACCATTGATTGTCGGAACTTCAAACGAAGATGTCGTGTCACTGAAGAACCCGTGCAGTGGTAACTGTAAAACCGTGCCTGAATCAATATTTTTTTCAACATGCATCCGTAAATAACCAAAGATTCTGTCCGTACAAAAGGAATCTCCGCTTGCAAGCGCAAAATGATAAAGCGAATCGTTCCAATAATCAGCCCACACGGGGTAACTATTACAGAACGGCCAGTTACTCAACCAAAATCCTCTGGGATAAACCGAATCACGGGGAAATTGAACCTCAAAATCCATTCCGTAGATAGAATGCAAAGTGCTCACTTTGAGCGCCAGCTGAATGGTTGAACCCGGCGCGACTACACGGTCGGAAAGAGTAATACGATTTTCCGTACCGCAGGATTGCTGGGGACACGAAGGTGTAACCTTACCGCCTCCTTCTTGCGCGAAGAGAAATGAAACCGACGTAACAAGAAACGCGAATATTAACAGTACCCTTTTCATGAGTACTCCTTTCTTTGATAGTTATTGAATTTTCAAGGAACTTTTGCTCCTCGGTTAAGGTATTTCCTTAACTTTAGTTGCGAGAGTATATTATCACAGAGATATAAAATTGTCAAATTTAATTCAGCGCAAGATTTGACGCTAAAAATCTTTTCGTTTATTATTAAAAACACTATGCGCGCATGTGAACGTTGCGGAAAATCATCAAGTGGCGGTGGAACAAGAAAATTGCTCCGCGGTCATTATAATCCCACTGCTTACGGCAAGAAAAAAGCCAATCTTCAGTGGACACGGCTTTTGCATCCGCCAAAAAGATCGTTCGTTTGCGTTCAGTGTTTACGTACTTTGACCAAAACAGAAAAAGTAAAAGCGTAAAGCTTTAGCGCGGGCTGTAGTATACCGGCAGTACGCATGC
>JBBTSG010000003.1:0-1502 GCA_038064775.1 Patescibacteria group bacterium
TAATAAGCACGGTTGATGGCGGCAGATAATGTTTCGCCCGATATTTTATAAAATCCTCGCGATTAAGGCGTTCAATCACTTCTTTCCGTCCGGCAATTGACCAACCGGCCGGCTGGTCGCCGTAGAGCAATTCCATAAAAAATTCCTGAACGCGCCGTTGGGGTAAATCTTCGTACATATTAATTTCCCCGATAATCACGCCTTTTTCTTTTTCAATTTCGTCCGCCGGAAAAATCGGATTCAAATACATGTCCGCCACAATTTCTAAAATTTTATCGAAAGAATCTTTTTTTGCTTTGGCATAATAACTTGTGGTTTCCATTCTGGTCATCGCGTTATACTGCGCGCCCAAACTGTCGAGCTCACTTACAATATCAATTTGTTTCGGCCGATTCGTTGTTCCTTTGAAACACATGTGTTCCAAAAAATGAGAAAGGCCGTTAATTTCTTTTGTTTCATATTTTGAACCGGCTTCAACTGAAACGCTCACCGTTGTCGCAAGCGCCTGCTTTTGTGGCACAAGAATTAACCGCAAACCGTTTTTTAACACTAATCGCTTAAAATTTTGCATATATAGTGATGATAATAAATTATGTGCGGGAGAGCAATAAAAAGAAAAAGCCGCCATTGCAAAATAACATTGGCGGCGTATTTTATCGTGATCGGTTATGATTCATTAGATCTTCGAGCGTGTACCAACCAGCAAAACTTAAGCAAAGTTGGATGGAAGCTAGATGCCTTCCTGATTTTCCTTGTTTTTCGGGATTTTTCGCGTATTTTTTTATTCCATCGCAAAGATAGTGCGCGTGCGCAAGAATTTCATTCTTACTTAGTGAAGCAAAGGTTTTTTTCGGATCCATTCGAATCTTTGGAATTCCTGCCTCATAAAGTTGCTTTTCGTACATTTCGATAACCGAGATTACTTTTTCCGCAGTCATGCTTTATTCTCCTTTTTTTAAATTTAGATACTGACTACTTTTAGATTAGCAAAAAATAACGGGACTAGCAATAAAAATAAAAACCGTCACATAAAGTGGCGGTTTTAATAAAAATTATTTTATTGGTACGTAAGGCACTTCTTCGTAATAGTCATGAACTAGTTTTTTTACTTGCTTACGAATTACTTCAGATGTTTGCTTTACTTCTATTTCCGCGCCACAAAATGGGCAAAACTTAACTTCTCTACTTCCGTTTAGAAGAAGTTTTAATTCCCCGTCTTGAACAAGCTTTATGCCGCTTCCTGAATCGTAAATATCATCCGAATTTGGTCTGGAACGGTGAGAGTTATAGATATTTTCGAAATCAACGCAACAAGGTTTTGTTTCATCGTAATCTGGTTTTAAACCATAAAAGGTTGTTTCATTCGCCCATACTTTTCGATAACCGACGATGCATTTCTTTTTCTCATCTGCCATAACGTTTCTCCAATATAAGTTGTGAATATAAACCTACTAAAAAGTAGTGTAAATCTAAGAATGTTTCTCGTCAAATTTTTATTGGGT
>JBBTSG010000004.1:0-7779 GCA_038064775.1 Patescibacteria group bacterium
ATGTCGACCGGGAAACCGGTCCGAAGGTTCGAATCCTTCCGCCTCCGCCAAAATTGGAAATGAAATCCCCCGCAGAGCGGGGGATTAATTATCCTTAAATAATATTTTTAAAAATACCACCTTTAAAAAAATCGTCGTATAGTCCTTCTGGCTTCCCGGTCGCAACCACAAAAATTATGCAATCACTTGTGATTTTTGTGGTAAGTTTGCCATTACTATTTTTCACCTCGCAACGGCAAACACCGAGAAAATCTTCTAATCTTAATTCCTTTCCGCTTAATTTACCCTCAAGATAAACAGAAGTTGGTGGCAAACCGCGTCCCGTGACATCAATAACTGGTATTTTCATGATTTTCTCCTGATTTTTTTTAAGAACTCCTAAAATTATAGGCGAAAAGATATTTTTTGTCTAAAAATAAACTAAAATTTCCAAAAAACCGGAGTTATCCACAATTTTTTGAAAAAAATTAGTGTATAATTATTATTGAAAGTGAATTTCACTTGACTATGCATAAAAACGGCAGCTTGGTCGACTGCCATGCGGAATAAAAGCGCTTTTATTCCACGAAAAAACTAAATGAAAAAAAAGAAAGTGGCTCATAAGAAGAAAAAAGTGAGTCACAAGAAAAAAAAGAGCCACGCGAAGAAACGCCGCAGGTAATTCTTAAGAATTATTGCGTAACTTCGAATCCCGCTCCGATTATATCGGAGCGGGTTTTTTTCTGCTACAATAAAACTTAATGGAGGAATCACAAATTATTAAAACCGTAAAAAAGGTGATGCCAGCGGTTGTTTCAATCATTATTTCAAAAAGCTTGAAAGAAATAGAAAAAGAATTGCCGGAATTATATCCGCAACTTACGCCCGGCCAGTTCCCCTTAAACATTCCGCCTGACAAAATTGACGCCCACGGCATGGTACAAATTGGTGGCGGCTCCGGTTTTGTAATCGATAGCTCTGGAATTATTTTGACCAATAAACACGTGATTGCCGAACCACATTCAAGTTACACCGTAATAACAAACGATAACGAGCGATATGTGGCCGAAGTGCTTGCGCGCGATCCGGTAAATGACGTGGCGATTTTAAAAATTAAACCGAAAAATAAATTATCAGTTGTGGAATTAGGTGATTCTGACAAAGTTGAATTGGGTGAAACTGTCCTTGCAATCGGAAATGCTTTAGGAATTTTTAAAAATACAGTTTCTTTCGGAATTATTTCCGGATTATCCCGTTCAATTTCTGCCCAAGCCGATCCTTCGGCGCCGCCGCAAGAAATGCGCGGACTTATCCAAACTGACGCGGCAATCAATCCGGGAAATTCCGGCGGACCGTTAGTTGATATGAACGGCCGCGCGGTCGGCATTAACGCCGCGGTTGTATTTGGCGCCCAAAATATCAGCTTTGCGATTCCGATTAAAGCCGCCGAACACGACATTCGCGACCTAAAAAAATTCGGCCGCATTCGCCGGCCGCTTCTCGGCCTCCGCTATTTAATTTTAAATAATGATTTAAAAGAAAAATTGAAATTATCGGTTGATTACGGCGCCTTTATCGTGAAGGAACACCCGCTCGATAACGCTGTTGTGCCGGGCAGCCCCGCTCACAAAGCCGGTATTAAAGAAAAAGATATTATTCTTGAGTGGAACAATGAAAAAATCACCCCGGATAAAAGTATTCAGGAATACCTTGAAAACTGCGAAGTGGGCGACAAAGTGAAAATGAAAGTGCTCCGAGGTAAAAAAGAGCTTAAAATCGAGCTGACTTTAGCGGAACGCAAGTAATTACTACGAAAAAACCCACGAAAACCACAAATTGCTACTAATTTGTAGTTCTTAGTAGTGATTTGTAGTTATTCGCAGTTATTCGTAGCTTCTAGTAGATAAATACATTTACTAATAAGCCGCTCCGATCGAGTAAAAGCACTCGATCGTGTTCTTTATCAAGTGGAATATTCTGGTCAAGCCAAACTCGCCACTCGTTTGAGAAAAAGTTAGCGTCCGCGCGGTGTTTTTGATAACAACCGCGATAATTTATTAAGTTAAGGAAATTTACGCAAGAATTATTAGAAGTGCTTAAAGAATTAATCTGGTTCGGAGTAGGAATTTGGCAACTTCGCAATCCTAAAATAAAAGATTGGCAAGCGCCGGGAAAAGTTGAAATTTCTTCGCGCGAAAAATTAGGGCAACCATTCGGTAAGGTCGGATTAATCGTGAACTGGCTATTCAAGTAACCGGCGCATTTATTCAACCGCAAATTGTTGCGAAGAGTTTGATTGGTCGGACTATAAATTTTCGCGTAATCACCGGACTTAAAAATAATATCACTCGCCGGCGTAAGGTTTGAAGGATTGTAATCGGAAATACCTCGCGGAATTATAACGTAACTTTTATTAGTTTTAATTTTCCAACCAGTAATATCAACAAGATTACTTCCTAATGATTGCGCCGTATTTAAGGTAAGCCAGCTTATTTCACTGTTCGAACGCGGTGGTTGTACAGAAGTAATGCGAACGTTATCGTAAAACGGCGAAAGATCTTTTTGAGAAACTCCTGGTGGCGGTGAAACTTGATACGGTTTTTTTACGGGTTCGGTTGATGGCTGTGGCGCGAAATTAGAGGCTGGTTTCACTTTTACGCCGATGCCAAAAGAAGAACTAGAAACCCTAAAAAAAGAATAAGGAAGGTTAGAAAAATGCATCTTCGCCGCCAAATCGGAAAAAAGCCCGTAAAGCGCGACGGCAACAATAATGAGAATGACCAAAACAACAATTACTTTCACCATTCCTAAAATTTTAGCACATAAAAACTACGCCGAAAATTAAGAATTATTCAACGGTTACTGACTTAGCTAAATTTCTTGGCTGATCTATCTGGCAACCACGCTCGCTAGCAATATAGTAAGCGAGCAGTTGGAGAGGGATAATATTAAGAATGGGCCCGAAAAAACTTAATGTCCGTGGAACCGGTAAAACGAAGTCAACAATTTTTTTAATATCTTCGTCATCTTCGTTTGCTACGGCAATTACAATGCCCCGCCGCGCTTTCACTTCCTGGATGTTTGATAAAACTTTTTCGTAAATACCGTCTTTGGGCACTATAAAAACAACTGGCATTTTTTCATCAACCAAAGCAATCGGACCGTGTTTCATTTCGGCGGCTGGATAACCTTCAGCGTGAATATAAGAAATTTCTTTTAATTTCAAAGCGCCTTCAAGAGCAGTGGGAAAATTAGCGCCACGACCAAGATATAAAAAATTACAGCTTTCTTTGAATAGGCTAGCTAATTTTTTAATCGGTTCGCTGTTATTAAGAATACGCCGCGCTTTAACCGGAAGAGTTGCAAGTTCTTCGATAATTTTTTGGCCGGTTTCTTTTGATAATCCTTTCTCTCTAGCGAGAAAAATAGTAAATAAGGCGAGGGCAACTAATTGAGAAGTGAAAGCTTTTGTTGAAGCGACGCCAATTTCCGGCCCGGCATGAATATAAATACCCGCTCCCGCTTCTCGAGCAATTGTTGAACCAACAACATTAACGATTCCTAAAACAGCGGCGTTTCTTTTTTTAGCTTCTTTTAGAGCGGCTAAGGTGTCGGCGGTTTCGCCACTTTGACTTATAAAAACAAAAACGTCGGTAGGTAAAATTATCGGATTCCGATACCGAAATTCAGAAGCATATTCGACTTCAACCGGCACGCGCGCCAACTCTTCGATCATGTACTTACCAGCCAAAGCCGAATGCCAAGAAGTACCACAAGCAATAATAATTATTCTTTGAGCATTAAAGATTTTATCTTTTATATTCTCTAAGCCGCCTAATTTTACTTTTCCTTCTTCAACTAAAAGGCGACCCCGCATCGTATCTAAGATGGTGTCCGGCTGTTCGTAAATTTCCTTGAGCATAAAATGAGGAAAGTCGCCTTTCTGAATGCTTTCAAGATTGGTTTCTAAATCTTTAACCAGAATGTCTTTTTCCTGCCGATTAATATCAAATATCCTTAATTTATCTCGACCAACAACTATAATTTGGTTTTCCTCGGGATAAATTATTTTTTTAGTCCGCCCTACAAACGGCGAGGCGTCGGAAGCAATAAAATTTTCACTGGCGCCCTGGCCGATAACAAGCGGGCTTGAATAACGAACAGCATAAATCACCTCAGGATTTTGAGCGTCAATAACAGCTAACGCGTAACTACCCTTAATCACCTTTAGAGTTTCGATGAAAGCTTCTAAAAAATCCCGGTTTTCCTTTTTTAAAAATTCTTCAATGAGGTGCGCCACTACTTCTGTATCTGTTTCCGACCGGAAAATATGTTTTTTATTTTTTAGATAATCTTTTAAAACGTTATGATTTTCAATAATACCGTTATGAACAAGAGCAATACGGCCGGAACAATCAGTATGGGGGTGAGCGTTTATTTCGTTCGGTTCGCCGTGAGTTGCCCAACGCGTGTGAGCAATACCAAGATTACTTTTTAAATCTTCACCGGCCACTAATTTTTCCAGAGTTGCTACTTTGCCCGGCTTTTTACGAACTAAAATCGCTCCGTCTTTTAAAACCGCAAAGCCGGCGGAGTCATAGCCACGATATTCAAGCCGTTTTAGTCCTTCAAGAAGAACAGGAACCGCATTTTTATTGCCAATGTAACCAACTATCCCACACATGCCGTAATCTTATAAATTTTTTTAACTTATTGCAAAAATTTATCTAAGATTACGAGCACCCCGCCGAACGGCGGGGTAAAAAATTATTGCGCTCATCATACAATCAGAAATTAAAAAAATCCAATCGTGCCGTCTATTGATAGACATCATGATTCCCAACGGAATGAAAATACGTTATTCCGCGGTCGCCTAACTCAAATATAATCCGATATTTAGATCCAATGGAAAATGACCAAAAATCCCTTAAACGGCCATGAAGCTTGTGAGTGTCCAGCTGATCGTTAAATGGATTTTCCCGGAAAATTTTCTCGCGTTTTTCGGCAATAGTTTTGATATGTCTTGGTATTTTTTTATACTCTCGAACGAACTTCGAGCTATAAATAATCTTCATGAAATAACTAACGAAGTTGTTTCAACGATGCCAAAACCTTTCCCTTGCCTTTCATAATTTCTCGCTGACTCTCGCGCAACTCTTCAAGAAATTGTTCTTCTTTCCAAAGACGCAATAAATCGCGGAAAAATTCGCTTTTTGTCGCGTATTGCCCGCTCGCGACCGCTTTATCAACTTCTTTTTTCAACTCTGCCGGCATGGATATATTAATAATATTTCTCATAATTCCATTGTAACATATTGTATTACAGAGTCAATTTTTTTTCTCTGTGGATAAGAATACTGTTAGAGTTGTTAAAAAATGTTAAAAATTGAATTCATAAAAAATCTATCCCGCCCAAGGCGGGTTAGATTTTCTAAACTTCGGAATTTTTACTTATCGCAACATCCGCAATAGATCGCTGAGCTGGTTTCTCATTGAATCGAGTTGGGCTTGGATTGAAGCGAGAAAAGCGGAAGATGGCGCAAGCTCGCCGGTTGAAGTTGTTGTGGTAATTCTGTTAAAAGTCGCGGTAATGCTTTTATTACCATTCATTAGAATACTGCACTGTTGAGTCCAAGAAACACTGTCGCAACCAGTCCAACCGGTAAAAACAGAAGCGCTAGCGGGCGATGCGGAAAGCGTAATATTCGTTCCTTGCGAATAATTCGCTGTGCAAGTTGAACCGCAGTTTATGCCCGCCGGATTCGAAGTTACCGTCCCCGCGCCCGTGCCGGATTTGGAAACACTTAGGGCGTAGATAGATGGGCTAGAAGTCGCGACGGAAAGAACTGTGAAAGTAGCGCCATTCGAAGTTCCATAAGAAGTGGTAACGGTAATCGTGCGCGTTCCCACGACAGCATCGGAAGCAATAGCGTAAGTGGCATTGATTTGGCTATCAGAAATTAATTGCGAAGTATTTAACTGGAAACCACGATCTAAAACAGGATTCAGCCCAGTGCCAGAAATATTATTTGCTCCAGTAAAACGCCGACCGGTAATTACTAGAGGGACTGTCTGACCTTGATAGCCTTGAAATGGTGAGATTAAAGTGATTGAGGGTTGGGTAGAAGTCGCGGAAGAAATTGTAAATGGGTTATCACTTTTATCACTTCCAGTCGCCCCACTTCCATATAGTGCACCAAATACCCAAATCTTATATTTATCACCTGAAGTTATACTTGTTGACCTATAATCCCCAACAACCCAATCATAACTAGAACCAGAAGAAACAGTCGCTATATAAAATGTATTGCCGGTACTCTGTGATTCTGCATTTATTGTTACCGCCGTCCCTGTTTGTTTGCCTTGTAGGGACCATGTAATGGTGTAGTGTTGTCCTGCCGTTAAAGTTTCTCCCCCATTCGGCGAAAGGACGGTGATTGAGGGTTGGGTGGAAGTGACAGAAGAAATAGTGAATCGAGTATCACTAACGTCTTTCACTGATTCATTCGAATTAACAATTCCATTCTGATCCGCTTTATAAACTTCTATGATATATTGGCCGGGAATAATAGTATTCGGAACTTGCCACAAATAATATCCGCTCGTTGGAGAGATAGCAACGATTTTAACCGCTTGACTACCCACGCTTATCGCGGGGCCATCCGGCCTAAGTTCTATATAAACTTTCGAGCTGTCGGAAAAGTTTGATGCATTCCATTTTATATTAAGCGTATCACCTATTTTATAAGTCTCTCCTCCATTCGGCGAAAGGACGGTGATTGAGGGTTGGGTTGCCGAAGGTGCGCTTATAGTAATCGGAAACACCTTACTTATCGCGCTAGTTCCTAAACAAGTTCCACTTACTGCCGGACATCCTGTTGCATATACTGTCAAGTTATAAGTTCCGGAAGTTATTGGAATTGGTGTTTCATAGCCGGTATTTTCGGGAAGTTGTCCCCTACCGATCATAGATGGAACCGTAAAAGAAACTTTACTGCCGTCATAATAAACAAATCCATTTAAAACGGCGCCTGTTGTATAAGGAATATACCACGATTTTGTGCCATCAAGAGTTTTTAGAATAACACTGCCAGTCTGGCCACCGTTTGTGAAAGAAACGGTGAGAGTTGATCCTACCTGAATAGGTTGTGGATTAACAGAAGAAATTAAGGGTTGGGTTGTGTTTGCGCCGCACTGCACAAATTCATGATTATGGTCATCAAAGTAAGCCCAAAGGCGGCGTTGTGTGCCATCCAAATTTAATTTTGAATCAATATCACTAACGCCCGGCTTGTACCACGGCGACCAGCCGCCATAGAACCATTGAATGCGATACGCCGCGATTTCGGGATGCGCGGAAATGTTTAATCCTAACTTTTCAAACTCGCCTGTGCCATTCGGATTTCCCAGTGGCGCCTGCCAATATACTTGGGGTGCTGAACACGAAATTCCCGGCGGTACTGGTGTTGGTGAAGGAACTGGCGTTGGGCGAGGGTTTTTTTCTTCTGCGGGAGAAATAGTTTTATCACCAGTGGTACTACTACAACTGAAGTTCACATATTCGTTATTGCCATCAATTATTGTGATAGGCAACTTATCTCCGCCACAACTACTCTTCCATGTGAGTTGTGTGCTGATTGGACCAGTCACGTTTACCACACAAGCTCCGACACCACTACAGTTAAAATTCAATGAAGAATTGTCAGTGGCTGTATAACATTTTTCTTGGTTGTTTGATCCATTAAAGACACACTTTACCTGTTCGTATGTTTTTGAAGTATTGTAAACCGGCGGCGGAGT
>JBBTSG010000004.1:7879-11489 GCA_038064775.1 Patescibacteria group bacterium
TCATAAAACTCCGGCACTAACGAAGTTAGAAGTTTTGACGTCGCCGTGTCCACTTGACCGCTAACCGGAAGATTATTCGCTTTCTGAAAAGCTTGCACGGCTTTTTGTGTTTTATTGCCGTAGTAACCAGTGATAAGTCCTTCCGGATAATTCCCGAGTTGTTTCAGCGTCATCTGGAGAAGATAAACCGAATTTTGCTGACTTCTTAATTTTAATTCCGGCAAAGCGCAAGAAACCTGCGGACTGCCGGGCAACTCTTCAAGCGTGATTGAACCAATAGAAGAAATCTTTCCTTGCTGTACTATCCCTCCTTGCTGTCCCGTGGACGGAGAAACAGGACTGGCAAATGTCGGTGAATTCTTTAAAGAGTTTAATTGATTTTGAAGCGCCTGAAATTGGGCGTTCAAGATTTTCAAACTCTCATTAATATCATTTAAACCTTGACCTTTGACCGTTCCAAACGGCAGTAAAAAACCAACGACGATAAACGCGCTGACTACACCTAAAATAACAAGTTTTTTCATATTATTTTTTATTTTTGATACTTCGACTTTGTATCAGTATCAATCCTGAGCTTGTCGAAAGATTGACCTTTGCTTTTAGAATACTACCCCCCCCTGAAAATCAAGAGTTATCCCCAACTCTAAATCACAAAATTAATCAAACGGTTAGGCACAAAAATAACTTTTTTTGGTTTATTCTCCGCTAGATATTGCTTCATGCGTTCCTGCTTAATCGCTAACTTTCCCGCTTCACTTTCGCTAATACCTATTTTCGCTTCAACTTGATCACGAACTTTACCGTTAATTTGAATAATAAGAGTAAATGTTTCTTCCTTAATTAGTTTCGGGTCAAATTTTGGCCATTCTGATTGATGAACTGATTCTTTATTTCCTAACGCCATCCATAATTCTTCTGCCAAATGTGGCGCGAAAGGAGCAAGAAGCTTCAGAAACAATAACAAATGATTAGTGATTATTGACTTTTCATTTTTTTCCATTTCATTCAATAAAATCATTAACGCGCTAATCGCGGTGTTGTAATGAAAACTTTCTATATCTTCGGTGACTTTTTTAATTGCCTTATGTAATAAATGGTTCAGATTCGTTTCTAAGAAAAGTGTCTCGGAACCCGAGCGAGCATGGTCTCCGACGAAGTTGGAGGAGTGAGGGCGAGAGTCAAGCGGGCGAGCGAGCGGCTGGGCGAGCGAGACCCCGTCTTTTCGTGAAACGAAGCCGAACCCTAATTTCCAAACTCTTTCCAAAAATCGGCTCACGCCTAAAATTCCTCGCGAGTTCCAACTCACCGTCGCTTCGTGCGGGCCTAAAAATAGTTCATACATCCGCAGAGCATCCGCGCCGAATTCTTTTATAATTTCGTCAGGGGAAACTATATTACCACGACTTTTCGACATTTTTTCGCCATCCGCGCCCAAGATGATGCCGTGCGGCACGCGTTTTGCGTATGGTTCAGAAGTTGGCACGTATTTTTTGTCGTAGAGAAATTTATGCCAAAATCTGGAATACAAAAGATGGAGTGTGGTGTGCTCCATGCCGCCGAAATAAACATCAACCGGCAGCCAACATTTTAACAAACTTTTGCTCGCGAATTCTTTTTTATTTTTCGGATCAGCGTAGCGGAGATAATACCAAGAACTTCCCGCCCACTGCGGCATTGTATTCGTCTCACGCAACGCCTTCCCGCCGCACTGCGGACATTTAATATTTACCCATTCTTTTATCGCCGCGAGTGGCGACTCGCCCGTGCCGGTCGGCTCGTATTTTTTTACTTTCGGTAATTTCACTGGTAAATCTTTTTCCGGCACCGCGACAACCCCACAATTCGCGCAGTGAATTAACGGAATCGGCTCGCCCCAATAACGTTGGCGGGAAAAAACCCAGTCGCGCAACTTGTACTGAATTTTTGATTGCCCAAATTTTTTAATCGCCTCAGCAATAGAAATCAACGGCTTATTAGCTATCGGCAGTTTAAATTTTTCCGCAAATTGCCTGTCACGTTCGTCGTGCGCCGGCACCGCCATAATCGCCCCCGTGCCGTAAGTCCCAAGAACGTAATCAGCAATAAAAATCGGAATTTCTTCTTTCGTCGCCGGATTTATTGCTTTCACTCCTTTCAATTCCACGCCAGTTTTCTCTTGTCCTGAGATAGTCGAAGAGGCCGCCAATCTTTCATCTTCTGATTTTGATTTTGTTTTTTTGATGTATGCTTCAACCTCTTTGTGATTTGAGATTTGAGATTTGAGATTTTCTACAAACGGATGTTCCGGCGCTAAAACAACGTAAGTCGCGCCAAAAAGCGTGTCTGGACGAGTGGTGAAAACCTGGATTGAATCAACACAATGGCGCAAAATTTCCGGTTCTTTTTCAGCGCATGCGTGTGGCGCGTTCGCCACAAAGTTAAAAATCGTTCCGCCGATTAGATTTTTTATATTTTCGGCCTGAAACTGTGGCACCGTATCATCAGTTGTATCCCGCAAAATATGAATAGCGCCGGCATTACTTTTTATTTTCTCGGCATTAAATTTCCAGTCAAAAGCGTAAGAACGGAAAGGATCATCTAGAAAACGGTTTTGTGTGAAACTTGAAACAAGGATTGTTTTTCGCACCGGTTTTTTGAGTTGCTCCAAAACTTTCATCGCAACAACGCCACCCAAACTATGGCCAAGAAGAACGGTGTTTTTATTAAACGGAATTGATTTTAAAACTTCGGCAACTTGGTCGTAGACGCGCGGATCGTCAGAATTTGGCAATTTTGGCGTGTAAACTTTCGCGCCGCGGCGTTCCAATTCTTTTTTGAGCCACGGGAAAAAATTCGCGCTTGGCGAACCAGTGTAGCCATGAAGCAAAACATAAGTTGGCGCAACGCCGTCTTTGATTTCAAAATCAAGAAGCGCCCCAACGGACTTACCGATCCAATTCTCCTGCTGGGTTTTTATCCCTTGCGGCCAGTCAAGTTTTTTTAATCCTTCCAAAAGTTTTTCAGCATAAGCGGTAATGCGCAAATACCACTGTTTCATTTCTTTCTCCACCACTTTCGTGCCACACCGCTCGCAATGGCCATTGATAACTTCTTCGTTCGCCAAACCGGTTTTGTCTTTCGGACACCAATTTATTTTGCCAGTCGCCTCATACGCGAGTCCCGCTTTAAAAAATTGCAAAAAAATCCACTGCGTCCATTTGTAATAGTTCGGATCGGTGGTTGTTACCTCCCGCGACCAGTCAAAACCCATTCCCCAACTTTGAAGTTGGCGTTTCGCGTTTGCGATATTTTTTGCCGTGGAAACAGAAGGATGAACTTTATTTTTAATGGCGTAATTTTCCGCGGGCAATCCGAAAGCGTCCCAACCGATTGGATACATTACTTCATACCCTTTCATTCGTGAGTAGCGGCTGTAGACATCACCCGCAACGTAAGGCCGCAAGTGGCCCATATGCAAACCTTCGCCCGATGGATAAGGAAACTCGATTAAAACATATTTCTTCCGACGCTTGAGGTCGGAACCTCGACCTCTTTGGGCGTCGGGGTTATTTTTTTTGCTCGCGTCACTCGCTTTATAAATACCTTCGCCAAGCCATTTTTTCTGCCACTT
>JBBTSG010000005.1:0-3518 GCA_038064775.1 Patescibacteria group bacterium
TTTGCCGTCTCCTCCGGCGAAAGAGGAATGGAAATATTCGCGGGGAGCGGTTGGGACGCGCCGATTTTTGCGGCGGCATCTCGCACTGCGTTTACAATTTTATCGTTTTCGGAAGTGAGATAATTTCCGCCGCCCGCCACAAAACTCGCCGGCGTGGCTAAATTATAAACAGAAAGCGAACCTTTTGGTTCGCCGTGCGCGAGAAGATAATTGTAAATTTCATTCGCGTAAAAAGTTCCCTGCGAGTGGCCAACTAAGAGCACTTTCCGCGTCGTTATTTGCGGATAAATTTCGTTAAGAATAGTGTCACGATCGTAATTACTTACGGAAGCGCCGAGTAGTTGAGAGGCAGATTCAATCAAATCCCCCGCCCCACCGATATGAGATTCATTGTAACCGTTGATGAATTGAACATCGGTTCGGCCGGTTCTATCTTCATATTTTTTCTTTAGATTGTTTCTATCATTTTCAGCGGCTGTTTTGCTAGTTAGAATTCCATTCATATACACAACTGTAAATCCTTCAGAACTACAAGCCGCAAAAGTACTATGAGGTAGTAAAACTATAAATAACGCTAAGAAAATAAATAAGTATTTCACGATGATTTAACTAAAAATGGTGAAGTTATTTAATTTGGTAAAGATTTTAGATCAATATCGCAGTTGAACTTGTTTATATCGCCGTGTGTTGTCGCATTTCTAAAACTTTCTTCTCGCGCTTGTATTCTCTGTGGTGTATTAAAAACAAGCGTTTCAACTTCTTTTATGCGCGTATCAAAAAGCGTGTCTTGTTTTTGCCATGTTTGCTCGTCAGTTGATGAACTTAATTTTGGAAAAGTATCCCCTATGCAAAAAAATCCTCTACTGGCTTCTTGAACCGCTCCAACAAAAGTTTCCGAATTAAAAACCTGCGTTAATTCATTCTGCAAAGCGAGCGCGTATTGCAATTCCGCGGCGCGGATACGACTGGAGGTAGGATACATTTTAAAAATTGCGAGTTCCACGTCATCACGGATGCCGTTTTTGTTTGTATCAATTCCTTCAACTGTGGCGTTATTCAAAGTGGCGTCCGGTTCAGGCGGCAGATTTTGCCCAAGCACATCCGCGAGCGTAATTTTTTGCGCGTGGATTTTATTTACGGCTTCTTCCGTTTTCAATCGCTCTTCCGCCGCCGGTATGCGATAAATCACAAGCGCGACAAACAAAACCGCGATAATTACAAGTGGCCATTTAACAATCCGCCAAAAAGTTTTCATCCCGTTAGAAATAGGACGCAAACGCAAAAAATGCGCCGTGTCTATTATTGATAACTCTCGACTTTTGACTAAATAACATAATTTTGTGTTACGTGTCCGCTATTTCTAACGGGACAAGTTCCTTTAACAATAATCCTTTGCAGATGGTTTTCAACTTACGAAATTATGAACAGGATAGACACAATTTTATTTAAGGTTTCTGCGCTTGCGTCGCTTGATCTGCGGTGATCTAATTACTAGACCATGGCAAACAATCGGAAAGCAGGAGAAAAAGGAGAATTGGAAGTTATAAAACTCGTACCTTGTCCAAATTGCGGTAAGAAGTTAATGAAACTTCCATCAAATTACCCTTTATACGACGTTCAATGCATGGGTTGTTCTTTTCGTGCTCAAGTTAAGACAAATAAAAGTGCCCCGAAATCAGTAATTTTTGGTGCGGGTTGGGAAATTATGGATAAGGTTTTGAAATCTGGATTTATAACTCCGCCTATGATTGCTAATTTTGTGTGGAAATCTAAAGGCAAAAAACATCAAGAAATAAGATTTTACCCGTTTGTGCCAAAAAAGAATTTAAGAAAATATAAACTTTCCGAAAAAGCTCGACGTGCTAATTATTGGATGTTTAGCTATATTGGCTTGGAGAAATTACCATGTTTCGTGGTCTACAAAAAATAAATCAGAGGAATTTTTCTTTCTTATTTTTTACTTGAAGTCTCGCAAGGTTTATTTTTCTCATTACTTTAGTTAATTCTTTCACGAAATCTGATTTGAAAATGAGGAGGACTTTATCCCCTAATCTTATCTCTTCCATAAATGTTGGTATTGGCCGAGATTTACCCAAACCGTCATCGCTTAAAGGCGTTTCGATATGCTTTATTGGAAATGGTCGTAATCTATTTACGACGCAACTATAGAAACTTTTATCTTTATGCCAAAGTAAGTGCACCGTCCATACGGTTTTAAAAGGGTGGTATCTTCTTAATTGTTTATTAAGAAGACTAATCCATGCACTACTGTTTTCGTTGTTAACAAAAATCAAAAGATTGTACTGATTTTCAAGATATCCTTTATCTAACTTACCTTGGATAATTTTCATCATTTCATCAAATACTCGACAGCGTCCGGGTATCTCTACTAATTCAAACTGATCTAAAGTTATTTCCATTGGATTATCACTCGCCGTCATTAATGTAAAATCTGGCGGATCATCTTTTGGTTGCATTAAGAACCAATCTTGATTATTAACTATTTTAAGGCTTAGGATAAAAAAGAATTCCGCTATGCTTTCTCTAGTTTTTTTAACTGCTTCATCAGTGCTTGAAAATAATTTCACGGCTCCAACTGTTTCTATTGTTTTGATAATACTATCTCTTAGTTGACGAGGGTCTTTGAAGTAAAGCATTCTTTCGCCCTCAATTTCGCAGGATTCTGAGTCGATAAAATTAACATCCATATTTTTAGTATTATACTTTCCGATTTACCTTAATACAGCACTCGACAAGTCGACTACAAAACTAAGATTCTATTTTTTAACCAATTCTATTAAACAACCTCAACCGTCCTTCAACCACTTTTTTCATTTCTTCAACTGAATCCGCCATAATTTTGTAAGGCGCCACTTCATTCGGCATTTTCTTTAAATCCTTCTCTAAACCGGCGCGCCAAGCCACCCGCAGTTCGGTTGAAATGTGGATAATTGAGACGCCAGCCGCGATAGCCGAGAGAAAATCTTCGTCTTTGATGCCCGAGCCACCGTGCAAAACAAGCGGCTTTTTTGCTAAATTTTTAATTCCCTCGATTCGAAGAATATCTAGCGCCGGATTCCCGATTCCTTCGATAATACCGTGAATATTCCCAACTGCCGGCGCGAGCAAATCAACGCCGGTTTCCAAAACAAATCGAGAAGCTTCTTCGGGCTTCGTAAAAAATTCAGAACTTATCGCGGCGTCTTTTGGCAATTCTTTAATAACCTCTGAACCGGCGCCGATATAACCAAGCTCCCCTTCGATTAAAATATTTTTGTTGATTGATTTCGCCGCTTTCACCGCTTCTTTTGTCATCTTGATATTTTCATCAAGCGGTAGTTTACTTACGTCAAAAACAATCGCGTCAAAACCGGCTGCCGCCGCTTCTTTAACTTTTTCGAGCGAATGCGTGTGATCGGCGTTTAGAAAAATATCAATTCCAAGTTCTTTTTTTAATGCTTTAACCATCGCGACCGCTTCCGCAACACCAATAAATTCCCGCTCACCTTCGGAGACGC
>JBBTSG010000006.1:0-32067 GCA_038064775.1 Patescibacteria group bacterium
GCTCCCCGGGTAGGATTCGAACCTACAACCCGCTCCTTAACAGGGAGACGCTCTACCATTGAGCTACCGGGGAATAAATGTCTTTATGAAATCTCTGCCTTTGTGGGACTTTAGTTGCCGTTCTCGCAAAATGGCAAAATTTCTACTCAGGACATCTTCAGAATAAATTAGTCGCCACTCACCGTCAAACCTAGAAGTGTAGCTATTTTTAAATTCGCCAGAATTGTGTAAATCAAGGCGTTGTTTCAAATCTTGGGTCTGACCTATATAAATCTTATCGTTCTTTTTGTTATAAATTGCGTAAACGATAAACATATGAGACGCCTACCTCCGGCAGTTGCCGGAGAGCTACCGGGGAATATACGATTCTAAATAATAATTGATAATCGCCAAGTTATTCTAAAAAAAATCGCGCCTGCTGTAAAGCAAGCGCGGAATTTAAGATAATTTTTGGAATATGTGAAAAATATTTAAAAGTTCTTTTTTTACAATCATTTTTCGCTTTTCGACTGGAATTTCAAGATTCACTCCCACAACTGGCTGTTTATCCTCCATTAGTGCTCCGTAAGGGCCTGTAACGGAAATTGGGATAACTCGGTAATTTTTTTCAATAATCACGACATAAAAATCAATGCCCATTTGAATATCGGCGAAGCTAAATTTGCTAGTTCTCAAAAAGTCGTTAATAATTCCTTCTCCTTTCATTTCTTTCAAAATCGCCTCAACAAAATCTTCCCGCTCCTTTCCTATTCGCTCGCTTTCTAGATCGCTTTTTTTAGCACGCTCCATAACATGTTCACGCAGTTCTGTAGAGTTCATATTATTTTTTAAATTTCCTAAAATAGGATAATGCGCTGTGATTATTTTATATTACCAAGTGAAAGTCGCAAGTCGATTGAATTTTTAGGATAGTTTGTTTAAAATAAAAGCGGTTAAATATCCCTCCATAGCTTAGTGGCAAAGCACCTGCCTTTTAAGCAGTGTATCTAGGTTCGATTCCTAGTGGAGGGACAAAAATTAAGACGGGATATTTAGTCCCGTTTTAATTTTTCTCTAGGGATCGAACAGGGAAAGGGGTCGGGAAAACGGAAGTTTTCCAGTGATGGAAGTACTGAAACCGCAAGGTGTCAGAAAATTTCGCTCCGGCAACCGCCGGAGGCGAAATTTTGTTCGCTTCCTAGTAGAGAGACACTTCGATAAGCTCAGTGCAAGCAAAAACAAAATAAAAATCGCCCAACTAGGCGATTTTTAAATTATTTATTAAGAACAACCTCCCGACGCTTCACCGCACTGGAGACAAGTAAGGCACGTGCCGGTTCTGACCATTATTCCGCCGCAAATGCGGCAAACAGTTTCCCCAGGCACTTTATTGGCTTTTTTAGACGTTTCGTCAATTTTTCCAACATTCGGACTTACCACCGCCGTAACCGACTCTTTTATTTTTTCTTTAACTTCCGTAACTGGTTCGTTCGTAATCAAACGCCGCTCAAGACCAAATTCGGTAAGTTCTTCGTTCGAAAGAAAAATTAAAACCAAATAACGGAAAATATAATCAATAATACTTGTCGCCACTTGAATATCCCTGTTTTCCGTGAAGCCGGCCGGCTCAAAACGAGTGTAGACAAATTTTTGGGCAAGCACTTTCAAGGGAACGCCATACTGAATCGCTATTGAAACAGAAATTGAGAAAGCGTCCAAAAGTCCCGAAAGAGTGCTGCCTTGTTTAGACATCCTGATAAAAATTTCCCCAAGCGTCCCGTCCTCGTAAATACTATATGTTAAGTATCCTTCGTGGCCGGCAATAGAAAATTTATGAGTGTTTGAAGTACGAGTAGCCGGCAAACGTTTTCGAGAAATCACCGGTGTTGGTTTCATTAATTTTCCGCCTTTGCTTTCCGATCCGGAAACATTCAACGGTTGGGTGGCTTTCGAACCATCACGATAAACCGCGAACGCTTTGATTCCCATCTTCCAAGCCATTTTATACGCTTCTTCAATTTCTTCTTTCGTAATATCGCTCGACATGTTGAATGTTTTTGAAATCGCGCCGGAAACAAATTGCTGAACAGCAGCGACCATTCGCACGTGGCCCTGCCAAGAAATCGCCCGCGTGCCTTTGGCTGGCTTCACCGCGCAGTCAAAAACTGGCAAATGCTCTTCTCTAAATCCAGGCGCGTTTTCAACCGTGCCATTTAGAGAAACATAATCAACAATTTTTTTCATTACTTCTTTTGAATAACCAAGTTTAAGAAGCGCTTCTGGAACGCCGGAATTTACAATCTTCATCCAACCACCACCAACCAATTGTTTCATTTTAACAAGCGAGAAATCCGGTTCAATGCCGGTTGTGTCGCAATCCATCATAAAAGAAATAGTGCCAGTCGGAGCAATTACGGTAACTTGTGAATTCCGAAAACCGTTTTTCTCTCCAAGTGAAAGCGCCTCTCTCCAAACATTCACTGCCTCCGCGCCAAGTTTTTTATCGGTTAAATTATTTTGGCTTATACGCCTTGAGGCAAGACTGTGATTTTCAATAACCCTAAGCATCGGTTCACGATTTATCGCGTAGCCTTCAAACGGCTTCATTCGGCCGGCAATCTCCGCCGAAAAACGGTAGGCCTCGCCAGACATTAAGGATGTGATAGCGGCGCCCCAAGAGAAGCCAGCTTCAGAATCATAGGGAATACCTTTATCCATAAGCATAGCGCCTAAATTAGCGAAGCCTAGACCTAATTCTCGGAATTTTCGGGCATTTTCGGCAATTCTTTCGGTTGGATAGCTCGAACTCCCAACAATTATTTCTTGGGCAAGAATAAAAACGCGAACGGCCTGCTTAAATTCTTCTACCTTAAAATTGCCGCTAGCGTCTAAAAACTTCATTAGGTTAATGGAGGCAAGATTGCAGGCGGAATTATCAAGGTGCATATATTCGGAGCAAGGATTTGAAGCGTTAATCCGGCCGGAGTTTGGACATGTATGCCAATTATTAATTGTTGTATCAAATTGAACGCCGGGATCACCACATTCCCAAGCTGCTTTAGCAATTTCGGATAGCACTTCTCGCGCTTTGTATTTTTTGGCCGACTTATTGTTTGTAATAAACTTTGTTTCCCAGTCACGATCTCGTTCTGCTGCTTCCATAAATTCATCGGTTAAACGAACAGAGTTGTTCGCATTTTGAAACTGAATTGAATTCCAAGCGTCATTATTTAAATCACTCATGTTGTAACCAGCCTCAATAAAAGCTCGCACTTTTTTTTCTTCGTCGGCTTTCGCCCGAATAAAATCCATTACGTCGGGGTGATCAATATTTAACACAACCATTTTTGCCGCCCGCCGCGTTGTGCCGCCGGACTTAATCATTCCCGCAACTGAATCCGCGCCACGCATAAAAGAAACCGGACCGGACGCGTAACCGCCTTGCGATAACTGTTCTGTTTTAGAACGAAGGTTTGATAAATTAACGCCACTTCCAGAACCGCCTTTAAAAATCATTCCTTCGGTTTTAATCCAATCTAAAATATCGCGCATATCATCATCAACTGAAAGAATGAAACACGCCGAACATTGTGGTTTTTCTTTTACGCCGACATTAAACCAAACTGGAGAATTAAAAGAACCTTTTTGGTAAAGAAGGATGTGAGAAAGTTCGTCTTCAAAAATTTGCGCTTGGTTTGCGTTTGAAAAATAACCTAAATTTTCTCCCCATTGCCGCATTGTCGTAGTAATCCGGCTGATCATTTCTCGTAAACTTTTTTCCCGCGCGGGTGAAGCAAGCTGACCGCGGAAATATTTTGAAACAGTAATATTTATAGCGTTTAAAGACCAAAAATCGGGAAATTCAACGCATTTTTGTTCAAAAACTTTTTTAGTGGCACTTCCTACAACAGCGTCACGCTTCACCCACTTCACTTCATCGAAAGGATGAACGCTGGCCCGAGTGAAAAATCTCTCAAGAGTTAAAGATTTTTTGACTCTAGAATTTTTGGGAAAACTTAATATTTTTTTGGTTTTTTTCTTCATACGCTTAAAAAATAACGGCTTATTTTTTATAATTTATTAAAGTAAGTTAATTTTAGAATGATAGGGCAAACACGCAACGGTGGATAAGTTGTAAAAACAACAAAAAACTGGAGTTTTGTCCAGTTTTTATTTTCTATCATTCAATAAATCGGGATAGTCCTGAGTTCGACGAAGGACTATTTTTTCTTTTTTCGGAGAAAGGTGGGAATCTCCCAAGAATCAGTTTTTTCGACGCCAGTTTTTAGCGCTTTTCCTTTATTTATCTTTAAATCTCCGCCAGTTTTCATTTCTTCTTCAAATTCGGTCGGCAAATTCTTACCTTCCGCCTTCCGGCCTGAGTCCCGATTAACAAAAAGTGTTGGTAAGTTGGTTCGCTGGCTAAAAACACCATTAAAACCAGTCGCAATAACAGTCACTTTAAGGCTCTTATCTTTCAAATTACGATCGTGGTAAGCGCCGAAAATCACCCGCGCCCCAGAATCAAGATTAGCCGAAACTGCCTTTGCGATATCGTGAACCTCGGTCATTTTTAAGTCCCGACCGCCCGCCACGCTGAATAAAACTCCTTTTGCTCCTTCCATTGAAATATCAATTAAGGGTGAATTAATTGCTCCGTTTACCGCTTTAATACTCCGATCTTGACCAGAAGCTAAACCAATACCAATAATCGTTGGACCGGCATCTTTTAATGTTGTTTTGATATCCGAAAAATCAACATTTATAAGTCCCGGCGCATTAATAAGATCGGCAATAGCTTGAACGGCATTTTTTAGCACATCATCAATATAGCCGAAAGCCCGCGAAACAGGCGTGTCTTTATTAATTAAACTAAAAATCCGATCATTAGGAATAATAACTAAAGAATCAACTTTATCTTTCAAGCGAGCAATTCCTTCGGTTGCAATCGTAAGACGTTGAGCGCCTTCAAAAGAAAATGGTTTAGTGACAACCGCAACTGTAAGGATTCCTTTTTCTCTGGCAATTTCACTAACGACTGCGCTTGCTGAAGTACCGGTGCCACCACCCATGCCGGCTGTTACAAAAACAATATCCGCTCCTTCAAGCGCTTCGCCGATTTCTGACCGGTTTTCTTCTGCCGCTTGTTTGCCAATTTCCGTATTCATTCCCGCGCCTAGTCCACGCGTTAAGGCTTTGCCGATATATATTTTTCTGTGAGCGGAAGCATAATCTAAATCTTGCGCGTCAGTATTAATGGCAATAAATTCTACGCCCTTAATCCGGCCGGTTTCCATCATTCTAGTCACCGCATTGCCACCACCACCGCCGCAACCAACAACTTTAATTACAGCAACGCCATTACGCCGGCGATTTGGCGCTGGCGCTGTTTGATGCGCTCTTTTTAAAATTCTTCTTTTTGCCATTTAATTAATTTAAGGAATAAGATTTTTAATAAATTGTTTGATTAAACCTGGGCCAGTAAAAATTTTCTTGTTTCCGCCGGCCGCCGATAAAACAAGTCCAACAGCAGAAGCAAACTCCGGGTCATCAAGTAATTCTTGATGAGTAGGATTCAAAATTTCAAAGTTACTTAAGTCTGGGAAACCAATCTGAACCGGTAATTTCATTTCTTCTTTCACTAAATCTGTCATCCCAGCCAGTTTAACACCGCCACCGGTTATGACTACGCCTGCCGGTAATTGGGGCACCCGACCAAGGGATTTGAGCTCATTATTAATGAGATCTAAAATTTCCGCAAGTCTTATTTCGATAATCTCCGAAAGAAACCGTCGAGCAATTTCATTTTTATTGGTTGGTTCAACTTCGGAAAGTTTAATCATTTCCCGACGGGAAATTTCTTTAGACAAGGCAAAACCGTAAGTGGTTTTAAGCTTTTCGGCAGCGTCAATCGGCGTCTTAAAACCAATAGCAATATCATTCGAAACAAAACCTGAACCAACCGGCAATGATTTGGCGTGAGCCATTTTATTTTCTTCATAAATCGCGAAAGAGGTTGTGCCAAAACCAAAATCAATAAGTAGAACACCTAAATCGCGTTGGCGTTTTGAAAGCACCGACTTTGCAGCGGCGAGCGGATTAAAAACTAAACCGCCAACCGTAAATCCAACTCTCTCTAAGCTCTTAACAAGAATATTAATATGGGGAGAAAAAGCTTCAATGATAATTGTGCTTACCTCAAGTCGACTTCCTGTCATTCCAAGCGGGTCAGTAATATCACCAACTTCATCAACAAAAAATTCTCTCGTAATATTGTGAAGGATAAGATGATTTGATGAAAGTTTTACGGCTCGCGAAGATTGCACTGCTCGATCAACATCGTCTTGCTGAATTTCCTGATCAGCGCGCGCAACAACGACTACGCCGCGCGAAAGGCGCGGCTTAACTTGTTCACTTTGAATATTTACAAAAATGTTTTGGGTTGCTTGCCGGGAAATTTTTTGTAGATCATTGGCTATTTCCCGCAAAACTAAAGAAAATTCTTCTGTGTCGACAAGTACGCCCTTCCGCAAACCCACTGAAGGTTGCTTGAAAGCCGTTACAATTGAAAGCTCGCCATTTTTTTTAGGCGTTGCGACCACGCATTTAATTTGCGATGAACCAATATCTAAACCGGTGATAAAATTTGCCATTTAATTGCTTACTAAAGCGTTTTTTAGCTTGTTTTCCAGCCGAACCATTTTTATGGTATCACGGCTTTTGCTATGAGTATAGCCTAAAAGATGAAGTAAACCGTGGATCGCAAGTAAATCTAAGTGTTCGCCTTTTGATTTAATGTAAACCGGCGCAAGATAAATTTCGCCAAGATACTGAAAATGCTTTTTTGACTCCGGAGTCATAAACCCGGCCTTATTATCAAAACTTAAAACATTAGTCGGTTGAGATTTACCCCGAAAAAGAGAGTTTAAAACCTTAATTTCTTTGTTACTAACAAGGAAAATATCTACTGATTGCCTGTTTTTTTTTAAAATTTTGAATGATTTAAGAATTATCCGGCGGAAACGAAAAGCTGCGTAATCGAAACCACGCACCATATTCTTAACCCTAACTTGATTCATTTTAAGTGAGTGAGTTTTTCTTTTAATATCTCGCCTACTAATTTTGCGTCCGCTTTTCCCTTCAATTCTTTCATGGTCTCACCCATTAATTTTCCGAAATTTTTCTCTCCCTGCATTCGCGAAACGACTCCTTCAACGATTTTCCGCACTTCCGCCTCGCTCATTTGTGCCGGCAAATAAATTTCAAGAAGTTTAAGTTCGGAATTTTCTTTCTCGGCGAGTTCTTTTCGATCGCCTTTCATGAAAAACTCCGCCGCTTCTTTTCTTTTTTTCGCCTCGCGCCCAACAACCTCCAATACTTCTTCATCGCTAAGCTCTCCGGCAGACGCCGGATTACCACCCTTACTTCGTTTTTCAATTTCGCGATTGTGGAGAGCCGCGCTTAACATGCGCAAAGTAACCAATTTTTCAGCGGCCCGATCTTTTAAAGCTTGCTTTAAGTCCGCCTCAATTTTTTGCTTCAAGGCGCTCGCCATTTATTTGTAACCGAAACGTTTAAGTTTTACTATTTCTTCTTTTTTTGACATGCGGTGAAGAGCGGCAAGTTTTCTCTTTTGTGAGTTTATTGCCCTGGCACGAAATCGCCTTTTCTTTACTTCCCGCACTAACCCGCTTTGCTGAATCTTTTTGTTGAACCGAAAAAGAAACGAATTAACGCTTTCACCTTCCTTTTTCTTTAACTCTAATGCCATAGAAACTAATACTTACGGATTTTTGTTTATTTGTCTAGTCGTAAATAGCTTACGGATTCGGCGCCTCATTTTTTGCCCAACCGCCTAAAAGATGGAGGTGAAGATGATCAATTAATTGCCCGCCTTCCCGACCAACGTTAAAAAATAACTTATAGCCCGTCAACTTGGTCTTTTTTGCTAATTCCTTTGCTGTAAAAATTAATTTTGAAATAATTTCTTTGTGATTACCTTCTAAATGAATAATTGATTGGATATGCTCTTTAGGAACGATTAAATAATGGACGGGCGCTGACGGTTTAATATCTTTAAAAGCCACAACACTGTCGTCTTCATATAACAATTCGGCGGAAATTTCTTTTTTGATTATTTTACAAAATAAGCAATCCATTATTTCAAACGCTTTTTAACCTCTTGCACGAGATTGCTTAAAATAATTGTTTCTTGGGCGCTTGAATTCATGTCCCTTAAAATTATTGTCCCTTCAAAGAATTCCTTTTGGCCGAAAATAAGAACAAATGGAGCGCTTGCCTTGTCGGCGGCTTTAAGCTGGGCTTTAATCGATTTCTTGCCCAAAACTTCCTGAACAGCAACGCCAGCCGACCGCAATTCGTTCATTAACCGCAAACTTGCTCTTTTGGCTTGTTCGCCAACCGCGATAAAGAAAACTTTAGGTCTGCTTTTAATAATTGGCGAAATTTCCTGAGTCCGCATCGCTTCAATTAGCCGTTCAAGACCAATCCCCGCGCCGACACCGGGCACCGCCCGACCAGAAATTAGTTCCGAAAGATAATCATAACGACCTCCGCCGCCTAAAGCGCTTTTAGAACTCGAAGTATAAACTTCAAAAACTGTTCGGTTGTAATAATCAAGACCTCGAACCAGGTAAGGATCTGGTTCATAAACAATTTTATTGTCTTCAATTAATTCCAATACGGCCTTGAAATGGTTATTACAATTCTGACAAAGATAATCAAGAATAATTGGCGCGCTCGTTTTTAAAACTACGCAACCAGGCTCTTCACAATCAAGAAGCCGAAGTGGATTTGAATCCAGACGCCGTAAACAATCTTTGCATAGTTTACTTTTTTGGCTGGCATAATAATTTTTGAGCTTTTCCCGATAGTTCGGCCGGCAAACCCGACAACCAATCGTGTTAATTTTTAAATTCAAATCTTTGAATTTCAGGTTTTTTAGAAAATTCAAAACAGCGAGAATTATTTCACCATCATAAATCGGATCACTATCACCCAAAATTTCAAAGCCCCATTGATGATGCTGTCTTTCCCGACCGGCTTGCGGTCGCTCATAGCGAAACATTTGTTCGCAATAATAAACTTTGAGCGGGGAAGCAAAATAACCGAGATGGTGTTCTAAATAACTCCGCATCACGGGCGAAGTGCCTTCCGGTCGAAGCGCCACGCGATCGTCGCCTTTAGTTTTAAAGACGTACATTTGTTTTTCCACAATATCAGTGCCAGCACCAACGCTATGTTCAAAAAGTGCGGCATTTTCAAGTACTGGCGTTTCAATGTAATGAAAGTCATGGAGTTCGCTCACTGTTCGGCCATTCTGAAAAATAAATTGCCACCACTTTTCATCTTTTGGTAAAATATCATTCATTCCCTTAACCGATTGGAAAAGCTGTGGCTTTACCGATTTTATTAACTTTGTTTTATTTTTTTGTTTTGGCATTTATTGGTAAATTGGAGGGCTAAAAGCCATTACTTCATTAATAGGCCAAAGCCGGAAACGCGCTAAACCAATAATATTTGTCTGATTTAATGGACCCCAACTCCTTGAATCAAAACTAAAACCTCGATTATCACCCATCACGAAATACTGATCTGCGGCTAATTTCACGTTTGAATAAATAATATCTTCCTGGCCCTTTGAAACATAAGATTCTTCAAGAACTTTTCGATTGCCATCTTTATAAATAGCCACCTTGTTGTCCTCAAATTTTACCGTCTCGCCCGGCAAACCAATAAGTCTTTTGATGAAATATGAACGATTATCACCGGGGTATTTAAAAACAATAACTTCACCCCTTTCTGGCGACCGAAAATGATAAACCATTTCATCAATTAACAAGTAATTACCGCTTCTAAAATTCGGTTCCATACTCGAACCACTTACAAGGAATGGCTGAACAACGAAAGTCCGAACTAAAAAAACGGCGACGAGAGCGATCACAATCGTTTCGACAACCTCAAAAAAAGACCAAAGGATTTTTTTCATCTAGTTTTTTTGTAATGATTTTTTTACTGAAGGATGGCATAATTGTAAGGATAATGGAGAAAAAATTCAACCCTAAAGATGTTTCGCTTATAGTGGGACTCGGAAATCCCGGAAATAAGTACATAAAAACCTATCATAATATTGGCGCGCTTTATGTAGCGCATGCCGCAGCGCTTCAGACGAAAACAGAACAACAAAATTTTATCCAACCCAGCACATTTATGAACGAGTCGGGACAAGCAGTTAAAGCAACGCTAAAACGCTTAAATAAAAAACCGGCGGATATTTTAGTGGTGCATGATGACTCGGATTTAACGTTAGGAAAATACAAACTTTCATTCGGACGCGGCGCGGCGGGACATAATGGCGTACTCTCAATTATGACCTCGCTTCACACTAAAAACTTTTGGCGCTTGCGTGTTGGCATACGACCGCCTTCCTCAAAAGAGAGGTTTCGAGAAAAAGCATCAGAGTTCGTGCTTAAAAAAATAAACTCCGCGGCAATGCGGGTTTTAGAGAATGCTTTTTTAGAAATTGATTCAATTATTTTTCCGAAAGATTGAAATAGAAACAGATTGTTTTACGGGTGTTTTACTTTAAAAGTAATCGTAAAAATTACCGAATTATCTTCAAGAACTTTTATCTCTGGAACTGGTAAATTAACCTCGGAAAAAATTGGTTCTGAAACTAAGCGATCTTTGAACTTAGTGGCTTTATCATAATTCGCCGCCTTAGCCGTTAAAGAAATTGGATCGTTCAAAGACGAAAGATTAATATTATTAACCACAATATTTTCTTCAGCGGTAATACTTTTTAATTGGTTCAGAAAAGAATGCCAAAAATCATATGTCTCGCGTGAACTTTTAATGGTTACAACTAAACGATTAAATTCTGAAACTTTAGTTTCAAGTTGAGCTAAATTATTATCGCCACCTGAATTTTTAAAAGCGGAGAGTTGCGTTTCAAGACGTTGTGATTCGCGGCGAAGAAAATAAGCAGAACCAGCATAAAAAATTAAAAATAAGACGAGGACGCTTGAAATAGCATTTCGCCAAAGTTGAACAAAAGAAAATGCCTGTTCTTCGTAAAAAACCTTAATTGAGCTTACTGGCGCTAAACTGATTGCGGCGTCCTTACCTCGATCCATCATTCCTCGTAAAGCAGAACCTAAAGAAACATACCAGTTCGGCGCAAGATTCCAGGCTCTTAAACGAATTGGCGTTACTTGTAAATTAAATTGCTTCTCAAGAAATTGCTGCATTTCAAGCTCAAATCCCGGCGCTACGAGAAAAACATTATTAAGGTTTTCTTTGAAGCGGTTTTGGCCAAAGTTAATTACTTTCTGAATTTCTTCTGTAACTACGGCATAAAAATTATCCCGTAAAATTTCTTTTTGTTCACCTTGAATTGAACGCCAAGAGCGAAAATAGTTGAAATAAACAAAGCCGTTTCTGAAAATTGATAAATCTAGCCCATCGCTAGAAATTTGAAAAAGCAAAACAAAAAGATTTGTAGCGTTAACCGTTTGATTAACTAACCGCGCAAGAGCTAAGCTTGGAAATTCAAATGCGACTGGTGAAAAATTTGCCGCTTCAAAAAAATTCCAAAACTGATCAACCACCGACTTTTCAACAAAAGCTCCGAAAAGTTCAAAATGATCAGGAGATTCACTTAGTTTCTGCCAACTCATATAAGCGGAGTCTTTAGCCATTGGCGAGAGCATTTGCAAGTTCAACTCCGCTGATTCGTTCAATTTTTCTTCGCCGATATTCGGAACATTAAAACTTTGAGTGTAAGCCAGAACAGCCGGTAAAGAAATAACTACGGGTAATTTTAACTTATCTTTTAAAGGTTCAATTGTTTTATGAAATTCAAGAAGCAAGCTGGCAAACTGGGCTTGATCCTGAATTCTGCCGTCTTTTAAAACTCCGGGCGGCAAACGCAACGCAAAAGATTTTGGTTCACCACTAATATGAACATATTGCAAAGAAGAATCAGTAATCTGCAAACCGCCTATTTGAGGCCGCGAACTTAAGCGTTCCAAAAAATACTTTATTTTCAGTTGAATTTTTTTCATCATTTTACTGAATTGTTTGTTCTGTAAGTGATTGGAATTGAACTAGGCCGTTAGTTTTATTGACAATTAACTTACTAACCAATTTCCGCTCACGAGTTGAAGCAAAACCAATCGAGGTGATAGTGTAAAGATAATTAATTGGGTCGGTTGAATCGCCAAAAATCTGAACGGTAGCCAAGTCGTTACTAACTGAAAGAGTGTGGGTTGAGGTAGTATTATTGGAAAAATCTTTGTTTCGTGTAATTTTTATCTGCGCGTCGCGAATGCCGGCCTCCGCTGCCACATAAGCTCGAGCTGAGAGCCGTTCGCTTAAACCGGAAGCGCTCAAAAAATAAGTAATAAAAGAACCAGCGATGGCAATTTCAAGAATAATCCCGCCGGCAAGCAGAATAAAAGAAAGAGTAGCTTGACCATTAGAATTAAGTTTAACCATTAAATCAATTCCCTTTAATCATAACAAAGGTGGCTTTCTTTGGAAAACTAAGGAAATTATAAGAAACGGAAAAATGGCTATTTTAACTTCAAAAAGTCGTAGATATTTAAAACTCCTTTAATAGCGTCACCAACGGAAATATTATTCTGCTTATAAATAACGTCAGTAACATCCCCTGCCGCCCAAATTCCCGTAACTGAAGTGCGCTGAGTTTTATGATCAACAACAATTTCTCCCCACTTATTAAGGTCTAATAAATTTTTAACGAAATTGCTGTTTGGCGCTGAACCTACTTCGACAAATATTCCCTCCACATCAATTTTTTTTATTGCGCCACTTGCTTTGTCTTTATATTCCAATCCTAAAACAGAATCCTCACCGATAAATTTTTGGACTTCGACATTAAAAATAATCGTTGCTTTCGAATCAGTTTTTATCTTTTCCGCAGTAACCGGGTCGCCTTTTAAATTTTCGCTGCGGTGAAGTAAATAAATTTTTCTAGCGTAAGGCTGTAAATCTAAAACTGCTTCTAATCCAGAATTGCCACCCCCGATAACTGCTACATTCTTATCCTTAAAAAGTGGCGCGTCGCAAGTGCTACAAAAAGCTACTCCTTTGCCGTTTAATTTTTCTTCTCCAGGCACGCCTAATTTTTTATGATGACTGCCAGAAGTGATAAGAACTGTTTTTACTTCAATGGTTTTGTTTTGGTCTGTTTTCAAACTAAATCCGATTTCGTTTTTTTCTATAGTGGTGACAAAGTTTCCTTCAATAATTTCAATTCCTTCTTGCGCCCGAAGATGATTTTCTAGCGCCTTCCCCAAGTCCAAACCGGAAATAGAAGGCACGCCAATCCAATTTTGAATATCAGCTGAAACAAGCGACTGACCGCCGAAAAAATCGGTAATCAAAACGGATTTTATTTTTTTCCTAGCGGCGTAAACGCCGGCTGCTGCTCCCGCCGGTCCGCCACCGATTATTGCAAGATCGTACATTAAAATTATTTAAAAATTAGGAAGTAATTCCTAAAGATTTAGCGATTGCCGAACGATTGAAACCAATAAAAATCTCGCCATTTACATCAATAACCGGCACGCCAAGTTGATGTGATTTATTAATCATTTCTTCCCGCGCTGTTAAATCTTCGAAAACATCGTACTCTTCATACTTAACATTGTGTTTTGTAAAAAACTCCTTAGCTATTTTGCAATAAACGCAAGTTGGTGTGGTATATATTTTAACTGCCATTACTTTTAAATTATTTTCTAAGATTGACCTTTGTTTTTATCAATTTTTTCGCCGTGAAAATTGCTAATAGCTAAAATCATGATGAACGTTCCAAAAATAATACTGTTCCAAGTTGGAAAATCAATCGCCGAAAAACCTAAAATCCAAGGCGAAACAACAAGCCAAAACCCGATTAATAATAATACAAAATCATTCCACTTCATAAATTCCATTTAACATTATACACCGAGTTTTTCATCCGATAAAGAAACTGCCCTTATTTTTAGGGCAGTTTCTTGCTGATTCATCTCCTAAATGAACGAGCTCGTTCTCGGTGACAATCACGGCACAAAAGTTGGTTCATCCTTGTCTAGTCCGGTTCAAAAGGCAATTCGGTTATTTTTCCTCCGCATTTAGAACACTGCCAATCGCCCTGAAATATTTTGACAGGTCCCCGATTATTGTCCCTTTCGTTATTTCTTAAGGGTGGCTTCGATGATTTGTTGAAAAACACTGAAAGGTTGCGCGCCTTGAATTGGCGTGCCATTCAGAAAAAAGGAAGGGGTTGAAGGATTAGTTAAAACAGCTTCTGCCTCTATTGTTTCTTTCTGGATCTTGTTTTTATTTTTTTCGGAATCAATACAAGAGGTGAAAGCAGTAATGTCTAAATTAAAATTCTTCGCCAAACCTAAGAAAAGTGTCCGGTTTAAATTACCGCTGTTTTCGGTGCGAGGATTAGTTTTTGCTTCTTCAATTTCTGTTTGAAAAATTGCGCTATGATACTCCCAAAATTTGCCTTGATCGGCAGCACATAAAGTTGCTTCAGCTGAAGTCAGAGATTCTGGACCTAAAAAAGCGAAATTTTTATAAACAAACCTAACCTTGCCCGTATCAACGTATGCGCTTTTAATTTTTGATTCGGTTTCACTAAAAAATCTCGCGCAAAAAGGACATTGATAATCACCATACTCAATTAAAGTTATCGGGGCGTTTTTATTTCCTGAAATAAAAACATCGCTTAAATCAATAGCGTCTGGTTGAATCGCATTAGTCGGCGCGCCACCAAGATTGGCATTTAAATTTCCGCTTCCGTCTGATTTTTTACCTACGTTATAAATTAAAGCCGTTGAAATAAGAACAGCGGCGATTAAAATACTTGCTGGTAATAAATAATCACGTTTTTGTTTTTGTTCTACCTCCCTAACTTCGGATTGGTTAATTTTTTCTTCCATAAAATATGTGCTAAAATCTTAAACAATATACCCTTGAACGTCAAATTCTAAAAATGGAATTTTTTCTTATGCTGTTGATATAGTTGTGTTCTCTATTGCATTTCACCGACGCCGAACTTAATGAGATTATGAAATGTGAAACGTCCTTCCATAAAGATTATTGGTGGTGATATAGTAAGACTATGCCTCTCCTGAAAAAAATCGGCCTTCTTCTTGGCGATATCGCTATTCTTTATGTTTCTCTTGTTTTCACTCTTATTTTCCGCTATGGTTCAGCGGACTTCGCCAGTAGGCTTCCAACCCACATTTTCCCCTTCTCGATTATATTTCTGGTCTGGATTTTAATTTTTTACATAACCGATCTCTACCGCCACAAAACATTAAGAAACACGAGTTCTCTCTTCAGCTCTATTATTGGCGCGGTTTTCGCAGCTACTATTGTCTCTACAATAATTTTCTATCTTTTTGGCGATTTTTTTAAATTAACGCCAAAAACGACCTTGTTAATATTCAGCACTGTTTTTCTGGCTTTAGATTACTGCTGGCGACTACTTGCTCTTAAATTTCTAATTTCCAATCGCCTTGAAATTGTCGTGCTCGGCAATTCACTATTAATTGAGCAAACAATAAAGTACTTAGAATACAATCCTCAAGTCGGCTATCGGGTGATATACTGGCTTAAAAATTTTAATGACACTGATATTAATAAAGTGGTGGAAGCGGTACGAGCCGGAAAAATCCAAATAGTGGTCACCCAACCGCATTTGTCTAACGACTTGACGACCCAGTTAGTACGGAAAATTCTACCATTGGAAGTGGGCTTCATTAATTTTTTGGACTTTTATGAGATAATCTTCGAAAAAGTACCCCTAGAAGAACTATCAGAAGAATGGTTTATCACGAATATTACAACTCGGCGACCTTTCTATGATCGGACAAAACGATTAATCGATTTCATTCTGGCAATTGCTTTATTCGTGGCTCTCTTACCCTTCATGATTCTCGTTGGAATACTCATTAAATTGACGTCAACTGGATCGGTTATTTTTAAACAACAGCGAACTGGAAAAAATGGGAATTCGTTCACGCTTTATAAGTTCCGCATTATGGTCGCACATCATAACATGTCCCCTTGGACAGTGAAGAATGATCCGCGCTTGACTAGGATTGGAAAAATTCTTAATTTCACTCACCTGAATGAACTCCCTCAATTAGTCAACGTATTAAAGGGGGAACTTTCATTCACTGGACCGCGTCCCGAAAGCGTCGAACTTTCCAAAAAATATGACAAACTCCCTTACTACGAAATGCGACACATAGTAAAACCGGGCGTGACGGGTTGGGCTCAGATAAACTTTCGGCCTTCGGCTTCTTTGGAAGAAGCCCACGAAAAATTTCGCTACGACATGTACTACATTAAAAATCGTTCTCTTTTTATTGATCTTTTGATTATGCTTAAAACTATTCGACATATTTTTATTCCAAGTAAATAATTTATGTTCGAGAGATTAAAAGATTTTCTTTTACAAAATAAGAATACTAAGCAAACTGTCATAAAAAATGTTTTTTGGATGAGCTCTAGTTCTATGATAAGCAGACTTATCCGTGGATTTTTTATTATTTACGCAGCGCGCATACTTGGCGCTTCGAATTATGGAATTTTCTCATACGCTCTTGGGCTTGCTGCGTTTTTTAGTCTTTTCGGAGATCTCGGCGTTACCGCAATTTTTGGGCGAGAAACACTGAAAAACCCCAATCAAATGCTTAAATATTTTTCTACTACATTGGTTACTAAAATTACTCTTTGTTTGATAGCCGCTGTAGCGATGTTTGTTTTGACACCTCTTTTTTCTAAAATTGCTGGACTTTGGTCCATTCTTCCATTTGCGGCACTTTTGATAATTGCTGATAATTTACGTGACTTTGGCGTCTCATTTTTTCGCACAAAAGAGAAAATGGAGTGGGAAGCACTTATACTTATTGTTACAAACTTCACAATTACATTATCCGGTGCATTGGTTCTCTGGCTACACCCTACTCTAGTTACCCTTATGGTGGCTTATCTAAGTAGCTCGGCATTTGGGACCGCATTAACATTATTGTTTTTCCACAAGGAAATCCGATTGATCCCTAAAAATTTCGACATGAAACTGATTCGCCCACTTATGTTTGCGGCTATTCCTTTCGCTCTTTCTGGAATTCTCGGAGGATTTATGTTGAATACTGATTTTGTTTTGTTGGGATGGCTAAGAAGTTCAACGGAAATTGGTCTTTATTCGGCAGGGCAAAAAATCGTATACGTGATTTATATGTTACCCGGGATCCTCGCAGGTGCGATTTTTCCCCCTTTGACACGTTTTATCGGAAAAGGAGAAATCGAAAAAATCCGTGCGTTGATGGAAAAAGCATTGGCAATTGTATACGTCCTCTCTATTCCCATAGCAATAGGTGGAATTGTACTAGGGAAATCTTTAATGGGATTTTTTTATGGAACGGAATATCTGGGTGGCGGACTCTCCTTCCAACTACTCATATCAACTGTTATTTTCGTATTCCCAACTACTCTTCTTGGAAATCTTATTTTTGCCTATGATAAACAAAAAGCTCTTGCGGTTTTCTCTGGAATCACCGCACTCGGCAATCTCATTCTCGATTTTATTTTTATTCGTTATTGGGGAATTGCGGGATGTTCACTGGCAACACTTTTAATGCAAATTCTTTATAATATTTTCGCCTGGCGTTTTGCAAAACGTCTCAGTGATTTTACGGTACTCCCGCATCTCCTAAAAATAGGAATCGCGGGAATTGTTATGGGGCTTCTTTCACACATCCTCTCACTCTTCGGAATTAATTTACTTCTTACAATTGCGATATCGGCAACTGCATATTTCGGTATGCTTTATGCCCTCCGCGAACACATTGTAGATGAATTTTTTTCTCTTATAAAAAATGTAAGAAAAGGAACTGCAACATAAAAAGCCATCAATGGCTTTTTATGTTTTACCACCTTAAAAGTTTTTTGATGATCGAGATACGAGATATATTTCTTATCTCATTAGCTTTACCAATTTAATTTAAAAAGTTATAGTTTTATTTGATACACATGCGAATACTAACCGGTAAAAAATGGCGGAAAGGTTTTTTGGACTATTACCGCAACAAAAATGAATACCGAATTCAGGTTCTCGCTTGGAAAAACTTGGAGAAGCTTGAAAACGTTTATCACACACGCGCTAAAAGCTTGAGGTTACTTATGAATTATCTTCCTGTTGTTGGGCCAGAAGGACTTTTCACGAAAATTTGGTCACGTCTCCGCGAAGAACGGCGCAACGAAAAATACATCGCTTGTGGACTTGGAAAAATTATTGAAAAACCTCAAGAAGGCAAATTTGCGATTGGAGAAATTGTCGCTTTTATCGCGCCTTGGCATCCGGCGCTTGTGGAAAAAATTGTCCTTCCGGAAATAATGCTATCAAAAATTGAAAGAACAGATATGCCGGCATTCGCGCTAAATACAATTACCTATCTGCCAATCCAAAAAAAGGCAGAAAATAACTGGTGGAAAGAAGTTTGCGCTTGGAGCGTATATTCCGGCATAAAAATTTCCGAAAAATCTCAGAAAACTTTATCTGAAGCTCTAAAAAAAGAAATCAAAAATACGGATTGGAAAAAAGCGGAAAAAATAGAAACATTCAATCCGGAGCCGATTTCCGAAACAAAAGGCCAAATAAATTTTTCAACACAACCTAAAACTGGGGTAACGCCGAAGAAAAGTGGTGTTTTATTCGGCTATGGCAACTACGCGAAAATAAACATCATTCCCTATGCTGGAAAATTTGTTGACATTAAAGCTGTGCACGAAATCGACCCGACTCAAATTTTTGTCGAGCGGCGAGTTCAAAAATGGGATTCTTCCCCTTTCCCGGCGCTTGAAGAAAAATACGACGTCTATTTTGTGGCGAGTTACAATCACACTCACGTTCCAATCACTCTCCACGCTCTAAACCAAGGCGCTTACGCGCTTGTCGAAAAACCGGTAGTAATGGATTACGACGAACTCGCCGAGCTTGAAAAAGCGCTACAAAAAGCCGGCCGAAAACTTTTCATCGGCTTCCATAAACGTTATGGCTTGTTCAATAAACTCGCCCTTCATGATTTGGGCGTTAAATACGGCGAACCAATCTCCTATCACTCAATTGTTTACGAACTCATTCAACCAGAATTTTTTTGGTACAACTGGCCGGTTTCCCGCAGCACGTTTTTATCAAACGGCTGTCATCAGGTTGATCATTTTCTTCACCTGAACAATTGGAGTAAGCCGATAAATTCCGACATAAAATTATTACAAGACGGCGCGGTTGAAGTGTGGATTGAGCTTGAAAACGGCGCGAGTTTCACCACTACTTTTAGCGAAAAAGGAGTTTATCGTGTTGGCCCGCGGGATCACGTAGAGCTAAAAGTCCACGGCCGGAATGTGCGAATAACAGACGCAATTAAATACCAATCCGAAGATAACCACAAAATAATCCGGAAGGTAAGAATTTTTAAAACCAACAGCTACAAAGATATGTATCAAACGATTGGAAGAAAGATCGCGAACAACGAACCGGGTGACTCAATTGAATCGGTTCTAATTTCCTCAAAAATAATGCTGGATTTAGAAGAAAAATTACAGAAGATGAAAAAATGGAAAGATCGGTATACTGTGGCAAAACAAGAATTCAGGAAATATTTTTTCTAAGGAAAGGGCTTGCCCGCCTAAATTTACTTCGTAAAATTTAGGCGGGTGAAGCGCGACAGATACAAAAAAGCTAAGGAAGAATTTTCGAATTACTTCTTTAAATAAAAAACCGCTTCATTTTAAAAGCGGTTTTTAATATTCTTGGTAAAATCTTTATTATTTTACTCTAACACCTTATAAACAGTTTTCATTACGCAATCGAAGTTCGAACTTTCGTTAATTGAGCTCTTCACGTTAATTGAAGCAGCACCAGTTTCAAGGTAATGATCACTGATTACCTTTGGGGATTCCATATAGTAAACCCAACCAGTAGCGTCAATAATGTCACTAGTTTTCAAAAAATCGTATTGGTCTTGAGAAACCGATAACTCAATAACCAGATTACCCCTTAAACCGTTGCAATGACTTAATGCCGAAGAGTCCGTGACGAAAATAAGAAACCGATGGCTAAACAAATGATACGTCCTTGCCTTACCGATCACTATACCATCAGTAAAAGTCCTCGCTGTACCTAGAAAATCAGAACTTTTGTAATTCCATGGCGCTTTAATTAAATCCGAAAAAGAGTTTACTGGTCTCGTCTGGGCTAGCACAACCGGAAAGTCAAGAAATACAAAACACAATAGAAGTATTGAAACGAAAAACAATTTCTTCATTGCTTTTCTCCTTTATTAAATTATTAATGAAATATTTAATTATTCTAAACTATAGTCAGATTAGCATACTATATAAATATTGTCAATAGTCGCAAAATTCCTTTATATGATCTTATCCCATTCCGCAATAAGTTTTTCTTTTGCGAAATGTTCTTGCGTGTAGCGGCGACCATTTTCACCAAGTGTTTTTAGCGACAGTTTTGCGTCATAAGCCGCGCGGAAAGCAGCTGTAACTGCCTCAGAATCGCTAGAAACTGCGGTAAAACCGCATTTAGCGTCATTTACAATGCGTAAGGCGTCGCTCTCTTTGTGAACCGCAACTACAACAGGAACGCCGGCTGCCATATATCCGACTAACTTTGCCGGCACAGCGGGCGTGGTGTTTTTTGAAGTAAGCGTTACAATCGCCACATCCATTTCTTTCACAAGTTCAGGATATTCTTCGCTTGAAACGAATGATTTAAACATTACATTTTGGATATTTTTTTCGCGAGCGATATTTTGAAGCCGAGCGCGATCCGTCCCATCACCCACAAACAAAAACACAGCGTCGTCTTTTTTTTCTTTCTGAAATTCCTCGGCAACGTCAAACACCATCTCAAGTCCTTGCGAAGGACCAATCACGCCAGCGAAAAGAAAAACAAATTTTCCTTCAAATCTCCACATTTTCCTAAAACGATTATTTGGTACAACCGCGTCAAATGGTGCCGTGTCAATCCAGTGCGGAATAACGTTTAATTTTTCTCTTGGCACGTTGCGGTTTTTTTCAAGATAATCAGCGTGTGCTTCCGAAGGAACAATAATTAAATCGCCAAGTTTATAAACTTTTTTTTCCATTGGTCCAAAGAAAAACTGAATAAGCGGTTTCTGCCACCACGTAACAAGATCAATGCCATTCTGCGGGAAAATATCGTGAATATTCGGAATAAATTTAGCGCTGTAATGTTTTGCAAGTTTTGCCGCGGCAAGCGCGAGTGGCAATGGAGGGCTGTGAACAATAACCGCGTCAAAAGGCCCAGATAAAATTTTCAAAACGGCTCTTGTGAAAAAATTTGGAAGAAATAGCTGATTTATCCCTCGCAAAATATAAGGCACATTATGGTGCGGAAGAGTGGTTATACGGATAACTCGGACGCCATTAATTGTTTCTTCACGAGGAATAGCGTCTATTTTAGTCCCAGAAGCGAGATTATATCCCGGCATGGTAGTTGCAACGGTTATTTCATTTCCACACTCACAAAGCCCTTCAGCAAGCTCGGACATAAGTTGCGCAGCCGAGCGCACTTCGGGTGGATAAGAATCAGTAACTATTAAGATACGCATAGTGATGTCAAGAACTACGTGACCCACCTACAACGGGGCCATCGAGTTTCTTAGCAATAAGAAATAGATTGTCGTGCAGATTGATGGGTATTGAAATTTGGCCCAGAGGCCGATTCTGAATTTTATCCGCTAACCACTGCCACACAAAAAATTTATGCCAGGTGGCTAAAGTTTTCAAAATGTACTGAAGAGTGAATTTTTTACCCAGGCACGTTATTCCACAAACCTCAAAACCGACCTTCTTTAATAGTTCCGTTAAATTATCGGCGTTAAAATAGAATAAATGTTCGGGTGGAACAAGAAGATGCCAATGAGAACCAATTAATCTGGCGAAAAGACTGCCCGCGTTAGGAGTGTTCAACACCACGAGCCCCCCAGACCTCAATAAATCATGGACCACCATTAAAGTCACCTTAGGATTCGGCAAATGCTCCAAAACATCCCATAAACTAATTACATCGAATGAACTTTTTTGGAATTGCGCGTTCTCAAGTATTCCCGTACGAACGTCTAAATTTTTCTGACGCGCTTTTGCTGCAGCGTAATCAGAAATTTCAACCCCGCTTACTTGCCAACCTCGGCGCAATGCCGCGTCCAAAAAAAATCCGGTTGCTGCCCCCACATCAAGAAGTCGCCCGCGTGTAGGCATTAGCTGCTCAATTTTATTAAAATACACTTCGAAGGTGGAGCTCATCGCCATTTTATCTCTTTCATAATCAACGTAGCCCGAGCCATGCGTTGCTCCAAGAAAATAATCTTTCGTGTAGATTTCGGTCAAATTTCCAGGCGGTGGGTATACAAAAATTAAACCGCATCGCTGACATCTGTATAAATCACACGATTGTTTTCTGGTGAAAAAACGGAAGTGAGTGTTATTACAAACAAAGCAAGTAAAATCTATTTTTTGAAAATCATTTTCCATGGTGCCAAGATTCCTTCGATTATAATGTGTTTGGAAATTTTCGATTCCCCACCAATTCGATTCTTAAATACGATTGGAAATTCTTGAAATCGAGCCCCGCTTTTCCACAAAAGATATTTAAACTCTATTAGAAAAGCATAACCCGAGGCATCAATTATTGAAAAATCGACTTTTTTTAGAAAATGGGTTTTAATAAGAATAAAACCACCAGTGCAATCAGCGATAGGCAATCGAGTAATTGTTCGAGCATAAAAATTTCCCCAACGACTTAATAATCTTCGCCACAATTCCCAACCCGCCGTTCCGCCCCCCTTAACATAACGCGAACCGATAACCACATCACGCCCGCTACTCGCCTCCAACATCAAAGGTAGACAAGAGGGGTTATGAGAAAAATCAGCATCCATCATAATAATATTTTTAGCATCAGAATCTTTTAAGATCCCTTCAAAAGCATTAAGATAAGCTTTCCCCAAACCTTCCTTTTTCTTTCTCGCTAAAAGACTTAGGTTTGGGAATCTTTTTTGCAAATCTTTTACAACATCTCCAGTTCCATCGGGAGAACTGTCGTCAACCACTAAAATGTGTATCTGTGGCAAAATTTCAAAAATCGTTTCGACAAGCTTACTAATATTTTGTTTTTCATTATAAGTTGGAATAATAACTATGTTCTTATCCATAATCATAAAACAATATTATATTTTTTGGCTGTAATTGAATACCTTCTGATGAAAATAAGGTAAAGAAAGGCGACAACGAAGAGAGCTAAAAAATACTTGAGCGTTTCGGGAGTGTTTGGTAAGTTTTTTACTATTAAATAGGGTACCCATAATAAAACCGCCTGAACAATCGTAAATAATTTAATCAAGCTTTTTTTTGCCTCAACCGGCCATTGTCGGATTTGCCTATCGAGAATATAAAAACCGGCCAACCAAAATGCCGGCCAACCATAACTAACAGTCCGCAAATTCGGCACTAAAATACCTAGAAAAAATACAAGAATCCCGTAGCCCATAGCAACTAAAAGCCAAACTTCATTTTTAGTGAAAAATTGGCGCCAATTTTTGCGCAAAGTAGAAAATAGCATTCCGGGGATAAGGCCAAAAGTAATCAGAGAATAAAAAATGACGGATAGTGGATTAACTATATTAAAACCGCAGACACCAATCCATTTAATGCCCCCTAGATGGATCCAGCTCGGAGGGTAAATTAAAAATTTGGGCTGGCAGTATTGAACTTGAGTGCTCATCATCCAGTCAATACCTAAAACGCTCCTTACAAAATAATAGATTGGTTGTAAAGAACGATAGGTTAAATTACTAATATTGTGAATATTTGGTGCTCCCAGGGGAGTTATAACCAGGGAAATTAACAAATAAGCGAACAAAATAACTACCAAGCTCGCTTTAGCTAATTTCATTTCTTTTTTGTAAAAACTAACCACAAGTAAAATTACTCCTAAAACCATTGCGTCTGCTGGCCGAGAAAAAAACAATATAAACAACAAGGATAGGCTTAAAATAATATTTTTTCTTTTTAGGGAGAAAAAGAAAAGGGCCGCTAAAAAACCAAAAAGAACGTCTGACATATAAAAATTACGATGAAAATCTAGGAGAAAGGGGGTAAAAAGGACAACAAAAACCAAAGGTGGGTTCATGAAAGAAATCTCTGAAAAAAATAGAGAAAGAATGAAAACAAAACTTAAAAGCAGAAAAACATTCACAACATAAAAAGAGAGGCTAATATCGAGTCCGCTAAAAAAAGAGACTACGCGCACAATCATTGGGTGAAGAACGCGACTGGCAAATGGCTGAACTGCGTCTTTAATGTCGCCTTTAGCGATTTTGATATACCACTCAGCATCGGACGAAGAAGAAAAAAAATAATAATGGCCGATAATAAAAATAAGAACGGCGGCAAAAAGAACCGCAAAAAGAATCGGAAGTTTTAGTGTTTTAATCATTTTTATTTTTTATAAACTTTGGCGTCCACTAAAAATCTATACCAAAAACCGTGTAAAAAGTGAAATATGAGCCCTGGAATACCATCAAGAAAACCTAGCTTAAAAAAATACCGATATATAAAATAAAAGAAAACGCGCAAAAATGGTGGTATACGATAATAAAAATTTCGCTTACCACCCGCGCCGTATTTTCCCGCTCTAATTTCTTCAGCTTCCCGCGAAGCGTAATTTTTATGTTTTTGAATCCAGCTTTTCAAATCTTTCTTATTATCATCAATAAAATCATTTTTAAATTGCTCGCTCCGCCCCTCACTTAAAATTATATGCTCATCCATTTTCCGCTCTTCTGACCTACCCTTTCCATTTCGCCATAATCGCAAAAACCATACTGGGTAATACCCACCGTGTTTTATCCACTTATTCATAAAATAAACTCGCCGCTTCATATAAAAACCGGTTGTCTCTGCGTTTACTTGCGGCAAAGTTTTTAAAATTTCTTCTTTGAGTCCCGGTAAAATTTCTTCGTCGGCGTCTAATTTTAAAATCCAGTCGCTCTCAATTTCCAAATTATCTAAAGCCCAGTTGAATTGTTCGGCTTGGTTCTTGAATTGATGCTGCACGATCTTTGTCCCATACTTTTTCGCAATCTCCAAAGTTTTATCTGTTGAATAAGAATCAACAATAAAAATCTCACTTGCTAAACCAGTTATGCTGTCCAAGCATTTTTCGAGGTTCAGCCCCTCGTTAAGAGTTAAAATAATTGCAGCTAATGACGGCTTCATGCTCTTTTTAGTAATCTTACTGTGCTCTCGGATAGATGTAAAACAAAAAGCGGTTTTGGGAAAACCGCTTTTAAAATTGGAATCACTAGCGCTAAATTGGGTGCGTTAGCAGCTTATTTCTCTTTCAAAACTTTCTCCCTTCGCGGGGCCGGTTAAAATGACTATCTTGCGGAAGATTTTACCCTTTGATATCGTATTCGCTTCGGCAAAGCCCTTTCAATATCCGACAAATCATAGCCGGCTATATATAATGCACTCTCGGTGCTTGATCTTCTTGAGTTGTGCATTTCGATTTCCCAAGTTTCCCGCCAGGAATAACCTTTCTTTCTTGTGCCAAAAAACCAGATGCAAGTAATCACGATCGGCATTATTGAAAAAATGATTGTTAGGGATGCAACTATATCGGTTCCGCTCAGTCCGTTCATGGGTTCTCCTTTTTATAACTTTTTTGTTAATTGAGCAGTTAATCTGCTTCTGGTGGATATTCTACCACTCCGTATTAAATTGTCAATAGCTTGGAGAAAGGTTGGTTTTAATAAATTTTTGATATATCTTAATAAGTCTTTTAGCGATTTCTTTTGGATCAAATTCTTTTTCCACATACCGCTGACCATTTTCTCCGATTTTCTTGGCTAGTTGTTTATTTTGCAGGATCTTCAAAATACTAACTGTGAGTTCATCTTCATTTTTCTCAATAACTATCCCCGCTCCTTGGCTTTCTACGCTAGGCGCTATTCCAACTCCTTTTGTAATAATAATCGGCAAGCCGGCATATATTGCCTCGACCACTGCCATCCCAAAATTTTCAGAATATGAAGGAAGAACAAATACATCGCTATTTTCATATATCGAGAATTTGTCAGAACCAAAAACCGCCCCGGCAAATTTAACCCGTTCACGAATGCCATGTTTTTCAATCAATCTTTCTATCTCTTTTTTGTACCCTTCGTCATCATTTCCAACAATAAGAAGTGTCGCTTCGGGAATTGCTTGAACAACCTTAGCGAAAGCGGGAATTAACGTATCAAAACCTTTTTTCCAACTCAAACGGCCTAAAAAAAGAACTATTCTGTCTTCGTCGGCAATGCCGAATTTTTTCCGAAATTCCTCGCGCGAAAGAACGTGTTTAGGCATTTCAGGCTCAAAAGCGTTTGGAATCACAAAAGAATTTTCTAACGGCAAATTTTGAGCGATATAATCATTTTTTTCCGCTTCGGTCGTAAAATGGATTGCCGAAGCGTTTTTGAGATTTCTTTTCTCAATTAAAGAAAGGTAGAATCTTTTTTTGAAAGATTTATTACAGAGCGGCTCTCGCATCAAGCTGCCTCGCGGAGAAATAACATACGACTTTTTGAATTTTCTTGCATAATACGCCCCAAGCGTTGATGCGGCAAGAAAAACTGACGTTATATGAATCAAATCGAAACCTTTGATGGTTTCTTTCAGTTTGAAGTATAACGCAGATGAATACTGCCACCCCCTCCACGTAATAGGAAAATACCAAACCTTAACCCCATCAAGTATTGTTTCTTTATTAGTTTCTACTTTCCCCTCCAGATCAATATTTGTAGTGTAAACAGTTACGTCTACTCCGCCCTTAACAAGCCATTTATTCAACAAATGAACACTCACGATAGGCCCACCGCGCTCAAAGGCCGGCCAATAACTCGAAACAATGTGTAAAATTTTCATAATCTGATTGTAATGAATTTCTAAATAACAAGCTTTTTGTTATACATATTTTTTATAATGTTTTGTATAATAATCAAATGTTTTTTTTATTCCTTGCTCTAAATTCACTTTTGATTTCCAGCCGGTGATGTTTTTGAGTTTGCTAATATCTAATTCCGAATTCCCTGTTTCCACTGAATTATATTCTTTTGGCCACGGTACATATTCAACTGTTCCCTTGTTAATGGTGTTGATTACTATTTCTACCATATTTTTAAATTGCACGGACGCTCCATAACCACAATTAAAAATTTCTCCGTCAGTCTTCGGAAGTATGGCGACAGCAAGTATTGCGTCTATAACGTCACTAATATAGATATAATCTCTCAACTGAACGCCATCACCGAAAATTTTTATAGCGCTCCCCTCCATTGCTAATCGCACAAACCATCCGGGAAGTGAGTACTTACTATGTTTTATCTGCTGCCTCTCCCCATAAGGATTAGATATCCGCAAAATACTTGATCTTATTCCAAATTCCTTAAAATAGGTTAAAAAATATTTTTCCGCTGTCAGTTTATGAATAGCATATAAGCCAACCGGATTGGTTGGATGATTTTCTTTTATAGATTCTATACCAGTTTTTCCATATACCATTCTCGAACTAGAAAATATAATCTTAGCGGCTTGGTTAAAGTTTCTACAGGCCTCTAAAAGATAAAGTTTGCTCAAGCAATTAACTTCTAAATCTTCTAGTGGCGTATTAATACTGTCCGTATGCCGGACTTGAGCAGCAAAATCAAAAATAAAATCCTTTCCTGAAACAAGTTTATTTAGTATTTCTCTATTTCTTACGTCATCTATGATTATTTCTAATTTGTCTTTTATCTCTTCTATATTAAAAAGATTCCCCCCATAAAGCGGATTAAGCGAATCCAAAATTGAAACTTTTGCGCCAAGCAGTACAAGACGATGAGCTAAATTGCTGCCGATAAAGCCCAACCCCCCCGTAATGAGAACTTTTTTGCCAACCCATTCTTTTTCCATATTTTTATTTTAAAAAAGTGAGCATTAGTAAGGTTTGTTATTATTTTTTATTACCACCGTTAAACCCGAAATAATCGGCAATCGTAGGATAATTAGCGTCTCGCTGCGAGAGAATCGGATCTTTTATTGGCCAGGCGATAGCTATATCCGGATCATTCCAAATAATCCCTCTTTCGGCTTCCGGAATATATTCTCCGGAACACTTATAAACTAACTCTGCTGAATCACTTATAACACAAAGTCCGTGAGCAAAGCCAGCGGGAATAAAAAGTTGATTTTTATTTTGAGCTGATAACACAAAACCAACCCATTTTAAGAAAGTGGGGGAATTCTTTCTAATATCAACGGCGACATCGAATATTTCTCCAGCAATACAGCGAACAAGTTTTGCCTGAGCGACAATCCCTTCCTGAAAATGAAGTCCACGCAAAACATTTTTTTGTGATACGGAATGATTATCCTGCACGAAATCAACGGCGATGTCATTAGAGAAAAAGTCAGATTTTTTATATGTTTCATAAAATAATCCCCGACTATCTTTAAATACTTCTGATGACACAAGTACAACCCCTTCGATATTCGTTTTTGAGAATTTAAACATTTTATTTTTTGTTATATCCCAAAATATTTTCGTAGGCCGATATTATTTTTCTACCGTAATCATCCCAAGTAAATCCCGATATGACTCTTTCCTTCGCCGATTTACCCATTTCTTGTCTGACCTCTGAATTATCGTATAAATATAATATTTTTTCTTTCAATTTATCTACATCTCGTATTGGAATAATAAAGCCGTCTTTTCCATCTCGAATAATATCTTCTCCTCCGGTATTTGTGGTGCAAATAACTGGTAATCCACATGCCATAGCTTGAGGCTGAACCATAGCAAGTCCTTCTTCTATTGAGGGCATAACGAAAACTGATCCTTGTGAATAAAATTTATATAATTCATTTATGGGACGATACGTTATGTGCTTATAATTTCCTTTATATTTCTCCAAGAAAGGAATTATTTCTGGGTTAATTGCCCCAATTAACAATAATTCTGCGTTGGGGAGTTTTAATTCGCTAAAAGCTTTTAGTAAATAATGGGTTCCTTTCCTTAAGGATAATCCTCCTCCGAAGATAATTCTAAAAATATTATCTTTTTTGGGAACCTGCCAAAATTTTAAGAGGTCAAATCCGTAAGGAGTTTGTATGATTTTTTTCTCCGATATACCGCTCTCGACAAAGGTGCGTTTTGCGTATGTAGAAGGAACCGCGATATAATCGGAAACTTCGTATTCTTCTAGTTCTTTCTCAATACTTTTTGGGTGACCTCGCCTCTGGTGCGACAAAGAAATCCCATATTTCTCATACTCCTCTTCTAAAATTTTGTCCCGGTAAAGGATGTGGGAACTACCATGTTCGAGAACGGTAAGCATTCCCATAGCATGCGCTCTCCTTATCGTACGGAGAGAGGTGGAAGATCCGCCAACGAAAATATCGCCCTCTATAAGAGAGTGTGAGGCAAGCACATCAAAAAGCTCATGAATGAGGTATTCTGGGTTATAAATTTTTCGCAAAAACAATGGCAGTTTGAGCCAGCTTCGTTGCAATATCTCTTTTATAAAAAGAGAACGAGTTTTATTGCGAGGAATGCCATATTTTGCAACCTCAAATTTAGGATAGGAGGTAATGAGGCGAGCAAGAGCATCGCGCTTCAATAATTGCTGCGCAAGGTCAAAGATATGAAATTTACCAACGGCCGAGATAATTACTTTCACGTTTTTTTTCTTCCCACGACCGCGACGGAAAGATAAGGAAGTTTGAGTAACTTACTAATAACCGTGTCTAAAATAACGAGAACTCTGAATGGAAAAAGGATAAGCCATACGATTTTATCGTTTATTCTCATTCTTGTCCGCAAGAACCTGTTTAGAACTATAAGCGACTGAGAAATGATCCCAGATATATATTCCTTTTTTTCTACGCCAAGATTTGCTTTATTAAAAATATTTTCTAGTTCCTCGTGTGTATACCCCCACCGTACATGCCCGCCCGGTTCCCCTCCAAGAAGATTTCCGTGCGTGTCATAAGTCGAGAACTCAAATTTATCATCTCCTAAGAAATGTTTTAAATAAAATTTATATGGAGCGCTAAGCAATAATTGTCCTCCAGGTTTCAAAATATTAGAAAGATCTTTTATTAATTTTTCGTCTTCCACTATATGCTCGATTGTCTCAAAACAAATAATCTGGTCGAAAAGACCAAGCGCGTCTTTCATTTCGTCGAGCTTTCGTAGGTCGCCTGTTATAAAATGAGTGCCTTTGATTTTTAAAATTTTTGCCCGTTCAGTGGCAACTTTATTCTTTCTTTCGTCAAAAGAAATGCCCACCACTTCATTTCCGTGTTTTGCAGCATACATAGCAAAAGCACCAGAACCGCATCCCGCATCAAGAGTGCGCAATGATCCTGATTTCAAATTACGCCGTAACCACATCCAACGATCGAATACCGCATTATCCCCATGTAATAACATGATGGAAAAACCGAAGATACGAACTAAAATGTTTTTATCCATAATTTTTATTATCCCCACACACTTTAAATAGTAAAATTGCCGTTTTTATCCAAAAAATATTCTTTAGTGAGAATGAAAGATTGGTTTTTCTCGGTTATAAACACTCTTCGCACCAATGCCCGTATTATAAAACTAATACTTCGGTAGATTATACGCAGGGGCGTAAGCAATATTGTTATTATTACCTCAGAGAATGAGAAATAACTGAAATATTCAAAAATTATCTTTTTGCTCTCTCTAACGTCCAAAAAGGATGGGCGGAAACCAGATCTTAAAAAATAAATAAATGCCGTCGATAAAGTTTCCGATCCTAAATAAACCTTTATTCTCCGGACATGGCTTGGAAATTTGTCCGCACAAATACGCCTACAGTAAAGGAAGTCATAATAGCCGGCCTTGATAAACTCGGCCATTGATTTGCGCTTCTCAAAGCCGAAAGTCATATTTTCCGAATGCTCTAATTTTATAAACACAAGCGAATTATCCGAAACAAAATTATTATATCTCGATAAGATTTCTGTAAAATACATGAAATCAATACCGTACGCCCTCGAGGCGAACTTCCTAAATTCCTCAGGGAGAGACGGATCATCACAATAATTCTTTAAAAAATATTTTAAGGCGCTTACCATATCCTCCTTTCTCACTAACGAGTACAAGGTTGGATTTATAAATCGGCCACCTTTATGCATTTTTCTTAAAAACCATTTGGCCGGATAAATTTTTGAAGGAAATTCAACTTCATTAAAAAATTCGAATTTGTCGCGATCAACTCCCCGTAAACTTATAAGTTTTGGCACTATTCCCGCCGCATCTGGATGCTTCAAAAAATTCCGCACTCCGTTCGCAATAAAATCCCGCGAAAGCCAATCGTCCGCTCCAGGCCAAATAACAAATTCTCCTTTGGCAAGCTCGAGAGCCTTCAATAGACTTTCAATAATAAAGATTCGTTTAGTATTTCTGAAATACTTCACCCTCTTATCACGTACAATATATTCACTTATTATTTTTTCGCTATCGTCAACACTAGCGTCATCAACTATTATAATCTCAATGTTTTGGTAGGTTTGATTCAACGAACTATCAAGAATTCTACGTATAAGCTTCCCCGCATTAAAAAAGGTTACACAAATACTCACTAATGGTTGTTCTGTTTTGTTCATACAGAATATTAATGAATTTCATTATAATGAGTGTCCGTAATAAAATCAATTTTGCTTTTTCTGCTCTCAATCCCACTTCTTGGATAGCAGCTATAAGTGCGCGCTTACCCCCATATATTTGACACAAAGGTCGACTTGTCATAGTATGGAAACATTAAAATAGGGGTTATATCATGGAAAAACAAAAAATACATAATTTCCTAAGAAAAGGGTTCCCTCGCTGGCTCGATAAACAACTCACAAGAGTACCCATCCTAAAGACCATATATATATATATAT
>JBBTSG010000006.1:32167-81478 GCA_038064775.1 Patescibacteria group bacterium
CTCGATAAACAACTCACAAGAGTACCCATCCTAAAGACCATATATATATATATATCGCGCCCTTCGTTGGCGAGTTTCAAACCTATTTCATAAAGGAGCTAAATTAGATTGGCAGATTCATTGGTGGATGCTAGATGGATTAGAGTTTGTTAAGAAAAATAAATTAAGAGATTTTATTTTTACCGAAGAAGGAGGATTTGTGAGGATGCCGAACGGATTAGAGTTTTGGTTTGACCCTACTAAGTATAACGGCATGATCCACCCTCTTATGTTTAGCGATATGAGATGCGATATAGAGGAAGTAACTACGCTTCAAACTATATTAAAAAATATATCGAACTCGATTATTATTGATGCTGGAGCTGGTTATGGAGATTATGCTTGTGGAATGGCTTTTAATACTAATGCGATTGTTTATGCTTTCGAACCAGAACTTGCACTCTATTCCTCTTTGGTTAAAACTGCGCAACACAATAAACTTGATAAAAGAGTTCATTGTTATAACTTAGCTTTAGCAGATAAGGAAGGATTTTTGGACGTAAAAATTCCTAATCAAAAAATTATTTTTCCTACGACTACCATAGATAATCTTATAGAAAAAGAGAATGTTGAACGAGTTGATTTTATCAAAGCGGACATTGAGGGAGCTGAACTCAATATGTTAAAGGGTTCGGTAGGGTGTCTTAAAAAATTTAAACCTCACTTATTGCTTGAAATCGTTGAAGAACACTCAGAACGAATGGGAAACTCGGTTGATGAATTATTAAAATTTCTACACGAATTTGGTTATGAAAATTGTGCTTACGTGACTGAAAAAGAACAAATATTTATTAATCCGATTGAGGATCTAAAGAAAGTTTTGTCAAAAGAATATAATTTTTTCTTCTGGCATAAAGATAAAAAATTCAATCTTTAATTAACAAAGAACCCTTTAAAATAGTAAGGGCATCGTTTATATCCCCCACCTTCAAAAATAAAAAACCTAATGCTGTTTTCAAGGAAATCCTATTTATATGAAACGTGATTAGACATTGATTTACCAAGGAGTAATGGTTTAATAATTTGCCACAGTTTTCTATGTTCCGGAATAATATCTTGAGGCATCTTCGCAAACCACACCCCGTGCTTTGCGGTTTTTAAAGTGGCGCATGAAAAAAATATTGAAACGCATTTAAAACGTCGACTATCGTATACGATTACTCTACGAGCCGAGAGTGATTTGCTATTTTTAATTTTCAATCCCGCCTCCACTCGCGCAGTTCTTTGGCAAGTCGTTAAAAAAGTTTCTCTGGGACTCATATAACTTCCGGGAAAGTGCCAGCCCTTAAAATATTTGTCATTCCGATATATTAAAAGCACTTTTCTATTTTGAATTAAAGCAAGCTCCGTTGCCACTGGGACATTTTTTCTCATAAGCGATACAAAAACATTTTCTGGAATATTAGGAATTGACGGAAGTCTTTTCAATAATTGTGCCAATGTTTTAATTTCCGCTTTGGTTAAATGTTTTTGCATATTTTCTGGATATAAAACTATATTTTTTCTCCTGTGCGTGTTTTTTTGAGATAAATCGCCCCCCTTTTTAGGAGCTTTATATTAAGCGATTTGTAATTAGCTTCATACCACCGATATAATTTCTCTATAGCTGTATCAAGTATTGTAAATTTAAAATTAGGCATTGATTTTAACAACTTGCTTATGTCGGCGCTGTATTCTCTATCAAGGCCTTTGTTTTGAACCACAATAGGAACCTTATTTTTGCCAAATTTGTTTATTTTATTAGCAATACTTAAAAGATCCCTAGATTTACCGGTAGCCACATTAAAGACATCTCCCTTAATCTTGGAATTTATAAAAAAATCTATGGTGGCAACCAAATCATCAATATACATATAATCAAACTGGACGTTTCGGGCAATTAAGATTGGCAAACCAAAAATGTTCCGCAAAATTGCGTTAGAAATAAACCTGAGATGATATTTTTCATATTTGCCAAAAACACCAAATAGGCGCAAACCAACAATATTTTTCGACGTCGCCAATATATACTTTGAACAAATATATTTTGAAAACCCGTACTCGTCTGACGGAATATGAGCGCCAAAATATTCTTCACGCATTCTCGGATGATAGTTGTGCACATCATATTCCGCTCCGCTTCCTAAAAATATCATCCGCTCAGCAATATCCAAGCATCGCTCCAAATTGAAAAACATGCGAATATTCCCTTCTGCCGCTCCTTTCAAATTAACCGTATCTCGCCTACCACCGACGTTTGCGCAGTGTATAATTACTTGTATTTTATTTTTTTTAACGTACCGCCGCACCATATCTGCGTCCAATAAATCCAACTCGGTATGAGATGGGGCACTAACTAAATATTTTGCGGAAATAAATTCCGCAAGATTCCTACCTATGAACCCACGTCCACCAGTAATAAGAATGCGTTTTTTTCTTTTTACTACATTAGTATGACTGCTCATTATCTATATAGCTGTTGGACCGACGTACTCTACATCTTCAGAATCAAGACGACGATAAGACTTCTCGTTTTTACACTCCTCCTCAACGTGAGCTATTATACCCGGTAATCGGCCCAAAATAAAAAATGCTTTGCCAAGTCGCCAATTAAATCCAAGCTCGGAAATGATTGCAGCCACTGCCCCATCAACGTTCAATGGTAGCACCTTACCTGTCTGGCGAAACAGTTCCGACTCAATTTCCCGCGCTCGATTTAAATACTTCATGGAAAGCTTCAATTCTTGCGATTTTTTAAAAAGCGCCGTGGTTCTATGATCCTCTGTTTTATAAACCTTATGGCCATATCCGGGTAACCGTTCTTTTCTCTGAATTGAGCGCTCTACTATTACCTGTGGCGAATCAGCCGACTGGAAATAAAAAGCAGCTTTTTCAATCGCGCCACCATGCATGTCTCCTATGGCGAGAATGCCCGCGGCGATGGCCGCATTCTGAGAATTGCCGGTAGAAACTACACTTCTCGCAACAAATGCTGACGGCACCTCTATTCCATGCTCTACCATGGAAATTAAAATCGCCTCCAGCATCTTAGCCTGGTTTTTAGAGGCCTGTTTTCCCTGTAAAATAAAGAATATGGTCTCCGCCAAATTTGCATCGTCCACCAATTTAGCCAAACGAACACCTCTTATATAAAACTCCCCGTCTTTATATGAGCTGATTGCAGTTTTCCATTTCATCACCTTATTTTCCCACGAAGTTTTTCTTTAATCAACGGTGGCACGTCTTCTAAGGTGTTTACCACATAAACTCCGGCGCGTTTTAAAGAACTTACCTTTGAGGTGTAACTACCCCTTCCTTTCATGACTATCGCGCCAGCATGCCCTAAAACCGTGCCACTCGGAAGCTTTTCTGTGAATTTCCCGGCAATCAAAGCTATTATTGGTTTTTTGAATTTTGACTTTTTTATAAATCCGGCCAGTTCTTCCTCATAAATTCCGCCCACTTCGCCGAAAATTACTATGGCGCGCGTATCGTTATCCGTACCAAAGAGTTTAACTATGTCTATAAAATCAGAACCAGAAATTTGATCACCGCCAATACCAATAACAGTGCTTTGACCCAAACCTGCGTGATTTAATGTAACTGCGATTTCTGCAACCATACCACCACTTTTAGAAATAACTCCAATTCTGCCTGGTTGAAAAATATTTTTTGGATTACTACCGCCGATACTCCCTACTTTCCCATAACCCGGAGAAATAATACCGACAGATGATGGACCGATAATAGTTGCTTTGTTTTTTCTAGCCCAAGCAAGAATTATCGCGGTATCCATAACCGGCACATGTTCGGTTAAAATATTTATTAGCGGGATTTTATGATTAATAGCTTCAAGCGTGGCATCTTTTACCGCAAGCGCTGGCACAACAATAAGAGACGTGTTTATGGTTGGATGTAGACGTAAGACATCTTCTACCGTGTCATAAATAGGCACTCCATAAATTATTTGACCACCCTTACCGGGCGTAACGCCAGCTAGAACCTTAGTACCATAATTCCGCATCCCCTCCATGGCACGCAACCCCTCCTTGCCAGTAATTCCCTGAATAACTACTCTTGTTTTTTTATTAACGAGAATGCTCATAGTTTTTCTTTTTTTTTGACAAATCAACAACTAATTTAGCGGTTTCGGACATTGGCGTCCTTGAATCAAAGATATGAAAATCATAACCCTCTTTTTCTGCCACGGCCCTTAGCATCTCCTCGGCCTCCTTTTGCCGTGGTCCATCACGCCTTATAACAAAGGGATAGTTCGGCTTTGGTTTAACGCTTCTTAAGCCATCTAAAAACCCGCGCATTGTTTCATATATATCCGTAAAGTTTGCCGTACCACCTATAACCCAACAGCCCTTGAGTCCTTTTTGCGCAAGAACACGCTTCGTTAACTCCTCAACTATTTTAGCCGGTGGATTACCGGAATATTCCACATAGTTTGCTGGACGACCGCCATAAAAAAATAAAGCGTCAATATTTAAAAGAGAGGCACCCCCACCTGATGCAAGAATTGCGATATCTCCATTTAGATTTAGAAAGCTTCGTTCGTTCGGATTTATTTTCTCATTATCCAAAATTACTTTTGCGTCACCCGCGATGAATTGACCATTTGAAGTTTTGAGTATCGGGTTAATTTCGGCAAGTAATGCATCCTCATCTAAAAATAATTGCCATAAATTCTTAAGTAATAGGGAAAGTGGCGGGATATCCGACGAAACAAAACCGCTTTTCTGTAACGCCTCGCGAAAAAAAAATGGTTGGACGCCAGAAACCAGATCGATGGGAAATGTTTTTGCTTTTGAAATGCCAGATCCGCCTTTTGTGGAAAGCATTAGAATTGGACTTCGCAACATTAAATCATAACTGAACGACGCATAATATTCATTACTTGCCGTGATTTTTTCTTCGACTAGAACGCTGATAATTTTTTTACCGGAAAGACCTCTTCTTAAAAGAACTTTTAATTGTTTTTTTACTTCCGATTTGGTTTTAGCGAATAATATTCCTCCGGCCTTCTTCCTCTCTCCAAAAAGAACTTGCGCTTTTACAGCATAAGGACCAGCGAACCGAATTTTGGTCGCCGGACTACTCGCTATAACTCGACGAGGCGTAGGAATGCTGTATTTTTCAAACAATTCCTTCCCTTGAAACTCATATAATTTCATGGATTTGTCTTAGCTTCTTTCTCCAAGTCGGTCACCATTTGTTGTTTTAGTTCCGCGGGATCCAAAAACGGATACATGTCTTCGTATGGTTTGGGCACAAATCTGCCATCGGGTAATTTATCCGACATAGTTCTTGGCGCCAATATTTGCCACTCTGGCGTCATTACGTCACAAATTACTGGCCCATCATAACTTAAAACTTCAGCTATTTTTTCATCAATCCCGTCCACTGAATCGATTCTAACGCCTTTAATTCCGTAAGCCTCCGCTATCTTAAGAGAATCCGGACACCAAAGACCAGTAGCCGGACTCTCGCCTATTAAATGTTTGTTCATAAAATTAGCTTGACTTAGTCGCATCAATAAATATCCATTGTTATTAAAAATAAAAATCTTAAGTGGTAAATTATTGTGTTTAACGGTGGCGAGCTCCTGCAAATTCATTTGCAAACTACCATCTCCAGTGATAACAATAGTATTTTTCCTATCATTAGCCACACAAGCCCCAATTCCGGCTGCCCAGTAACCCATAGTGGAAAATCCACCAGTCGTTAAAAATTTTTGACCTTTCTTTATTTTCCATGTTTGACACGCGACATGAAAACAGGAACCGGTATCAACTAAAATCCAATCGTCTTTTGTCGCGGCCGCGGAAAGTTTGTCAGTAAAATAATATGAGTTTACCGGTTTTTCATTCTTGTAAGAAGGTTGAACAACTGGATACTTAATTCTCCATGCCTTACATACTCTTACCCACCCTCCCCAATCCGGCAATTTTTTATCGGTAATTTCTTCAAGTAACGTTTGAAGGAATTTTTTTGCCGTGCTCTTTATTTTAAGATCAATTTCAACCCCTGGCTTGTCCAGTTCTTTTTGGTCAACGTCCACAACAATTTTTTTTGCGTTTCTTCCGAAATCTTTGGGGTTATGTCCAACTAATGACGTGGCTAATCTGCAACCAACAACTACTATTAAATCTGAATTTTGAATCGCAAAATTTGCAGCTCTTTCCCCATACGTACCCGGCCTACCAACATACAATTTATGCTCGCTATCAATTAAATCTATTGCTAAACGCGCGGTTAAAATTGGAATTTTTAGCAAATTAATAAGATTCTCGAATTCTCCCTCCGCGCTACCCAATTTTATCCCTTGCCCAACCAAGAGTATTGGTCTTTTTGCACTTAGTAACATTTGGACTAGTTCTGCGATTTGACCTTTGTCAGACGCGAACTCTTCTTCCGTTTCTTGTTCATTAAAAATCTTTGCCGGTTTTTCCGGAACTTCAGCTCTTTGTATATCCAACGGCACATCAAGCCAAACCGGACCAGGCCTGCCGTTCATGGCAAGATAATAAGCCTTCTCCAAATAATATAATAAGTTAGCGGGGTTATCGACGGTAACAAAAAATTTAACTACGTCTTTTACTAACGGTTTTATGTTTATACCCTGGACTCCAACTTGCCGAATTTTATTTTTTTCCTGATAATCGACAAACGCTAAATTCGTCTGTCCAGAAATAATAATCATTGGCGAAGAATCTACCCAGCCGCCAACCACGCCGTTAATAACGTTCACCGCGCCGGGCCCCGCGGTTACCATAGCAATCGCTGGCTTTTTTTTTAGCCGTCCGTAGGCTTCAGCTGCCATTCCGGCTGCCTGTTCGTGATGAGAACAAATAACCTTAATTTTCTTACTCCTATAAATCGCGTCATTTAGAAACATGGATTGCCCACCAGCAACCATAAACACCGCCTCAACTTCTTTTTCTTCAAAAAATTTTAAAATATAATCAGCAACAATCATCGTTTTTATTGGTGTTTTTTTGACAAATTCACGGCTACATCTACAATAACATCTTCTTGACCAGCAACAACTTTTCGTTTTCCTAACTCCATAAAAATATCTCTAGCATCAACTCCAAACTCTTCGGCCGCTTTCTTTACATGCGGAGTAAAACCAGAAAACACCCCCGCTAAACCGCTTACAATACTGATCGGGTCAATCCCTTGGAGGGTTTTCATTATCGGCTTTATTATCTCCTCGCCAGCATCCAAAAGCTTATATAGCTCTACGCCCGTATCTATCCCAGCTTTCTGCATCAAAGCCATCAAAGCTTCGAGTTGGCAATTACCCGCACCCGCCCCAAATCCCCTCACCGTGCCATCAATAATACTTGCCCCGGACTCTAAAGCGATAAAAGAATTGGCCACGGCCATACTTAAATTATTATGGGCGTGAAAGCCAACTAGAATTTTTAAATTATCCGCCAAGTGTTTAACCGTTTCCCTAACCATAAGAGTGGTGGATGAACCAGCCGAATCCATAAGCAACACGCCCTTTACGCCATAGCTTTGCATTTTTTTTGCCTCTTCTAATAATCTTTCTTTCGAAGCCATATGATACATCATTAGAACGCCAAAAGCCTCTTTTCTTTTACTAACCACATACTCAATATGCTGCTGGGTAATATCAGCTTCCGTACAATGCGTTCCTACACAAACCAAATCTACTCCAGCATCAAGCGCTGGAGCCAAATCATCTTTAATAGTGCCAAATCCAGGAATCAAAAAGGTTCCTAGTTTGGTTTTTTTTAACGCTTCGCGCGCCGTAGAAATTATTTCCAAATCAGAATAAGCCGAAAGTCCAACCTGAAGAGTTGAAGCACCCAAGCCATTACCGTGTCCAACAATAACAGCGTAGAGACCAGACCCGTCAACTTTTTCACAATAGCTTTTGATTGTGAGGGGGTTAATTTGGTGCCTTACTGCGTGCGACCCATCCCTTAAAGTGGAATCAAAAAAAATAGGTTTCATTTGTTTTTATATTTTTTTCTGGCGTATTCTTCTGCAACTTGTACGGCTGCGGAGGTTATTATGTCTAAGTTTCCGGAATACTCTGGTAAAAAATCGCCTAGGCCGGTCACTTCGGTGGTAATGGTAAGACGACCATTTTCGTAAGTCGGCCCCAAAATAAGCTTGTATCCAGACGCATATTTTTTGATTTGCGCAATAATTTCTTTTATTTTTTCCTCTATTTCCTTCAATTTTGGCTTTTCAATTTCAGCGTAAATCGTATTGCGCATCCGAACCGGCGGTTCTGCCGGATTCAAAATAATAACGGCTTTTGCTTTAGGCACCCCGGAGTAATGCTCAATCGCGTCTTTGGTTGTCTGAGTATATTCATCAATGTTTGCTCGCGTACCAGGACCAGCTGATTTAGAAGAAATTGTCGCAACGATTTCAATATATTTTATCTCCGGGTGTATTTCCATTAGAACCTTAGCTATTGGCGCCGTGGCTTGACCGCCACAAGTCACCATATTAATGTTTTCCGCGCCGATACTTTCTTCCAAGTCAATAACCGGAACGCACATTCTGCCAAACCTTGATGGAGTTAAGTCAATTACAAATTTGCCAAGTTTTTTTAAAATTGGGGCGTTAACCATATGCGCTTTCGCAGAAGTCGTGTCAAAAACAACTTCACAAATATCTGGCTCGTCTAAAATTACCTGAATTGAATCCGCAGAAGTCCTGATGCCCATCTCTTTTGCTTTTTGAATTCCTTTGGACTTAGCGTCGCGCCCGGCAAAAATACTACATTCCAAAAGATCAGACCGTCGTATCTTAAATAGCAAGTCCATCCCAATATTGCCAGTACCGATAATGCCTATTTTAACTTTTTTATTTTCCATTTAATGAATCTATATATAATGTGAGCTCCGCACGAAAGCTTCAACGAAAAATTACCAGGTCCTTGCCTTGATTTATAGTCTGTTTTCCAATAATTCCCATTTAAACATACAATCAACTAGGTTTCAAGCTGATTCGAAAAAAATCGTCCCACACTTGACAAATCTTTTGTGATACGTTAAGATGTGTCTAGCATTCGGAAGCTTCGATCGACGTGGCAATCCGAAAAAAACTGAATAAAAGAAAGGTGGAAAAATGCTCGTAGCGCACGAAATAGAACTACTCGTTGCACTTCTTCAAAGGGTCGAATGGCCGCTGAATCCGAAAATTTTTCGCGCGTTCGTTAATATCGTAGTATCCGTTCCTATTGAACTAGCGGTACTTAATGAACGGGACGAAATCCTTATGTTCTATCGCAAGGACGAAGAGTACGATGGGAATCATATTCCCGGTACGGTGCTCCGCGATAATGAGACTGTTTCCGATGCAATTGCTCGTTTGCGCAAGAGCGAAGTAGTCGGCGGCAACATATCGGATCCTATCGACATAGGACACATAGAGATCGTGAAAGGAAATGGTTTTGGCGAGAACCCGACGCGCCATGAAATTTCTCTCGTTCATGTATCGCGACTCATGGGTCCTTATACAGGGAGTGGAAAATTTTATCTCCTAGACAGATTACCAGAAGATACACTGCCTCATCACCAAAAGCTAGTCAGTAAAGTTATCGAATATCTGCAAACGCTGAACTGATGGGAGCGGCTGATAATGACTTGATAATTCAAATCCGTGGGAGCTAAATTGCTCCCACTTTTTTTATCAAAAAAAAATAGTATTTTTTATTTAATTCCGCGCTTTTTTAAAAAAAATCCTGTTATTTCACAAACATAATCAATCATTTTATCTGTCAAGCCGTGATGTAAGCCAATAAGAAAGGAATTCCCCGTTATAAATTGCGAATTGGCTAGATTGCCAATCTTTCTGTATTTCACATTCGCATAAGCCGGTTGCTTTATTATATTCCCCGAGAAAAGTGGTCTTGTCTGAATCTTATGGCGCTCCAAATATCTAACCAGCTCATTTCTCGTAAATGGAGCGTCTTTTTTTATCGTTAGTGGAAAGGCTAACCAATTAACGTTCGTTCGGGGAAATTCTTTCGGTAAAATGAAGTATTCCTCAAATTGTCCAAAAAATTCGTAGAGCCGCTTAAAATTATTCCTGCGCAAACTTGTAAAACCTTTCAATCTATTTAACTGCTCTAACCCAAATGCGGCCTGAATCTCGGTAGGCTTGAAATTATATCCTAGTTCCACGAAAACGAAGGCGCTATCATACGGTTTACCATCAATCTTAAAAGTGGCTAACCGGGAACGAATGTCTTGATCGTGGCGCGAGATTCCCCTCCCCCAGTCACGAAACAACCTGGCTCTTTCCCTCAATTTTTTATCGTTGGTCATGAGCATACCGCCCGCCCCGCCAGTTGTTATTAGATGAGAGGCATAAAAACTCGTAGTCGTAACATCGCTCCATTTCCCCGATGGCTGACCGTTAAATTTCCCGCCAATAGTGTCACAGCTATCTTCAATGAAAACTAATCCATGTTTTTTGCAAAAACTCCTAATAGTTGGCAAATCCACAAAATTGCCGATCAGATGCGGCGCCATAACCGCCACGGTTTTATTGGAAATAGTTTTCTCTAATTCTTTTGGATTTATTTGATAAGTTCCCGGCTCCACATCCACAAACACCGGAACCAAACCAGTTTGGATTATCGGAGCCACGGTCGTATTAAATGTGCACGCCGGGGTAATTATCTCAGAACCCTTAGGGAATTTTAAGGCGCAAAGCGCTAAAAGGTTTGCGGAAGAACCAGAATTTACGAAAAGTCCGTACCTTTTTCCATATAATCCCGCTACCTTATTTTCAAATTCTGCAGTAATTTTTCCGGTTGTTAACCAACCACTTTTTAGTGCTTTATTAACAGCTACTATTTCTTTTTTACTGTATGCGTCAGTAGTATTCGGCGCATACCAAACCCAATCTTTTCCGGGAATAAATTTTTTACCGCTTATAAGAGAATTCATTATTCAATAATGATTAATGCATTTCCGTTCTGCCTTTTTCGGTCTCTATCGGAACGTGACGCATCCACAGTTTTTCTTTCCACCAATTTTCATTATTGATATACCAATCGATAACTGACCGGAGACCGCTTTCAAATGAGATTTTTGGCTCCCAACCAAGAACTTTTTTAATTTTATCTACTCCTGCAGTATGCCGAAAAACTTGACCTGGGCGATCCCCAATATTCATAGATGAAAAACTGTATTGGACCTTACTGCTTTTATTCTTCATATATTCCATGATAAGATCAGCTATTTTTGAAACAGAGTAATCTTCCCCAGTACCAACATTAAAAACCTCACCTTCAACTTTTTCCGCGGGAGCGTGCAAAATTAAATCTATAGCATTAGATAAGTCGTCTACGTAAGTAAAATCCCTTTTGCTATTACCTGTGCCGTGTATAGTAAGCGGCTCTCTCAAAATACAGCTGGTGATAAAGCGGGGAATTAACTTCTCAAGATGTTGGTTCGGACCAAACATGTTAAAAGGGCGGACAATCACTGCCGGAATTTTATAAGTTGATACATAAGAATAAACTAGTCGATCAGCTCCAGCCTTGGCGGCGGCATAAGGACTTGCGGGATTAAGAGGGTGATCTTCATGCATTTTATCAGTAACCGCCGTACCATAAACTTCACTGGTCGAGATGTGAATAAATCTCTTGATTCTGTCTCTGTGTCGCAAAACCGCGTTTGCCACCCGTTGAGTACCAATAACATCCGTCTCAAAAAATCTTTCGTCATCATAAATCGAACGAGCCACATGAGTTTCGGCGGCAAAATGAATAACGACATTCGCTCGCGAGACAAGCTCTTCAACGAGTTTGGCATTTTTTACATCTCCATAGACGAAACGAAAATTTGAGGATTCGTGAATCCTTTTTGAAATATTATGAATATCTCCCGCATACGTGAGCGCATCGAGAACAATGAAATTATATTTAGGGTATTTATCGAACAGATAAGCGAGTACATTGCTACCAATAAATCCGGCAGCCCCAGTTATTAAAATTGTATTTCTGTCAGATATCATTAAAAATGATATTACCTCATACTCTCAAATATATCAAGAATAGACTTAACTCTATTGATAAAAAGGTGTCCACCATTCACGATTTTCTCTTGGCCGTTTTTGGCTATGTTTTTCCGTAATAGATCGTGCTTCAAATAAAAATCTATTTTGTTTTTCATCTCATCATACGAATCGAAAAATTCTGCCTCCTTGCCTTCTTCAAGGAATTCACCAATTTTTGAAGTCCGGCTATGAAGCATGAAAGCGCCGCAAGCAGGAATTTCAAATGTGCGACAAGCCAAGGTCTCATCGTTGTGTTCCCGCACAAAAGCGAGAGCGATTTTGCTTGAATTCAAAACCTTAGACATATTGCCACAAGACGCTTCTTTAAATTGAATACAACCTTTTTTAAAAAGACATGAGCTCTTAGGACATTTCTCCCAACTATTACCATAAATTTTTATATCATAACCCTCTCCACACAACTTTTCCATATATTCAAATCTATTCTCTTTAGCATAAGTTCCTATAAAAACAATGTCGGCGCCAAGTCGGTCTTTTTCTTCCGGTGTCACTTCGGTGGGTTTATGACAGTCGGGATCGGCGGCGCAGGTTAAAAAGATAGCTTTTTTAGCTCCAAGTTTTAATAATTCTTTTGAATTCGCGAAATTAAAGAAAAAATGACAGTCATACAAAGGAATTGATTTATAAAAATAGGTGCTACAGGTTTTTGGAAATAAAACATAATCCGGATACCAAGAAAAAACTTTCGTAATACCGGACAATGCTTTAACGGTTTTTGGTTTAATTAATATGGGTTTAAAGCATAAAATGAAATCGGGTTTAAAGCTCTTGACGCGTTTTATGAGTTCTTTATTAAGTTTTCCAGTAAAGAAATAATAAGGGGTCCTAAGGAGGCGATAACTTATTTTATTTATTAAGGATGTATTAAAATATTCTTCTTGACGCACAATATCAACCTCAATATTAAGTTTTTTAAGAGCTTTGTAAATAAAATTTATTTCTCCTCCACCTCCAGTCCATTTGCCTGTTAATAATACTTTCATGAGTTAAGTGTAATTAATATTATCTCTGTATTTTTTCATTAGACCAATTTTCTCCAACGCAAAAAGTATTCCATTAATATCCTCGTCGTAACTCGTTTTTTCAATAAGTTTGATTGATTCGAGAGAGAAATTTTTTCTCATCTTTGAATCAACCACAAGGTTATACAAAAACATACTCAGCTGATTAAAATTTCCACATTCAAAAATAAAACCGTTTTTACCTTCACTAACGCGATCCTTACTTGTTCCAATTACATCAGACACGATAATCGGCAAACCGAAACACATTGCTTCATTAAGGGGCATGGGGGCGGTATCTCCTAAACCAGAGGGTTGCACGTAAATATCCGCAAGAGCATAATAATTTTCAATTTCCATTTGGTCAACGAAACCGGCGAAATATACTGGCAGGTTTTTTTCTTTTGCATAAATCTCAAGGCGTTCTCGTAAAACCCCATCCCCCATAAAAACAAGAATTGCGGGTTTAGCGTTTGACTGCTTAAGTTTTTCTTGGAGTAATTCGTAGGCCATTAAAAGATCAAGCGGTCTTTTTTTGTCTATAAGCTTTCCGGAAAAAAGTATAACTACCGCATTTTCATCAATTCCTATTTTTTTTCTAAGCTCTGGTTTCTTTCTTATCAATTTTTCTCTCTTGGCAAAAAAACGATCATTGTCTACGGCGTAGGGAAGTGAAACAAGTTTGTTCTCTGGAACGCTATAATATTTGTAGAACTTTTTATTTTCAGTACTTATGTAAAAAAATGTGGAAATAAACCTAAAAAGTGATGGAAATATAATTTTTTTTAAAGCTTTATTAAAATCTGACTTTAAAAGTTCCTGATTTAAAGGACTTTCTCCCCTTAAAAAGACTGGTAGGCCTTTTATAAAAGATGAGATAAGCGCAAGCCACATAGTGAAAACTTGCCAACCCATAATCAAAACTGCATCGTGTTTTTTCCTTGATAGCGCGGAAATAACGCCAAGATTAATTAAGCCAAAAAACCGACTAGAGGTTTTCCAAGGATGAATATTTTTCAAAAATTCATATCTATACCCCTCGAGAAAAGATTTATCCCAAAGAACACTTTTACCAAAACCAGGATCGTAACTTTCTTTAACTCCAAAATCCCAACAAAAATAAACCGTAAGATCAATATTCTTTTCTTGCGCTATTTTACGAAACAGTGGTACTTGAAATTCAATAGGATGTGTTGTTAAGATTGCTAATCTATAAACTTTTTCTTTATGCATAAAATTAGAACAAATCCGCCCAAATCACCATTGCCCGCCTAATTTTATTCCAATACTCACCTGGATGAGGTAGTTTACTCGAGATCTCTTTATATAAATCCTTAACATTTGTCCCACTCAGATTCATTTCGTAAACTATCTGCCATAAATTCTCGTTTATTTCTAATCCTGATCTCTCTTTTTCCAAATTAACGTATGGATCGCTCGCCCGATCATGCCAAACCACCGGATGACCAGAAGCGGCGCGGTAGTCCAAAACATCAATAATCTTCTTCGCAAATACGCCAGCCCAAATATCATCAAATCTGTCATAACCCCACAGCTCGCCCGCTGCGTTTTTGCCCATTAACAGAAAATACATTGCGGGCGTAAGTTCGCGCTTCCAAGCTACGTTCATTCCACACATTGGAAAAAAACTCCACCGCGGAATCATACGGTCGTGAAAATAGTGGTCGATATGGGGAATTTCCTTCATATTTATTTGGGTCTCGGCATCCACGTCTGGCACGTTTGCCCAAAGACCATGAGAAAGCATTACTCGTTCGGAACCGAGAGGGTGCTCGAAATTTTTATGTGGGAACCCGCGAGGATTCAAATTGAGCGTCGAAGATACCCATGCCGGCTCCCGAAATTTCCTTTCAAAGAGATTGTGACGGTGAGTCTCCACGAGATCGTAAATATGATGCGCCTTGAGGTGAGCGCTATAATTCAGGGAAGGATAACAATCGTCGTCCAGAGAAATTATCATATCCGCACCAAGTTGATAGGCCTTCCAAAAACCGTAGGACTTAATAGAGCTCGAACGCCGCGGGATTATCCAATTGTCTAAACCGAGATCATTTTCAATATCTGCCCAACTCAGATGAAGAACATTAAAATCAAGTTTTTTGTCGTCAATTCCAAAGGCCTTAACGGGATTATCCTCAACCACTACCAAAACCACCTCGTTTTTTTTAAAAATATCCTTCCATTCGTCCAAAAATCTCAAAATTGATTCTTGTCGTATAGTTGGAACAACAACGAATATTCGTGTCGTCGCTTCTTTTTGCTCTTTATGAGATTTTGTTTTTTGAACGTGAAGCATAATTAACTATATAACTTAATCTATTTTAACAGTTAATTTTAAAAATACTATTTTTGGAAATGAATTCTTAAAATTGTATGAGATGAGATAAGAGATTATTTGAATAATTCTCCCATGTGTATTTAGAAAGAGCTTGCTTCGCTTCATTAGCCGAAATAGATTTTGTATCTAAAGCAGTTTCAATCACCTTAGCCATAGAAACCGGGTCTGGACTTGCCTTAAAAAGCAATTTGTCTTTGAGTTCGCCTAAATCTCCGGAGAGGTCGTAATCAGTTGAGCAAATAACTTTTTTACTCAAAGAAAGCCCCTCCATAACAGTAAGATCGAAATCAATCCATGCGGGATGAAAAACAGCCGTGGCGCTTGCATAGAGATCTAATAAATCTTCCTCCGCAACAAAACCGCCAAGCACTACATGACTCTCTATGTGAAGTTCTTTAATAAGCGCTTCAAGATTTTCTTTCTCCGGACCTTTACCACCCACCACAAAATAAATATCATCCCTTTTTTTCGTGAGCTCCGCTATTGTCCGGATGCAAAGATCAATGCGTTTCCCAGGAATTAGCCGACTCACATCAACAAACATCTTAGCGTCGGAAGGAAAACCATATTTCGCTCGCATATCTTTCTTCGGTTTATAATTAAAAAGAGAAGGGTTTATGCCGCTTTTTAAGTCAATTACGGAGCGACCGTAGAATTGTTCGTTCTCCCAGGCCATCTGCCGAGTCATAGAAAAAGTATAAATAGCCCGGCGTACCACAAAATAATTCATCCAGGCATGGCACTGCAACACTAACCTAGCGAAAAGTCCTCTTACAGGATTTTCTAAAGGAATGAAAGTTTGGTGCCCAGAAATTGAATTTCTGACCTTGGTAAAAACTCGATTGAATGGCGCCATATATTTCAGTCCGTCTTCTGGAAAATTAAAAAATGAGGCATAAAGAAAAACAGCGTAAGGAATATTCGTTCCTAACGAGGATAAGTAAAGCAATTCCGCGTCAGCAGGATTCTGCCCTAACGTGATGTCCGGCCGGAAAGTTTTAATCTCTTTGCGAAGCTTTAGAATACTCACTAAAGAAATCCAAATTTTTTGAAGTAAGTGGTCTGGGTAATCACCTTCGTAAAAACTCGTGACAGGAATGTCCGCGTAAGCACCCTTAAAAAGGTTTTTTGTGCTGTTGCTTTTTACCACTACCATGCGTACCTCGCAGCCAGATTTTGTAAACCATTTGGCGATCTCAAACATCAACCGCTCCGCTCCGCCCTCCTGCACGAGCGCCTTCCTAAACAAAAGTATTTTTTTCTTTCTACTCATATATTTTTATAATACTTCTTAAATTTTTAAGAACTAAGAAGTTATTATTATGTGAAATTATTTTATCTCAGAAATATTTACGATTCGTTTCTCCGCGTCTGAAACCCTAGCCGCTTCAAGAATACGAGCTTGAGCTAAAAGGTCGCCTTCGTAATCTTTTTTGCCATCCCCTCCTTTTAAAATTTCTCCGCAAAAATCATCGAACATTAATTTAAAATGGTCAGCAGGTTCAACTGTAATTTCTTGTATCTTATCATTTTTATCAAGGAAAATTTTTGTCGCTATATCTCTAGGAACTGCATACGCTCTTCCCATTCTTAGATATGCTTTACTACCTAAAACACCATACGTGGACTGAAAATAAGAACCATAAATAGTGGAAGCGAAGGCAGTTTTGTCACCCGAGTAATATAAAACCATATCAGCTTTTACATCAACGCGACTTTCAGGATCAAATTTCATTTTACATAAAATACTCTTAGGTTCTTCGCCGAAGATCATCCGACTCGCATAAATTGGGTAAGGCCCTTGGTAATTCAACGAACCGCCGCCAAGATTTTTATTCAATAAATTTACTCCATTACCCGATCCTGGAATTCCAAAACACGCATCAAACCTAATAAGATCGCCTAGTACGTCCTGTTTTATCAACTCTTTTACTTTTTCGTGTTGCGGGTGATAGCGAAACATTAACCCCTCAATAATACGAACTCTGTTGTTTTTAGCGGCTTCAACCATTCGCTTTGCAGAGGCGTAAGAAATTGCGGCTGGTTTTTCGCAAATCACATGTTTCCCGGCCTTAATCGCTTGCATAGACCACTCTTCGTGAAAAGCGTTTGGCAACGAAATATAAATAGCGTTAATGTCTTTATTCTTTAAAACATCTTCATATGTTCCCCACGCGCTAACTCTAGATTCTTTAGAAACCTCCCTAGTTTTTTCCGGATTTCTTGAACCAATCATAACTAACTCAACAAACTCCGAATCCCGCATTGCCGGAAATACATTTTTAATAGCTACGCTAGAACAACCAATCACGCCAAATTTAACTTTTGAGCTGGTTTTCATTTTAAAATGACCGGCAAATTTCTATAAGCGACCGAGCAACATATTTTTTTTCCTCTTCGCTTAAAATCGGCCCGCTCGGAATATAAAAACCATTTAAACCGATTTTATTGGCGACAAGACAATCATCGTGATTAGTAAAACCTCCTTTAATAAAAATTTCTTGCGTGTTATAAGGAATAAATCCTTCTCTGGTTTCTATACCCAATTTTGAAAGCTCTTCAAGAACTGTTTTTCTTTTGCCTTCCGCTTTACCCCGAAGCACCACGTAATACATCCAGTAAACATTTTTAGCGTAGGGTTTTTCAACGGGTAATTGGATTTCAGGAATGTTCTTGAAAGCGTCATTGTAAAAAGCTGCGATTTCTCTTTTTTTACCGATGATAAAATCTATTTTCCCGATTTGAGCTAAACCTAAGGCTGCTTGAAGATTCGTCATCCGGTAGTTGTAGCCAATATCCTGATGCATAAATTTATTTGTCGCGCCAAAAGCTAATGATTTTAGCATTCTCGCCCGATCAGCTAATTCTTTATTATTCGTGGTAATCATCCCGCCTTCACCGGTTGTAATAATTTTATTGGCATAAAAACTGAAACAACCAATGTCTCCGAGCGATCCAACTTTCTTACCTTTATATTCCGCGCCATGGGCTTCCGCGCAATCTTCCACAACAAAAAGATTGTGTTTCTTGGCGATTGCCAAAATTGGATCCATATCCACCGGATGGCCATAAATATGAACCACCATAATAGCTTTTGTCCGCGGTGTAATTTTTTGCTCAATTAGACTAGGATCAATATTCCAAGTATCTTTCTCAATGTCAATCGGAATCGGTTTTGCGCCGCAATAATGAACGGCAAAAAAAGTAGCCATGTTTGTAAATGTTTGAACGAGTACTTCATCGCCCGGCCCGATTTTCAGCGTTGCGAGAGCCAAATGGAGCGCGGTTGTTCCGCTTGTAGTTGTAATCGCATATTCGGTGCTACAATATTTTGCAAAACTTTTTTCGAAATCGTTAATATAGCTCCCGGAAAAACCGGAAATTTGACCCTTATCCAAAGCATCCATTACAATTTTTTTTTCTTCCTCTCCTAAAAATGGTTGGGAAACGGGAATTTTCCTCATAAAACCCATTATGGCAGAAAGGAGCGAAAAATAAAAGATGTTAAAAAAATCCCCCAGTCTTATTTTAAGAACTGGGGGTATTTTATAGTAATTGGCTTTTGATAAAACCAAGTTTTTTTGCGACCGCGAAAAAGGTTCTAATCTGGTCTTCTTGCTGTTGTAATCTTTTTTCTACCATCTCCAAAAATCGCGGCCCTTCCTCTTCTGTTTTTTGTTCCGGCGGATATTCAAAATCAATATATACTGCCGAAACTCGAAGCCCTCTAGCGAAAGCTTCAATCGGAGCGATCGCCTGAAGATAAGGACTAGGAAGTTTTTGCCCATAATTCTTTGAAAAACAATCGACAAAAACTTGAGACGCGTCAGGCGAATAAGCTTCTGGTCCAAAACTTGGATCAGCAAGAATGCCTGTTAGCTCACAGTAAGTAAAGTTTATTAGCTTCTCTGTCTTTTGCTGAAAAGAAGGATAACTTCGCCACGCCTTTTCGCTACGGGACGGAATAACAACATCAGCTTGTCCTGTGATAATCGGAGCAATAATTTCCGGAATGTATTTGATGATTTGAACCTTTTCTGGCTCACTCCAAATTATTGCTGAAATCAACTGTTTTTTCTTTTCATCAGCTGCTAGCTCAAATGCCAAGCGCCGTTGTTCCTGAAAACTTCTTCCCTTGCCGTCTACTACGGTAGCACCGATTGCTTGTAAAACATCGGAAATAATGTTTTCTGGGGAATTATCAATAATCAGTACTTGATATCCTTTTTCAATCGCTTGCCTTACAAACTCACAGGCAAGTTTAAACCTTACTTCCTCGATATTCTGATACATCGTCGTCGTAACAACCAATACTCGACCCATATAGATCTCCTTGTTTTTTCTCTAAAGAATAATGGTGATTTATGTTAAATAAGCTAATTTAGATCTTAGCATAGTAATATTAATTTGTCAATATTAGCAAAAAGGGCCGTGGGCGTTCGGTCTCTATCTTATTTTTTGCAACAATTTATTTTTTCTCTGCCGCCGCGAAGATGTTTTGAGTGTAAAATCCTGCACTGCCACCAGCTTCAATCAAACGGTAAAGCTTTATTTTAAACTCAATGCAAAACCATAAAACATATCGGATAAATGATATTAGGCCGTGAACAACCGGCCGCATCGGATATATCCGAATATTTTTAAAACCGCAAACCATTAGAACTTGCTTTAAGCTACTGCCGGTAAAACTCACGTCGTGAGTAAAATCGCCGTAGCGCAAACGGCCGCTCAATGGACTCTCCGCATTTGGAGTTTTCACAATTAAAACCCCACCGGCCCGCAAAGATTTAAAAACTGAATCCAAAACCAAGAGAACTCCTTCTTTATCAAAATGACCAAGAACATCCCTTAAAAAAATTAAATCGTAAAGATTACCTTTATCGCGAATAAATTCTAAAATATTGGCCTCTTTTAAATTTTTGATGCCGAATTTTCTACCAAGTTCGATTTGCTCTGAACTCACATCAATTCCTTCCGCGTTTTTAAAACCTAGGTCTTGCAACCAGTTTATAAGGGCGCCTTCACCACATCCCAAGTCAATAATCTTCGCTTCTTTGTTTTCCGGCAAAAATACTGAAAAATATTTTTGCCACGAAGGGAACTGGCTTTTCAAATAATTAAAATCTCTTTCGCCGTAAAGATTGAGATTGTGAGTCGAAATATATTTTGAATAAAATTTTTCTTTGTAACCGTTTTCCATAATCCTGAAAATAATTATCGCTTTTATAGCAATTTTTGCAAATAAAAAAGGCGGGGATTTAATTCCCGCCTTTTTAAATTAGACGAACGGATAAGGCATGAGTCCAGAATCTTTAAGTTGCAGTTCAATTGTTTGAATGAACGTTCTCAGAGCCGCAAATCTTGATTTTGCCATTTCAACCGCTCGAGGCAATCTAATCTGAAATCTTGAATCGGTTTCCCATTCAAGAGAATGAAAAATATCACGAAGCACGGATTTTGGATTTTTATAATCCGCGGTAGGGTCGCTTAAGAAAAAGACAAAATCCACTGCTGGAAGGTCTGGCTGAAACTGACCAGAACGAATTACGAGATCCAACTCGATATTTACTAGACGGTCGGCATCCATCAGCGCCACAAGTATCGGACTGTCAGAATCATCATTCTTGCCGCCGTGTTTTAAAACAGCGTCAATAATTGTTTCTTTATCTGAATCTATAAAAGCCGACTCAGAAGAAAGCCATTCCAAAACCAGATCACGGATTTTATCTGCTGAAACATCACGCCGCCCAACTTTAAGCCTAGTTTGAAGAACGCGATCAGCGTTATGACAAAGCCCAGCGGCACCAGCAAGATTTCTAAAAACTTCTCCTTCGGAAACAATATAAGCGTATTGAGCTACTCTTGCCGCATGTTCAAAATCATGACCGCCTCCCGTTATTTTTTCGTCAAGATGGGTTTTACGAACCACTGCCGCAAGATTTGGAAAAATTTCCCATATCTTTTTCACTATAAATCACTCCTTTCTTTTTTTGGCCCATAGGCCGGTTTTGTATTTTACGTCTCCCACTTTTTTTAACATCACGAGTTCGATATTACCTTTACCTACAAGCCCGGGAATATTTCCCACATGAATATATCCTGCTTTGAGATAAAGTCGCTGTCCTACAGGATTGTCCTTACTTGTGGAAAGATATATTGTCGCAAGGTTCGGAATGCCACAAACTTCTTTTATGTATCGCACCGCAAGTTTATCGCCTTTGATAAGAAGTTTTATGCCAATGCCTTGCCCCTGCATGTTCTTACTTATGCCAATCATGTTCAAATAAACCGTGCCGTTGGTCGGGGGTTTATTCTCATAGTGAATGAAACCGATAATCTTGTCTCCTTGTTTTGCAACAATTACGATTTCATTCTCATCATTAAGAGCTGTTCTAAAAAATCTTCGGCATTTTTCTCTGTCGAAACCCTTCCCATAATTAAAGTCCTGCGGAAATGTACCTTCGACAACGTCAATAATGCCACGCTCATCTCCCCGGATGGCTAACCGAATTTGAATTCTTCTCTTATTCACGTGCCTTTCCTTTCTTTTGATTCGTTATTATTTAATTAGAAAAATACTAAAAACAGTATAGCAAAGCATTGTTATTATGTCAAGTTTGTAAAGTTTTTGTTTTTATAATGCTCTTTTCTTAACCAGAATAATTCTTCGGCTTTCTTTTTAGCGAAGGGGGTGACAAACCTTGAAATTCTTGTTTTCAATGTCTTTGTCATATATTTTTCATTATCTTTTTTATTGAATGTCGGGGTTGCCCTGGTTATATCAAGTTGCCCCAACGTGTCTGCTTCCATAAATACCAATTCATCTTTTTGGTTAAGCTTTTCAAGATTGTCGTGGACAAGAACCAAATGGCATATCCTTTCTTTTTGTCCGGCGCTTAAAAAACTAAATATCGGATCTTGCAAAAGTGCGGAGATCTTTTCCATACTTATTTGCGCATGCATGATCTTCACATTTTGAATATCTTCTCTTCCTATATAAATTCCCTTTTTGAATAGGTTTGCATACCCCCAATCGTGAGCATAAGCAACTACAACAAGAACCGCCCGGTCCAGGTTTAAATCAAGGGTATTTTTAATAATTTCTTTTGTGTAAAAAACGACTGCTTCGGTATGTGGCTTATCCCAATTTGGACGTCCTTGTTCGAGTTCCGGAAAAATATTTTTTTTCAAATAAGGTTCAGCTTCCTCAATTGTATTAATTCCCATAACTACGATGATATCGCCTTTGATTAAAATAAAAAAGCCCCCGATAAACTGGGGCTTATTTATTATAATGTTGCTTTATCATCTCCGCGACTTCTCTCGGAGACAGATCGGTGTTGTCAATGCACAAACTACTAGCAATGCTCGCCGGTACTTTGTCGGAGATGAATTCTTCTCTTAAGACTTCCCGCAATTTTTCAACTTCGACAATCTTTCTCGTACCGATGCGGGATGAGCTTATAACCCTTCTCTCAAGCTCTTTCGTTTCACACGAAAGCCGGACTAGACAAAACTCGCCTCCTAAGTCCTTCATCAAATTAGCCCAAGCTAAGAGTGCATTATTTGAGTGCTCAGTACGAGGCCCGGTATAGTAATTAAAAGTCACTATTAATCCCTTAAGGCCCTTCTCTGCGGCTGTCTTATAAACAATCATTCGGATGCGATGATTCAATTCTGCGTGAGCGGGGGTTCCTGGATCAAAAATCATCGTGCATAAATCGGCAAAGAGATGATTGTGCAGAAACTTGAATCCGGTAATCTCCTGAAGCGCCTTGCCAACAGTAAACTTGCCAACAGCGGGAATGCCATATAGTAAAACCAACTTCATATAACTCTCCTATTAATTTAATTGTTGATGAACTGAACTCAGTATAATACGAACTAGAAAATTGTCAAGTGTTTAAAAATATTCGAGTATTCCTCGAGTAACCTAATTCAAAACTCGTAGTCCACAACGTGCCAATCGGCGATTTCTTTTGTGAAATCAGTAAGTTCCCTATGTGCAGGATGTGCTTGAAATTTAAAAAGCGCGGCTTCGTCAGGAAAAGTTGCCACCTCAACTACATCCCAGCGTTTTTCTGACGGCGCATATTGTGTCCCGATTTTCCATATGTCTATTTCTTTAATCTTATCCTTCATGCTATGAAGTAGTGCAACCGCTTGCTCCCGCTCATCCGCAGAAGCAGTTGGACGAAATTTGAACATGACTACATGGCCAATCATTAAATTATTTAGCGCCTCCCTTAAGTTCGTGCTCCATCATTAAAGCTACGAGGTCGTCAAATTTTGTTTTAGGATTCCAACCCAATTTGGCTTTCGCTTTTGTATAATCTCCTCGCAAATCATGAACTTCCGCCGGTCGGAAATAGTCCGGATCAATCTCCACTAAAACTTTGCCGGTTTTTTTGTCTAGGCCTTTTTCTAAAAGTCCTTGGTCTTGCCAAACAATATCAATACCAGCGTACTTAAAAGCTCTTTCAGCGAATTCCCGAACTGAATGGTTTTCACCCGTCGCAATAACGTAATCATCGGCTTCCGGCTGTTGGAGCATCAACCACATTGCTTCAACATATTCGGGTGCGTAACCCCAATCTCTTTTAGCGTCTAAATTTCCTAAGTGAAGTTTTTCCATCCGACCGCGTTTTATTTCCGCGACAGCTCTTACGATTTTCCGCGTAACAAAATTAATGCCACGACGAGGCGATTCATGATTAAAGAGAATGCCATTTGCGGCAAAAATATTATAGGACTCGCGGTAATTTATCACAGTGTGGTAAGCGAATGCTTTAGCGCAACCATAAGGGCTTCTTGGGTGAAAAACTGTCTGTTCGTTTTGCGGCGGCGGGGAAAACCCGAACATTTCTGAACTCGATGCTTGGTAAAATTTAATTTTTGAATTCGGATTCCTTGCTTCGTGATTCCTTACAAGCTCAAGTAATCTCAATGTTCCAAGACCAGTTACATTCGCAGTGTATTCTGGCATGTCAAAACTAATGCGCACATGTGATTGAGCACCTAAATTGTAAATTTCATCCGGCGGAAATTTAAATTCGTAAGAGCCATAACGGTTGTAAGATTCAACATTTCCATCAATGAAGCGTGATAAACTATGACTGTCAGCTAAATCGCCATAATCCCGAAAAAGCACAACACCTTTGCTGTGAAGATCTTTAAGAATGTGATCGATCCGTTCAGTATTAATAGAAGATGAACGGCGAACCACACCCATAACCTGGTAACCTTTGTTCAACAAAAATTCCGCCAGATACGATCCGTCTTGACCGGTAATGCCTGTAACGAGGGCGCTTTTCATGGCATTATATTATTAAAAAAACAAAATTCTGTCAAACTAAATTATTGACAGTGATACCTTAGTTATCTTAATATAGGGTGGATATGCCAGCCATAACTAAATGTCGCTTTTGCAAAAGCATAAAATTAATTCCTTATCTTGATTTAGGGTTCACTCCGCACTCGGATCATTTTCCAACCCAAGAAGAACTAAAAGAATCGGAAACGTCTTATCCGCTTGTTGTCGTATTTTGTGGAAAATGCGGTTTAAGCCAACTTTCTTACACGGTTGACCCGCGAGAAATGTATCAGAAAGATTATCTTTATCAATCTTCAGTTACTAAAACGGGCGTAGAACATTACAATAATTTTGCCCAATCCGTCACAAAAAAACTAAATTTGGGAAAAAAAGATCTTGTGGTGGACGTTGGAAGTAATGTCGGAGTTCTTCTCCAAGGGTTTAAAACGGCTGGCACAAAAATTTTAGGCGTAGACCCGGCGCCAAACATCGCGCGTATTGCGAATAAGCGTGGTATTCGCACTATCCCTGATTTTTTTACGCCTAAAGTTGCGAAAGATGTAGTCAAAAAATACGGTAAAGCGAAGGTTATCGTCGGCACGAATGTTTTCGCGCACGTGTTCAACCATCATGAATTCGTAAAAGCGGTTAAAATCTTAATGCAAAATAACGGAGTTTTTATTTTTGAATCGCCGCATTTTTCAAACCTTATGGAAAATTTAGAATATGATACTGTCTACCATCAGCACCTTCTTTATCTCTCATTAAAACCTGTTATTCAATTTTTCAAGAACTATAAAATGGAGGTTTTTGATGTTGAAACTAAAAAAATTCACGGCGGTTCTTTTAGAGTTTTTATCGGCAAAAATAGCATCCACCCAATAAATAAAACGGTTAGAGCAATGCTTAAAATGGAATTAAAAGATAATATTCATTCCCTGCCGAAACTAAAAATCTTCGCCAAGCTTGTAGCAAATCACCGTGTAGAACTAAAAAATCTACTTCGGGACCTGAAACGTAAAAATAAGAGCATTGCAATTGTAAGCACGCCGGCCAAAGGCATGACGCTTTTAAATTACTGCCGAATTGGCCCGGAACTTATTGATTTTGCGACTGAAAAATCCGAGCTTAAAATTAACCGTTTCACTCCAGGCACGCACATTCCCATTCTTCCGGACTCCGAACTTTTAAAACGCCAACCTGATTACGCTCTTCTTCTCGCCTGGAACTTTGCTCCGGAAATTATGAAAAATTTAAGCGATTACAAAAAACGCGGCGGTAAATTTATTGTGCCAATTCCGAAACCTAGTATAATATAAAAATATGAAAATAGATAAAAAACCGATTAATTTTGAGGACTCGCGAGGATCAATCAGAGACATTATTGTCGGACAAGACGTTGATTCGGTGACAATTATTACCTGTAAAAAAGGTTCTGTTCGCGGTAATCACTTTCATAAAAAAAGTTCGCAATATACTTATATAGTTAAGGGGAGTTTTACTTACGCCTCAAAGAAGGATAACAATCCTGTAGAAACAATCGAAGTGAAAGAAGGTGATCTTACGTTAAGCATTCCTAATGAACAACACGCTTTTAAGGCTCTTGAAGATTCCGTTCTTCTCCAGTTATCAAAAGGGCCTCGCCAAGGAGAAAATTACGAAAACGACACTTTTCGCCTAGAAAAACCAATTTTGGAATAAGCTTTTCTCGAAAATTTTAGAGAGAGGATATTAAGCCGCGAATTTGATCATTATCCGGCCAATAATTCAAAATAATTTGGCCTATTTCTTTAGCTTTATCCTTTTGTCCGCTTTGTATATACAAATTGAACAAGCCATAAAGTACTGGTGGTAATTTCGGACCGATCATAAAAGCTCGCTCGTAATAATTAAGCGCCTTTTTAAAATCTTCCGGTTTTTGACCATAATTATTAAAAAGAGTTAAGTACAACTGACCGCCCGTCATTAGATGACGAACATTATTATTTAGAAAAAGGTGTGGCTCAATGTAGCGAACAAGCTCGCGACTTACTGCTTCTGGTTGTCCTTGCTGACTGGTCAAATTTAAAATGTCATTGCTTAAAAATTTAACCACCTCTTCCGAACCAACCGGCGAATAAAAATTAAAAACTCTGTCAAAGACGGCTTCAAAATCTTGAATGGTGTGCACGTTCGAAATAGTGCCTAGCGCGGTGATGTATTTGCGGGCTTTCACGAAAGGTGAGTAAGCGCCGAAATACAAACTCAAAAGAGCAGCGATAATTATCACAATGTACAATATTTTTCTAAATTCTTTTATTATGAACATAATTAAGACTTAATTCTGATAAGTATTTTCTTTAAGCTTGTAAGTGGCTAGGGCGAGGACTAAAAACAAATTTATATAAATTGGTAGAACGTCAAAAAGCACTATTCCCTGCACCAAATAAGCTATCAAAACCGCGAAGAGCAAAGCGAGCTCTGAAGATAAATATTTTTGGTTAGTTAATTCTTTTTCATTGTGATTATTATTCTTTTTCAGTTGATTATTTTCTCTAAGATTGGTTTTTGTTTTTTTATAGAGTTGGATGAAGAAGATGGTGAAGATACTTAAGAAGCTTAAGAAACCGAAAGCGCCTGTTTCCACCAGATAATCAAAGTAAATACTGTGAGCACGATCAAACCAAGCGCCAAATCCCTGACTCGGCGTAAAATAGGCGGTATTGAAACGCCGATCAAAAACCTGAATAAAATTTTCTGGTCCCCAACCGAAAATTGGTCGCGCCTTAAATCCGTCCCAAGCAATTTGCCACATAAGAGCCCGAGTTTTAAATGTGTTCGCGTCTAAAGAAATGGTAAAAATGCGCGAAGCGGGAAGAGATTTCACAAACGGCGTATCTTGGAATTTTATGAACAAACCTACAACAAGAACAAAAAGAGTTACCCCAACCAAAAGCCGCTTACGCCAAGCTTGATGAACATAGATGAAGTAACCGAGAAATGCGACAATAGCTACGACGAAACCGAGAAAAGCGCCGCGGGTCGCAGCAAGATAAAGAACGGCTAAGAAAATTGCGCCAAGACCTGCAAGCGCAAAATTTTCAAAAGACAATTTTTTCTTGCTTCTATTACCAATAAAAAGCATTGCTAAGTAAAAAAGTATGAAAATGGCATAAGCACCAACATAAGATGAATTTCCAATCGAACCATCGAACCGAAAACCGGGCTGGCTAAATGACGGTCCGATAAAGTCCTTAAAAGACTGGAAAAACGAGCCGTTTGCCGCCTGATCTATATATTTTAATCCTGCTCCCGCGCCATACGCTGTCATTAGCAAACCAGTAATAATGGATGACCAAAAAATTTTCCGCCAATCCTTATCGTCGTGGAAAAGCATAATTAAGAGCCAAAAGAAAATTAATAGATGGAGTAATTGTAAACCTCCCTCGCCGCGCTCAAAATTAGACCAAAAAGAAAATGACGGATCAACGCCAAAAAGAGAAGCTAAAATAACCGCTAAGACGAAAATCGAAACCGCGATTGCAAGCGGCGACTTCAAAAGTTTAATAAATTTTTTCTCATAAATCTCCGCCTCTGGTGAAAGTACAAGACCGAGAAGAAAAGATATGAGCGCAAGATCAACAGTTGTCCGAAACCAGGTGTACTTACCGACAATAAAAGGAAAAAGCGTGGAAACGGTAACAACCGCAACTGCTAAAACAGAAATAATTAGAAAAAATTTTGCCGTCTTAAAATAAGCCATACTTCCAGTTTTTAAATACTATCTAATTAAAGAGTTTTGTTCAAGTAAAAAATTAAATCAAAAAGACCCCTTCTCGGGGTCTTTTTGTTCGATTATATGCTATCGAAAAACTAGAAATCAGTTAAGCAGAATTAGCTACTCGACAAGGTCGTCACCTCAACCGACGGCATTATTCCAGGAATAACACCATCAATATAGAGACCAGTGGGTACGCTTGCAGAGTTTGTCGGGTTAGACGGGTAACCATAGAGATCACTACCTTTTACGTAGTAAAGAAGGTTGCCGATCGTCTGAATAGAGAACTTGAAGGTGTTGCCGTTATCCGCCGCAACGTTCGTCTTGATAATCAAGTATCTTGAAGAACCTCCAAGAATCGTTCGATTTGCTTCAGATGCAGAAATTGTGTATCCGAAAGGAACGCTTGAAGAACCAAGGGAGGTCGCCCATGTAGAAGTGCTGTAGGTGATATCAGCGCTTGAATTAGACATCTGGGAAGCATACAGCGTGTAAGCGCTAGATGTTGCCGTTGTCGTACCAGCGCCACTATTGTAGAAGGTCATACCCGTAGTGGAAGTTGAAAGATAAATCGGGGTTGCGCCGTTATTCGTAATCTTAAATGTCGCAACTGTCTGACCAGATGTTAAACCAATTATCTTTGTTGCCACCGTTGGCGAAACTCCTGTAACAACAACACTCTGCGGTACAACGAATGAATAGCCGGTAGAAACAACCGTGCTAGCACCGGTACTGATTCCAGGTTGACCTGTCACCGTACCAGTCGTAAGTCCACTCACTGAACCCTTTACGGTCACATGAGTGCTTGAAGCAATAACGAACGCGAAGCTATTACCAAGGTCATCTATCGTGCCGACCCCAACATCAGCTTTCACGTAAATCGTCGTGCCACTAACTGGCACCGGCGCAGTCAAAATATTATCTGACGTACCACCGACGGATGGGAAAGTAACAACGCATTCACCGGCAATACAAGTATCAAACTGTCCTTTTGTTAATCCTGCTGGTACAAGATCGCCAGAAAGCGTGATATTCCTTAGAGTCGTCGTTGTTAAACCAGTTGAACCGGAACTTGTCGCTGTAAGCTTCAAGGAAGTAATTTTTTGCGTTTCATTAGCTGAACTCAATCTAACCGCAAACCACGTTCCTTGAGTTGCGCCAACCGAAACCGTTTGGTTATTACTTGGTGTAGCGCCTGCGCCAGTTACGAGGTTCATATTAAGCGAACCGGAAGTAACTATAGTTTGCGCCTGACCACTACCGGCGAAACTAATATCCGTACCGTTCGTCAAACTATTACCTGTTGTCACGCCAACGGCGGTTATAGCCGATGTTGACGAAGCAACATTGAAAGTGTGTGTGACGTTAGCGGATGTGGATGAAGCAACATTAGCCACTAAGTAAAGAGTGATTGGTGTTGCGCGGTTGACCACAATCGGCGATGAGAAATTGAAGTTTGTGGTAGCGCCGTTTGTCGCTGTTGAAGCGGTTGTTGAAAGAACTGTACCGCCACTCACTGGGTTACCTTTGTACATCACAAGACTAGTAATTCCGGTGTAATTGGAGTCACTGCTTGAATCTGATACTTTAACGGTCGTCACATTCACGTCTTCACCGCCCGCCGAAGAATTCAAAGTAATAGTGGCGAAAACATAATCGTTCGTGCCCACCACTACTGATTGGCCGGCAAGTGGCAATGATGCAAGTGTTGTCACCGTAAGAGCGGCTGCTTTAACTGAAAGCGCGAGGCCATCAGTCGCCGCCACAGTCGGATCAACGAGGTCATTTGTTACTAAACGTTTGGCTTGAATAATATCAAAGGACTTCACTTGATAACTATCAACCGCTGTCGCGGTCGAAGGAATCGAAGTTTCAACCGTTATAAAGTTATCCACGCCTTGAGTGGCAACCGGATAACTCGACAAGGTAAAGGTAGCTGCCGTAATCGGCGAAACATTGGAACCGCCAGTGCTGTAGACAATCGCGCCGTTAAACTTCACATAAACCGTGCCGGTTAATGTTTTAGCGGCTGCAGTCGAAGTCGCAATGTAGAAACTAACCTGCCGCACTTCCATGTTCTCGCCACTCGGCCTAAAGTTGTATTTCGCTAAGAGAACATTGTTCGCGGAAGGAGTAACCGCCGCGCTTGGCGAATCAATTGTTCGCGTCAAAGTCGCCGTGCCGGTACCAATCGTCTGGATGTTGAAACCATTACCGATCGGGAACGCGGAGTCATTCGTCGCCGCCGCGCCCGGAATAACGGAGACACCGGTCGTCACGCCCATCAGATTAATATCGTAGTTGTTGTAAACCACAAGGTTAATTGTTTTTGTCGTGCCGCCGATAAGCTTCGCTTTTACGGTGAAATTTTTCGTTAACCCCTTATCAATGAAGTAAGCGGGTGTAATCGTAAAGTTTACATACTGGCCCATTGGCTGAGCAGTCGCCAAAATATTACCGGATTGATCAAGTAACTGAACATCCGCGTAATCGCCTGCTCCCGCGTTGCCATAGTTATATAAGGTCAAAGCGGAAAAGTTTACTCCTTCATTAGAAGAGGTTTCTCGAACCTGGAATTTTGTAATTTCCTGTTGGCTCACTGGATCAACACTTAAAGAGCTTGAACCGGTTGAGGTCAAAACATCTAAAGTAGTGGAAGCTAACGCGCTCGCGCCACTTACGATGTTCATTCCATTACCAACAATCGGGTAACTACCACCAATTGAAGTTGTGTCAGCCATAATTGCCGACGCCGAATTAATGTTAAACGCAACCGTGCCGGTAATAGAACCTGTCACAAGGTTGAATCGCACTGTAAACGAAGTTGACTGTCCTGCCGCAACCATAATCGGGCTGCTTGGGAAAGTAATACCGATTGTGTTATCAGCGTTAATAGAAGTTATAACATTGCCGTGCCGCACACCCATGGCGTCAATAACGTCAACACCATTAAGAGATGTGTTCGCGACAAAGCCACTCTTCTGCAAAGTAACGCCTGTCACATTCACTGCTTTAGAACCAGCCGTCAAGTTAACCTTTAAAGCTGGATTGAAAGCTGTTCCTGAACCGATTGTTCTTGCCGCTGGCGTATCAACCGCCAAAGAAGCAACTAAATCAGTACCGGAAGGCACAATTACGACTGGCGGAATACCACCAGTACCTCCTGTTGCTGTACCCACAAAAGCCGCGCGGGTTTTCGGACCGAAGTAACCGACGGAAGGAGTAACTCCCTTCGCCGCCTGCCAAGCCGCCAAAGCCGCCTTAGTCAAAGAACCAAAGAAGGCTGTCGGGGCCGCGACCTTCAAATAACCGCCGCTAATCAAGGTTTGCTGCAAAGCCGTCACATCTGCTCCTTTGCTACCCACGGTGAGGTCGCGAGTAAACGTGTAAGAAGATGCTGGGGTGCCGCTGTTACCTTGCAAAGCTGCTATTTGCTGTTGAAGAGCTTGAATTTGCGCGAGCAAAGCGTTGATATCAACGGATTGAGCGCTTACTGGAACTACTGAACCAGCCAACCAAACCATCGTTGTGATGGAAAGACCGACTGATAAAATTTTACTAGTTAATTTACTCATTTTTTGTAATTTTAGAATTTTCTTAAATTTATCGACCTAAATTATTTATCCTTCGATTTCACTCAGAATAATACTGAGCTTGCCGAAGTATTAAATTTGGTCGCCGACCTTTGATTTTGTCTGGAACGTCTTCCGTCGCTCTCGACTTGCCGCTAATCTAGTGAGGATTATTTAGCAGAAGAGCTAAACGAAAAACGGTTGGTAATAATTGGACGTATAAACAAAATCTCGCTAGAGCGAGATAAAACTACTTAAATCGTGGAGAACAAACAGACGCTTGCCGATAATTCGGCCGACGTCGCTTGTTTCTTTTGATTAAAGTAGCTTAGCCTCACTCTAAGCTAGAAATCATTATACAAGCTAGAAAAGTGCTTGAAAGCCCCGCTGTTGATAAACTGCGCTTTCCTTAGGGTTTCAATAGATATAACGAATAATTGCCCTTGAAGTTACGCTTTTTAGTTTAAACCGTCCAAGAAGAAAAAGCGAATATAATAACCATTAAAATCGTAAAAAAAGCCGCTTCTTCAAAAACTAGGGTCCGGTTCAATAAACCGCGCTCCCGGACGATAAAAAGATCGCGGCTTATGGCGGTAAAAAGCGTAAGTAGCGCGGCGGAGTTTAAAAAACCTAGTGGCAAAAAAGCAATAAACCAGCCAACTTGAAAAACAAGAAAAGCTAACGCGTAACTCCCCCCAAGAATTATTTTTTTTGACAAGAAACCGAAAAAAACGAAATCCTCGCGGAAAGAAAGACCGATTAAAAGCATTAGGCCAACGGCAAAGAAAAAGTTTTGAGGCAACAGGTAATAAAAAATATAAGCAGTGATTACTAGCAGGGTTTTAAAAATATTAAAAACCAAAAAACGGTTGTTGAAAAATCTTTGATTCAAACCCAACCAAAGAAAAAGAAGACCGCTCCAAAAAATAACGATAAACGGGGAATTAATAAAAAAAGTAAAAAAGTTCCAAACACCTTCGAACTTATAAAGATTATTCAGCTCGAGAAAAACCAAGCTTAAAAAAAATAAAAACCAGAAAGAAAAACTAATACCTTCACTACTGCCTTTCTCGGAAAAATAAATCAGGATAGCAACAAGAAAAAATAAAAAGACCGGCCAAAAACCGAAACCGACTTGCGTTAACCAAAAAAGAATAATTCCGTAGAAAAAAGCTTTAAACAGTAACTTCCACGTTATTTGTTTGGTTAAGAGAAATGTTAACTTTTTTACCATCTTTCACTAAACCTCTAATCATTTTATCAGCTAAAGCATCAATAATCACTTTTTGAATCAGCCGCTTGATTGGCCGAGCGCCGTATTCTTTATCAAAACCGTTTTTAACTAAGTATTCTTTAACCGCCGGTTTTATTGTGAGTTCAATTCGGCGTTCGGCTAATTTTTCAGTCAGTTTCTGAAGTTGGATATCAACGATTTTCCCGATATCAGCGGGTGTAAGCGCGTTAAAGATGACGGTTTCATCAAGGCGATTTAAAAATTCTGGCCGGAATGTTTCACGTAACGCTCGCCGCGCTTTTTCCCGATACTCTTCTTCTTTCGATTTTAATTCCTCTTTATCTCCTTGGGCAAAACCTAAACCCGACATTTCGTGGAAATAATTACTGCCGACATTAGAAGTTAAAATCACAACCGCGTTCCGAAAATTAACAAGCCGCCCTTTGCCGTCGGTTAAGCGGCCGTTATCCAAAACTTGCAGTAAAACATTGAAAACTTCCGGGTGAGCTTTTTCAATTTCATCAAATAGGATCAAGCTATAAGGCCGATGCCGAATGATTTCTGTAAGTTGGCCGCCTTCCTCAAAACCAACGTAACCCGGCGGCGAACCAATAAGCCGGGAAACAGCGTGCCGTTCCATATATTCCGACATATCAATCCGAATAAGGGCTTTTTCGTCATTGAACATAAATTCCGCAAGTGCACGCGCTAATTCTGTTTTACCAACGCCAGTTGGTCCCAAAAACATAAATGAGCCAGACGGCCGGTCTTCCGGCGCAAGGCCGGCGCGCGATCGGCGCAACGCCCGCGCAACAGCGTTAATTGCTTCGCCCTGACCAATCACTCTCACGCCAAGCTCTTCTTCTAATCGGCTTAATTTTTTTACTTCCGATTCAAGCATTCGAGAAACCGGAATACCCGTCCAACGAGAAACTACGGAAGCAATATCTTCTTCGTTAATACTTTCTTTAATAAAACGGCGATTGCTTACAGGAATTTTTTTGCTGCTAGATTTCTTTTTTGATTTTATTTCTCCGCCTATGTGTTTTTTTTCAAAAGCGGCAGCTTCCTTTTCAGCGGCCGGCAGTTCGCCGTAAACAATTTGCGCCACTCGTTCTAAATTACCGTCTCGTTCCGCCACTTCCGCTTCCCGTTTCAAATTCTCCACTTTCTTTCTCAAGTTATTAAAATTGTCTTGCTGAATTTTTTCGGCGTGCCAGCCGGCAGATAATTCGTCGTTTTCCTCCCGTAAGCGGTTTAATTCTTTTTCTACTTCCTTGAGGCGCGGCGATTTTGTTTTTGATTTTGCTTTTTCTTTCAACAATGCCGAGCGTTCCACTTCAAGTTTTACGATACTCCGCCGCAATTTATCGAGTTCCGCCGGCACGCTATCGCTTTCAAGTCGCTGAGCAGCCGAGGCCTCGTCAATCAAATCCACCGCTTTATCGGGCAAAAAACGGTCGGTAATGTAGCGGGCGGATAAATTCACCGCCGCCATAATCGCTTCATCGCTTATTTTTAGCCCGTGATGCATTTCATATTTTTCTTTAAGTCCACGCAAAATAGCAACCGAATCTTCGAGCGTTGGTTCTTCAACCACAATCGGTTGGAAACGGCGCTCAAGCGCGGCGTCTTTTTCAATATATTTTTGATATTCTTTTAGTGTTGTGGCGCCAATCGCGTGAAGATCGCCACGGGAGAGCGCCGGTTTCAATAAATTACCGGCGTCAATTGCCCCCTCAGCCGCGCCTGCCCCTACGATCATATGAATTTCATCGATAAAAAGAAGAAGTCGGCCGGCTGATTGCTGAACTTCCCGCAAAAATGCTTTTAAACGGTCTTCAAATTCACCGCGAAATTTCGTGCCAGCAATCAAAGCGCCTAAATCGAGCATAATAATCTCTTTTCCCTTCAAAGATTCAGGCACGTCACCGGAAATAATTCTCTGCGCCAAACCTTCCACAATTGCTGTTTTTCCAACGCCCGGCTCGCCGATTAAAACCGGATTATTTTTTGTTCGTCGGGAAAGAATTTGCATCAACCGCCGCAATTCTTCCTCACGGCCAATTACCGGATCAAGCTTGCCGTCTTTCGCCCGTTCGGTTAAGTTCACGGCATATTTATCAAGTACTTGAAATTTTGATTCCGGCGTTTCATCGGTCACCCGCACCGAACCACGCAGTTGGGCTAAAATTCGTATTAATATTTCCCGTTTTACGCCAAAACGGCTCAAAATTTCTTGCGCCGCGGAAGGCACGTCAATTAAAGCAAGAATTAAGTGTTCGCAAGAAATGAAATCGTCTTTTTGTTTTAAAGCAATTTCACCCGCTCGATCTAAAACTTTCATCAGTTCCGGCGAAAGATAAAGTTGATTAACTGTTCCACCGCCCGCGAAAATTTTAGGAAGCGCGTTCAAATCCCGATCAAGTTCTTTTTCAAGTTCGGCGAGATTCATATTCGCTTTTAGAAGCATTGGCCGGACAAGAGTGGATTCATCACCCAAAAGAGTAACTAAAAGATGAAGCGCTTTCAGTTCGCCGTGATGATGGCGGCCGACTAAATCTTGGGCCGCTTGAAGTGCTTCTTGGGCCTTAATTGTAAAGCGATGGAATTGTGGCATAGTTTTTATTAATTATACCAAGATTATATTATTATAACAAAATTAGCAAACTAGTGTGTAGATTGCTAATGGTGGAAATATTAATTAATTTCTATTTATTCCGAAGTCGGCCGCTCGGCAAGCGTAATACTTAAAGTAATAACGTCTTTCCCCCGTTCCACTTTTAGATTCAACGTGTCGCCGATTGAATATTCTTGGACTATATTGCTTAAGGTTTTTTCTTTGTTAATTTTTTCGCCGTTCACTTCCAAAATAATATCTTCCGCCTTCAAGCCGGCTTTTTCCGCTGGCGAACCGGGCACAATCGCGGGACCGTCAGGCGTTCCCCGCACAAGAGCGCCATTTTGAACCGGTAAATTTTGTTTTTTTGCTAAACCCTCATCAATCATCAGATAGCGCACGCCGAGATAAGGTGTTTTTATGCTGCCGGTTTTTTTCACCGATTCAATCGCCCGCTTCACTTGATTTATAGGAATTGTAAAGCCAATGTTCTGGGCGCCCGAGACAACCGCTGTGTTAATGCCGATCACTTCACCTTTCAAGTTCAAAAGCGGACCGCCGGAATTGCCAGGGTTAATTGCCGCGTCCGTTTGAAAAACTCCTTGAATTGTCTCCGAGCCAAATTCGCCACCGCCAGCCGTCACTGTTCGTGAAAGGCCGGAAATCACGCCAACTGAAACAGTGTTACGAAATTCGCCTAAAGCGTTACCAATCGCGATTGCTGTTTGACCAAGTTTCACACTATCAGAGTTGCCAATTATTGCGGCTTTTAGGCCAGTTGCTGAAATTTTTATAAGCGCAATATCGTTTGTTGTGTCACGCGCTAAAACTTTAGCGTCATATTTTTTGCCGTCGTTTGTGAGCACCGTATAATCCGCGTTTTTGTCGTAAACCACATGTTTGTTAGTGGCAATTAAGCCTTCTTCGCTCACAATAAAACCACTACCGCCGCCCACTTCTTTTTTTTGCGTTCCTTTTTCACATGGCTGCGAAAATTGGAAACCCTGGCCAGGCAGACCGCCGTTACCGCCAAAAAATTGCTTAAACTCCGGCGGTAAATTAGAAAAAGGATCGTAACCGCAATTCTCAATTACCGGTAAATCTTTTGAAATGACGATTGAAACAACTGATGGCGAAGCGGTTTCAACCGAGCGAATCACCGCTTCTTCATAATCAATAGTCGGTTTGTAGAGTGGAATTTCTTTTATGGGCGATCCGCCAGCTGGCGGATTAGGCGCGGTCGTTATAGCGCCGCCTTTTAGATAATTTAATAAATCGTCTAAAATATTCGCCTGCGCTAATCTTGAAGAAACAAGCGAACCAAAAAATCCGCCAACAATCGCGGCAATAATTATAAAAACTAAAAGTTTTTTATTATTCATATTTTGTAATTATTCGTAGCAATTCGCAGATTCGGATGTTATCCGTAGATTCGTATCGGCTTATTTTATTTCGTACCTTAAATTAACCGTTACTTGGATTTCTTGTGAACCCGGTTGAATTACAGGCGCTGGCGCCGCCCCGCCTAAACCAAAAGTTTCTTTAGCTGAGTAATAAGGAACTGGCGAATAACCTTCATCAATTGAAAGCAATCGGCCGATTGAAAAACCGCCGGAAGTCGCAATTACTTCCGCTTTTTCTTTTGCCTTTGAAATCGCTTCTGCCCGCGCCTGGTTTTGCAACGCATTTGAATCATCAATCGTAAAATTCAAGCTTGATACGGTATTCGCGCCGTTTAGAACAACGCCCGAAAGCGCCTCGCCAATTTTTGAAAAATCCCGCACTTTAACGCTCACCGTTTGATTAATTGAGTAACCGACAATTTCCGCGGGCGGACAAGACACTGAACCACTTGTTTCCGGATGATTACAGCTGTAAGTTAGGTAACGCGGCGTAAGCGAATAATTTTCGGTTTTAATGTCTTTATCCGCCACTCCTTCGCTTTTCACAAACGCGATTGCCTTATTAACCTTAGTGGTGTTTTCATTCGTTAACGCCGCAATGTCTTTACCGCCTTCGGTTAAAACACCGAAAGAAAATTCAGCAACGTCCGGCACGGCGGTTACTTTCCCTTCGCCCGAAACTGAAAAACTCCGGAAAGACGACGGTTCGATTGATTTTGAATAAGTGTCGGCGAAACTCCACGCCGCGAAAGCCGAAACTAAACTTACAACTATAAGCGCCCCACCTAAATAATTTTTTATTTTATCATTCATAATTTAATTATATTATATCTGCGCTGAAAATAAAAAATCCCCAAAGGCCAAAAGGTCTAAGGGAATTCAAGGTTGAAAGAACAGAATTAAAGAACAAAGGACGAAAGGGTCAAGCCAGCCCGCCTGCGGAACGGGCAGGTTACGGAACAACCACCTGATGGCGATCGTCGGCAGACCAAACGTTCGAGTTCTCAAACCGGTGCACGCTCACCTCGAGCGCGTCGTCCGAGTGCACGTCCACGTAGGCAACGAAGAACTGGTTATTACTTTCAAAGAGGAAAAATGTTCCATAACCTTCTCCTCTTAGCCAATTCTTGTGGCGTTTCACAAACTGCTTGATCTGAGCTTGGGTGAGGCAGAATTTGGTCAAGTCAGAGTCGAGAGATCCGAACATTTTGGAGAAGGTCGCGTCTTCATTCATTTCATAAACCTGAAGGGCGGTTTCTTTGGTTGGCGCTCCTTTTTGATCGGTGCCGTAGTTATTGAAATCGGAGTCAATCCAGCTGAAAAGGTCTTTCGCTTTCGCGAGAGTTTTTGTGCCGTCTTCGGAGTCAAGAATAATAGATTCTCCTTCGGAAATTAGTTTGAGAATCGGGTGTAACAGTTCGGAAAAAATTTCGCCGAACTTCACCTGTAATTCTTTGCCTTTTTTCAAAACGGTTTGCGCTCCAGTTCTTGAAGGATTAAGTTTAATTAGCTTATCCTCGACTACACGGAGAATTTGTTTCTTTTGGTTTGATGTCATCATAAGTTTTTCTTTCGTACTCATGTGATCATCTCCTTTCTTTATTTTATGCCAATCGTTCGTTTCCTACTTTTTTTCGGAAAATCCCGAAATGGCGGTTGGTAAATAAACTAGAAGTAATTTATCACGCTATTTGATATTTGTCAATCACGTTAGAAATCCGCTTTGCTGAAGGCACGGCGGCAGCCGCTAGAAGCGGCTTATTTCTAACGGAATCAATATTTCCAAAACTTTTTTTAAATCAGCTATTTTTGTCTCTCTACCGAAACTAAACCGCAAACTGCTCATAATCCTCTCTTGCTCTAATCCGATTGCGGTTAAAACATGCGAAAGTTTAGTCGCCCGCGCGGAACAAGCCGAACCGGCGGAAACCGCCACGCCCACTTTATCAAGTTTTATAAGCATTTCGTCCGCGAGCGTGCCCGGCAAATAAACATTTAAAATATGGGGCGCGGACTTATCATCAATCGGTCCGTTTACGGCGAGTGCCGGAAAAATTTTCTCGAGTCGCGCGAGAAAATATTTTTTTAATTTTTCAGTTTTGAGACAATTTTGCTTGCGGCGCGCGGAGACAAGTTCAACCGCTTTGCCGAAACCGACAATTAGCGGTGTATTTTCCGTTCCCGACCGCAAACCAAATTCCTGCCCGCCGCCGGTAATAATCGGCTTTATCTCTTTTTTAATCTTTTCCCGAAGGTAGAGCGCGCCAATGCCTTTCGGGCCATAAATTTTGTGGGCGGAGAGCGTCATTAAATCAACGCCTAATTTTTTAACGTCACAATCGAAAAACTGAAACGCTTGAACGGCGTCAATATGGAATAAGGGGTAAGAAGAAAGAAGATTTTTCTCTAAGAAAAGTGTCTCGGAGCCCGAGCGGGCACGGTCTCCGACGAAGTCGGAGGAGCGAGGGCGAGAGTCAAGCGGGCGAGCGAGCGGCTGGGCGAGCGAGACCCCGTCTTTTTGTGAGATAAATTTTCTTTCTTTGAATTCGGAAATTATCTTTGAAATTTCCGCAATCGGCTGGACCGTGCCAATTTCATTATTCACATACATTACCGATACCAAAATTGTTTTATCGTTTAAAGCTGATTTCAATTTATTTAAATCGACTAAACCTTCACGGCTAACCGGTAAATAGATAACATCAAATCCGTCGCGCTCCAAGTCGCGAGCCGTTTCCAAAACCGATTCATGCTCAATCGCCAAAATTATAATCCGTGAATCTTTCGGTTTATCTTTAAGCGCGCCGCGCAACGCCAAGTTATTCGCTTCCGTTGCCGAACCGGTAAAAATTATTTCCCGAAATCCGGCGGCCGCCGGACGCCCGATCGCTTTCGCGATTACCTCCCGGCTTTCATCAATCGCTTTAATCGCTTCTTGGCCAAAACGGTGAAGTGAACCAGCGTTGCCAAAATTTTCTAGAAAATAAGGCATCATCGCTTTCAAAACCGCGGGGTGAACCGGCGTTGAAGCGGCATAATCAAGATAAATATTGTTTGTTTTAACTCTCATTTATGAGGATTATAGCTATATATTCTCTATTTGACAAAATTATTATAGTATGCTATACTTTAAACAGTAAATTAATACTCACTAATTTCGAGGTAAATATGTTTGATTTGATTGATTTAAAACGCGGTCATGGAAAACTTTTTGCAAATAAAGACAAAAGGGTTTCGATGACCATTCATGTGGCGATATTCAATAAAAGTCGGGATAAAATTCTTCTTGTTCACGATCTCGGCGGTAGCGAAAACGGATTAAAAATCGGCGGAGTAAAGCCAGAGCGTTGGGTGCTTATCACTGGCAAAGTTCATGCCGGCGAAACGCCTTACGAAGCGGCGAATCGGGAAACACGAGAAGAAGGAAATCTTTTAATAGAAGATGTGCCTTTCTTTATTTCTCGCCTGCCAGCGCTTACCGAAAAAAAAGGAAAAGAAGAAAGCATTCATATGGAGATTTTTTTTATCGGGGAATTGAAAAATTCTAATGAAAAACTTCCTGAAAAAACCTTTCCTGTCCGCGACCCTCTTCGCCACGTGGTTGAGGGGTATTGGCACTCTATTGATGACTTACCTACTGACGAAGAAGCTCGTCGGTCATGCTATTTATTTGACCAAGCTAAACTAGAAAGAAAACCTATCGAGCAGCTGGAAGAATTACCTTATTTTTCCATAGACAAAGAAACGGTTTTCCCAATCTCACCTCCTCACCTCCGATTTATTCGAAATAAAGGAATTTGTGACTCGCCAGAAGAACTTGATTCTAAAATACAAAATCTTCTAGCAATAGCCAAAACTTCCTTTTTCCGGTTGCCGTTAATTCCCAAAACCTCCTTGTAATTACAAGGGGGTTTTTATTTTTCTTCTTTTTTTTCAAGCAGCTCGTAAACGTTAATCTTTCTCAAAATTATTAAAATAATTAATAAGCTCACCGTCGCGATCGCGGCGAAGCTAGTAAGTCCAATGCCGCACAAAACGCCGATTGCCGCCACAAACCAAACGGAAGCGGCCGTAGTAAGGCCACGAACGTGAATTCCTTGCTGGATAATAATTCCCGCGCCCAAAAAACCGATGCCAACCACGATGTTCGCGATCACATTCAAAGAACCGCTATTATTTGAAATAACCTGATCCAAATTAGAAGTAGCGACTAGATACGGCAAAGTTAAACCGATTAGAGAAAAAATCGCCGCGCCGGAGGCAACCATTATATCAGTGCGGACACCAGCTTCTTTACCAACCATTTCCCGTTCAAAGCCGATTAAAGCGCCAAGTAGGGCTGCGATTCCTAATCTCAATATCATTTCTCCAGTGGTAAGCATTAGATTAATTATACAAAATTATTGATAGTTTGGCCGATCTTCTTCTATTTTTAACTGGAAATTTGCGTAGCGGGCTAAAGCAAAAAGAAAGCTGGAAAGCCGGTTAAAAAACTGAAGCAATTCCGGCGTGAGACGCTTAATTTCAGAATTGTAACCGACCGCCTCACGTTCAGCGCGCCGAATAATTGTCCGGCCAAAATCAAACATTGCCGAAATTTCACTGCCGCCCGGAATAATAAAATGTTTTAATTCACTGACTTGCTGATCAATCAAACTAATCTTCCCCTCAATTTTTTCAGTTGTGGCAGATGTAATTTTCGGACTTTTTGGATAAGCGAAGGCGATGGCGGCCACTTCCGCCTGGGCGATAAAAAGAAGTTGCTGGATTTCTTTGATAACGTTTTCAAGGTTCAGCGGATCGCCTTTCTCAAAACTAAAATTTTTCTCTTTGTTGATTTTCGCCCGACAAAGCCCAAGCCAAGAATTTAATTCATCAAGCGTTCCTAAAATAGCCATCGCCGGATCAGTTTTTGAAAACTTTTTCTCGCCAATCTGGCTTTCGCCCTGATCGCCCTTACCAGTAAAAAATTTTGTCTTCATTACATTTTTAATTTTAACAGAGTTATAAAGAAAAAACCCCGCAGTTGCGGGGATTTTTCTAACGAACTAAAAAACTTTCTACAGACCATTTATGTCTTGATCGATATTGTCAAAACCACTATCTACACTACCAACATCAATACCGCTTAAATCATTGCTAATATTTACCGTGCTGTCCGGCGCGGTTTGTAAATTAGCCCTCGGATCAATTGAAGGAACGGAATTTGAGCTTTTCATAAACCACCAAACGAGCAAAACAACGACTAAAATAATTAACCAAATAATTGTGTTCTTTTTCATATTATTGATTGCTGGTTGAAGTTGCGGTTGAAGTTGCGGTTGAAGTCGCCTCTTTGTCTTCGTCTACGCGGGGAATTTTAGCGAGGGTCGTCGCTGCGTTATGAACAGCGTCGCGAGCGGCAACGACTAATTTTTGTACCGCGTTTAAATCACTTTTAAGTGTTTCGCGAGTGCTCTTAACAAGACTTTGGAGATCGCTCATCGTTGAGCTTGAAATAACGGTTGGCAAATTAATCGGATAAGTTTTTGCGAGCTGGGCTTTCACCGCTGTTTGCGCCGTTGTAATTGCGCTCTGCGCGGCGGTAATTGCTGTTCGCGCCGCGGTTACGTCATTACCACGAGCTTGAACTTTGTCCGTGCGACTCACGATTCTTGTGAGCACGCTATTTAGCTTATCTAAAACATTGCTAAAATGATTAGCTGAACGTTGATTTAAATCATTCAGATTGTTTTGAAGTCGATTTAAAACTTCTTTCTTGCGAGTGTCTTTGATTTGCTCAACTTTTGATTTAAAAGTTTCTCGCTCTTTTTCAATCTTTTGTCCGACTGTTGCTTTAAGCGTTTTCACGTCCGATTGGAACTTTTCCTTAAGCGATTCCATTACTTCACGCGATTGCGCCTTAACATTCTGCACGCTCGTCTTATAATCACCGCGCATTTTATTCAACTCATCACGATAGGGTTTTGTTGATGTCTGAGCACTCACGAAAAACGCGAGCCCAAAAAACAACGCAACCGCTAAAACTGATTTCTTCATATAATTTTTATTTTATTATGGATTGACCTTTATATTTACTTACTTAAGTATAACGCATTCAAACACGCAATGTTTCTAGGAATAGATTTTCCCCCGTAAATAATTTTTTAATTCGGCGATTTTCACTCTTTCTTGTTTTGCCGTGTCGCGATCGCGGACGGTTACATCTCCATTATCCAAACTATCAAAATCAACGGTGATACAATAGGGCGTGCCGATTTCGTCTTGGGAATAATAGCGTTTGCCGATATTCCCCCGCTCGTCCCAAGCAATGTTTCCGCCGGCTGGCGGATCTTTTTTCAAATCAGTGTAAATTTTTCTGGCAAGCTCAACTAATTTCGGTTTATTCGCCAAAAGCGGAAACACCGCCGCTTTGAACGGCGCGAGACGCGGGTGAAGCTTTAAAAATACCCGATCTTTTTCTTCCGTGTAAGCATCTACCAAGAAAAATAAAGCGGCCCGATCCACGCCACCGGAGGTCTCAATTATAAACGGTAAAAATCTTTCCTTGGTTTCTTCATCAAAATAAGTAAGGTCCTTTTTTGAAAATTCCTGATGCCGGCGAAGATCAAAGTCACCCCGGTGATGGATACCTTCCATTTCCCGCCATTCATTATCAACACGATATTCAATATCAAAAGCCGCTTGGGCGTAATGCGCCAACTTTTCATGTTCTTTGAAACGCAAATTATTTTTGCTCATCCCCAAGTTTTTGTACCAATCCATTCTTTTTTCTTTCCAGTTTTCTAAAACCTTCATTGATTCTTTTTTGTCAGGCCGCACATAATATTGAAGTTCCATTTGTTCAAACTCGCGGGAACGGAATGTAAAATCACCTGGCGTAATTTCATTCCTGAAAGCTTTGCCGATTTGCGCGATGCCAAACGGCAATTTAACGCGGGTGGAGTCCAAAACGTTTTTAAAATTAACGTGCACGCCTTGAGTAATCTCGCCCCGCAGATATGTTTTTGTTTTTTCGCCTTCAACCACGCCAAGATAAGTTTCAACCATTAGATTAAAAGTTTTCGGTTCGGTAAGCGCACCGCCGCAATCAGGGCATTTATTTTTATCTACCTGGTCGGCTCGAAAACGGTGATGGCATTTTTTGCATTCCACAAGCGGATCGGAAAAAGAATCCAAATGACCCGAAGCTTCCCAAACTTTCGGATTCATGATTATTGCGGCATCCATTCCCACAATTTCATCGTTTTCCCGAACAACCGATTTCCAAAACTCATTTTTAATATTCCGCTTTAGTTCAACGCCAAGCGGGCCGTAATCCCAAGTGCCGGCCAATCCGCCGTAAATTTCCGATCCGGGATAAATAAACCCCCGTCTTTTTGCTAACGCCGAAATTTTTTCTAAAGCATTTGCCATAATACCTAAGGAATAACTCTGCCCGCGTCTTGACCAACCGTTCGATCGTCCGGCAGAGCAGTTGTGATTGTAATATCGCTTGCGTTTAACTCAAGTCCGGTAAAATCATCAACCGCCTTTAATATTGTATCGCTTAAAATATTTTTATACCTACCAACCTCCGTCACGTTCGGCGTCGCCCGCACTTGGAAAATCGCTTCAACCGGATTGCTTAGCACGCCTTTTGTGGCCGGAATACGATCAATTGTCCAAACTATTTCCTGCGTTCGATCGTTGTATAATGGCACGGTATCAATATTACTTTTCACAAGACCGGTCCAAGCAACGCCGCCGGCTAAAGAAGCGTGAATTTCAATATTTTTAATATCCGTTGAAAAATTTTTAATAAGCCAGTGAATTGTGTAATCAGTTGGCTGATTAACTTTTGGCGGTAAAACGCCATTATTCACAAAACCAGAAAGGGCATCGCGATAAAAAGCTTGAGCGCTAACCGTTGCAAAGCCGCTTACTTTTATATCGGACGCGGCGACCACTGAAGTTTCGGAGGCGGCAAGATAATAAGGCACCGAAGGCGATGTAAGAGTCGCGTTCACTTTCAGGTAAAAATTTTTGTCGTTTAAGTGTTTAATCGGAAAATCTTTTTTCAGACCAACGTTGATTTTTACTTCGCCGGAGGCACCCGCATCAAGTAATTTAAAATTGGGAAGATTAGCCGCATTCCAAGAAACAGTGTTTGTAATAGAATTTAGAGCGCCGTCGGTCTTCATGGTTCCAAAATCAAATAACTCACCGGCGAGCGAAACGTTCAAAACCGTATCGGCCAAAGCAATGCCGCTGTTGTTTTGATAATTAATTGTGTAAGTTAGTTGGTCGCCAATGCGGGCAATATAATCGGTTTGGTGATTAACAGCGATTGCGAGCGTAACAGGTGACGGAGCAAGATCAACGCTTACTGCCTGCTCAAAAATCGGGTAATCCCGACCTAAAAAACCGGCGGAAACCGTAACTGGAATCGCAAATTGTTGATCGGTTATGCCCGTGACCAATCCCTTTATTTCCAAATCCCCGCTCGAACCAGCGTTTAACTCGCCCAAACGCCAAACATTATTCAAAGAATCGGGCGCTAAACTGGCGGAAATAAATTTGAAAGTTGTCGGATAATTCAAAACAAGAGAAACGTTTGGGAAATCAAAATTGGAAATATTTTTATAACGCACTTCAAGCGTGAAGGCAGAACCTTGAACAACGTGGTCCGGCTTCACAATCTCAACGCTCACGCCAGGAGACTTAATAAGAATTTCTTTTGTTTGGCTGGTCTCAAATCGGGACCGGCCGCCCGCGCCGTAAGAAAAAGTAATATTTATTTTTTGAAGCGAATTTACTTCGCCGGTTGGTAAAAATTTAAAAGTTTTTTTAGCAAAACTGCCACTACCGACATCACCCACATCTTCGTTAACGAGCATGCTTTGATTACTATTTAAACCGCCTCCTAAATAAACCAAGCCGATTGGTAAGTTTAGCGTAAAAGACGCTTGGTTAAATAAAATATCTGATTGATTAGTAACTTGAAGCGTTAAATCAAAAGGCACGCCACGAGAAATTTCGTTAGGAGCCACCACTTCAAGGTTAGCGCCCTTCGCGCTTCGACCAAGATTTAAAAGAAAAATAGCGAACACAACAATAATAATCACGGCTAGCGCGGCGCCAAAAAAAAGCGCTGACTTTGGTAAAGCGGAAAAAAATGAATTTTTCGTGTTTTTTAGCGGCTCTTCTGAATTTTCCTCCGACCAATTTTCATTAATCAGATGTTTTGTTTCTTCGTTAGTTGACGAATTCTGCGACGAAACAAACCGCGATTTTTTTTGAAATTCGCCGCTACTGTCACCTTTAAATCTTTTTTGGTAAAGCTTTTTTTCTAAATCTTCTAAAGCCATATAATTTCCTAAGTAGTAGTGCTTAGAAATATAATAACTTATTCCGAGGAAATTTAACACGACAATCAGAACACAAAAAATTCTGATCGGCCAAAGAAAAAGCTGTAACGTTTTTTAAACCGCAAATTTCACAGCGAGCGCTTAAAGAATCATATCCTAAAATTTTCAAAAAATTTCCGAGTTTTACCCGGCCTTCTTTTATGGCGCGGCTTAAGGAATACCAAAGGTTTAAATCAGGATTTAACTCCGGCACAATTGATTTTGTAAGAAAAATAAGTTCAAGCCCAAGCTCATAACTTCTTATCCGTTTTTTTATCTCCGGCGCGCTTTGCGCTAAAACATCCGTAATAATAAAACCGCCTTTTTTTGCGAGTCGCACGGTCACTAAATTTAAAACATTTAAGTGGGGCGAAAATTTAGAAAGAAAACGGTGACCGCTTACCACTTTCGCTCTCAACCGGCCTAAATCTTTAGTGTAGAGATCGGCCACTAAATCGTGTTCTTTCCGAGGCTTCACGCCTAAAATAATTGCTTCAGTAAGGTATTCTTTCATTTTTATTTTTTTGGTGTTTTCCAAAAACCCAATCGGAAACGACCGCCCAACATTAGCCGCGTTTCAGCTTCAAGCGCGGGCAAACTGCCAAAAAGTAAAATTGTTGCCGGCGTTAAAAGCCACTGCAAAAAGTAGATGAAATAAAATTTTATGCTGAAACCTTTGAGTCGCGGCAAAAGAATTAGAATGCTAAGCCAAGCCGAAACAATAATACCGATAACACTAAAGTTCATTAAAAAGCCTGTCACTCGCGGCAGATTATAAGAAAAAACGCTTCGGTTAAATTCCGCGCCGCCCAAAAGCACTGGTAAAAAACCGAAAAGAAAAATAATAAAAGAACTAGCTGCCCAAGAAAAAGAACCTTCAAAAAGCACAAAAACCCACAAAATTTTTCTGCGAAACGAAATCATTTTATTATTTAAAAAATTGCTGAAAACATAAGCAATATTCTCTACTCCCCACGCCCAACGTCGCTGTTGTTTGTAAAGATTTTGCATGGCTTTCATAAAACTTCCTCCGGAAACCGCGTCCATATAAATCGGGTAATAAAGCGGCACTGAACGCCAATCGCCTTTATAGTGGAGAAAACATTGGAAAAAAATCCTTGAATCTTCTGAAACAATATTGACGTTCCAAAAACCGACTTCGTGAAGAGCTTGAAGCGGCATACTGTGCGAAGAAAAAGTTATTAATTGTTCTGGGCGAGCTTGCTGCATAAATTGCCAGAAAGTCGAAGTAAAAGCGATAAGCCGGGCAAAAGGCGAAACATCGTGAATATTATTTATGAAAAGTGGAACGGGCTGAAAACTCGAGCGATTGCCTTTCTCTGAACTAAAAAATTGATAAGTGAGAATAGCAAAATAATCGCCTCCCGGCCTTGTGTCAATATCAAAAACCGAAACCAAAACATTTTGAAAATTTAAATTTTTTGGCTCAATTATTGTTCTAATCGCTTCTTTCGCCGCCCAAGTTTCGTTTGAGCCCTTGCCCGGCAATTCCCCCGGCAGATTTTGCGGATGTTTTGTCACTAAAAATCCGCCGAACTCTTTTTTAAATTCTTCTTCAATTTTTAAAGCTACGCGCGCGTCTTCTTTAAAACCGCGCTCTTCGGTTGCAAGCACAACAAATAATTTATCTTTGGGATAATTGGCTTTCACCAAACTTAAAAAACTTTCCCGGACAAGATCGTAGGATTCCTGATACATTGGGAAAATAATAAGGTGGCGAATATTGCTCCAAGCTAAATTTGAAGATTGAAGTTTAGTGAGCCAGTCAATTTTCAAATTCGCCCGCAACTTCAAAAAAGAAAAACGGAGATGGAGCAAAAGATAAAGTGTCCGCAAAAGCCAAAAAAGATCGTAAAGCACAATAAAAATCGCGACCGTAAGCGGCGTAAGATATGACAAAATAACAAGCGTTATAAGAACAAGCCAAACCGTAAGCCCCGGTAAAATTTCAAAAAACCGGTACATATTTTTACCTTAGTAAAGAATTAGGCCTAGAAAATGATCGATTGAATAGCCGCCCGCGCCCAAAGTGGCTAATGCGAGCGCGGAGGCAAGAATTAACAAATCAAATTCGTAGCCACCAACTAATCCTTTTCGCCAATTCAGTTTTATAATTATCACGATAAATTCGATCGCGACGATAAACGCGAAAATTTGCGTGAGAAAACCGAAAATTAGAAAAATTCCGCCGACAAATTCCGTAAGCGCCACAACCGTTGCCCAAAACATCCCGAGCTTAAAAATTTTGCCTATCCATTCGGCGGTGCCGCGCAAATTTTTAATTTTTGGCCAACCGTGGGCGATAAGAATCAAGCCCAAAACTAACCGTAAAACAAAAATTCCCCAATCACTAAAAACAAATAAAAAGTTGATCATTTGGTTACATTATAGCCAAATTTTGGCAAAAAAAAAGCGCCGATATCAATTATTTAATTATCGGCGCTTTAGAGCTCTCGTTACGCTTTGGATTGAACCTTAGGCGGCTACCTGGAGAATTTGAATTGCTCTTTGGTTCGCCTCGCGCCGGCTCGTAA
>JBBTSG010000006.1:81578-211397 GCA_038064775.1 Patescibacteria group bacterium
ATATATTTGTCAAGTCCGAATTTTTCGGTTAAAATGAACGAATATTTATGCGAATTTTGGCTATAGAAACTAGTTGTGATGAGACAGCAATGGCAATTTTGGAAGCGACCGGCGGCCTTAAATCACCGCGGTTCAAAGTTTTAAAAAATGTTGTTTCATCACAGATTGAAACTCATCGGCAATGGGGTGGCGTGGTGCCCAATCTCGCGAAGCGTGAACACTTAAAAAACTTGCCGATTGTTTTTGAGGAAACCGTCGGTAAAAATCCGAAATTATTTAAACCTGATATTCTCTCGGTAACGGTTGGCCCCGGCCTTGAACCGTGTCTTTGGACTGGTATTGAATTTGCAAAAATAATCAGAAAAAAATACTTTCCGAAGGCGAAATTCATTGGCGTAAACCATATGGAAGGACATCTTTATTCAAACCTTATTCAAAATAAAAAAATATCATTTCCGGCTGTGGCGCTTATAGTTTCGGGCGGCCACACGATTATTGCCGCTCTCAAATCACTAACTGAATGGAAAAAAATCGGCGAGACGCGTGATGATGCTGTCGGCGAATGCTTTGATAAGGTTGGACGAATGCTAAATCTTCCGTTTCCGGGCGGCCCGGAAATTGAAAAAATGGCGAAAAATGGCAATCCAACCGCCATAAATTTTCCCCGCCCGATGATTAATTCCAAAGATTACGACTTCAGTTTTTCCGGCCTCAAAACTTCAGTGCTCTATTATATGCGCGACTCGCGCCAGCTTCTCTCGAAAAACGCGGTCGTTTTGCCCCAGCGAGACAAAACGCCGCTTGACTCTCGGCCTCGCTCGTCCGCCCAGAGCGGACACCCTGCCCGCTCGGCCTCCGAGACATTTTCTCGAAAAGCCGCCGCGAGTATTCCTGATATTTGCGCTAGTTTTCAAAAAGCCGCTGTTGACGTCCTTGTCGCAAAAACCGCGCGGGCAACGCTCGCCTGCGGCGCAAAGTCAATTTTGCTCGCGGGCGGAGTAGCCGCGAACGGCTACTTGCGGAAAGAATTAGCGGCTCAAGCAAAAAAAATCCGCGCCGAATTTTTCGCGCCGGATATGGCTTATAACACCGATAACGCCGCGATGATCGGCGCCGCCGCCTACATTTCCTACTCCCTAAAAAAGAATCGGAAAATAACCGCGAATTCTAATTTGAATCTCTAAATAATTTTACTTTTAATTCGAAAGGGTTATTATGGTAAAAGCTGATTATTTAAAAATTGGAAAGGAAAAATTATGATGGATTTGGAACAAGTGAGTTTAGTCGTTAAAATAACTAGGAAAATTAAAAAGTTTTTAAAGCAACTTTCGTCAATAATTGAGGAAAAAATTTCGCGGCGGCCACAAGTTGAAAACATAAAATTCATCGTCGCTTTCAACAATTTTCGATTATTGAATAGCGGTCAAATACTGGAATTTGAAGGAGCTAACGATCTCGTGCCATTCTTAAAAACTCTTGATGAAGATGAGGGCGGCTGGGGATTCCGAATTGAATCGAATAACCCGAAAATTAGTTGCCCAATCGCGAAACCTGAAGATATTTTTGGCCATCTTCAATTAGCGATTAACCAAACTGACAGTATAACTATAGAAAACATGCGACGGCAATTTAGCCGGCCCTACGGAACAATCACGCTTCAAATTGAGCCAGAAACTCATCTTTCACTGGATTTTTTACAAACAAATTATCCCAAATTCAATTTAAATTAAAAACCGTTCCGAGTTTATTAAGGGGCGGTTTTTTGTATAAGCATAAGTTGGTTGTGGATAAGAAGTGGCTATTGACAACAAGCTATTTGCTTGCTAAAGTGTAAGTCCTACCTCTAAAAGGTAGGGTATGTACCTTACTAATTCACCGTTTCCATAAATATTACAAGAAAGGGATTCTCCTATGAAGAGATCCATTTTTATATCGTTAACTGTCTTTCTTGTCATCGCGTTGACTGTAAGTTTGGTCGCTGCGCCAAAAGACCGGGCGGCTCCAGTTTTACAGTCGCCGACTCTCTCGAATAGCAGCCAGTTCGACCAGCTCTACACTCCGGCCCGCGGCAGTCCTCAAGCGGTTATCCTGCAAAACAAAAATGATTTGCCGCCTACATCTTATACGCTTCGAGTGATGAAAATAGAACAAAGAGCTACACGAGCTCGCAACGGCACTCATTCCCGTTCTTCGCCAGCTTTAATTAACACCACTTAAAACGATTTAGTAATCCAAACAGATTCACAAGAGTAATAGATGGAAACAAAGCTGTCGCTTGAAAAAGCGGATGGCGCATTAATTTGCTCAAGAGGCGATTCTTCAATAGATCGCCTCTTTTTTTTCGGAAAAATTTTGTTTTACAAGCAATTTTGCCGGCGATATAATTCATTTTGATGTTCAATAAAGTTTACCCCCACGCCAAAACATTAATCTAAAAATTATTCTAATGACTAAAAACTTTCAAAAATTACCGAATAAAGGCGAGACGCAATTCTCTTTTGGCGTGGGGGCGTACGATCCGAAACTGGTTGAAGAAAAAATCTACTCTATCTGGGAAAAATCCGGTTTTTTTAATCCGGATAACCTGCCTGCGCAGGCGGGTTTACCGAAGGCAAAAGAATTCTTCGGCAAAGCTCAAGACAAGAATTATATTATTTATATGCCTCTGCCGAACGTAACCGGCACTTTGCACATGGGGCATTTATTAAATAACACTCTTCAAGATGTTTTAATCCGTTATGAAAGAATGCGCGGCAAACGCGCTCTTTATTTGCCCGGCACCGATCACGCCGGCATCGCCACGCAATTTGTCGTTGAAAAAGAATTGAAAAAAGAAGGAATAAACCGATGGGATTTGGGACGCGAAAAATTCATTGCTCGCGTTTGGGAATGGAAAAATAAATACGGCGATTTGATTTTTAACCAGCTCCGAAAAATTGGCGTCTCGGCTGATTGGTCGCGCGCCCGTTTCACGATGGATCAAGCTTACAGTGACGATATTCTGAAAACCTTTGTTCATTACTACGAAAAAGGTTGGGTTTATCAGGGCTTACGGACAGTTAATTGGTGTCCACGTTGCGGCACATCGCTATCCGAACTTGAACTTGAATACGCGGACGAAAAAACCACGCTCTATTACATAAAATACGGCTCATTTACTTTAGCGACCACTAGGCCAGAGACAAAATTCGGCGACACAGCACTCGCGGTAAATCCGAAAGACGAGCGATATAAAAAATATATTGGCGAAACAATTGAAGTTGATTCTCTTTCAACAGACGGTGAGCTTGAAAAACCGGAAATCAAAAAAATAAAACTCCAAATTGTCGGCGATGATGTGGTTGATATTGAATTTGGCACCGGCGTTGTGAAGGTGACGCCTGCTCACGATATTCTTGATTTTGAAATCGGCGAACGCCACAAACTACCAATGATTCAAGTGATTAACGAACGCGGCCGAATGAATGAAAGCGCGGGCAAATATGCCGGATTAAAAACAACGGAGGCACGGAAAAAAATCGTGGAAGACATGAAAAGTGTCGGTCTTTTAGTAAAAGAAGAGTTGTACGACCATCGCATCGCTAAATGCTACCGTTGCAACACGGTGATTGAGCCAATCCCCTCAAAACAATGGTTTTTAAAAATGAAGGAGCTCGCAAAATTGGCAAAAAAAGCTGTGGAGAATGGCAAGGTAGAAATTTTACCGAAAAATTTTGAAAAACCGTATTTTGATTGGCTCGAAAATATCCGCGACTGGACCATTTCCCGCCAAATTTGGTGGGGACATCAGTTACCGGTTTATTATTGTAAGTGCGCCGATTGCGATCACGCTATTGTTTCGCTTGAACAACCGAAAAGTAAATGTCCGAAATGTGATTGCAAAGAATACCGCCGAAGCGAGGAAGTTTTGGACACGTGGTTTTCTTCCGCTCTTTGGCCTTTCGCCGGTTTGTCGGCAAGCGACCTAAAAAATTATTATCCCGGAAACGCTTTAATCACTGCTCGCGATATTTTGAATTTGTGGGTCGCCCGGATGATTTTCTCAGGGCTAGAATTTCAGGGTAAATTGCCGTTCAGCAAAGTTTTTATCCACGGCACAATTCTTACAAAAGAGGGAAAGCGAATGTCAAAAAGCTTGGGCACGGGCGTTGATCCGTTAAAATACATTAATGAATACGGCGCGGACGCCACCCGCTTCGGTATTATCTGGCAGGCAAACGGCCAAGACATTCATTGGGACGAAACGTCGATCACCGCTGGCCGGAAATTCTGCAACAAAATTTGGAACGCGAGCAAATTTGTTTTAAGTAATGTTTCCGAAATGGGAAAAATAGAAAAATTCAAACCAACAACCGAAGCTGATAAAAAAATAATCGCGGCGCTAGAAAAAATAAAAATCAGTTCCGGTAAAAATATAGAAACTTTTAATTTTAGCGAGGCGCTTCATGAGATTTACGATTTTTTCTGGCATGATTTTTGCGACGAATATCTGGAAATCGCGAAAAGTCAGCTCGCGGAGAAAAAAACAGTCGAAACAACCAAGAAAATTCTTTCTTACGCTATTTTTGAATCGTTGAAAATTATTCATCCTTTCATGCCTTTCGTAACAGAGGAAATTTATGGAATTTTGCCGATCGCGGGTAGAAAACTTTTAATGATCGAAAAATTATGATTTTTCTCTATGTCTTTTTTCTAATTATAGCGACAATACTTCCGGCTATTATTTGGCTTATGCTTTTTTTAAAAGAGGATCTTCATCCAGAACCAAAACGGTTGATTATCTATACTTTTTGCATTGGCGTGCTTGTTAGTTTACCCGTGCTTCTACTCCAATTAAGTTACCAAAAGTGGTTGGGAAGCGATCAAAGCAAAATTCTCTTGCTTGTTATCGGCTTGGCCTTGATTGAAGAAGTTTTCAAGTTTTTTGCCGCTTATTTTTCGGTCCATAACGACCCAGCCTTTGACGAGCCAATTGACGCAATGATTTACATGATTGCGGCCGCACTCGGTTTCGCCACGATTGAAAATTTTCTTGTGATTTCAAACACTCTGAATTTTGCCCAGCCGTTTTTCTCAACCACTGTTAATTCCATTCAAACGATGGCGCTTCGCTTTGTAGGCGCTACCCTTCTTCATACCCTCACTTCCGGCCTTATCGGTTATTACTGGGCGAAAAGCCGCTTGGTAAAACACGGACCTGCCTTAATAATCCAGGGGTTTGTCTACGCTACTTTAATCCACGCTATTTTCAATTTTCTTGTTCTCCGATTCCAATCAAATAGTTTGATTTACCCGAGTATTTTTCTAGTCTTTATCCTTTTCTTTCTTCTTCATGATTTTGAAAAAATAAAAGCGGCGCCGCCTGCCGCAAATGATTCAACTTCGGTTGATTTGGTATAATAAATTTATGTTAGAAAACGACAAAGAAAAAGATAATGTTTTTTTCGGACTCGCCAAAGCAAAAACAGAAACGGCGAAATCTATAAAAATTGAGACAGACGATAAAGTTATTGACGAACCGCAAGATGAAAGTGAAGGTCAACTCACGGTTGATGTCTATCAGGACAAAAACAATATTGTTGTTCAATCAACAGTTGCGGGCGTAAATGACGATGATTTAGAAGTTAATGTTACGACCGAATCAGTAACAATTCGCGGCAAACGAGAAAAAATAGAAGCGATTGAGGAGAAAGATTATTTTTATCAGGAGTGTTTTTGGGGAAAATTTTCCCGCTCAATAATTTTGCCGCAGGAAGTTGATCCGGAAAAATCAACGGCGATTGTAAAAAACGGCGTGCTCGTTGTGCGAATGCCGAAACTCGACCGGAAAAAAGCGAAAAAACTGAAAGTAAAAAGCACTTAAAAAATAAAGCCCCGTTAGGGGCTTTTTGCTGGCGAAAAAACTTTGAAAGCATTAGTAACTTCTTCGTTTGAAAGCATTAGTAACTTCTTCGTAAGTTTTGCCTTCTTCGAACATATAAAGAACAGCCGACGCTTCAGCAACATGATATTCATGATTAACGTCAAGCGGAAGAAGCTCGGTTATTAATTCTAGAGAATGGCGTACAACCCTCTCTCCTTCGACAGGGTCAATGAAATGCGTTCTGACCGCAATATCACAAAGGCATTTCAATGCTAATTCTTCACCAATTGTAGGCACATTGAAATTGTCTACAATTAGCGCCGCTTTCTCGCCTTCAGTTAAATCTTTATTACCTTGAGGAAAAATGATTAAAAATACTTCTTCAACATAAGTCATTCTAAAATCTCCTTTCTTTACTATTGTGATTTGATGAGCTTTTTTGAGTATGCGTTAAACTTATCCCCTCTGTCAAATTCATTTTTAAATTTTTCAAAACTTGCCGCCCCGGGTGAAAATAAAATAGTTGATTTTTCCCCGCCTATTTCCTTAAAAAGAGTTTTTAATAAATCAAGGAAATTCTCGAATAGTCGCGGGCTGGCTTGTTTTAAAAATCCGATTTTCTTTAGAGCGACGATCATTTTTTTTGTGGCGCTGCCATTAAGAAGAAAAAGGTGTTCCGGCCGAATATATTTTTTTACCGCGCTCGCCCAGTTATTAAATTCTAATTTTTTGTCCGTGCCACCGGCAATCAAAAATAAATTACCATCATAAAAACGTTTTAGGGCGGCAATTGTCGCGTCCGGCGAAGTGGCGGTTGTGTCGTTTACAACCGTTAATTTCTTTGTGCTGTAAATTATTTCCTGCCTTAGCTTTACCGGCTCTAGAGATGAGACGCTTTTCCGGATAAGCGTCTCTGGAACGCCGGCGAGTTCCACGGCAGTAACCGCCATCGCCAAATTTTCCAAGTTGTGGCTTCCGTAAATTTCTCTGAATTTATTACCGCCTTTAATCGCTTTCGCTCGCGGGAAAATAATTTTGGCTTTAGGTTTTTTGTTCAAGAAAAATTTTGTCCATTCATTTTGCCGATTCAAAATTAAATAATCGTTGCTTTTTTGATTTATAAAAATATTGGTTTTTGCTAAAGCGTAATCGCGAAGCGAACGGTAGCGATTCAAATGATCGGGATAAATATTGGTAATTACGGCTACATGCGGCGCGCGTTTGGTTTGCGGTAAAAATTCCAAGTGCCAAGAAGAAAGTTCAAGCACAACCGGCGACTTATGATCAAGTATATCAAGCGCTTTTAGCATCGGATTTGTTGAGGAATTACCTGTCAAAACGGCGCGCGGAAATTTCCGTTTGAGTAGCTGATAAATCCAGTTCACGGTGGTGGTTTTGCCCCGTGTGCCGGTTACCGCGATAATCGGATTTTTTGTGTAGCGAAAAAATAAACTCGCTTCGTTTTCAAACCTCGCACCCGAGTGCTTCGCGATTTTTAGAAATTTGCTCTCCCGTGGCACAGCGGGATTTACGACAATAATTTCGTTCCGCTGGAAATCAGCGACGTTATGCTTGCCTAGAACAAATTTTATTTTTTTCGCCGCCGAACCGAGCGCTTTGATTGAACTAACAAGATCACTTTTTGTTTTTAAATCCGTTACCGTCACTTTCGCGCTATGTTTAATAAGCCACTTTGTGGTCGCAATTCCCCCACCTAAAGTTCCCAAACCCATAACTAAAACTTTCTTATTTTTAAAATCAATATCAACTTGATTCATCAAGAAAATTATCCCCTTTTTTAGTTTTTTTCTCAAATAAAAACCGCCACGTTTCTGTGGCGGTAATAGCTTAACCTACTAAAAACTAACCTTTGGTTTCGCTTGGATTATGGAGAGCGCGATATGTTTCAATTGCCCGATCAATCGCGAATATCGCGTATAACAAAAGTTCTAGGGCGAAAATTTTTACAAGTAATACCGGCGGTAAATTCAAACCAGTGTTATACGGAAGAAGAAATGTGCCTTCTCTAACGCTTGCGCTGATTGCCAAAAAAATAATATTCAACGCAAACCAAGAAAATAATCGCAAGAGGCCGTTTCTATAAAACCTCGGCTCGACAGCAATAAGAGTTGAGATTATACCCGACATCAAAGACGCGCCTATCCATAACACCCAAAGAGATACCTCGCCAATAAAAAGATTGACTGTCATAACAAACTCCAAAAATAGTTGATATTTAGTTATTTATTTTCTTTTTTAAGGATAGCATACTATTCAATATTTTGTCAATAGCACAAAAACTCTCATAAAATATGGGGAGTTAGCATCGAAATTCCTTATCTATCTTACGGTATAATCAATAAATGGAACAAATTGACGTGCTAGACGAAAAAGGAATTAAAACCGGCAAAATAAAACCGCGTGAGGAAATTCATCGCGACGGCGACTGGCACCGAACAGTACACGTCTGGATTCTAAACAGTCATAGTGAAATACTTATCCAAAAACGATCGGCCACAATAGATATTTTTCAAAATCTTTGGGATATTTCGCTTGCCGGACACGTACGCTCTAGAGAAAAAAGTAAAAAGGCGGCAGAACGAGAACTTAAAGAAGAACTTGGTATGAACGTCTATGAAGATGAACTCCAATTTATCGGCACAGTAAAATCCGCCCTCAAAGATGGAGAAAAATACGACAATCAGTTCTGCGATCTCTACATCCTAAAACGCGATATTGATACAAGTGATATTAAAAAGCAAAAAGAGGAGCTAACAGAGGTAAAATTTATGTCGCTCCAAGAATTAAAAACGCTCGTTTATAAAAACCCCGAGCGTTTTGTTCCCCGCGCCGAAGAATACGAAAAAATGTTTGGCTTTTTTAATTTGTAATTTTCTCTTTTACTCTTCTCCTGCTTCTTTTTCTTTTAGTTTTTCTTCTTCCTCCGGCGCCACCGCCACGCCACCTTCCTGCACTTCTTCCGGCCGCGATTGCGAACGAACGTCAATTTTCCAGCCCGTGAGCTTCGCGGCAAGCCGGACATTTTGGCCGCCTTTGCCGATTGCCAAACTTAACTGATCTTCCGCAACCAAAACTTTCGCTTCCCGCCGAGGCATAATTTCAACTAATTTTATTTTCGCCGGTGATAGAGCGTTTGCGATAAATTTTTCCGGATCATCAGACCATTCAATAATATCGATTTTTTCATTGCCAAGTTCGTTTGTAACCGCCATCACGCGCGTTCCTCGCTGGCCAACCGCCGAACCAACCGGATCAATTCCTTCCTCGTTTGAAGCCACAGCTACTTTCGAACGGTTACCAGGCTCACGGGCAAGTTGTTTTATTTCGACTACATGATCGGCGATTTCCGGCACTTCCAATTCAAAAAGTTTATTTACAAATTTAGGATGTGATCGAGAAAGAACAATTCCCGGCCGGCGCGGATCGTCCTGCACCGCTAAAACAAAAAACCGAAGCCGTTCACCAACTCGGTAATGTTCGCCCGGAATGCTTTCGTTATGAAACATAATGCCAATTGCCCGGCCTAATTCCACATAAACATTTCCCCGTTCAAATCTTTGGATTATACCGGAAACGATTTCCCCTTCTTTGTCGGCAAATTCTTCTTTAACCGCTGATCGTTCAGCTTCCCGAAGATTTTGTAAAATTACTTGCTTTGCTGTTTGCGCGGCAATGCGACCAAAATCTTCATGAGTTTCAAGCGGAAATTCCAATTCCTCGCCAAGAACAACGTTTTTCTTAATTTCTTTAGCTTCTTTTAAAAAGATATGTCGGTCGGGGTTATAGCGCGGCAAAACATCTTCGTCTTCTTCTCTTTCTCTCCTGTCTCGAGTATCCCTTGTGTCTTTTACGTCTTTTTCTTCAGCTAATTCTTCTTCGGTTACAATTCTAACTTCCGTCGGATCAACCACAATTTTCATTTGCCAAAATTTTAGGTCGCCAGTTTTCAAATCAAACTTACAACGGATAATTTCCGATCGTTTGCGATATTCTTTTTTATAAGCGGCGCCAATCGCCGTTTCAATTGCGTTCAAAACTTGTTCGGGAGAAATGCCTTTTTCAGCGGCAATTTGCCCCAAAGCAGTGTTTAAAGATTTTAAGTCCATTTTTAGTAAACAACCGCTCTCTAACGGAGCGGTCAATCGTAAAGTAATTGTAGCATAATCGAGTGCGACGTCAAACAAGTAGTTAAAAACTTGCAAAAAATAGCAGAGAAGAATAACCTAAGTCCAGTTCCGATCTTTTAAAAAATTAAGGAGAATAAGAATTGAAACCGATTAGAAAAGTTGATTTAAGAAAAGTGCCGAAAAGCGAGGATGATGTGTGGGCTGGTTGGGTATTTAGAATGATCTTGCTTACGCTTAAATATAACGTCCATAAAATTTCTTGGAAAACACACCTTAAGGATAGCCGGACGAAAAAAGGCCTTGAAGGTACAGTTGATATGGCTGGCAATATTGAACTAGATTTAAGAAATCGAAATAACCCCGAAGCTGTGAGTATTCTAATTCACGAAATCGCTCACCGAGCCATGCGCTTTATGCCCGAAGAAATGATTCTTCTCTTTGAAGCAATCGCTTGGGAAACACTTACTGATGCCCAGAAAAATTATTTAAGGAGATTTTTACCAAGAAAAATCCCTAAGAAAACAAAAAAACCCCGCAAATAGCGGGGTTTTTATTTACCCTGAACTTGTCATGCCACATTTTCGTAGTGACTGATTTCCGGTTTGCCGTCCGTAATTAAAATCGCCACCAAATCCAATCGCCAACCTTTTTTGTCGTTTATCAATTCTTCGTGCTTGCCGGCATAAAATTGGGCCACCCGGCGAAATTTTTTAAGTTTCGCCGCCGTCATTTGATCTTCCGGCCTTAAAAAACCGCCGGAGCCGGTCATAGTTTTAACCTCAACGAAAACTAATGTTTTATCAGGCGCTAAAGCAATAATATCAAGCTCACCAAAAACCTCTCTGTAATTCCGGTTCAAGATTTTATAACTCTTATTTTCAAGATAAGTGCAGGCATAATTTTCCCCTTTTTCGCCAATTTCGGATTTTTTAGTCATTAAATTAGTTCAAAATAGCCCAGTTTTTTGTTTCAAAATGTTTCACGCTAAACAATTTTTTTGTTTAAAATGAAAAAGTGTAGATTTAATCGCATTATCGGGTTTTGTAAAACATTTAATGTTTTACAAGGTTTTTTATAAAAATGCTGGTTTTATGCGATTATCAGGTTTTCCTGTTTTTTTGAGTTTTTTGACTTAAACCAATAAATCAAAAAATACTAATTAAGCCTTTAAAATCGGTAATCATCTTTTTCGCTAATTCATAACCCTGCTTTCGCTTAAAAACTATGTTTTCCCTATTAACCTCAAAGTTTAATTGAATATGAAAACGAAGAGCGGGCGTTGTGCCGCTTGGTCGAATAATTAACCAGGATAAACCGTCGTCAAAATAAAATCGAATACCTTCATCCGGAAAACCTTTCCATTCATTTAAAATGTCATAGCGACCCGTCCGATAAATTTCCGCTTTTTTTACTTCCAGTCCGCCAATCATCACTTTTTCTTTTTTGCCAATTTTTTCGGCTAGTGCCACTGCTTTCTTTAAGATGTTTATTTTCTTTGAAAAACCTTCCAAGCCGACGTAGACGCCATAAGCCGGCTCGGCTTCGTAGTAATTTACAAAAAAACCGATTTTTGGATCAAGATAAATTTCGTGAACCAAATCAAGTAATGTTTTTCCTTCGTTTTTTGCGTAAGCGGCAATCTCCGCGAGCATCAGCGCGCCCAAAACGCCGTCCTTGTCTTTAACATGACCTCCCACGCCTAGTTCCCGCGGGCTTTTTGGCGCGCCGCCAAAAAAACCGAAACCGTAACTCTGTTCAAAGGCCCCGATATTTATTTGCCGTGTTTTTGTCATTTCGTATGAATCAAAAACAAGCTCCGGGTTTTTCTCTCGGCTTAATATTTTTCCTTCCCAAACATTTTTTACCGCTTCAGCGATATAAGCAAAACCGACTACGGTTTTTAAAAAACCGACGTTGTGTTTTTTGGCGAGTCGGCCTAAAGCATCGGTTGTGACATGACTGTAAACTATAAATTTATCATCTGATTCTTTTAATCGATTTAAGCGGTACCATAAAACTAAAAGCCAAGCTTCATCGGCCGAAAGCAAAGCGTAATCTTCCGCGCTACCTGCCGGAGTTTTTGCAATAACTGACGCCCGATCGGCATCAGGATCAGTGCCGATAATAATGTCCAAATTTTTTTTCCGGAAATCATTTTTATATTCTTTCTCATAAGAAAGAAGCGCGAGCTCTGCCGCTTTACGATCACCAGGATCCGGTTGCTGCTCCGGATGGTTTGCAAAAGCCGGAAAGAAGCCATTTAAGTCAGATAAAACCTTAATAATTTGGACGTTCTGAAAACCGCTTTCTTCTAGTATGAGCGGCACGGAATTTATTCCCGCTCCATGAAAAGCGCTGTAACCAATTGTAAGATTGCGACCAGCGGTCAAAAGAACTTTTTTGTCGAGAAAAAAACCTTGAACATGTTCCAAAAAAGCTCGATGAGCTTCCTTTCCTAAAAATTCGCAATTTACCGATTTCGATAAATCAGGAACTTTTTCAAAATCTGGCACGTCAGTAAAAACTGCTTTCATTAAAAAGTTTTCGTAAAGATCGTTCCGTTCAGCAATATTCAAAGCAGCGCCGGAAGCGCCACAAATTTTAAAGCCGTTATAGCGCCTGTTGTTGTGACTTGCCGTCACGTAGAGCCCTAAATCGGCGCTAAATTCCGTAACCGAAAAAAGCAGTTCCGGGTAGGCGACCGGCAACTGAAAAAATTTAACCCGTAAACCGCTCGCCAAAAAAATTTTTGCGAAAATCTCGGCAAAACCATTGCTTTGAATGCGACTGTCAAAACCAATAGCCACATTCTTAAGTTTCTTCTCTTTAAGATACTTACTAATACCTGCGGCGAACCGAGCAATAACAAGATTGTTTACGGTATTCGGGCCTTTTAAAATTGGCGCGTCAAGTCCTTTATTTTGAAGTTGAAGTAATTCGCCGTCGGTTAAAACCATTAATCCGCGGATGCCAGAAGTGCCAAAAGTAATATCACCGACAAACGCTTCAATTAAATCCTGCCAACGTTCAATCCGAACCGCTTCGAAAATACCCGCTTTAGCGTTTGGCGAAAGCCGATCAATTTCCGGATCTTTCAACCAAGCGGCTAACCGAGGAGCAAAAAATTCTTTGGTTTTTTTAAAAAGTTCAATGGAAATTTGACCCTGATCGGCGCTCCATTTTAAATATTGATTCACCGCCTCCGTTGCTTTTTTAAGAAGTACTTCAAAATCCGCGGATTTGTAAGAATTTACCGCCATGTTTACTTGAATTTTAGCTTATTTTGAACTTTAATTAAATTGCTACAATGGCAAAAGAAAAGGAAAGAAACCAAAAAGAAAATAATCGCGCTCCCAAAACCTCTGAAAATAACCGCCTTCATCCGGATATAAAAAAAAGTATTTGGATTGTTGTTTTTTTAGGATTCGCAATACTTTTAATCCTCGCCGCGGCTAGCCAAGCCGGCCCATGGGGCAATAAATTTTATCTAACCTTCAATAAACTTTTCGGTTGGGGTTATTATCTTCTACCTACGGTTTCTTTTCTTCTAGCTTTTTCATTTTTCGCGCCGGACAGAAAAAGAGTTTTTAGTTTGACTTTAATCGGCGGATTAGCGTTCATCGCTTCGGGCTTGGGTTTTATCGATATATTGTCGCCCGGCAATGGCGGGTTAACCGGCAATATTATTGGCTCACTAAAAAATCCTTTTGGTATTCCAGCGGCAATCGTGATAACTCTAACTGCTGCTATTGCTTCATTTCTCGTAACCGTAAATAAACCGCTTAAATTTAGAACTGACACAAAATCGTTAAAAACAGAACTTGTGATTAAAGAGCCAATAATTAATCTGCCACTTGAAGCGCCAGCCGCGCCAAATCCGCCAGCTGGCGGAGATGAGAGAAAAAATAAACCAACTGACGAAACAAAGGTAAAAGAATCCGGTAAAAAAACTGACGAGTGGAGTCCAAGCGAAGTTAAGCCGATTAAAAATTATGTTGCGCCGCCACTCTCTTTGCTTACTTCATCAGTTGAAAAACCGACAATCGGCGACCTTCGCGCGAACGCTAATATTATAAAAAGAACGCTTGAGAGTTTCGGCGTGCCTGTCGAAATGGGAGAAATCAACGTCGGCCCAACGGTTACTCGCTACACTTTAAAGCCGGCGGAAGGCGTAAAAATAACAAAAATTACCACATTAAACCAAGATTTGGCGCTCGCGCTCGCCGCTCACCCAATAAGAATTGAAGCGCCAATTCCTGGAAAATCTCTAGTCGGAATTGAGGTGCCAAATAAAGCGGCGGCGCTCGTTCGTTTGGGCAGTTTGTTGCTTTATCCAGAATTTCAAAAAGCAAATTCTTTAACTTTCGCGCTTGGCCGAAACGTGCAAGGCGAACCAATTATTCCAGACATAGAAAAAATGCCCCACCTTTTAATCGCGGGCGCGACCGGTTCCGGCAAATCAATCGCCATCCACTCGCTTTTAATTTCCCTGCTTTTCAAAAATTCGCCGGAGATGCTCAAATTCATAATGATTGACCCGAAACGAGTGGAACTTTCTATCTACGACGGCCTGCCGCACTTAATCGCGCCAGTCGTAACCGATAATAAAAAGGCGCTCGCCGCTCTCCGCTGGGTGATTGAAGAAATGGATCGCCGCTACCAAACCTTGCTTGAAGCCGGCGCCCGCGACATAAAAAGCTACAACTCTTCGAGTCTGAGACTCTCAAAATCGAACGACAAAAACGGTAAAAAAATGTCATTTATCCTTGTTGTTATTGATGAAATGGCCGATTTAATGACTTCTTACGGGCGCGAAGTTGAGGGTTCAATTATTCGCTTAGCTCAAATGTCTCGCGCAACTGGCATTCATCTTTTGGTTTCCACTCAGCGTCCGTCGGTAGAAGTAATCACCGGTTTAATCAAAGCGAATATCACCTGCCGAGTCGCCCTTCAAGTGGCGAGTCAAATTGATTCACGGACAATTATTGATACTGCTGGCGCTGAAAAACTTTTGGGTAGCGGGGATTTGCTTTTCATCTCAGCTGAAAATTCAAAACCAATGCGCATTCAAGGAGGTTATCTTACCGAAGAAGAAATAAAAAAAGTTGTTGCTTTCATTAAAAAGAATAATGAACCAGCCGAGACGGCAACAATTGAAACCGCAAAAGAAAACGCCGGAAACCTTCCTAATTTTGATGACTACGAGACAAACGAAAATGACGACGCGCTCTACGAAGAAGCGGTGGTAATGGTCCGAACGGCAAAAAAAGCTTCCGCCTCACTACTTCAACGGCGTTTCAAAGTTGGTTACGCTCGCGCCGCCCGTTTGCTTGATATGATGGAGGAACGAGGCGTAGTCGGTCCCGGCGAAGGCGCAAAACCAAGAGAGGTTTACGAATAATATGGATCGCGAGAATAACGACCAAAAAAGTTTTTCGAGTCATCTTTTAGACGCGTTGCGTTTGAAGGGTCTTTCAACGGAAAAACTTGGGGCACTTACGGGAATTTCCGACCGTTTTATCGAACTGCTCCTTGAAGAAAAATTTGAAAAATTGCCGGCGGCGCCTTACATTCACGGTTATATTGTAAAAATCGCGGAGGCCTTAAATTTGAAAGGAGAAGATCTCTGGCATGAATTTTTAAAAGATAACGATGCGGTTCGCCGTTCGGGCAGTAAAGATAAGTTGCCGCCAAATCGTTTCGCGAATTCCAAGTTCGGCAAGAAAAATTTTTTGGTCATTGCCAGCGCGATTGTCGTTATTTTTATAGCGTTTCAAATACCAAAGATTTTCGGCAACCCCAGCGTTGATTTTATAAACCTTGCGGATAATTTAACCGTGCAATCGGCGAATTTCACCGTAATCGGTAAAGTCCAGCCAAACGATCAATTGACCTTGAACGGCGAATCGGTCTATCCTGATAGTAACGGTAATTTCCAAAAAAACATCCACCTTGATTCCGGATTGAACGTTCTAACTTTCAAAGTGAAAAAATTTTTAGGAAAAGAAAGCACGGTGGTGAAACAAATTTTCTACGAAGCGCCGAAATTAGAAAATCAAACTCAATTAAATGGCAACTAAAAAAAAGGACGAAAAAGGAAACCTGCCTGCCGGCAGGCAGGAATCCAAAGACCTTGAATCATTGATGGAATCACTCCAGTCGCGTTTTGGCGAAGGATCGGTTATGACATTGGGTAATATTAAAGCTACTCGCGTTGAAACTATTCCTTCCGGTTCTTTCTCTCTTGATTTAGCTTTGGGCGGTGGCTTGCCGAAAGGCCGGGTGATTGAAATTTTCGGACCGGAGAGTTCCGGAAAAACAACGCTCGCGCTTCACGCGGTCGCCGAAGTTCAGCGGCGCGGCGGCAAAGCGGCTTTTATCGACGCCGAGCACGCGCTTGATCCGGAATATGCCGCGAAAATCGGCGTGAAAGTTAAGGATCTAATTATTTCCCAACCCGACAACGGCGAGGAAGCGTTAAATATTTTAGAAAGTTTGGTTCGTTCAAATATTATTAGTATTGCCGTGGTTGATTCAGTCGCGGCTCTTACGCCACGAGCGGAAATTGAAGGCGAAATGGGCACGCACCAAATGGGCACGCAAGCGCGGCTTATGTCTCAAGCATTGCGAAAACTCACGGCAATCGCGGCGAAATCCGGCACGATTGTGATTTTTATAAATCAAATTCGCATGAAAATCGGTATAGTATTCGGTAATCCCGAAACCACGACCGGCGGCCTAGCTTTAAAATTCTACGCCTCGGTCCGCATTGATATCCGCCGCACCGCCCAAGTGAAAAAAGGAGAAGAAATTATCGGCAACCGAACAAAGGCAAAAATCGTGAAAAACAAGGTGGCGCCGCCTTTCCGCATTGCAGAGTTCGACATTATGTACGGCGAGGGAATTTCTTACGAGTCAGACGTGCTCACAACCGCTTTGAAATATGAAACAGTGAAAAAATCTGGCGCTAGTTATTCCTTCGGCGAGGAAAAATTGGGCGTTGGTTATGATAACGTGAAAGAAAAATTAAAAACAGACAAAAAAATGCTGGAAGCGATTAAGAAAAAAACCGCCGAAGCGGCGGCGCAAAAAAGCGTAGGTGGTAGCAGTGAAGAATCCTTCGACAAAGCTCAGGACAAGTAACCCTTCGGCGCATCTTAGAATAAATAAAATCCCGCGATTAGCGGGATTTTTCAATCTTTGCAAGTTCTTTACATGCCTTGTTATAAGCTGCGATTTTCCGCTTTTTATCCTTCGTGAAAAAATTACCTTTAGACAAATCGAAAGTAATACCCTCCATAAAATCAAAAAGTTTGTCTTGAACATTTCTTAACGCTTTATCCTTTTTCCCTTTTTCAGAAAGCATTTCAGCAAGAACTTTATTCAGTTTTTCACCCTTTCTCACTCTTAATTCCAATTCCTGAAAAAACTCTTTGCTTAGCTTTTTCTCTTGTAAGTCCTGAATAGCTTTCATCAATTCTTTTGCAGCGTTATTTTTCTTAGCCATTTTTAACTCCTATTTAGTTTAGAATTACTGCTTTCAAGTTTATTTAATTGACACGATTAAGTCAAATCGCTAGAATATTTTCAGTAATTTATAAACAATAATAATTAGGAGTCACAATGAATTTCAATCCGAAAAACGTTTTTTCGATATACGAGCGGGAGTTAAAACGCTACTCAAAATGGCTCCATGAAAGAAGAGTGCTTTATGAAGATAAAGCACCTGATAATTGGGGATGCGATCCTCTTGATAACGGAGTGAAAGATTCTGAAAAATTCAATATGTTTAACGATTATTTAGACGGAATGGAATTAATTCTTGAAGCATTAGGGCTTAAAAAAAGAATGAGGGCTATTATTAGTAAATACAATCTATCGATTACTCCTAATTCTTTCCCGCAAAAATTAAAAGAAACGGCGGTGAAACGACTTCGCAGAAGATACGCGCGGGCACTTAAGAAAAGTCGGCTTTTAAAAAGAAGAGGGAGAAAAAAACGCAAAAAAGCCTAATTTATTAACTCGCGAGCCACAACTCGCGAGTTTTTTATATAATTTTTCGATTAATAAAAAGCCCCATTAACGGGGCTTTTTCTTTTCTAAATTAATTTGTAAAAATTATCAAATAATTGCGCGACTAGTATCGGGCCTGTGCCGTGCGGTACAGGAGTGTACCGCAACTCTTTACTGACAACTAATAACTGATTACTCGAATCAAAATCCCCGGAAATTTTTGCTCCGGTAACTGCCTGATCGAAACTGTAACCGAAATCAATCACGGTAGCGCCATCTTTTAATATTTCCGGTTTTATTATTCCTGATTTGCCCACGCCGGAAATTACCAAGTCCGCTTCGCGAATTTGGTTTATATCATCACCTATATCAATTTTTATAAGTTCCTTCGCTTTTTTTTCGAGCCAATCGGAAATTGGCTTACCGACTAAAAAACCTTTCGCGCCAATAACGGCGACCTTTATTGTTGAAAGTTGTAAGTTACAAGTTATAAGTATTTTGTTTAACACTCCGACTACTGGCGGTAAAATCGGGTTTGTGCCACTCAAAAAGGCCTCGTAGGCGCGTTTGCCAAGCACATCCACGTCTTTTTCAGGCGGAATTACATCAAGCACTCGTTCGCGCCGAATTGAAGCGGGAAGAGGTAATTGCACAATCACCCCGCCGCAAGTTTTGTGTTTGGCGACCAAAAGCACTTTCTTTCTCAGTTCATCGTGGCTAATCGTTTCGGGAAAACGATAAATCCGGAAATCAACTCTAAGTTCTTTGGCTACTTTTTCTTTCTGATTCAAAAAACTTAATGTTGCCGGTCCGCCAACTGGCGGATCACCGACCAAAACCGCCGCTAAAAATTTAGTCGGCTTTGTTCTATTTTTTAATTCGCCGATTATTTTCTCGGCAATTACTTTTCCATCAATCCTTCGATTTGCCTCAGGATTGATGCTGAGCTTGTCGAATGCATCAATTATCATTTTTAGTTACTTAAAATATTATTTATTTTGCGGGCTAGCTGAATCATGTTTTTCTCTTTCGCGCCGCGAGTGGTTATTGCCGCCGTGCCAAGGCGAATGCCGGACGGGTCGGCCGGTTTCCGACTGTCATAAGGAATCATGTTTTTGTTCACGATTATTCCGGCCTTCTCTAAAATTTTACTGGCTTCGCCGCCACTTATGCCACGGGCAAAAGTGTCCACTAAAAATAAATGAGAATCTGTGCCACCGGAGACAATCCGCCAGTTACCCTTCGATAAGCTTAGGGCAAGAACTTTGGCGTTTTTTACTACTTGCCGCGCGTATTTCTTGAATGCTGGTTGCGCCGCTTCGTAGAGCGCTACACCAATAGCGGCGATGTTGTTCGCGTGCGGTCCGCCTTGAAGGCCGGGAAAAACCGCCTTATCAATCGCGGAAGAATATTCTTTTTTTGAAAAAATCAGCGCCGCGCGCGGCCCACGAAGCGTTTTATGCGTCGTGGTTGTTATAACGTCGGCATAAGGAAAAGGCGGCGGATAAACGCTGCCAGCCACAAGTCCGGCAAAATGCGACATATCCACCATAAAAATCGCGCCACAAGTATCAGCGATTTTTCTAAACTTCTTAAAATCTATTATGCGCGAATAAGCGCTGTAGCCCGCGACAATCATTTGCGGTTTTTCTTTCTTCGCGAGTCGGAGAATTTCTTCATAATCCAACCTCTCTGTTTTCTGATTGACGCCATAATGCGACCACCGCCACAATTTTCCGGTAACACTTGCCTTATGGCCGTGCGTTAAATGCCCACCCATATCCAAACTCATTCCCATAATCTTTTCGCCTAGTGGAACAAGCGCGTGATAAACGGCAAGATTGGCGGGAGAACCGGAAAGCGCTTGGACATTCACCACCCATCCGGCGGTTGCCGGATTTTTATTCAATCCAAAAAGTTTAAGTGCGCGATTTTTCACTAAATCCTCAAGCTCATCAACTACGGCGTTTCCGCCATAATAACGGAGGCGCGATTTGCCTTCAGCGTATTTGTTTGTGAAAACCGAGCCGAGTGCTTCCCGCACGTCGGCAGAAACATAATTTTCCGAAGCGATTAAATTTATCGTTTCTTTCTGCCGTTTCTCTTCGAGTTTAATCAGTTTCGCAATGGCTTTATCCAGCATTAAGTTACTTTAATTGAAAACGCTCGAAAATAAAAATGCCCCAATTTACAATTGGGGCAGGGCTTAAAAAATTTCTAAATTAGTTGCCTAGATTATCAAGCAATTTTGTTTCTTCATCTAAACCGCCGAAACCGCTCACGTTTGGCTTAGTGGAAGTTGGCGTTGAGGTTGTTTGAGTTTGTGAAACAATCGGCGAGACAAGAGAAGCAACCTCCGACGGTAATAGCTCTTCATTTGAGATAATCGGCGGACGCGTAAAAAGCAAAGGCACGTAAGTGCCAATTAAACCAACAATAATTATTGTTACGGTAACGGTGGCAAAGTTCTTATTGCGCTTGGAATTCATTAAATTCATTTAAACTGATTTAGTGTTAAACGTCAAATATTTTTAGTTATTTGAAAACAAAAGACCCCAAGATTAGGGGTCTTATAAATTTATTGAATACGTTTCTCCAGATCGCATAACCGTTCTCTTCTTGGAACTTTGCCGCCTTCATTGGTAGGAAAAAAATTCTCTAAAGCTGGGATTGGTCTGAGGAAAACTTCGGAAATTTCTTCACCATTGAGATGTTCGCAAAAAACCGCGAGATCTCCCTTATCGCCTCTTTCCGAATAGACTTTATATATTCCCGAAGAAGTCTTTATTTGAAATTTTCCATCAACGCCTTTTTTCGATTCAATAAACTGATTCTCGTCGGTAATTTTTAATGTACCTCGGAGAAATTGTTCTGCTTTATAATGGAAGTTGAAAAACACACACGCTGTTAAATCTTTAGCTATAGCTCTCAATGTCTTCACGATTAACTCCTTTATTTTGTTGTTAATAATTCAGAATTATCTTTAAATAAGGTAACAAAACTAATCAGTTTTGTCAATACTTACAATCGGCAAACCAAAACTAAACACCGATCCTTTTTCTGATTCTGATTCCACCCATATCCGGCCGTTCATTCTTTCGATAATTTCTTTCACAATAAAAAGCCCCAATCCAGTACCAGTGATTTCACGCGTCCGTTCGTCCGGCACGCGATAAAATTTTTCGAAAAGTTTCTGCTGCGCCCCAAGCGGAATACCAATGCCAGTATCCGCAACGTGCGTGATAATTTCTTTGCCAATAATTTCCTGAGAAATAGTAACTGCGCCAGCGCCCAAAGTGTATTTAATCGCATTCCCAACTAAATTTACTAATACCTCTTTCAAACGAGCCGGATCAGCTAAAACTTTGGGCAGTGCTCGCGGTTCGTAAACCAAACTAATTGATTTTTCATCAGCCAAAACTTTCAGTTCCGCTAAAACTGCTTTTACCGGTTCCGTAACTTCAGTTGGCGTAACTTTAATTTCAAGCCGACCAGCTTCCGACCGAGCAATCTGAAGCAAGTCGTTTACTAAATTATTGAGGCGATCGCTCGCTTTTTTTACTTCGCCTAAAAACCTGCTTGTTTCCTCGTCTAATTTACCGGCGGATTTATCAACCACCATTGATATGTATCCCTTGATAGCGGTAACTGGCGTGCGAATTTCATGAGCGGCGATAAAAACAAATTCATTTTTCAATTCTTCCAAACGTTTCAAACCCTCCATCATTTTATTAAAAGCGCGGCCAAGATCTTCGATTTCGTCATGGGTTGAAATTTGAACGGGATGCTCAAACTTTCCGGCCGCAATAAGTTCGGCGCTGCTCTCAAGAGTTTTAATTGGTGAAACAATTTGGCCGGCAAGAAACAAACTGAAAAGTAACGTTAAAATAAGAACGATTAACGAAACGACTATTATCTGATTTCGAACAGTCGCAATAATATTATCCGCGTCGCTTACGGGCCACTCCGCAACCACACCTAAATTAAAATCAGAAAGAAACTCACCCGCGCCAACCACTTGCTTACCAAAAAAACTCCGGTAACGAGCTTGCTTGTCGGCACCCAAAAAACTTTCTCCTTGAATCAATTGATTTGTAAAACCAATTTGGCGCAAATCTGCGGCATAAGTTGGAGGTGTATTATTTTTCTCGCTCCAAACAACAAGAAAACCGTCTTGATCAATAAGATAAAGGTAGCCGGCATTACCAAGAATGCTTTTGTTAATAATTTTTTCTAAACCTTTTAGATCTAGTTCCGCCGTCAAAACTGAAATAATCACATTATTACTATTTTTAACCGGCGCGGCGATTGTAATCATCGGCCCGCTCAAAGTGAAATAAACCGGACTTATATAATTCTTACCGGCTTTAGCTTCAAGGAATTTTTGAAGACGACTTAAATCCGCCAAATTTTTCAGCGAAAGACGGCCTTGCTTTGAAGTTTCGCGGCCATTTAAACTTACAAAAGAAATTTCGTTAAAAGCTGTATTTTCGGCAAGTAGCTGTCCGAGCAAATAATGTTGCTGGCCAATTTCAATGTCGGTAACTTGAGGAAAAGTAACGCGAAGCTCGAGCATATTTAACGCTCCTTTCAAAAATGTTTTTATTTCTTCAGTTTTTTGATTAATCAAATTACTCTCGATGTCAGCAACGTCAATTCGATGGGCCGTGTTTAAACTCACGAGCGCCAAAAAACCTAAGAAAATAATGGGTAAAACCGATGTTAAAAGCATCATTATCATTACTTTCCGGTGAAGTCGCCCACGGACACTCAGAGCGTTTTTAAATTTTTGAAAAATATTAACCATAAAATTAAAGATCGCTAAGTACGCCTAAATCTTTTAGTGTTTTTCGACTTAAATAATTATTTTCAATCGGCTTTACGCGGCCCAAACCCATTAAATCGTCAGAAAGTGGCACGCCGACCGAATTAATCGCGTCCGGTAAACCAAAGGTATGCGCAATAATTTCATAAAGCTGGGTTGAACCAATTGCGGTTGGGGAGTTAATTAAATTATCTCGGCCAATCAGAAAAAAACCTTTTATTTTTTCCAAATCCGCTTTGAAAATTATTGATTCGGGAACACCAGAGAGTAAAGAAAAATCGTGAACGCTTTCTTTTGCGCTAGCGGGTTTTACAATACCTCCGTTAAAAACTGTGAAATTTTCGCCTTCATAAACTAAACCTAAAACCGCGTATTTATTTTCGCCGCTTGGAACAGAGTCGGCATTGTATAAATCGCCGCTGGGCGTAAAAACCCGACGCGACAATTCTTCGGCAATAGAAATAATTACCGTGCCTCCATTTGCTTTTGAGTTATAAATATCTTCATTATTTTTCAAAATAACGATTTCCGGGTAAATATCATAAGTCAGGCGGGAAAGTCCGCGAAACTGCAAAACATGAAACGCCGAAACTTTTGCTAAATTATTTTCAATCACTTCCCGCCAATTTGAAAGAATGTTGGCAGTTCTATTTGCCGGCACGACATAAAAAACTTTTAGATTAATATCGGAAATTGGAACGGAAGAATCGCGATAAAAATGCGCGGTGGGCTTACTTTCGTCAAAAAATAAATCTTGCCAAGATTTTTCAAAAATAAAAAATAGGATGGCGCTCAAAAAAACTAAACCAAGAATCGTTCCGACCTTAATAAGTCCTGATTTTTTCACTATGCCTTAATTATGAGAGTAATAATCTTATTTTTTCAACAAGCTCATTAAGATCAACTGTTTTTTCAATGAAATCAACCGCACCTAAGGCCTTGGCAGTTTCTTGGCTCATTTTAATTGCCGACCAATCATTGAAAGAGCTCAAAATCACAACTTTCACGTTGGTTGTTTCCGGATCATCATGAAGCAACTGAAGCGCGTCCGCGCCATCCATTACCGGCATTTTTAAGTCGAGTAGAATGAGATCGGGTTTTTTTGACTTCGCGGTTGCGATACCTTCTTTACCGTTATAAGTTTTTAAAACATTAAAACCGGCCGAAGTAAGTTTAGTATAAAAAAGATCAACGAGTTGGGCATCGTCGTCAACAATTAATATGAGTGGCTGCTTATCCATCTTTATCATTATAGCACAAGGAACTGAAAAACGAGAAAGTTAGAGTAGTTTTGTTTGAGCTATCGGACTTTCCTCAATCGCCTTAAGCGCCACTTTTCCCATTTGGGCGCTATTTCGGTCTGGTATCCATAAATAACTCTGCGTTTTGATTAAATCGTAAATTTCTTTAGTGATTTTTACGTCCTGCAAGCAGTAGCTTTTTAATTTTTCGATTTCGCCGCGCCGATAAAATTCAATTGCTTCAAGGCCGTTTGCGCTTTTACCAATGCCTAAATTCGCCTCCGCCAAAACACCTAAACCAACCCGTCGGCCAAAACTTTTCTCAATTTCTTCGAGAATATCAAAATGGGGCACGGCAGCAAGATTGAAATTGAAATATTTTTCTAAGACCGGCAAATCAAACCGCTTGCTCGCAAAACCAATTAAAACATTGGCGTGTTTAACAAGCTCGCCAAATTTTTCGAGCTCATGCTCGTCAAAACAATAATATTTATCTTTACTGTAGGAATAGACGCCGACAACCGAAACGTCTAATTTTTTTAAATTTTCCTGTCCGCCGACGTCCGCGAAAGAATTTTTCGTTTCAATATCAAAAACTATTTTTTCCATCCCTCACCTTTCGAAGATTGCGCCTAACGATAGGCGACAATAATCATTGTTAATTAAGACCTTTTCTAGAATTTTTATTTTATTTTTTAACATGAGGTTGTTATTAATCTTCGAAGGGTGAGGGATTACACGTGCCGGTCAGCTACTTTTGAAGCGGCGTAGCTTTCTGGTTTAGTTTTAACGTCAAAATTATTAGCTCGAATCATGCCCACCACTTCCTGAATTAACGCTTTAGTCGGGCCGTTTTCGCCCACGTCCGCGTGAATTTCAAAATCCCAGTTCAAACCTTTCGCTTCTTTTTGGAGTTCGGTTAATGTTTCGCGGGCAATATCAATTGAAGTTAAAACTTCTTTAATTATTCGGTCGCGCAAAGTGTGAAATTTTCCTTCCTGCACGCGCCGCCAAAAATACCGGCCACCATTCCCAACTCGATGCACCACAACGGCGGTAACAAAATCGGCGTACTTGTTTTGAAGCGCTTGAGAATCAGTGCCAATCACGATTTTGTAAGGTCGATTCGGATCTTCTTTAATGAAACGGACAATTTCCCGCACAATTTCGGGAATGCTCAATTTTAAACCGAACGAACTGTTGAAAAGCAAAGGCATATTATTTGTATCTTCCGCTAATCTGGTTTTGTTGTCAAATAAAAAGAGCCCGGCAGGTTATACCTATTGGGCTCTCTATGTATGACGGCTTATTTATTAATCATTGGGTCCGTTTTGGTCACAATCGGAATCTCCGCAAATACAACCGTCATTAGGATCGTATATCATAAACTTTCTCCTTTCTTTATAAATTTATGAAAAATCCTTCTTTCAACGAGAATGAGTTAAGAACTCTCTAATATCCACATTATCTATTTCTGCTGGGGTCAGCGGATCGTATGGACCAGTAGTTGTCATCTTGAAACCTTTCAAAATTTTTATGAAAAATTAACTAGTGTTAGTATACCATAGACTAATTAATAATCAAGTTTTGTATGGTGGACGGTGCTGGGATCGAACCAGCGACCCTCGCTGTGTAAAAGCGATGCTCTACCACTGAGCTAACCGTCCGAAAAAGTGGGCCAGGATGGACTCGAACCATCGATCTACGAGGTATAAGCTCGTTGCATTAGCCGCTATGCTACTGGCCCGCTCCGTCAGATGCCGGATTTACTTTATCAGCACTGGCTTCAGATTAAAACTTTTTACAATTTTGTAAAATTCCTCTTGCTCCAAAGTTTCTTTTTCAATCAAAGTTTTGGCAATTTTATCGAGCGTTGCCCGGTAACTTGTGATAATTTTTTGCGCCGCCGTTTGCGCCTTTTTTATTAAACCATTCACTTCTTCATCAATCGTCTTACCGATATCTTCCGAATAATCTTTTTCGGATGAAATTTCTCGTCCCAAGAAAACCATTTCCTGCGTTTTACCAAAAGTGCGCGGGCCTAATTTTTCACTCATGCCATATTGAGTAACTAACCGATGCGCTAAATCCGTCGCTTGGCGAATATCGCTTGAAGAACCGGTTGTAACGTCTTTAAAAACAATTGATTCCGCCACATAACCGCCGAAAGCTACCGCTAAATCAGTAATAAATTGCGCTTTTGTTCGAAGCCGCCGTTCTTCGATTGGTAATTTTAAAGTATACCCGCCAGCCATACCGCGACTCACAATCGAAACTTTGTGAACCGGATCAGCTTCTTTTAGAGCGGCTGCAACGAGCGCGTGCCCGGCTTCGTGATAAGCGGTAATTTCTTTTTCTTTCGTTGAAATCACTCGACCCTTCCTTTCCGGCCCGAGTAAAACTTTTTCAACGGAAATTAGAATGTCTTCTCCCGTAACCGATTTCCGATTATGACGCGCCGCTAAAATCGCTGCTTCGTTTACAAGATTTGCTAAGTCCGCGCCAGAAAATCCCGGCGTGCGAACAGCCACCATTCGCAAATTAACGGATTTATCCGCCGGCTTGCCACGCATATGAATTTTTAAAGTTTCTTCCCGGTCGTTTATGTCCGGCATATCCAAAAACACTCTTCGGTCAAAACGGCCGGGTCGAAGCAAGGCGGAGTCCAAAACGTCCGGTCGGTTGGTTGCCGCGATTACAATAACGTTCGTGTTACGGTCGAAACCGTCCATTTCCACCAAAATTTGATTTAAAGTTTGTTCCCGTTCATCGTGGCCGCCGCCCAACCCCGTACCGCGCTCGCGCCCAACCGCGTCAATTTCATCGATAAAAATAATTGAGGGTCCGGCTTTTTTCGCGGTTTGGAATAAATCCCGCACGCGAGAAGCGCCCACACCGACAAACATTTCGACAAACTCTGATGCGGAAAGATGGAAAAAAGGAACGTTCGATTCACCAGCCACCGCGCGGGCAAGTAAGGTTTTGCCAGTTCCGGGCGAACCCATTAAAATCACGCCGCGAGGAATACGCGCGCCAATTTCTAAAAACTTTTTCGGATGTTTCAAAAAATCAACTACTTCTTCCAGTTCCTGCTTTGATTCTTTTAAACCAGCTACGTCTTTAAAAGTTACTCGATCGCTCGCGGTTGAAAAAAGTTTCATATTCGCCTTGCCGAAAGAAAACGCTTGATTCACGCCGGAACGGGTTTGCCGGAAAAGCCACCAAAAAATCAGCACCATTAAAATTAAAGGTAAAAGCGCGGGAATTAAAATACCAAGCCAGTATTTTAAACCGCCTTCATCAACAACGCTTAATTCAACATTCTGAAGTTTTACTTGATCAACATTATAGTTTTTTAAAGTTTCCGAAAGACCGCTTTCGTTTTCTTTGCGCGAAGTCGCTTCCAAACCGTCCGTCATCATAATCTTCAAATCATTGCCGTTTACGGCGATGCTTTTCACAGCTCCTTCATTAATTTTTTTCACGACTGCGTCAATTGTCAAAACGCTTGGCGTAGAAGCGCTGAAATCGGAAAATAAGGAAAAAATAAGTGTGATTGAAAAAAGAATGGCGAAAACCAAAAATAAATTTTTACTTAAATTTTTCATAGTGTTAAAAACTATTTAAATATAGGAAATTTTAGCGAGAAAGTAAAATCTATAGAAAACGTAAATAAAAAGCCCCGCGCTACTAATTTAGCAACGGGGGCTTATGAGAGTTTAACTCGCCTTACTTTTCACAAGACGAAGCGCCGACTTTTCAACCACCATTTCTATCCGGTGAAGCGCAGCGACGAGTTCTTTGGGCAACTGTCCGGAAACGTATTCTTCGCCAATTATCTTGGTGAAAAATCCTGTTCCATCTAGGACAGTAATTGTTTCGCGAGCTAATGCCGCAACGTCTACGAACAGACGTTTTCGGTCGCCATGATCTTCCCAGTAAAACCAACCGGCAAGATGACCTGGCCGCAAATGACGAAGTAATTCCTTCGCCGTGAGATCCGACGATTTCATTCGTACTTCGCGCGAGGCCTGAACTTGTTTTGAAGCGCCCACAAGATAACGCTGAGCCTTATTGAACAAATTCACCAAGGATTTGACCGCCGGTTTTTGATATTCCGGCGCGACGTAAACCGAGTTGCGAAATTGGACGCATTGATACCACAATTTTTCTCGCGCCACTTTCGCTTTTTCGATTTCGTTCGCTTTGCGAAGATTTTCGTTCTGAACGGCCAAATTCACATTGTCACTGTAAAGATGTTGGAGTGCCGCAAGATCAGTGCCAGCGGTAACTCTTCCAGCCTTTTCAACAATCAAATTCAGCGTGGTCATGAGAGCGTTGAAATTACCGATGCCTTCGGCTTCATTGATAGCATCGCCGCTCATCTGATTTTCATAACGGCTTATCTCTACTTCAATCGCATTCACGCGATCAACGAATCTCTTTGAGAACTGCCAATCCGAGTGAGCGGTAATTCTTGCCTTTTCTGCCATCAGTGCGGCGACCGCTTTGAAAAAAACGTTCTTGGTTTTTTGAATTTCTTCAAGACCCGTTTTTTCAAATTTCTGCTTATCATCATTGACTATTTTCATTGCTTACTCCTTCTAAAAGTGAATATTAATGAGATTTAAAAAACTGCTATAAGTATAGCAGGTTGCAATAAATCTGTCAAGTTACACTAACTCTTATTTTTGAAGTTCAAGCGTTATTCTTTTCTCTTCGGCTTTTACCTCTTCCACGATAAATTTATATTCATTACCGGCGGTTAAGGCTTTTTTCATTTCTTCCAGACCGCCAAAAGCAGTAACGTGAACCTGGCCCTGCAAACCGCCATCTAAGTTAATAATCGCGCCGAACTGATTAAAGCTATAAACCTTGCCTTTGATAATTGAACCTTTTTTGTAAATTTTTTGAGCGTGAAGCCAAGGATCAATTTGCAAAGATTTTAAAGAAAGAGAAATTCGGCCGTCTTTGATTTCAATAATTTTTGCTTTTACCGCTTCATCAACTTTCACCACTTCTTTCGGGTTTTCGATAACGCGGTGATCAAGTTCGGAAATATGAATCAGGCCTTCAACCGCCGGATTGTCAGTGAAACGAACGAAAGCGCCAAAATCAGCCACGCCGGAGACAATTCCTTCAATTGTTTGTCCCACTTCATAATTTTTAGCTAATTCTTTTGCATTCAATTCTACCGCCGCTTTTTCGGAAACAATTAATTTGTTGGTGCGGGGATTCAGATCAATAATTTTTACGTTAATTGTTTCGCCAACCAGTTTTTCAAGCGCTTGACTCAATTGAGTTCGGTCGCCAGGCGCTACTTTTGGATAGTGTTCGTTACCAAGCTGGGAAACCGGTAAAAAGGCTAAAAGCGTGTTTAATTCCGTTGTCAGTCCGCCCTTGTTAGAACCTGTAATTTTTACCGCGATTGGTTCGTCTTTGGCTTGCAGTTCCTGAAGTTCGTTCCAGGCCTTTTGCCGGCCAGCTTCAGAGAGAGAAAGTTCGATTAAACCGTCATTATTATCAATCTCAATTACCTTGCCATGAACCGGATCGTCTACTTTAAGATTACGCACCATTTCTCGGGCGTTTTGAAACTCGCCGCGATAAACAACGCCAGTGCCGTAACGGCCCAAATCAATTAAAATCATTTTGGTGTTCTTTTCTAAAATAGTTCCTTCAACTAAGTCGCCCGCTCTTAAGATGGCAACTAAGCTGGGGTCGTTTTTCACCACTTCGGAAAAAATGTTGCCGTTTGTCTTTGTATTAGCCATACAGTCAAAGAATTATAGATTTTAAAGGATTCTTGTCAACACATTCGATTAGCTCAGTGTTGATGGTGAGTTTGCTTGCCCTGAGGTATTCGAATGGGTCGAACCATCAAATTATTCTCATTTGAAAGGTGGCCTAAAATCTAGTAAAGTAGTGTTAAGAAGAAGATGGTTATTACTTATCAAGGGGAAAATTACTTCAAATTTCAGGCTGGTTCGCTTACGGTACTGCTTGATCCGACAAACCAACGCTCTTTTAAAGGAGCGCAGGTTGTTTTAAGCACTTTAAAACCCGCTCTTGTGGCAACAGAAGAAATAGACGGCGAACCAATTTTTATTGATCATCAAGGCGAGTACGAAATAAAAGGAATTGAAATTCGAGGTTTTAGCGCTCAGAACGACGGCAAAACTGAAAAAACAATTTACCTTTTAAAATTTGACGAGATTAAAATCGCTGTCCTTGGCCATCTAAGTAAAGAGCTTGATGAAAAAACAATTACTCATCTTGAAAACGCGCATATTGTTATCGCGCCAGCTGGCGGGAAGCCATACATTAATACAGAAACTGTGGCAAAAATTATTAAAGAAATTAATCCGAGTATTATAATCCCTTCGCTTTTCAAAGATATAAAACCTTTTCTTAAAAACTTCCAGAAAAATTCCTGCGAAACAACTGAAAAAATCGTTGTTAAAGCTAAGGATTTGAAACCAGGCGCACTTGAAATTAAATGCCTTACGCCATGAACAGGTTAAAAAACATACGAGAAAATTTTAAGCTGGGGTTGCGAAAGATTCAGCGATCGGAAGATAGCGTAAAAAAACGCTGGCTTTTTAGCACTTCGGCAATTTTAATGCTTTTAATTATTAGCCTTTGGTTTGTATATTTAAATCTTGCCTTACCGGTGCTTGCTAAAAAAGAGGATGGCCAGAAAAATAATAATCCGCAAACTGAAAATTTTTTTGACACGGTGAGCCGAGGTTTTCAAACAGTCAAAGAAGATTTCGGTCAAAAATTTAGCACCCTTAAAGAGGGGATTAATCAAAAACTGGAAAACCTGAATAATAATGTTGGTCAAACAAATACTTTTTCGATTCAAAATGGGACAAACACTGATTTTCTACCCCCTACTCAAGAACCGGTGCCGAAAACCCTTTTGCCCTAAAAAATAAAAATGGAAAAACCTAAAGAAAAAATTGAGCCGCGCGAAATAACAACCGAACTTCGGGAATCTTATCTTGATTACGCGATGTCGGTTATTGTTTCCCGCGCCCTGCCGGATGTCCGCGACGGCTTAAAACCCGTGCAACGCCGGATTCTTTGGGCAATGTGGGATATGGGATTAAACCACGGCGCGAAATTTAAAAAATCTTCTAATGTTGTCGGTGAAGTTTTAGGTAAATACCACCCACACGGCGATATTGCCGTCTATGACGCGCAAGCAAGAATGGCGCAAGATTTTTCTCTTCGCTATCCGTTGATTGACGGCCAAGGCAACTGGGGTTCGATTGACGGTGATGCGCCGGCCGCGATGCGTTACACAGAAGCCCGGCTTACCAAAATTGCCGAAGAGCTTTTGTTTGATATTGAAAAAGAAACTGTTGACTGGCAACCTAATTACGACAACGCCCGCCTTGAACCGAAATATTTGCCGGCAAAATTACCTAACCTTTTATTAAACGGTACGGTTGGTATTGCCGTCGGCATGGCTACTTCTATTCCACCTCATAATTTAGTGGAGATTGTTAACGCTATCATTCACCTTTCCGATAATCCGACAGCGGAAAATAAAGAGTTAATAAAATTTGTGCCCGGACCAGATTTTCCAACTGGTGGAATAATTTATGACGAAAAAGCGCTCGCCGAAGCTTACATGACCGGCCGCGGTTCGGTTACCGTCCGCGCTGTTGCCGACATTGAAGAGCGAAAAAGCGGTTCGTACCAAATAATCATTACGGAAATTCCATATCAGGTTAATAAATCCGATCTACTTACTAAAATCGCTGACCTCGTTCAGCAAAAAAAGATAGAAGGCATCCGAGATTTACGCGACGAATCCGACCGTGATGGTTTGCGAATAGTAGTGGAACTAAAAAATGACGTGCCCCCGCAGAAAATTTTAAACCGGCTTTTTGAATACACCGAACTTCAAAAGAATATTTATTTCAACATGATTGCCTTAAAAGACGGCATTCAACCGCAAACGCTTTCTCTAAAAGATATTCTTGTTGAGTATTTAGAGCATCGTAAAATTATCGTCCGCCGCCGAACGGAGTTTGATTTAAAACGCGCCGAAGAACGAGCTCATATTTTAATCGGGTTGGTAAAAGCGTTAAGCGAGATCGATAAAATTATTTCGACGATTAAAAAATCAGATGATAAGGCGGCTGCCGAAAAAAATCTTATTGCCAAATTTAAATTCACGAAAATTCAAGCCAACGCGATTTTAGAAATGAAACTTCAAACTTTGGCCGCCCTTGAACGGGAAAAGTTGGAAGCGGAACTTAAAGAGAAGAAAAAAATAATCGACGAGTTGAAATTGATTTTAAAAAATCCGAAAAAAATTGTTGAAATTATTAAAACTGAACTCAAGGAACTGAAAGAAAAATTCCCAAGCGAACGAAAAACTAAAATTATTCCCCACAGCCTCAAAGAATTTAGAGAAGAAGATCTAATTCCTCAAGAAGAAGCGATTATTATCTTAAGTTCAGACGGCTATATTAAAAGAATGCCACCGACTTCTTTCCGCGCTCAAAAACGCGGCGGTAAAGGTTTAATCGGTTTTGAATTAAAAGAAGAAGACCAAATTCAGCAAATCACTCAAGCTGACACTCACGACAATACTTTGTTTTTTACCGATCGCGGTCGAGTTTTCCAAACTAAAGCGTATGAAATTCCGGTCGCAAGTCGAACAGCTAAAGGTAAGTCAATTCATATGTTCCTCACTATTCCGCCGAATGAAAAGGTGAGCGCGATGGTAAGTTATTCCGAAAAAAAAGCGCCCGCCTTTTTAGTAATGGCGACAAAAAGCGGAATGGTTAAAAAGACGGCAATTGAAGATTTTATGAATGTCCGCAAAAGCGGAATTATCGCAATCCGACTTAAAACTGGCGATGCCCTAAAATGGGTCTCGCCCTCAAGTGGTGAGGATCAAATTATTCTTGTGAGCGCGAGCGGCCAATCTATTCGCTTCAAAGAAAAAGATATAAGGAAAATGGGCCGAACCGCTTCTGGTATTCGTGGCAGCCGCCTTAAAAAAAGCGATTCAATAGTTGGTCTTGATATAATAAAGAAAGGGAATGGCGAGATAGCTGAAAAAAATCAGCGTTTGCTCGTCTTAACTGAAAACGGTTTCGGCAAACAAACGCCGTTAAAAGAGTATAAGGTTCAGCATCGAGGCGGCGGCGGCATTCGCACCGCGAAGACAACGGATAAAACTGGGCTCGTGATAGCCGTTCATATCGTTGACGACTCAATCGAAGAAATTCTCGCATTTTCTTCAAAAGGGCAGGCGTTGCGGACAAAGTTAAAAGACATTCGCATTGCCGGCCGCTCGACTCAAGGTGTCCGAATTATGAATCTTGAAAAGGGGGACAAATTAAACGGAATTGTTTGCCTTTAATCAATCCGGATTGATTAAATCTGTTCGTAGACGTTCGTAGATTCGGATATAATTCGTAGATTAAGATAACTTTATGAATTTAAACAAAAACCAACTTATCTTTATCGGCGTTGCCGGTTTTATTATTGTTTTAATCGGTTTAGTTTTTGCCGGCGTTCTACCTGGATTAAGACAAACCGGTGGCGGAAGTGGAGGACCGAATAAAATTCAAGCGAAGTTAAATTTTTGGGGTGCGGGAGATAAATCCGATGATTATAGTTTGGCAATAAGCGCTTTCAAAACGAATTATCCGAACGTGGAAATAAATTATCGTTCTTTCAATAATTTTGATGATTATCAAACTGCGCTTTTAGACGCTCTTGCCGCTGGCAACGGGCCGGATATTTTTATGATTCGAAATACCGACTTGCCGCGAAATTTAAATAAAATTGTCGCTGTGCCAGCAGTAAGGTTTTCCCTGCTAAATCTTCGCGGAAGCTTTCCTCAGATCGTTGAGTCGGATTTCGCGACTCAAAACGCTCTCTACGCCCTACCACTTTCAATTGACACGCTCGCCATGATTTATAACCGCGATATTTTGGCTTCAAAAGGAGTTGCTCTACCACCCGCAACTTGGGAAGATTTTAAAAATGACATCCCAAAACTTACGACTACTGATCAAAACAATAAACTCTTAAGTGCTGGCGCTGGAATTGGCACCGCTAAAAACATTGCGAATGCCGCGGATATCTTGAGTTTCTTAATGCTCCAAACCGGCACGCAAATGACAAGCGCCGATTTCCGCTCGGCCACTTTTGCTTCTCCCGAAGGATTAAACGCTCTAAATTTTTACACTCAATTCGGTAATTCGAGCAAAAAAACTTACACTTGGAATAATTCTTTTCCTGACTCGATCGAATCTTTTGCAAACGAAAAAGTGGCAATGATTTTCGGTTACGCATCTGACATAGGGAAAATTAAAGAACGGAACGCTTTTCTGAATTTCGCGGTTACTCCCGCGCCTCAACCGATTGAAGCAAAAAAACTTGTAACCTATGGTCACTACTTCGGCTATGCCGTTTCTCGTCAAAGTCGCAATAGCGCGATCGCTTGGGATTTTATTATTCACCTTACAACTAACGAGGTGGGCGTGAACGACTACGTTCTAAAAACTAAAAAACCACCGGCGCTTTTAAGTTTGGTAAATCAGTACGCCGGCGATCCTTCTTTAGGAGTTTTCGCGAAACAAATTTTAACCGCCCGCTCTTGGCCGCAAATTGACGCGGACCAAATTAGCGCACTTTTCAAAACATTGATTGATTCGGTTATTATAAATGGCGCAGACCCAATGAAATCTTTAAGACAGGCGCAGGATAGCGTAAGTCAGCTAATGGCTAAAATACAATAACGATAACTATATGACTATTACACCCACAAAAACAAAACTCGTCTCGCAGTTTTTATCGATAATTGTAATAGTTATGATTATGGTCGCGGCTACTCCTGTTTCCGCTAAAAATATTTGGGACGGAACTGGTCCTAAAGGCGGTCCAACTTGTAATATTGCTGAAACTGGTTGTAATCTTTGCGACGCGCTAAAAGTTACCCAAAATATAATTAATTTCTTAACTACAATCGCGATCGGTCTCGCCGCTTTAATGGTTGTCTTTGGCGCGATTCGCTTGATGACCGCCGGCGGTTCGGAGGAAAAAGTTTCGTCCGGTAAAAAAGCAATTACAAGCGCTTTAGTCGGCTTACTTATAGCCCTTGCCGCTTACGCGATTATAAATACGATTCTCAATTTAATGAGCCCGAGCGGCTTTGATTTCAAAACTTGGTCTAATCTTGAATGTTAGTAAAAATGCTAAAATAAATACGATGAAAATTGTTTATCCTTTTCTTGTTTTAATAATCGTTTTTACGCTAACACAATTAATTATTACGCCAATGGCGCTTGCTCAATATGAGCAGGATTGCGGTGGTGGCCTCTGCAACCCACTAGGTGACACAAACGACATCTCAGACTTGATTCACAAAATTGTTAATTGGTTGGTTACGCTTAGCGCGCCGATTGCGGTCGGCATGATTGTTTGGGGCGCTTTTCAAATGATTTTTGCCGCTGGCGACCCGGAAAAATTTAAAACCGGCAAAAAAACTATTTTGTATACGCTTATTGGCTATGCTATAATCCTAATTGGCTGGGGAATTACTAGTATTATTACTAATTTCTTCAAGTCCTAACGAAAAAGGTCGAGGTTTCCGTAAATAAAGTATTTAATTAATTTTATGAAAAATTTAAAGAAGGTGGGTTTCCAAATTGCCGTTTTTTCGCTCGCGGTTTTGCCAGTTGTTGCGCTCGCGCAAATCGTTGACACCGCGCCGATCGACAGTTTGGGAGATGTGAGTTTCACAGTTACGAGAATTGTGAACTGGCTAATTGGTATTTTCTGGGTGCTCGCCGTCGCTTTCGTGATTTGGGCGGCATTCTTATATCTCACCGCTGGAGGTGATGAAGAAAAACTCAAAGACGCGAAGCAAAGGGTGATTTACGCGATTATCGCCGCCGCAATTGCGTTACTCGCAACCGGTATTCAGGCGATTGTGACAAACCTCTTAACCGGCACGACTTAAATCTAAAAATACCCCGGGCACAATAATAAATTTTGGGCTCGGGGTATTTAATTTAAATATGTATAACATGCGAAAGTTTTTTAAAAAAATAGTTGATGGTTTAGTTTTCTTTTCACCTCTCGCTTTTCCATTATTCGCGAAGGCACAGGACGAGCCGCTAATCACGGACGTTGATCAAATTCAACCAGCCGTCGAAAAAATTGTCACCTATATGTACAACATATTCTGGGTGGTCGCCGTCGGCTTTATTGTTTGGGCAGCTTTTTTATACCTTACGGCGGGTGGGAGCGAAGAAAAAGTGGAAAAGGCGAAAAAATATATTCTCTACGCGGTTATATCCGCCGCGATTGTTCTGCTCGCGAATGGTATTAAAGCGATTATTACAAGTTTGTTAGGTTCCTAAAATGAATCTTTTCAAAAAAAATTTTCTAAGAACCTTGTCGGTTGTTGTTTATTTTTCATTAATTAATATCATTCAAGCTGCGTCTGATCAAGTAATTAATAGCATTCCGAAGGCGCCTATTACAAACATTGACCAAACCTACGGCGCAGTTGCGGCGATCGTTACTTGGTTTATAAATCTTTTTTGGATTCTCGCCGTCGCGACCGTAATTTACGCCGCCTTCCTTTATCTCACGGCCGGCGGAAACGAAGAGAAAGTTACTAAGGCGAAAAAATTTCTTCTCTACGCCGTAATCGCCGCGGCAATCGCTTTACTTTCAACCGGTATTGATATTATCGTTTCTGGTTTGCTTACCGGCCGAATTCAATGAAATATGTTTGAAAAAACTCTAAAAAACTTATTTAGCTTCGCGATATTTGTAAAACAAGCGACTGCTCAGGGTTTGGATAAACCAATCTACCAAGGTGGTGGCACCGGCAAATACACTCTTCCGCGACCAGACGTTTTACTTGATTCAAAAATAGAGAGCGCGAGTAAATTAAGTATTTATGTTGATTGGTTGATGGGAATTTTCTGGACGCTTGCGGTTGGGATGGTAATTTGGGCAGCGTTTTTATATTTAACCGCTGGCGGTGACGAAGAAAAGGTTAAAGAAGCGAAAAAAAGGATTCTTTACGCCGTAATTGCGGCAGTAATTGCGCTTCTCGCAACCGGTATTCAGGCGATTGTTGGAAATCTCTTAACTGGCACGACTTAAATAGAAAAGCCCCACTAAAAAGTGGGGCTTTGTTTTTTTTACTTCAACCGATTCTTTTGATGCGAACCGTCGTCACTATAGTCGAATCATCACCGATATTTTGGAGCCAGGAAGTACCAGATCCAACGCCATGCCAAAAAGTTTTTTTTGTCTTGGCAACATCGTATACGGTATCACCTAATTCTTTTATCGTGAATAAACGGTAAGGCGCATAATCCGACGTAAATTCATAACGGCGGTCAAACGAACTAGGTTTTAATTCAACCGGCTTACTGCCAACAAGTTTCACAACGTATTCTTCCGGCGGGAAACTAGAAGCGTTTGTTTGAATGATAGTTTTTGAGTCGAAAAGTCCCTTTACTTCGTGACTGTTCTTAAAATTAACGGCAATGATGGCAACAACCAAGACCGCCAATAATCCAAGTCCAAGAAATTGTCTAATACTCATAACCTACCTCCTTCCGGCTGAAGCCAAATTTCGGCAACTTTGTTCTCGCCAGTTATTGTGTGAATCGTGTTCTTCGCTCCACCAATAATTTGGTCGATTTCATTTATCGCCATTCGCGTTGCCCGCTCGGCAAATTCTGGATTGCCTTTTGTGCCGTTCAGTTTCATTAACGCTTTTTGAAATTTCTTGATTTCCTTGAGTCGGACATCTACTTCCTCAGCTTTTTTTTGCGCTTTTATTCTTGTTTCTATCGCGGCATTAAGTTCTTTACCGTATTCCGGCGTTTCCAAAGAAGCTTCTTCGATTTCAATACCAAAAGATTCCTCAATTGGCGAGATCACCTTAGAAGCATTTTCGTTCAACCAGTGATTCAAAACATCATGGAATTTGTTATAAAACCCCAGACGATCTTTCAGTTCGACTCGCGTAACACTTTCCTTGAAACCCAAACCTCTTATTTCCTGCCAATGTTTCTTTGCTAAATCGTTTATCTCGCCTTTATGTGGCAAGAAGTCCGATCGTAAAAAGAAATTTATCAGTAGTTGAATTTCGGCTTTTTTATTGACGAATTCAGAAGGAGAATATTGAAGACTGATTTCTCCTAGATAGGAAATAATTTTGCTTGTTAATTTCTTTTGAAGATTATCGATACTGTCCCAATCTTTAAAGAAAACTCTCAAGTAGCCTATTCTCGGCTTCAAAGAAACAGTAAATGGGATTATTACATTAATCTCGTCTCTTCTGTCTTCTTTTTGGTTTTTTTCGGCAGCTAAAACCGTCTTAACCTTTATTTCAAGTTCTAGTGTTTTTTGAATTGTCGAAGCTTTCTTTATTTCCTCAAAAAATCGGAAAATGAAATAAAGCCCTGAATCGATATCTTTAACGTGACGCTTTAAAAAATAGACAGCGGCGACTTCGTTTTTTTCAACAAACCCTTTCTTTATCAATAAAAGGGGTAAAAATACTGTCGCGATAATCCCCAACCAAAAAGACAGAGAGGTAACAGTTAGAAGAATAAGACTAACGGTTATAAGCAATCTGCTTAAGCCGTAGAACTGAAAAAATTTTTCGGCTTTCTCAGCCGTTTTATTTTTTTCTTCTTTAAAAGCTTCCATAAGAGCTTTCCAAGTTTTGCTGAAAAATTCTTTGAATTTCATGATGTTTCTCCTTAAAATATGATTAATTTAATTGTTAACTAACTGCTATAATGATAACATAAAGCTTTTTACTTGTCAAATCAGAATACGCCTGTTAAAATCTAGTTAAATCGACGCATTAGCCGAGGTGGCGATCCGCCAGCCGGCGGAGGCAGACCTGCCTGCCGGCAGGCAGGCGCACAAATGGGCAGGTGGCGGAACTGGTATACGCGTAGCGCTTAGGACGCTATCCCGAAAGGGTTGAGGGTTCGAGTCCCTCCCTGCCCACAAAAAATTTTATGGAAGTAGACAAATCTTTTTCCAAACTTCTCGTCATTTTTTTTCTCCTTTTGAGTGTTGGACTTCACCTTTTCCGTTTGGGTTTTCCCGCCTCGCCTGCTTTTGACGAGCGTTATTTCGCCACTTACGCCGCCGACTATCGCTTGCATCGGGCATTTATTGATGTTCATCCGCCGCTTGGAAAAATTATCTACGCCTTGCCGCTTTTTTTATTTGACCAGAGCCATTTCGAAAAAATTCATTTTATTGACGTAAAAATCAGTTCGACTGGCCAAATTACACCGGAGCCATACTCCAACCCTTACGGCGCTTTTCCTTATTTAACGCTCCGTTTTGTGAGCGCGCTCTTCGGCGTCTTACTTGTTTTCGCGATTTATTATTTCCTAAAAAACTTAACTCAAAACGAATCAATCGCTTTGCTTGGAATGTTTTTTGCCGTGTTTGAAAACGCTATTCTCGTTGATACTCGCTTTATTCTTTTGAATGGCATGTATTTAAGCTTTGCTTTTCTCGCTCTCGCCCTAATTTTAAAACAAAAACCTCGACCAATTTTGGGCGGCGTATTGTGGGGACTCTCGCTAAGCGTTAAATTAATCGCTGTAACTTTTTTGGCGCCGCTAATTGTCGCTTATTTCTTTAAAAAAGGTTGGTTATCGAAACGACAAATAATTTTGTTTATAGCGATTGGTTTTTTTGTGCTCGCGCTTGTTTGGTTTTTTGGAAATCTTTTGTTTATTCCCGCTACCGACCGAGTGACGCTCCATCAACCGATTTTTACGCCAAATAATACTCAAATAATGCCTGCAACCAATTCTTTATTAACAGCCATAAAAGCGACAACAATGGAAATCCTTTTTTCCGCGGCGGGCTACACAAGCGGTGGTATTAATCCAAAAAACGTAATCCATAGTTATTGGTACGCGTGGCCGCTAATGTATAAACCGATTTCCTTTTTTCACGATCTCGGTAAACAGATTGTTTCCGCGGGCAATCCAACTGTTTGGATTTTCTCGCTTCTGACGTTACTTTCTCTAATTTGGCGAGCTTTCAGAAAAACCGAAGAACTGAAAAATGATCAACCAACCTTAATTTTAGCAAGCGGTTACATTGCCTCTATTTTACCTTTCGTGTTCGTAAACCGCGCTACTTATATTTACCACTACCTGCCGGCTTTTATTTTTTCACTTTGTCTTGCCGCGCTATTTTTTGAAAAATATCTTCAAACGGAGGGTAGTCAAAATAAAATTTTGCCGCTCGTTCTTACGATAAGCGCGGTTGTTTTGGGATTCGTTGTTGTTGCGCCTTTTACTTATGGTCTCTAAATTAGTTAAGTAAAAAAACTGAGGATTTTTATTTTTATTTTTTCTACCTCAGTGGAATCAAGATTGTCGGAAAAATTAAACTTCAATTCGCGAATGGCTTTTTCAGCTTCAAATTTTGAAATACCATCCGCCGCGTATTTGCCAAATATCGCCTTAACGTACTCTTTTTCTTCTGGAGAAAGGGCAGAAATTTGATTTAGTAAAATTCCGAGTTTTTCCCGATAAAGAGTTTTGTCGGAAGAGAAAAATCCCATATCAATAATAGTAGTAGTATAACATGGCAAAATTATTTTCTCCGGCGAGCGTGAAAAGCCGAATGAACTTCCCGCAATTCCTTGTTTGTAAGATGAGTGTAAATCTGGGTAGTTGCGATATTCGCGTGACCCAAAAGCTCTTGAACTGATCGCAAATCAGCGCCGTTAATCAGCAAATCAGTCGCGAAAGAATGGCGAATTTGATGAGGATGAACCCGTTTTGAGATACCGGCTTCCCGCGCCCTTGTTTCAATTAAACGCTCAACCGCTCGAGGCGTAATCCGGCCGATTGATTTATTGCGCTTATCCAAACTTATAAAAAGCGCCGGTTCAATATCAGTCCGCATTTCAAGGTATTTCTTGAGCGATTCTTTCGCGCCGTCCGAAAGAAAAACTATCCGCAGTTTATCACCCTTGCCTCGAACAGAAATTTCACCTCTTTTTAAATCTAGGGTTTTTGGTAAAGCGCAAAGTTCCGCAAGCCGCAAACCAGTTGAAAAAAGTGTTTCCAAAACCGCTTTATCACGGCGAGAACGAAGGTCGTTATTTTTTGAAGAAGCAAGAAGCTGTTCTAATTCACGATAATCTAAAACTTCAATGTCCCTACGGGAAATTTTCGGTAATTCAATCGTCTCTGGCGAAAGAGTTTTTACGCCGCGTTTTACTAAGTATTTTAGAAAATTTCTTAGGGCAATTACGTAATAACTTTGCGTTATTTTTTTAATGTCACGGCGGGCAAGCCTCACCCGAAAATCGCGGACAAGGTTTTCTGTGATTTCTTTTGCCGAACGAATTTTTGTCTCACGAAGAAAGAAACGCAAGTAACGCTCGTAATTTTCCCGCGTTTTCGGCGACCGGTTTTTTTCAATTTCGAGATAACCTAGATAGTCGGTGAGAAGTTTTTCAATTTCGGTCATTAACTTAAATTATACACCTGTCGCAAAATAAAGATTGTTGCAACAACTTCATTTGTCGCAAAACCTGAAACTATTTTGCAACATTTCTAATGAGCCATCGCAAAATATTTTCTCTTAGGTCTTTAGGAAAAGAGCGTTTTCATTATTAATTTTGACTTTTTTCGACCTTTCCGATAGAATTAAAACAATGCTTTCAAAGAAGAAAAAACAAGTAGCGATCAAGGAATACGGTCGGCACGAGACCGATACTGGTTCGGCCGAAGTCCAAATTGCGCTTTTAACCCGCCAAATTAAAGTGTTGGCGGATCACTTAAAGAAACACAAAAAAGATAACCACTCGCGGCGCGGTCTTTTAATGATGGTCGGTAAGCGCCGGAAATTTCTCCAATACCTTAAAAGAGAAAACGAGAAACAATACGAAAAATTGTCTAAAAAATTGGAATTAGAAATTTAAATTAAAAAGGTTGGGCCAAATGTGGTCACGATTTTCCTTATTACTAAAGTGATGAAAGTTGTGCTCAAATTTGCGCTCTCCTATATCTGAACTCCTAAAATACATTTTCTTATTGATTCATCGCGGGTGAAAAATATAATTTCGCGATTTATGAAGTAAGAACAACAACTTAAAAATGACTGCTGAGAAAAATTCAAATAATGCGCGGCCAGATCAAAGAGTGGGGATTTTTATTGACGTCCAAAACATTTACCACTCGGCCAAAAATTTATATCAATCGAGAGTGAATTTTCAGGAACTGATAAAAACGGTTTTAGCGCGCCGCCGACTTATCAGAGCAGTGGCCTACGTTGTGAAATCCGAAACAGCTTTTGGCGAAGAATCTTTTTTTGAAGCGTTGCGAAAAACCGGCTTGGAATTAAGAGTAAAAGATCTCCAGATCAACCCGGGTGGCAGTAAAAAAGCGGACTGGGATGTTGGTATGGCGGTTGACGCAATCCGAATGGCTAATTTTCTAGACGTGGTAATTCTTATAACGGGAGATGGGGATTTTGTCCCGCTTGTTGATTACCTAAAATGGGGAATGGGCCTACAAGTGGAAGTAGCCGCCTTCAGCCGAACCACCTCTGGTCGCCTCCGAGAAGTAGCCGATAATTTTACCGAACTCGAAAATATTCCTAGGATCTTGTTAAAAATAAATAATAAAAGACGAAAAGAATAAAAAAATATGGATTTAAAAAGAAAAATATTTAAAAGTGAGTTGGGTGGCGAAGCTTTAAGTTTAGAGATTTCCGAAATTGCTCATAAAGCGAACGGAGCGGTTATTGGCCGGCACGGTGAAACGGCGGTTTTAGCAACTGTAGTAATGGGCGAAACAGAAAAAACGACTGATTATTTTCCGCTTACCGTTGATTACGAAGAGCGTTTTTACGCCGCTGGAAAAATTATGGGCAGCCGATTTGTTCGCCGCGAAGGGCGGCCATCGGACGAAGCAATGCTTTCGGCTCGGCTCATTGACCGAACAATCAGGCCCCTTTTTGACGACCGATTAAGACGGGAAGTGCAAGTAGTTGTTACGATTTTGGCGTATGACGAAAAAAACGACCCTGATGCGATTGCTTTACTTGCCGCCTCAACCGCTTTAGGTATTTCTAATATTCCTTGGGGCGGACCAGTGGCGGGAATAAAAACCCAAAATTTGAATTCTGACGGTAGCTTAAATTATCAAACATTTTTTGCCGGCCCGAAAGCGAGAATTAATATGCTTGAATTCGAAGGCAAGGAGATTAAAGAAGAAGAAGTTTTAAAGCAATTCAATGCTGCTCAAAAAGAAATCGAACGCTTAATTGATTTCCAAGAAAAAATCATAAAAGAGCTAGGTAAACCGAAAACTCAAGTCATGCTTGCCGAACCCACTCCGAAAACCAAAAAACTTATAACCGATATAGTTCAAAAAGATTTGGCCGCCGCGATAAAAAACAAAACTCTACACGAGCTAAAAAAATTAATGTTTGAGAAAATAAAAACTTCCGAAGAAGCTAGTGAAGCGTTACTTTTTGCTGATCGAATATTTGAAAACCTTGTAAACGATTGCCTTCATAAAGAAATACTTGAGCGTGATAACCGCCCCGACGGCCGCAAACTTGATGAAGTGCGCGATCTTCATGGTGAAATTGGAATTTTTAATCGTAACCATGGTTCTGGATTATTTATGAGAGGGGACACTCAAGTTTTAGCGGTTACTACTTTAGGAACTGTTGCCGCCGAACAAATCGTTGAAACAATGGAATTTTCCGGCCGGAAACGGTTTATGCTTCACTACAACTTTCCGGGTTTTGCTGTTGGCGAAACCGGTCGTGCCCGCGGTGGACCAGGCCGGCGGGAAATCGGCCACGGCGCGCTTGCTCAAAAAGCACTCGCTCAAGTTCTGCCATCAAAAGATGATTTTCCTTATACAATCCGAATTGTCGCCGAAACTCTTTCTTCAAACGGTTCTTCGTCAATGGCTTCCACTTGCGCTGGCTCGCTTTCGCTTATGGACGCTGGCGTGCCAATTAAAAAACACGTCGCCGGTATTGCGATGGGTTTGGTGCTTCACGATAACGGACAATTTAAGGTTCTAACTGATATTCAGGGACCAGAAGATCATCACGGCGATATGGATTTAAAAGTGGCTGGTACTGATTCTGGTATAACAGCTATGCAAATGGACGTAAAAGTTCAGGGTATTACAGCGGAAATTTTTGAGAACGCGCTTGCGAAAGCGAAAAAAGCCCGTCTTCATATTTTGGAGACAATGAATAAAACGATTGCTGCGCCAAAAAAAAGCGTTTCAACCTTTGCGCCGAAAATCTACACTGTTTTAATTAGACCTGAAAAAATTGGCTTGGTGGTTGGCCCTGGTGGCCGGACTATTAATGGTATGATTGCTGCCGCGGGTGGCTTAGTAACGATAGATATCGAACAAACCGGTAAAATTTATGTCGCTGGCACTGATGAGACGGCTGTTCAGAAAACCCTTGCTTACATAAAACAAATCACTCACGAATATATGGTCGGAGAAATTGTCGAAGGAGAAATTGTTCGAATTCTTGATTTCGGAGCAATTGTCGACTTAGGCGGCGATCAGGACGGAATGATCCACGTCTCCGAACTTCAAGAAGGTTTTGTTAAAAAAGTGGAAGATGTTGTTCATCTTGGTGATCGAGTGAAAGCAAAAGTGGTGCGCGTAGAAGAAGGAAAAATCGCTCTTTCCCTTAAGGGCGCGAAAGTTAAATAATTGAAAGGAGTGATTTTAAAATTAGCTTATCCACAAAAATGAAATAATTCGGCAGTTGCCGGATTTTTCAATAGTGTATAATAAAACAAATGGACGGTAATGATTTTAAAAATCAGAATTGGTCACCAAGCCAGTCTTCTCTAGGAAATGGCGAAGGAGAATCACCGCTTACGCCTTCTCCAAAGCCAAATATCGAATTGCGGACAATGGCCTCCGACTTAAAATCGCTTGAAGAAAGTGGTGGCACCGCTCCGCGGTCTTATGTGCCACCGCCATCTGTTCCTCAAACGCAAAAATCGGCAATACCACCAGTTTCTATGCCGACTCCGATGCCAATGAAAAGAGATGTTTTCGAACCGCCAACTATTAGTAGCGCGTCTAACGAAACTTCATTAAAACCCGCGCCAATGAAAAAATCGGCGGGGAAAAAAGGAGTTTTTGCTTTTCTTGTCACTCTTGTTGTATTAATCGGACTTGGCGCGGTTGGTTACTACGTTGTCTACCCAATGTTTATGAGTAATTCGACGCCAAATGGAGAAGAAAATTCAGTTGTTAGCGAACTGCCTCTTACTTCTAATCCACCACCAGTTGTTAGCGAACCGCCAATCGTAGAACCGGTTTCATCTAAGTGGTTGGCCTTAGCTACTCATTTGTCTTATTTCAAAACAGCCGCCGATCAAACACGATCACTCGCTATGCCTACGGTCAGTTTAGCGTCTTTTACAAGCGCTGTTTCTTTCACTAGTTCCTCCACGCCATTTTTTGAAGAAGTAGTGTTAAAAAATTCTGCCGGTAACATAATTTCCATACAGGAGTTTTTGCAATTAATCACTCCGAGTTTTTTCACAGATGAATTCGTGAACAGTTTTGAAAGCGACGCCACGCATTTTGTTTTCATTAATAACGAAGGTAGCTGGCCAGGCCTAGTTTTAAAATTAAAAGATGGCGTAACGGTTGGTCCGATTCAGGACAGCATGAGTAAAATCCAAAGCGACCCAGACAATAAAAATTTCTTCTTAACCGATCCGGGCGTGGCGAGTAATTGGCAAGACGGTAAAGTCCGAACTAAGCCGACTTCGCTTGTTAAATTTGCCTTACCAGACGCGGCTTTAAGCTACACCTGGTTTGATAATTACTTGCTTTTGAGCACTAATTTGGCTGGCGCCGCGGAAGCGGCAAAGCGTTTGGGTTTCTAAAAAATTTAAGGTTTTCTCGTTGTTGACATGCTCGGTTCGCCGAGCTATTTTTATTTCAATGGCTTTAAACGAAAAACAAATCATTGACTTCAAAAATCAACTTCTCAAAGAAAAAGAGGGGCTCGAAAAGAAAATTGGAATAGTTAAGAAGGTTGCTGACTTTGGTGACGATATTGACGCATTCGATGAAGAAACTGACGAGGCGGAAGAATTTTCAAATCAGCTTGGACTTAAAAAAAGCTTTGAAGAAAACCTTGAGAATATAAATTTAGCTTTAGAAAAAATAGCCGAAAATAAATACGGTCTTTGCGAGGAATGCGGAGAAGAAATTGAACTTGCCGTGCTTCACGCCGAACCGCAATCAAAGCTTTGTAAAGCTCATAAAAAATGATGAAGGGTGTGCCAAAGCTTTATTCCGCCGAAATTGACGGCGTTGACGCTCACCTTGTTGAAGTAGAGGCCGACTTAAATGTCGGCCTTCATTCTTTTAATATTGTCGGGTTAGCTGATAAGGCGGTTTCTGAAGCGAAAGAAAGAGTAAATTCAGCTCTTAAAAACTCTGGTATTAAACCGCCAACTAAAGAAAATAGAAAAATTACCATCAATCTTGCTCCGGCTGATATTAAAAAAGCGGGTTCAAAATTCGATCTACCAATCGCGATTGCCTATCTCCTTGCAAGCGGCCAACTGAAGCCTTTTGAAACTAGAGATAAAATTTTTGTCGGTGAACTTTCATTAGACGGCGAACTCCGGCCAATTAGCGGCGCTTTATCTATTGCTCTTCTCGCCCGCAAGAAAAAATTGAAAGAAATTTTTGTACCCGTTTCAAACGCTCTAGAATCAGCTATTGATGAAAATTTAACAGTAATTCCTGTAAAAAACCTCCGCCAGATTATAGAACATCTGGAAAATATTACGCCTATTACCGCTCAACCAAAAACTAAAATCGAACCGCAATTTCCGCCAACATTAAATCGGTTATCCGATATCAGGGGTTTAGCGCATGGAAAGCGCGCTCTTCTTGTCGCCGCAAGCGGTGGTCACCACTTGCTTATGTCGGGACCTCCAGGCACCGGCAAAACAATGCTCGCTCAAGCACTCGCCTCAATTCTCCCGCCGCCAAGCCGCGAAGAATCTATTGAAATAACGCAGATTTGGAGCGCTGCCGGATTAAATTCAGAAAATCCTTTTCTAAGTTTTCGGCCTTTTCGTTCACCGCATCATAGCACTTCACTAGTCGCCCTAGTTGGCGGCGGCACAAACCCTAAACCTGGCGAAATTAGTTTAGCCCACCGTGGCATTCTTTTTCTTGATGAAGCGCCAGAGTTCCACCGCGACGCCTTAGAAAGTTTACGTCAGCCGATTGAAGACGGGAAAATTAATATTGCTCGGGCAAAACAAACCGTTACTCTTCCGGCAAAATTTCAACTCGTCCTTACAATGAATCCTTGTCCTTGCGGCCACTTTGAGGACGTTCATGAGGATTGCAAATGTTCGGCGCATGAAATTATGCGCTATCAGAAAAAACTTTCAGGGCCATTACTTGATCGGATTGATCTTCAAATTGAAGTGCCGCGCATTCCCATTGAAGAGCTTCAAAGTAAAAACAATTCTTTGGAGAACGAGGATAAAAATTTTCGAACGCTTGTTACCGAAGCTCGCGCTATTCAAGAAAATCGTTTCCGAAATATTAAGCCGAAAATTTGGAGCAACGGAGAAATGTCTTCTCGGCAAGTTGAGAGTTTAATTAAAATCGAGCCGGCCGCCCAAAAATTTTTGAAGAACACGCTTGAGAAAGCTTTCCTTTCTGCCCGCGGTTATTACCGAGTGCTTAAAGTTGCTCAAACAATTGCCGATCTCGAAAAATCTGAAGAAATAAAAACAGCGCATCTTGCTGAAGCGCTTCAATATAGATTAAAAAACAGCGATTAAGGATTATTTTAGGGCGAAAGGATTTTTAGCGCCAATCACTTCAAAATGCAAATGGCAGCCAGTCGGGCCGTGAGTGTTACCGCTATTACCCATTAAACCCAATTGTTCGCCTTGCGATATAAAATCGCCGGGACGGACTGTAACTTTTCCTAAATGCCCGTAACGCGTCTCTGTGCCGTTAGGGTGTTTCAATAAAACAAAAAGACCGTAACCGTTATTCCAGCCGTCTAAACCATCTCCCAACACGTCATCGGGCACAACCAAACCTTCAGCTGAAGCGTAAATCGGCGCGCCGCATTGGTTTGCAATATCAACAGCATTATATTCGTGAAGTTCGCCCCAATTCCAACCAATTGCCGGCAAAACAAAGTAACCTTTTAAATCTGGCAGGGTGTCGGCGTAATTTGAAAGAGTTGATTTGGCAATTGGCTTAGCATAAGGAAGAATGAGGGTGCTATTTCCGCTGCTTAAAATTTGCTGATAATTGATGTTAAATTGTTTTATTAAATCTGGATCAACTTTATAAAGATTGGCGATTAAATCCAAGCTATCGCCGTCTTTTACGCTATAGATTATTCCCGAAACCGGCAAAATTGTTAATTCTTGTCCTAATTTTAACTGTGATTTTAAACCGGTGTTTGCTAATTTAATCGTCTCTGGCGTTACGCTAAATTCTTTTGCAATCGAAGAAAAAGTATCGCCGCGTTTTACGATATAACGCTTCAAACCGTTGCGCGTTGGCATTGTGTTGCTCAAAGGATTAACCGAACCAATTACGGCGCCGTCACTGAGAACCATAAATTTATTTGTTTGAACTTCTCGCGAATCACTTATTAATCCGCCCAAAAGAGCAAGAGAGTTATTCTTAATTGCGGGAAGTGGACCGCCGCTTGCCCAGTTTATAGAAAGACGGTTCGCCAAAAAATTCTCTTTGCCAGTCAAAAGAAAAACATTTAAACCTAACAAGCCGAAAACAAAAAGCAACGACCAGAAATTGGCCGTTCGTGATTCACCCTTAAAAAAGGTCTTCAAATGTACTAAAATTCTACTGATAGATAGATTATGCCATGGGAGCTAAATTAGGACAACACTTTCTAAAAAATCAGGAGAAAATCAAAAAAATTGTTTCCGCTCTAGATATTCATGATGGAGAAACAATAATCGAGATTGGTCCGGGGCATGGAGAGTTGACGGGAGAATTAGAATCTAGAATTCAGAATCTAGAATCTAGAATAATTGCGATAGAGAAAGATAAAACACTTTCTGCTGAACTCCAAAAAAGATTTAAAGACGACAAAAAAATTAAAATCATTGAAGGCGACGTCTTGAAAATTATTCCAAATTTTTCTAGATTTTATTCTCTAGATTCTAGCTCCTATAAATTGGTTGGTAATATTCCTTACTATTTGACCGGCAAGTTGCTCCGGTTAATTTCTGAAATGAAAGATTTACCTTCCTTTACCGTTCTCACAATACAAAAAGAAGTTGCTTTGCGAATTACCGCAAAGCCGCCAAAAATGAATATCCTTGCCGCCGCCGTGCAGTTTTGGGCTGAACCGGAAATAATCGACTTTATAGACAAGAAAAGCTTTGAACCTCAACCAAAGGTTGATTCGGCAATTATTCGGCTTAAAACAACGGAAATTAATAGAGAAATTGCCTCAAATTACTATCAATTAATAAAAATTTTGTTCCGCCAACCGCGAAAAACCGTGATTAATAACCTCAAAAATTATCCTTTTTTAGATAATAAGCCGAACCTTGTGGCGCTAAAAAATAAACTTGCTTCAGTTAACATTCTAGAAAACGCCCGCCCTCAAAATATCAGCATTAATGCGATAAAAACGCTCTCTCTAATATTGTATAATGAATGAGTAAGGGCTGATAATAGCTCTTCTCTACTCATGAAAAAAAGAAGAATAAGCGCGCTTTTTATACTCCTTATCGGTGTCGGCTATTTTCTCTACACAATCGCTTTTAAAAACGGTGGCGGTGAAATAGGTTCTGTTATTCAGTCGCTAGTTTCGGGAAATAAGAACGACCCTAGCCTTTCTTTTGAAGCGGCCCTACTGCGAAATCCAGCAACTGCCGGACCAGCAACCGCCGGACTGGCAAACACGAATCAAGCGTCTAATAATTTTACTGATCTTCTCGCTCAAACTTACGCCGCGAAAATTTTTAACGAGAATCCTAACGCGCAAACAGAGGGCGGCATTAAAAAATCTTCACTTGATAGTTTAGGCGACTTACTAAACGGAAATTTTTCTAAAAAAATAGATTATTCCGTTTACAGCGAAAAAGATATTAGAATCTCCACTGACGCTTCAAAAGAATTTAAAATTATCTACATTAAAACGGTTGTGAGTATTCTCCAAAATCATATTGTGGCTTTCGGAGAAACCGTCCCCGCCGCTTTTAGTGATTTCCTTGTCAAAAAAAATCCTGCGCCGTTAAATCGTATTATTGAAAATATTCCTTCGCTCATAAGTGATTTGCTTGCGCTTCAAATACCGCCAAATTTTTCCTCTATCCATCTTGAGCTTCTTAATGCTTGGCAGAAAAAACTTGTCTATTATCAAGCAATCGTAAATTTCCAAACCGACCCATTAAAAGCTTATTTGGTCTTAAATGAATTAAAGAATATGAGTGAAACGGATGCTAATCTTTATAGTTTCCTCTCTGAACAATACCAATCTCTAAAATCATGAGAAAGCGAACAATCTTTAAAAATCTTGTAATTGGTTCCCTTATAACACTTATTATCTTTGTTGGTGGATTTTTTCCTCTCCGCTCACAAGCGGATTTAATTGACGTTCCTTATCTAACAGAAATTGCGGCTGCTACTGGAGCGACAGCGGCTTCCACAGCAGCTGATGCTACGAGTAACTCGACAGGTTGGATAGCGCAAATTGCCGAATTCGCATACAAAACCTTTCTTGCTACCTTAAAAAGACGAATTCTTGATACTCTAATTGACCAAACAACCGCTTGGATTCGAGGTGATTCGACTGGCCAGCCACTCTATACTCAAAACTTCGGTAAAGTAGTGCAAGACGCCGCTCAAGCGGCGGTTGGTGACACGCTTCAGGAGATTGGTCTTGCGCAATTATGTCGGCCGCTTGATCGCTTTAAACTCCAAATAGCTCTTCAGCAACCCACTTTTAGCCGGCAAATAAGTTGCACTTTAGATCAAGTAGTAGACAATGTTGATAATTTTTTTAGCAATTTTGAGAATGGTGGCTGGATCGCCTATCAAGAACTTTTAAAACCGCAAAATAATGATATTGGTCGCTTTCTTTTGACTTATGACGAATTGCTTTCAAAACAAGGCAAGCAAGCGGAAGCGCAAAGACAAGAAGCGCAAGCAAGCCAAGGCACAATTTCAATCAAGCGTTGCCTTCAATGGACAAGAGAATGGAATGACGGCTTAACAATTCAAAGAGATGTTTTACCGCTAAACGGTTCTGGCTCGGCCAGTCAGATACCTTGGGATGACGCGTATAACTCACTAAACAATCCGCCTCCAACAAATCCGGCTCAAGAAGGCCCTTGGATTTGCACAAACGATCAAATCACAACACCTGGCACGTTTGTCGGTGAATCTCTAAAACAAACTGTCGGCTCTGATTTCAGTTACATAATTAACGCGCAAGATATCGCTGATGTTGCCGGCGCGGTTTTAGACGCCATGATTAACCGAGTAATCAAAGAGGGTGTGAAAGGTTTTTCAAGTCCAACTCTTTCGAAAACACAAACTTCACTTTCACGATCTTACACATCGGATGATCTCGGCCGTTTACCAAACTCACTCCGCCTTGCTTCAACTACGATCGATCAAGTAAAACAAAATTCTTTAGATCAAAGCAAATCGGTTTATCTTAATCCTATAAATAGCGCGATCGATTCTCTAAATCGCGCTTCAGGAACCTTGTATCTTGCTTCAAGCACAAACGAAATTATTCTTTCCGACCTTCAAAATCTTATTAGTTGTAAAACCCAAAAAGGCCTAGACGCAACTTTAGCAAAAAGTCAGTTCGAAACCGCAACCACCACAAACCGCTTAGCGATTAGGGCAAAACTTGACGCTGTTCAACTTCTCTCAAACCGGATGAACAGCTACAAAGACGCCGTAAATAACGCTAAAAACCTTGCGGATTTAAACATTATTGATACAAAAACAATAACCACGGCAAAAACTACCGCTGATAATTATTCGAGTGACGCCAACAATTTCTTCTCTCAAATCCAACTGATGAAAACTGATGTCGAAAATAATCTAAACACCTGCCAAAACTGAAAATAATTTAGATGAAAAAGATATTTAAGAAAATGTTAGAAAAAAAAGTTATTAATTTACTAGTGGTGACTTTCTTTATTTTTTTACTAATTACTGCGCCGAAATTAGCGTTTGGCCAAACCAACCCAGATCAAAGTCAGGGCTGGACAAGTAAAATTTTCGGCAGTCTTTTTTCGATCGGCGCGATTTATAATGTTGTGCCAATAATGCTTTTTGCTATCATCGGTTATTTATTAGCAACGCTTACCGGCCTTCTTTTTAGCTTAGTGAATACAATCGGTGGTCTAACAATTCATCTTCAAACTTTGATTACGGCTAATTCTTTTGTTACAACTGGCTGGGCAGTTGTCCGAGATGTAGCTAATCTCGGTTTTGTTCTAGTAATTATAATAATGGCTGTTGCCACTATTTTTCGCCAAGAAGAATATGGTTATAAAAAACTTTTGCCGAAATTAATTGCAGCCGCAATTCTTGTAAATTTTAGTTTAACAATAGCCGCTGTCTTTATTGATTTCAGTCAAACTTTGATGAACTTCTTTTACGCTAGAATGGGAGATTCCGAGGCTATTTTTAGTGTTCTATCAGGCCTATTCAGTCCACAAAAATTACTTGATTCAGTGGGTGGTTCTTCTCCTAACTTTTCAGCAATTACAACTTTTGGTTATTCAGCAATTATGTTCGCTATAGCCCCTTGGCTTATTACCGCTTTTAACGTTCTCGCTATTTTTGTGCTTCTCGCTCTATCTTTTATGCTTTTCCTTAGATTTTTTAACCTGTCTTTTCTTCTAATAATTTCACCGATTGTCTGGCTATTTTGGGTTATTCCTGGCCTTTCTAAACATTTCACGAATTGGTGGAGTAAGTTTTTCGAATGGATCTTTTTCGGACCAGCAGTTTTATTTTTTATTTATCTTGCCGCTACCACCATGAAAACGTTGAATCTAACCGATCCAACAGGAAAATCTAGTTTTCTTGCTAGTGCTCAGGGATTACTCGCTGGGGTTGACCCATCTATTAAAATAATTTTTATCCCTGGCCTTAATATGTTTCTTCTTGGTGGTTTTCTGATTGGCGGCCTTGTTGTAGCTCAAAAATTGAGTATCACTGGAGCAAGTGGCGCGATGAATCTTCTTGGAGAAGCAGGTAAGGGTATTCAATCTTGGGCTGGTTCTAGAGCTGGTCGTATCGCAACAAAACCGTTTCGAACAGATAAGGGTAGGGATTTTGTTAATAATCTCCAAACATTTGGTCAAAACCTTGGGTTTAATGTTGGAAACCGCCGTTTCTCTTTAGCTGGAATTGCCGCTCCTATCCGAGCGGTTGGTAAAAATTTAAAAAATGCTACTCAAAGCATAGATAAACAAGTTGACGCCGCTGGCGCTGAATTAAAAGGCCTATCAATTGATGAAAAATCAAGAAGATTTATTAGCGCTTCAGAACCAGAACAAGTCGCAATCGTAAAAGATATCGCCGTTGAAGCAAAAGAAGTTGATAAGGCTGAACAAAAAGCTCAAGAAATATTGAACAGGGCGGGAACTCACTTGAATGCGGCCCGACAAAGATTAAATAATGCTCAAGCCAGTGGCAATCAAGTAGATATAGACAAGGCGCAAGAAGTTTTTAATAAAGCGAATGACACGGCCATCGACGCTGGCCATGAAATGAGCAAAGCAACCGAAAGAAAAGCTAAATTTGATAGCGCCATAAAAAATTTACCGAATGACATGCGTTCTTCATTAGTTAACGCGGGGTACAACCTCTTAGAAACAGATGTTCGTACAAACGAATACCTTAATCCATTACTAACCACCAATATTAAAAAACCGAAAATGTATATCGCTACTATTAAAGACGTGACAACTGGCGGTCGAAAACAAGAATATAAACCATCCGGAGAAAAATAATTATCTATTATGAATGAATACGTAAAAACAACGGTTTATTCTTTTCCGACTTGGGAAGAAAACGTTTGGAAAGAATTGCAATCAAAAAATTTTGCCACGGCCGGTAAAAACCTCCAATCTTTTATTGAGAAGTTTACTGATGAGGAGTGGTCTTTTATTATCTGGCCAGCCCTCATTCAAGGCATTCCAGCTATTAGAGGTGATCTCACTGAATTAGAGTGGCAAGAGCATATGATGCCAATTTTAGCCACTATTGTTATAAATCTTGGCAACGGACATGATATTGAAAAAATATATCGCGGCTTAGATTTTGATTTATTAAAAAGATTTCATAACGCAATTCTTGAAGCGATACCAGGGGAAAAAACTAAAGACAAGCTAGAAACTCTTAAAATTTACCGTTCCTCAATTTACACATACTTTCTTGCTTCGCCAATTCAATATTTAGGATTAAATTTGTTATCTCTTCCTTCTAGTTTAACGCTTCTTCCGTTAGAAAAAATTATAAATTTGTATGACAATCTGCCGATAATTCTAAAAAATTCTATCTTTTCTTACGAAACGGCTGATGTTGTTTTTCGGTCAGCAAAAACAAATCACGTTGCAGATGAAAAAATTCCGACAATAGCGGCGGTTGTGGGAAAAGTTCTTATCGGGGTTCTGCGCATTGATGATTTTCCGAAAGAAATTGAATCCACTCTTGCAATTGATGGCCGGTCAATCGAACCGCTTATTAGAAGTATAAACGAACAAATTCTAGGCCCTAAATATAGCGACGTAGATCTTATTTACACGCCAATTAGCGATCTTCTTGAGAAAGCGGAAAATTTTAACACAGAGGAGTTGATTAAGGATAATACTGCGAAAAACACTATTTTACTTTCAGAAATAGGCGACAAGGTTGACGCCGACGAAAAGAAACCAAGAATGTTAGCCGAAATTTTAAAAACAACTACTTTTTCAAAAACAGAAAAAAACCTCACCCCTTCGAATCAAGGGAAATCCTTCGATACGCCTCAAGACAAACCACTTATTCTTCACGAAGAAAAATCTTTCACGGAAAATACGGAACGGCCGAAAAATCGGGGCTTTTTAAATTTTTTCAAAAAGGGTGGTGAGAGAGAAGAAAATAAAGATAGCGTCAAGGTTAAAATCGAAACGCCGGAAGAGATGACAAAGATAGTCCACTACAGCGAGCTTAGCACGCCAGCCGAAACTTTTGGCAAAGAAAGCGGAATTATTAACCTCGAAACTCTTACACCCACAAAAAATAAAGCATCAGCCGAAAAAATAATCGTGGCGCCGCTAGTTCAAGAGAGGTCAACCACTCAATCAGTTCCAGCTTCAAAACCTCCTATTGTTGGGCCGTTGTCGCCAATCATGCAACCTAAAAATGGTCCGCCTCGGACGGAAAAACCTTTCTGGACTGGAAAGATCTTCGACAAAAAAGATTCTCCAAAAGAAATTATTCCCGAACAATCACAAATACCTGTCAAAAAAAATTCTGAACCAGAAGTTAAACTCAAAGGAAACGTTATTAACCTGAAATAACCATGACAATGACTATAATCAATGACAAATACGGATTTAGATTCAGGGACTGGGATATTTACAAAGACGCGAGAACCCTAAGAACTGAGTTGTGGGAGATAATGAATAGTTATCCCAAAGAAGAAAAATTTTCTCTCATTGACCAAACAAGAAGAGCTCTCGATTCAATAATTTTAAACATCGCTGAAGGGGCAAATAAAAATAGCGATAAAGAAACGAGATTGTATGTCAATCGGGCGCATGGTTCTTTGGACGAAGTAGTAGCGTGTTTAGATTGCGCGTTTGACGAAAAATACATTTCCAAAGAAACACACGAAAAAATTTTAGAAAAAGCCAGTAGTTTGGCTAAAAGGTTGAGAAAGTTCGGAAGTTATCTTTTTAAGTCGCCTTAGTAATTTAGGTCATTGTCATAGTCATCGTCATTATCATGTCCAGTTTCCAAGTGCCACAATTTATAGAAGAGAAACCTAAAATCATTGGTTTTTTGACGCTCCAACAATTCTTTTACGTTGCTGGAGCCGCTATTTTAAGTTTTCTTTCTTTTTACGTTTTTAACTTTTATCTGTGGCTTTTGACTACGATAATTGCCGCGGGTATTGCGATTGGCTTGGCTTTTATAAAAATTAACGGCCAGTCATTGCCTAAAATTCTTCTCGCTGCCGTTGGCTTTGTTTGGCAACCGCGTCAGTTTATTTGGCAAAGAGCGATTAAAGAAACAGAGCTTGATATAAGCCAAATCGAGAAAATTGAAGCGGCTAGAAAATCAATGAATCTTCAGGAAAAAATAAAATCGCTTGCCCTTGATGTCGCAACCGGCAAACTTTTCTCGCCGAAAACTAAAGATGGAGACGATAAGTATCAGGTCGTAACCTTTCTAACCGGTGAAAAGAAAATAGCGAAACGGGTTGATTATTGATAAAATTAAAACTATGGCAGAAAACATTGCTCCAGCCACCCAAAAATTCGTTGACATAAAGGAAATCAAAAACAGTGTTGTTTATTTAAAAAACGGCGGTTTGCGCCAAATTCTTATCGTGAGCGGCGTAAATTTTGATTTAAAGTCGGAGGCCGAGCAAACCATTATATTAAACAGCTTTCAAAACTTCCTAAACACTCTTGATTTTTCCGTCCAGTTTTTTATCCACTCCAGAAAAGTGAACGTGAACGATTATCTCGAAAAGATTGAGGGTCGGCGACAATCAGAAACAAACGAGCTTTTGAAAATTCAAATTGAGGAATACATTAATTTCATTCGCGCTTTCGTTGAAGAAAACGCCATTATCACCAAATCTTTCTTCGTTACGGTGCCTTACGAAACGGGCATTACAAATAGCGGCGCAAAGGGGATTTTTAGCTTATTTAATTTTAAAACAAAACCGGCGGCAGGCGCGGAGGAAAAAGCGAACGCAGAAGAAAAATTGGAACAGCTTAGTCACCGCGTAAACCAGGTGGCAAGCGGCTTACAACAAATTGGTTTAAGGGTGGCGGTTTTAAATGACGAGGAACTTATTGAGCTTTTTTACAATTTATACAATCCGCAACTTGTCGAAAAGAAAGGCCTGGAAATTGCTAAAAAATAAAAATGGCGAAGATAAAAATACCTCAAAGTTACGAACCGGGCGCTGAAGACCTACCAAACGTTATTGCTCCCGCTGGAGTGGAAGTAAATTCGAATTACCTGAAACTTGGCGATTACTTCGTGAAAACCGCATTTATTTTCACCTATCCTCGTTATGTTTCAAGCGGCTGGTTTTCTTCGATTATTAATCTTGCCGAAATGATGGATATTTCAATTTTCGTCCACCCAATGGACACCGCTCTCGCTCTCCGCAATTTAAGAAAAAAGGTGGCACAAATCCAAGCGGAGATTTCTGAAAAAGAAGACAAAGGACTTGTGCGTGACCCAATGCTTGAAACCGCTTATCAAGATGTGGAAAAACTACGCGACGAACTTATGCAAGCGCGAGAAAAACTCTTTCAAGTCGGCGTCTACATTACTTTCTACGGAGCAACGATTGAAAAATTGAATAAGCTTGAAAGCACTATCGAATCAATGCTCGAATCAAAATTAGTTTATTTAAAACCGGCGCTTTTCCGTCAACTTGAGGGATTTAACGCAACCTTACCACTTGAACAAGACAAGCTTTCAATTACTACACCACTAAACTCTGGTCCGGCCTCTTCCTTGTTTCCATTTGTTTCACCGGACTTAACTTCCGACAAAGGTATTCTCTATGGTATTAATATGCACAACAACAGCTTAATTATTTTTGATCGTTTCTCACTTGAGAACGGCAATTCGGTTGTTTTCGCCAAGGCCGGCGCCGGTAAATCCTACGCCACCAAGCTCGATATTCTTCGGTCAATGATGTTAGGAACGGATGTAATTGTGATTGACCCGGAAAACGAATACCAAAACTTAGCGAACGCAATCGGTGGTAGCTATTTTAAAATCTCCTTAACTTCGCCGCACCACATTAATCCTTTCGACATTCCTTTAATGCCTGAAGGCGAAGAGCCGGCGGATGTTTTTAAGTCCCATATTTTAAATTTAACCGGCCTTGTAAAACTGATGCTTGGCGCGGTGACGCCAGAAGAAGACGCCTTACTTGACCGTGTAATTACCGAAACTTACGCTTCCCGCGATATCACCGCCGAAAATTTTGGCACGACAAAAGAATTAAACCCGCCACTTCTTGAAGATCTACAAGTTATTCTTCGGAACACCGAAGGTGGTAAAACACTTGCCGAACGGCTCGATAAATTCACTCATGGCACGTATTCCGGTTTTACGAATGCGCCGACAAACGTGGATATTAAAAACCGGCTGATTGTTTTCTCAATCCGCGATCTTGAAGAAGAGCTCCGACCAATCGCAATGTATATTGTTTTGAATTTTATTTGGAGCTTGGTTCGTTCGGAACTAAAAAAGCGGATTTTAATTATTGATGAAGCGTGGCTGATGATGAAATACAAAGACAGCGCTTCTTTCCTTTTCGGACTGGTGAAACGTTGCCGGAAATATTATTTAGGTATCACAACTATTACTCAAGACGTTGAAGATTTTTTACGCTCAGAATACGGCCGGCCAATTGTCACTAATTCTTCAATCCAACTTTTAATGAAGCAGTCGCCAGCTTCAATTGAAGCAGTGACTAAAGCTTTTGATCTTACGGAAGGCGAAAGAGCTCTTTTACTTGAAGCGGGTGTGGGTGAAGGGCTTTTCTTTGCGGGCTTAAAACATGTGGCGATGAAAATAATCGCATCTTATACCGAGGACCAAATTATCACAACCAACCCCGAACAAATGATCGAAATCAAAGGATTAACTAAAAAATAAACATGGCTGAGGAAATTAATAAGTATAAAGAAGCGGAATTAATTATCGGTTCTTTTGCCTTCTTATTTATTGATGGTGTTTGCTTTCTTATTGACTGGACTGGTATTGGCTTAGCGATTTCGCCGGTAATTCAGGGTTTTGGCACCGCCGCGCAAACTTTTTGGGCTTGGAAAAAAGGTGACAAAACCGCCCTTAAATTCAGCCGACAGGCCATAAAATACGCGTTAAATATTTTACCACTTCTTCCGACGCTTACCATTGTTTTTCTTGTTCAGGCGTTTGTTCATAATAATCCAAAGATTGCAGAAGCCGGTGGTAAACTTGCTGGTAGCGCAGCGGGTGGTGGTTTAGCCGGACCGTTAGGGGCTAAAATTGGATCAGTGATTGGTCAGTACGCTGGCGGCAGTTCTCTACCACAATCACTTATTAAGGGCGCCACGAGTGTTGGTGAAGCTAGTCGTAACTTGAATATACCTAAACCGAAATAATGACTCTAAAAATTGAACGAAAAGTTTTACTTTCCCGAATTACTTCGTTTTTCGCGATTATAATTATTGTTAGCTTCTCTTTTTCTGCGAAAGCTCAAACTACTTCTAAGGGTCAAATTGTTCTCACTTGGCAAGCACGCAGTTTTTATCCGGCTGACTATCTCTTAAAAGCGCCGGCTACGACTTACGCTTCAGTTTCGGTTTCAGCCGAGCTTCTACAAAACAACAAACTTGCCGACCTATCTAACGCTAATTTTTTCTGGTATCTTGATGAAAATCTTTTTTCACAAGGGGTTGGTCTTAAAGAAATTACTTTTAAAATTACCAAGCTTGATGGTGACAGTCATTTTATTAGAGTGAGGATAAAAACAGCAAGCGGTGACCTTGAATCCGCGATTTCTATTCCGATCACGCAAGCCAAAACCGTAATTGACGCGCCCTATCCGCAAAATACCGTAAAAGCTGGTAGTGAGTTTTCGCTTCAGGCAATTCCATATTTCTTCAGTGTTAATTCAATTAAAGATTTGATTTTTTCTTGGGAAGTAAATAGTGAGGTTGCTCAAGGCGGTAATGATAACCAATTAACAATTAAACTTGGAACGCCTAATTACGCAGACCAGCGAAACCTTTCAATAAATTCATCGATCTTTAACAATAAAAACCCGTTGGAGTTAGCGAAAACTCGCAAATCTCTAACTATTTATTAACCTTCAATAAAATGAAAAAATATTTATTTATCATAATCGTCCTCATAATTTGCTCTCCTTTTGTCGCTGGAGCAATTTCTATAAACACAAACTTTGTTGGTTCGGGCAATACGGACTCCAGTGATATTGGGGGATTTATAAACAATCTTTATGTTTTTGCGCTTGGTATATCTGGCGTGCTCGCTGTTGGAATGATTGTGGTTGGTTCAATTTATTACAGTGTTTCTGGTGGCAGTCCAGATAAGCAGAATGAGGGAAAAAACATGATCAGTTCAGCGCTTTGGGGTCTACTTCTTCTTTTCGGCTCATATCTCATTTTAAACACAGTTAATCCGGAGTTAGTGAAGCTTAAATCACCGTCTCTTAAAGACGATTTTCCTACCACAACCTCTTCTTTAGCATATATTTTAGGAGCGTGTTCTCCAGGAGCTATATCACAAAAATTTTGCACTAATGACGGGACATCGAACGGGACCTCTCTAAGCGGCGATGCTTTATCTACTTGTCTACAGGAACAAAGCCGTTTATTTGTATTAGAGGTAAGTTCTTGTAATCAAAGCTATTCTCACGGGGGAGGTTTTTATAAGAGTACGAAAGATCAAGGGTTTTACAAACCGAATTGCGGACCTTTCTATATAGATGATTGCACACAAGATAAATGCCCTAATTATTTCAAAAACAAAGATGAGATTGATAAAAACATTCGAAAACCTTTAAACGAGCCTCCTTTCGGTAATAAAGATTTGAAATGGTGCTAAATAAAAAATGAAACCTGTTGTAAAAAAAATAATAATAGTTAGTGGCGCGGTTATAATCGCGCTCGGCATTTATTTGCTTATGCGAGCTTTGTTTTCATCGCCTTCTTCTCCTGAAAATCAAAATTCAACTCTACCGATCTCTAGCGAAAACGGCGGAAACCAACCATCAGCGGTAAATTCTGGAACGCAAAACCAAACAAACTCCTTGCCGACTCTCAAGAAAATTTCTGAAAGCGCTGTTTTTGATTTTATTGTCCGAGCAGACTCAAAGGATGTTTATTATTTCGGGATAGACGGCAAAACTTACAGCGCGAAAGAAGGGCCCGATCTTTCGGTTTCAAGCCAAACAATGAACGCTTTGAATTTTATTGAAGCTGACCCGACTGCCCAAAAAGTTCTAGCCGCTTTCGGCGATCCGCAGTCACCAAGCTGGGGAATTTTTGATTTTAACGGCAAAAGTTGGCATCCGTTGCCAGCAGAAATTTTAAACGCCACTTGGGGAAGTAGTAACAACGAACTTATCGCGACCGTCAAAAATGGTAATAACTTAAACCTTAGCTTGGTTGACTTAAAAAATAACCCGCCCAGCTATAAAACCTTGATTAAGGACTTTCGATTAAAAGACGTTAAGTTCGCTTTCCGATCGCCTCAATCTCTGCTTATTTTTGAAAAAGGTAATTCTACTTACACAAGTAGAGTGTGGCAACTTGATTTAAAAACACTTTCCTTAAACCTTCTCATAAACAATGAGCGGGGGTTGGTAATTGGTTTTTCGGATGATAAAAAAAATGCTTTTGGGTTTAGCTTACCAAACAAATTTAAGATTTTTGACAACTCTTTCCAAAAAGGAATTCTAACTTTTTTCACCACCCTACCTTCGAAATGCAATAATACGGCAAGTACCACTTTTTGTTTTGTGCCGCAAATTTTACCGCCCAACCAAACATTGCCAGACGACTACTTCCAAAAATCTTTTCGATCAACTGATGGTCTTTATACGTACAACCAAACAACTGGCGCTTTCCGCCAAATTTTACTTAATGGCAGCGAAATTACAGAACCGCTTGATGTTTACCATCCGCAATATTTAGGCGATCGTTTTTACTTTATAAACCGCTTTGATCGGGGGCTTTACGCACTTAATTTGAAAATTGATTAATTACTCGAGGTGCTTAATCACGATGTGCCTTTCTTTACCGAGACCCAAGCTCTCGGTTTTTAATTCCGGGTGAGTTGTAATTTCCAAATGCACTAGTCGCCGCTCGTAGGCGTTCATTGGTGGCAACTCCACCGCTTGTTTTGTAATCATTGCTTTGTGGGCCGCCGCTCTTGCGAGTTCTAAAATTAAACGCTCTCGTTCTTTTCGATAATAATTCACATCAACAATGTAGTTCGGTAAGTTTTCTTTTTTAAGCATTAAGCTGACAACTTGGTCGAGTGCAGAAAGAAAACCAGCAACATTTTCCTCAACCAATTTATCATCGATAAAAATGGAGATTTTCCGGTGCTCCTCATCAAGATTAACTTTTACCTCTTGAAACCCCAGTAAATTGAGCAAATTATTGAGTTTTTCGAGTATTTTATCCATATTATTTGTCTAACTTTGGCATTTTCTTATTAATATATATCTGTTGACCCACAGAAAACAAGTTTGAAACACTCCAATAAAGCCCTAGGGCGGCCGGTAATCCAGCAAGGATTACAATTGTAATAATTGGCCCTAAAAAAACCATGAGTTTGCCAGTTTGCGCCACTGGCGATCCGCTAGTTGACGGGCTTGTTTGTGGTAGGGCCAACTTACCTTGAAAATACTGCAAGAGAGCGGCAACGATGGCGATTGGAAAACTTTTTACCGTAAGATCAATAATTCCTAAAAAAACATGACTTACGAAAACGGTGTTAGAAAGCTCGCGCGTAAATATTTGGAAGAGAACGATAAAAACAGGTAATTGCAATAAAAGAAGAACAAAACCAGAAAATGGGTTTAGTCGGTGTTCTTTATAAAGATCCATTAACGCTTTTGCTTGTTTTTCTTTGTCATCTTTATGGTCGGTTTGGATTTTTTTAACGTGGGGTTGGAGTCGTGTCATTAAGGCTTGATCGCGCGCTCCTTTATAAAAAATTGGGAATAAAACTATTCTAACAAGGATGGTTAGAAAAATAATTGCTAACCCCAAATCATGGAAGGTAAGGTTGTTATAAAGGAATATTAAAAGATTAAGAAATGGTTCGTAGAGATAATTCTTAAAAAGTTCAGCCATAGAAGTAAGTATCCTCGTTAAAAGGACTTCTTGTCAATACGTTCGATCAGCTCAGTGTTGGTGGCGCGATGGTGAGTTTGCTTGCCCTGAGGTATTCGAATGGGTCGAACCATCAATAAGATTGCAAATCTCCGTCTTTAAATTTTTAAATGAAAGGTTTGGCGCTCCTTGACGAGCAATTATAATAAATTTTTTATCTTTTTCTTTCCTATTTAGAATTAGCATTGTTATGGCTCGAATACGCCTCCTTAAAAGGTTTCGTTTTGTCGCAAGTCGCGCAACTGACTTTGAAACTATGATTACTAATCCCTTATTTCCACGAAAGTGGCCAGGTTCTGTTTTAAGAGTGAAAAAAGCCACCCTAAACGGAGAGACGGCGACGCCCCTTCCGACGGCGGGCTTGGACTACGTTCCGCCCGTTTTTTGTCTGCATTCGCCTTAAAAAACCGTGCGTCCTTCTGCGTTTCTTTTTTTTTGGTTGGTAGGTGACGCTCATTTGTTCTTTAAATTATAGAACGGCTTAAATAAATTATCAACAGGTAATCCACAATTAAATCACAAAAAGGGTTTGTTCTCAATGTTGAAACTTTTAAGAATCTACCTATAGTTAATTGAATAAACGGGTTTTCTGTTTATTTTTATAAATTTTTCTAACAATGAATCAAAACGAAATGTGGCGGACAGTTTTAGGGGAAATTGAACTTCAAATTTCACGACCAAATTTTTTAACTTGGTTCAAGAATAGCCAGCTCGTCGATAAAAAAGAGAAGGACGGAGTTGTTCTTGTCAGCTTACCTAATAATTTTGCTAAGGAGTGGGTAAAAAATCGCTACCACAAAATAATTTTGGGTTCTCTCCGAAATGTTGATAGTACTATAAGGAATGTTGATTATGTCGTTACCGCAAGCGCTCTTCAAACTAACGCCGACACTAAAACCCCTCCTCGACTAAGCGCGCAAACAAAGGAAAAAAATCAGGCGCCACTAATTGATCTTAAAATTGATCCGAAAACTAATTTAAATCCTCGCTACTCTTTTAAAACTTTTGTGGTTGGATCATCAAACGAACTTGCTTATGCCGCAGTGCAATCGGTAATTAAAGATGTGGGGAAAAAATACAATCCACTTTTTATTTACGGCGGTGTAGGTTTGGGGAAAACTCATCTTCTTCAAGCGGTGGGTAATGCTATCCGAGAAGAATATAAAGACAAGGTGGTGGTTTTATATGTTTCTTCGGAAAAGTTTTTAAATGATGTGGTCTGGGCTCTCCGAAACAAAAGAATGGAGGATGTAAAAAACAAATATCGTAATATTGATGTTTTAATAATTGATGATATTCAGTTTATCGGTGGCAAAACCGCAACCGAAACCGAGTTTTTCCATACCTTCAATACACTCTACGAAAATAACAAGCAAATTATAATGTCTTCTGACCGGCCACCGGCGGCTATACCAACCCTAGAAGAACGGCTTCGATCAAGGTTTGAAGGAGGGATGATTGCGGATATTAGCTATCCCACCTATGAAATGCGGCTCGCGATCATAAAAAACAAAATGCAAAGCCAAAACCTGGACATTGACGACAAAACCCTCGAAACAATAGCGGCTAAGATTCAAAATAATATTCGGGAATTGGAGGGGGTTTTAAATAAGGTTGCTTTTTACAAACAATTTAAGAGTGAGAAGCTTGATAGTAAAAAACTTGATGAAATTATCAATGAGACAATTCAGGTTTCGGCAAAAAATATTACCGCGACCGAGATTATAAAATCGGTCGGAGATTTTTTTGAAATTCCACAAAGTGATTTAGTGAATCGTAGTCGCAAACAAGAAATTGTTGAACCTCGCCAGATTGCAATGTATCTTTTAAGAGAAATTTTAAAACTCTCTTATCCTCACATCGGAGAAAGGTTGGGAAAAAGAGATCACACAACAGTTATTCACGCTTATGATAAAATTTCAAGAGAAATTAATGAAAACCCCATCTTGAACCAGAAAATAATTTTGATAAAAGAAAGGCTGTATAAAACCTAGATAAACTGTTTATAAGTTGTCTTAAAAATTTTTAAAATCCGAAGTTGTCAAAATATTTCCACAACACAAACCATGAGTTATCAACAAAAAACCAATCTAGGAACGCTTAAAAAAACTAATAAAAATCAACGAATGTTACGCTTATCAACGTTTCCACAGGTCCTACTAATCTCTACTACTGTATTTATTAATATATAATATGAAACTAATAGTATTAAGAACTAATTTACTTGAGGGTTTGGGTTATCTCGAAAGAGCTGTTGGTGGTAACGTTAACTTACCAATTCTTAAAAGTTTTTTACTCAAAGCCGACGAAGGTAAAATCGTTTTAAGCGCAACCAACCTAGAATTAGCCGTAAGAAGTATTGTGCCTGGAAAACTAATGGAAAAAGGCGAGCTTGCTATTCCTTTCGCGATTTTCAACAACATCGTCAAAAACTTAACAAGCGAAAGAATAACCCTCGAAAAAAAGGATAAGCAGTTAATCTTGAGCACTGATAATTATGAAGCTTTAATTCAAGGGCAAGACCCAAAGGAATTCCCGATCATCCCTTCCGTTCATAACCTTAATAAATCTTTAAAAATAAAAAGTGACACACTAAGAGACGTTTTTGCGAGTGTTATTGTTGCTACGCAATATTCCGATATTAGACCAGAAATCAGCGGTGTTTTTTTTGATTTAAGTAATGACGAGCTAGTTTTAGCCGCAACAGACGGCTTTCGATTAGCCGAGAGAAAAGTGGAAGCCAATCAAATCCAATCATCCCTTGATAATATTTCTTTAGTAATTCCTCTTGCTACCGCCGAGGAATTACTCCGAGTTTTTTCTGGTAAAGAGAGTGAGGTTGAGATTTTTATTGATCCAAATCAAATTCTTTTTAAAAACGCAGATAAGGAAATAACATCCCGTCTAGTTGATGGTCAATTCCCCGACTATAAAACTATCATTCCAAAACAAGTTCAAAACGAAGTTGTCGTGAGTCGGCAAGAATTGATTAGCGCGGCAAAATTGATTAGCTCTTTTTCTGGTCGCGGCAATGACGTGACTTTAAAAATAGGCGAGAACAAAAAATTTCTAGAACTTTATTCAGCGACAAGCGCCGTTGGTGAAAATCGATATCGCGTGCCAATTAAAATGAAAGGCGAAAAATTTTCAATAATTTTTAATTGGCGTTATCTACTTGACGGTCTCAAGGTGTACAAAAACGACGAAATTGTGCTTGGCGTAAACACCGCCGACAAACCAACCACAATTAAAAGCTTGTCTGAAACCAACCAACTTTATATCTTGATGCCAATAAGGGCTTAGTGAAAGACGACCACTGTTTCTTTTTTCTCGTCGCCATTTCGATTGGTCGCTTTGAGTTCAATTGAGTTTTGGGGGTTAAGGGAAGCGTTCAAGAAATAAGAGTAATGATAAAAATTTGAATTAAGATCGAAACTATTAATTAAAACTCGGTTAAAATAAACCTCTATTTTTGACAAACCCCTCGCTGAATAAATATCAGCTTGAATTAAAATGGGGGAATTTATAAACTCGCTGTTTGCTGGGCTCAAATTAGTAAAGATTATGTCAGGGGAATTTTGTGTCGGATTTGTGAAGCTGTAATTTGCGGGAATAGGCAAATTGTAAGCGTAAAAATTTGGAATATTATTTCTTGCCCAATCTAGTACCGAAGTTTCCCAATTTTTGAATTGAGAATCGTTTTCCGGATTTTCCGGCGGCGGACCAAGCGGGTTATTGCGATCGACGTAATAAAGAATGGAATGAAGTTGCGGGTAATGTTGGCCGTTTGCGACCGGATCAAAGGAATATTCGCCGTTTAATAATGGCTTGGAAGGCAGAGTAATTGGGTCGGGTCGTTCGAAAGTGTCACTAGTAGGATACTTACCAATAACTTCTTTAAGAAAGGCGTTCCAAATTGGCACGGCGGCAAGAATGCTTGTGCCGCTTTCAGTCATTGGCGAATTATCGTTATTACCGGCCCAAACACCAACAACAAGTGAAGGAGTGTAACCCAAACTCCAGGCGTCTCGGTGATCTTGAGACGTACCAGTTTTTAAAGCCACTTGGTGGTCTGGGAAAACCGTAAGAGACAAACTGTTACGAAAAAGCGGTGAACGCAAATCAGCGTCAGATAAAATTTGATTAATAAGGCGCGGGTATTGCGGATCAAGCACTCTGTTGTTTCGATCAGTATAATCCTCAAGTGCGTTGCCGTTACCATTCTCAACTTTTAGAACAAAGGTTTGTTTATGATGAAGGCCCTCCTGAGCTAGCGTGGCGTAGGCATTCACAAGGTCAATGAGTTTCACCTCGCCACCGCCTAAAGTAAGAGAAAGGCCGTATCGCCAACGCTCATTTAATGTAGTAATACCAAAAGCGTGAAGATTTTTAAGGACATCATCAAAACCCGCGAGGTAAAGAGCTTTTACCGCCGGAACATTACGTGATTGCGCTAAGGCTTGTTCAAAAGAAATTGGTCCCTGAAAAAGACCGTCAAAATTCATTGGTCGATAGCTTTTTTCCGGAACGTCTCTTACGTCAAATTCAGTTGAAACGTCAAAAATCATTGTTTTTGGCGAGTAACCTTTTTCAAAAGCCGTCATGTAAACAAACGGCTTCAACGCCGAACCGGGTTGTCTTAACCCTTGGACCGCGACATTAAAATTCCCCTCGTTTTTAACATCGAAATAATCTCGCGATCCAACCAAAGCCAATATTTGGCCAGTTTTTGGGTCTTGCGCGACAAGAGCGCCATTCTTACTATTGTAAAGTTCCTCGTTCCGTTTTACGCCATCATTTACCACCTTTTCGGCTATTTGTTGCATTTGCCAGTCAAGCGTAGTCACAACCCTTAACCCGCCATTTGTTACCGCATATTCTCCATAAGTGTTAATAAGATAATCTTTAACAGTGAGTGAAAAATGCGGCGCTTTGATATTGCCGATAGAGGGTGGCTGGAAAACTAATTTTTCTTTTTTCGCCTTATCTCTTTCTTCGGAAGTAAGAAAGTGAGAATCCGCCATTCTGTTTAAAACATAATCTTTCCGGTCGAGTAAATCAGATACGTGGTTGCCCCAAGGCGAGTAATAAGTCGGAGCTTTAAGGAGGCTGGCCAAAAGCGCCGCTTCCGCAGTGCTAATATCTTTAGCGGATTTACCGAAATAGATTTGGCTCGCGGCCTCCACGCCATAAGCGTTAGAGCCGTAGGAAATTTGATTTAAGTAGAAAGAGAAAATTTCGTCCTTGCTGTATTTTGACTCGAGTTCGATCGCGAGCACTAATTCTTTTATTTTTCTCGTTAAGGTCTTTTCGGGGGTTAAGAGAACATTTTTTACTAACTGTTGAGTGATTGTTGAGCCACCTTGACTAAATTGACCCGTTTTTAAATCAGTAATTAACGCTCGCACGATTGCTCGCCAGTCGAAAGCAGGTTCGGTATAAAAATTAACATCCTCAGCCGCAAGAGTAGCTTTTTTTATCTTGTCCGGAATTTCTACAAAAGGAATAACAGTTCTTTTTTCGTCGCCGTGGATTTCATAGAGAAGAATTTGGCCGGTTCGGTCATAAATTTTTGACGATTCGCTCACCTTTCGATTACCAAACTGTTCTGGTGAGGGAAGGTTGGTAAGCGAAAACATCACATATAAAGAAAAAATCCCAACCCCAACTAAAAAAATAATACCGGCAAGACGTAAAAATTTTGGCCCCCCCTTTTTTTTAAATCGAAAAATACCTTTCTTTTTCAACGAATCAAATTTGAACATATCTGTTTTTCTAATCTTAACGTTTGGAAAGCTAACCGCCAAGCGAAAATAAAAACCCCGTCTCAGGTCTTAAAACGGGGTTTTTGTTTAAAATTAGAATCCTTCGCTTTCTTCACTAGGATTTGTTGACGAATAATCTGGCTCGTTTGCCGGATCGCCCTCTAACCCTTCTTCGTCATCCTCCTCTTCGATAGGGTTAAGATCGTCGTCAGCCACTCCGTCAATATCGGCTTGAGCCGAAATCTTTCTTTTAATCATGGTTAACTGTTTTTTCGTGCCGAACGACCTTTTTAAACCTCATTCAGCCGATTTTAGAAGTTACTATAGTTTACTTTTTTAAGTTGTCAATACGTTCGACCAGCTCAGTATTGATGGTGAGTTTGCTTGCCCTGAGGTATTCGAATGGGTCGAGCCATCTACCATTAAATTTGTGGAATAACTCGGCTACTTGCGGCAATCGCGATTGCAAGGGCATCTGTTACGTCATCAAGAATTTTTCTAGTTTCAAGGTTAAGGAACAGATTGACCATTTTCGCCACCGCCTGTTTTGAAGCTCGACCATCGTCGGTAACGGCTTTTTTGACTTCGGGCGGGGTAAATTCGGCAAGAAGAATGGATTTTTTGGCAATAGTGTTCAAAATTACTCCTCGGGCTTCCGCAACCGCTATCGCTGTTTTTTGATTGTTCGAGAAAAAAATTTTCTCAACACCAATCAAATCAGGTTTAAATTTATCAATAAGATCTCCAAGATTTTTTTCGAGCGCCATCAATTTTTCGGTTTTTTGAGTGGAAGGAATATTAATTAAGCCAGCATCAAGATAAATTAGTTTTCCATTAGATTTTTCAATCACTCCGTAACCAATTCGGCTTGTGCCGGGGTCAATACCGAGAATAATCATAAAACATTAGTAAAAACGTTAACAACATCTTCATGTTCTTCTAAGGCGACAACTAGTTTTTCTAAATTATTTTTTTCTTCGGTGGTTATTTCCTGTTTAAACTTTGCTTGCCAGCTTATTCCATTTTCATTTTGAGTTGATTCGAAAGCCCAACGAACGCTGCCTGGCTCCGCCCACTTCGCTTCAAAATCTTTTAATATGTTTTTCACCTCGTTTGTTGTTCGGTTTTTATTGTTAGTAAGGCCCAAAATCATAAGCGCCGCGCCGCCGGGACCATAAGCTTCCATTATGACCTCTTCAAGCGCAGTTTCGTTGGAAGCTTTCTTAATTGCCCTTTCAATGTTTTCTTGGGGAACATTGAATTCTTTAGCCTTTTGAATAGCAGAGCGGAGACGTGGATTAAAATCTGGGTTATTGTCGTCTCTCGCGGCGGCAGAAATTGCTCGCAACAGTTTTGAAAAAACCGCTCCACGTTTTACGTCCGCCGATCCTTTATGTTCCTTAATTTGCTTCCAATGACTGTGACCAGCCATGTAATTTAGAAATTTTCTTGTGGCTTCTTTCCTTTTTCGGGAACGAGTGCTGGGTCAAGCGGTAAGGTAAACCAAAAAGTTGTCCCCCTGTTTAGAGCGGACTCAAAACCAATCTCGCCACCATGCTTTCTTATGATATTTTGCGTTAGATACAAGCCAAGACCATTGCCATTCGGTTCGGCTTTTGTAGCGTTTGCGCCGCGATAAAACTTTTCAAATATTTTTTGGAAATCATCTCCGTAGATGCCAATCCCGGAATCCTCTATAGAAATTTTGACAAAAGGTTGATTCGTTAGTTTTTCAACCGAAATTATTATTTTGCCATTTTTAGTGTTATAACGAATAGCATTATCTAAAAGGTTCATTGTGGCCATTCCGAGACGAGACGGATCAATGCGAACATTAATTGGCGCGCCATTTTCGGTGTTAAAGTAAATTCGAATCGCGTATTGTTTTGCGAGTCCCGCAACATTTTCAACAGATGTTTTTAAAAACTCAACTAAGTCAGCATCTTCAAAAGAATAGCCAAAACGTCCTTCCTCAACTTTTGAAACATCAAGCAAATCATTAGTTATTTTTAAGGCGCGTTCCGAAACCTTGAGTGCTTCTCTCGCGGTTTCGTTAACTTCCTTATCGCCGTTTTCGCTTATTTTAATAATGTTTTCCAGAGACCAATTAACAGCCGTAAGAGGCGTTCGTAGTTGGTGAGCAGCCACGTTTATAAACTCACTTTTTGATTTTAAAATAGCGTTTTCCCTAGTTTTATTTTTAATGATTTTTAAAAAACCAATAACTTTGTTTTTCTCATCTGTAATTTGGCTCACGGAAACTTTTAATTCTAATTTCGGCTCGTCAAGAATTATATTTATAATTTGTGGCCAATCGCCGGCGCGGGAAACCTGATCAAGAGACGGCGCGAGGGCTGGGAAAATAGTTTGAGCTATCGCTTTAAAATGCGGATTTTTAATAAGATTAGGGCTCATCTCTTTACCAATTAATTCCTCTAGAGAGAGATTAAAAATTTCTCCGGCTGCCCTGTTTGCGGATAAAATTTTGAAATTCGTGTCATGAGTAATAATACCGTCTTCTAAATTTTCTAAAAGCGAACGAAATTCTTCCCGCGCACCGCTGAATTCCGGTGAAACAAATCCTTTTTTAAATTTTTTAAGAAAATCAAACATTATAATCAAATTTTAACCTTCTAATTTTTTCATTGAGCCCCAACTTTTCCCATATTTAGCATCCACCTTAAGCGGAATCGAAAAACTTAGAACATTTTCCATCATTTTTTTAATTAGAGGGCAAACCTTCATTAGAATATCATCGCGAACTTCAAAGAGCAATTCATCGTGAATCGAGAGAATCATTTTCACTTTATCGCCCCAAAGTTTTTGAGTTTCCAGATATTTTGCCGTTTTAATCATCGCTAATTTGATAATGTCCGCGCCCAAACTCTGAATAGGCATATTAATTGCTTTTCGCTCTGCTTCCGCCAAAAGGCGGGGATTGCCGGTTAGAATCTCTTTAAACCATCGGCGCCGGCCGTTAAGGTTTGCCACGAAACCGAAAGCGCGCGCTTCCGCTTTTGTTTTTTCCTGCCATATTTTTATTTCGGGAAAATCCGCGAAGTATTCGTTGATAAATTTTTGCGCTTCACTACGGGGCAAACCGCTTTGCTCGGCGAAAGCAGTCGCGCCCATGCCGTAAACAATTCCGAAATTTAAAGTTTTAGCCAAGCGCCTTAATTCAGGCGTCACTTCTTGAAAAGGCGTTTTAAAAACTTGAGAAGCGGTTATTTGGTGAATGTCTTTGTTTGCAAGAAAAGCCGCTTTCATTTTTTCGTCATTCGCGATTACGGCTAAAATGCGCAGCTCGAGTTGGGAATAATCTAGAGTAAGTAGAGAAGAGTCAGCTCTCGATTCAAAAGCTTCGCGGAGAAGCGGCGCCCACTTTGATGATTGGGGAATATTTTGCATATTCGGTTTCTCCGAACTTAACCGGCCAGTTGCCGTGCCGGTTTCTAAAAAACTAGTTCTTACGCGGCCATCCAATTGAATCATCTCGAGTAACGGTTCAAAATAAGTTGATTTTATTTTGAATGTTTCGCGGTACTCCAAAATTAAGCCGACAATCGGGTGTTCATTCCGAATTTCCGAAAGCGCTTGTTCAGCAGTTGAGCGGGCGCCGCCCGCTGTTTTCCGGATTTTTGGCGAGTCGATTTTTAGTTTTTCGAACAGTACTTGACCAAGTTGTTTCGGTGAATTTATATTGAAGGTTTTTCCGGCGAGTTCGTAGATTTTTTTGGTAAGTTCTTCGAGCTCTTTTTCGGCGGAATTTTTCAGCTCTTTAAGTTTTTCCGAACTCACTTTAACGCCCCAATTTTCCATTTGCGCGAGAATCGGGAGAAGCGGAATATCAATTTCTTCAAAAACTTTCCGCAAACCGTACTCGTCGAGCTTTTTATTGAAGAACACAAACAATTGTTTAAGTATTTCTTCATCTCCAGTGTTCGCGTTTTTTCTTAAAAACCTTCGGCTAAGCGATTCGAGTGATAAGTCGTCACTTTCCGGATCAAGAAGCCAACCGGCAATTTTTAGGTCAAAAATAGGCTGTTTGATTTCAATGCCGGCGCTAAGCGCGCTTTTGAATAAATCATGCCAGCCGTAAGCGACTTTTAATTTGTTTGATTGGAGATCTTTTTTTGCGGTTTTTTCAAGGTTGGTTATAAAAATTGTGTTTTTGATTTCGGCGGATTTCGTTTCTGTTTTTGGCGTGGCGACAAAAAATTCCTGCTGTTTGAAGACGCGATCAACTAAGCTTTGGAAACCGAGTTCGGTGAAATATTTAATAATTTTGTCAGTTTTAAGTTCATTGTATTTAAGATCGTTCAATTTCACTTCAAGTGGCACATCCTGTTTAATAGTCGCTAACTTCTTTGAAAAAAGTGCCTTTTCCTCACCATCCGATATCTTTTTATATAAAGAATTTTCCGGCTTAATTTTTTTAAAAACATTCTCAAGTGTGCCAAATTCGTTAAGCAGCTTTTCCGCGCTCTTCGGGCCAATTCCTTTAATTCCTGGGATATTATCCGACGGGTCGCCCACCAAACCCTTATAATCGGTCATTTGCGAGGGTTTTAGGCCGTAACGCTCAATAACCGCCGCATCATCATAGATAAAGGTTTCGCTTATGCCTTTTTTCAAATTTTGAACGACAATGTGATTATCTTCGACAAGTTGGAGCGTATCTAAGTCCCCGGTTAAAATTATTATTTTTAAATCCGGTTCTTTGCGGAAAATATTTACAAGCGTGCCGATAATATCGTCTCCCTCAAAGCCGGCTTTTTCAAAAATTGGCACGCCGAATTTTTCCATCAGTTCGTGGGCTTTAATGATTTGGCTTATTAGTTCGTCCGCGGCTGGCGGGCGATGAGCTTTATATTCCGCAAACATTTCTTTGCGGAAAGTCGGTTCCGGTCGGTCAAAAGCGGCGGCGGCATAATCCGGTTTCTGGTCGCGGAATATTTTAAGAAGTGTGCTTGAAATGCCGTAAATCGCCCCGATTGGTGCGCCTTCGGGCGTGGTTAAAGGCGGTAAGGCGTGAAAAGAGCGATGAACAAGCGCGTTTGCGTCAATCAAAAGAAGAGTTTTCATAATTATTCCAAATTTTTTAGAAATTTAAGGACAACTTTTCCATTTTCAGAAAGAGCGTGCTCGACTTCATTTGTCACATTTCTTTTAAGCACCAAACCGGCTGCCGACATTTTTTTCAGATGCTCGGATATCGTTTTAAAATTAGCGTCGAGTTCATCGGCAATTTCAAAAACCGAAAGGTCTGGCTTTTCGTGAAGAAGATTTATTATTCTGATTCGCCAATGGTTCGCAAACCCCTTTGCTATTTTTTCCATTTTTTTCGCATCCATTTTAGTCAGTTTAACATAATTTAACCTCCTATTCCAATGTTCTGCAGAACATTGGAATAGGACAGGTAAAAATTGCTATTTTTACACCACTTCCGCGTTATAGCACTGCTCACAATAGACGATTTCCGGACGGTCGGGAGCGTAGCTTGTCTCAAACTCATTGGGACAATGATTCTCTTCGTGATAAGGATGAGAGATAGTGTTCATATAGATCTCATTGTCACTTATCTTCCCAGAGCATTGGCACTTCCTATGCCACAACTTCAAAGGGTTTCTTTGTTTCAATCTCTGATAATGACGGCAGTTCGGACATAATCTCGGGAGAGGCAGGTTCATCCGTCTGTAGAACTGGAGTTCTGGTTCAATGATCTTGAAGGCCTGGGTGCATTGTTCGTTGCATCCGGCAGTTGCCGGATTGGCGTGAGCGCACTCTATGACTTCTTGGAGAATGGAATCAGGAACGTCTTTAATGTGGTCGGGAAGATCTTCTGGTTTCTTGGTAATCTTGTAGTCCCGAGTATCGGGATCTTTCCATCTGTAACCTTGGGAAATAGCTTGATCTTTGGTCAGAGGGAAATATTCCTGAGCAATCGTCTCGTTATATGCAAAGGGTGAGAGCTCAGGAGGAAAGAACTCGCCATATTTGTAGGTTCTGCCAAGTTTATCAACGTAGGGCATATCATTCATATGTTTGATAATCTTAGGAACAAGCTCCTCATACTCCTCTTTGGTGTATTGCTTGTTTAGGATGCAGTATTGCTTGGAACGGAGACCGATGCAGGCGAAACAATCGTTGCAATTGTGACAATTATAGCTGTATAAAATATTTTTACCGCCCCAAACAATAATACCGTTTATAAGGCGGTAGGCATTCAAACCAGAATCTACTATTTCATAACTTAATTCGACGTGTTCGCCTGCTCCATAAGTGTCGTAGATATCGTTCATTACAACGCCACCGTTTATTGAAAACTTACAATCCCTCGCGTTATCAAAAAGATCAAAACACGATTCACAATTACTTACGTTAGTTAAATTATCACCAGTGGAATTATAAGCGTTAACTAAAAAAGAAAATTTGTGTAGCGATTTAAATCCCGATTCTTTAAAATTCTGTTTCGCTTTTTCCAACCCTAAATAACTTCCAAGGTTAAATTCTTCGAGTTTTTTTAAGTACTCATCCGGGGTGTAAGGATGGTTAAAAATATAATAGCTTTTGTTGCGTAAATTAATGCAACCGAAACAATTTGCACATCCCTTACAATCGTAAAGAAAAAAGGACTCACCGCATGATTCGGAATTTACGGCGAAGAACGTGCGATACAACTTTGTTCCAACAATCGTTTCATAACTAAGCTCGGAATGAGAAGTGGATAATAAATCCATAGAATCCTTCGTCAAGTAAATTTTATTACCATACAACACTTTTTCATTTGTCCAGCCAGCAAAAGTAAGGTAACAATCTTTAGAGCGTCCGCTGTGATTAGTGTAATCGCTGTTTACCGATTGAGCATTAAAAATTGCTGGCATAGGTGCATTTTCTAATAGTGATCGGAACTGCGAGAAAAAGGATTTATTAAAATCGTAAGTGCGACCAGATTTAAGTGAGTCCCATTGGTCAGACCACCAAACATCTCGATCGTAAATAACTATTTTCGATTCAGGAGCAAAAATTGAAATGACCCGTTTCCTAGTGAGAGCACACACACCTTGATATAAAGAACGTTCGTTCCGCCAAGTCATTTTCCTTTTTAATCGGCACTCCGGGCACCATGTCGGCGGTGGAACTTTGATTTTCTCATAAAACTGAAAATCTTCCGGTTCGATTACGAAGTTTTGTTTACAATTCTGACATTGTCTTGTTTCTTGATTCATAGATCTTTATCCCGCCTTTGGCGGGATCCTCGATTTTGCATCTCCTCATAACTCTCGGAGGCAAAATCGGGACAATTCTGATAAATTTTAGCTTGTACTGAGTTCATCGAAGTATTTCAGAATTCATTTTTTTAAATTTATACTAATAATTCTTTCATTTTCTCTGTGATGTTCAAATTTTAACCAAACAGAATTTTTTGGGAGAATTTTTTTTATCCTTTCCGCCCATTCAATCGCGATAATATTTTTCGGATCGGCGATTTCATTTTTTAAACCCAAAACATCAAGCTCTTTAGTTTTTTTAAGTCGGTAAGCGTCAACGTGGAAGAATGACTCGTAACTTTTAACTCTTAACTTATAACGCCGGAAGATTAGAAACGTCGGGCTCGTCAAGCGGTTTTTAATCCCCAGACCCTTCACGAATCCTTGAATAAAAGTAGTTTTACCGGCGCCTAAGTCGCCGCTTAAAGCGAAAACCAGCGCGTTTTTTGTTTTCGGCCGATTTTTTAAAACCTCTTCAGCAAGTAATTTAGCGACACTTTGGGTTACTTTGGTCGAATTACTGCTAATCTTCATAATTATTAAATAAGCGTGGATTTCTCGGAAAGCCCCAAGTGTTTATAAGCGGCGGTAGTAACAACTCGGCCGGCTGGCGTCCGATTCATAAGTCCAAGTTTCATCAAAAACGGCTCGTAGATGTCTTCAATTGTGCCGGCGTCCTCGTTTAAAGCCGCTCCCAAAGCATTTAGACCAACCGGCCCGCCGTTGAACTTTTTAATAATCGCGGTAAGTAGTTGGCGATCAGCGTGCTCTAAACCAACACTATCAATTTCAAGCATTTCGAGCGTTTTTTGAACGTTATTTTCGTCAATTTTTCCCTTATGGTATACTTGCGCGTAGTCCCTTGCTCGTTTAAGAAGACGATTTGCGACCCGAGGCGTAAATCGGGAAGCGCTGGCAAGCAAACTAATTGCTTGCGTCGTGATTGAAGTTTTTAAAATATTTGCCGAGCGATTAATGATTTTTTCAACATCTTCTTTAGCGTAGTAGTCGAGACGGAAGGTAGCGCCAAAGCGGGAGCGGAGCGGGCTTGAAAGCAAGCTAGCGCGAGTGGTCGCGGCCACAATTGTAAACGGCGGCAGATCGAGCGAAAAAGTTCTTGCCGACGGGCCTTTGCCGACAATCAAATGAAGTTTGCGCGACTCCATTGCTGGGTAGAGAATCTCCTCGACAACTTTGTTAATTCGGTGCGCTTCGTCAATAAAAAGAATTTCGTGCGGCTCCATATTCGAAAGAATAGCGGCCAAGTCGCCGGCTTTTTCTAACGCCGGGCCGGCCGTCGAACGAACGTTCACGTTCATTTCTTTGCCGATTAAATAGGCGAGCGTGGTTTTTCCCAAACCCGCTTGGCCGTAGAAAAGCATGTGGTCGCAAGATTCTTTTCTTTCGCGGGCGGCGTCAATAATAAGCCGAAGATTTTTTTTCACCTTTTCTTGGCCAACATATTCATCCCACTGCGTTGGCCGGAGGGTGAGTTCTAAGTTATTTAACTCATCGCTATTGATTTTTTTGGTCTCAAGCATGGTTTTTTAGCTAATTTTGGCACTATTGACAAATATAAATGACTATGCTAGGATACAAGTTAGAATCTTGATTTAGGACCAGTGGGTAAACGGGTAGCTGTCTTGCCTAAGGATTGTCTGGCTTTGGCTGGATAACTCCCAAGAATTATCCTGTCTTTTCTGATCTTTTTCAGAAGAGGTTTTTAAAATGCCTTCACGGGCGCCTTACCCACTGATCTTAAACCAAGATTTGTCCGACGATTCCGGTCGGAGTCCCAGCTTTAAAAGGCTGGGATTTCTATTTTGTTTTTAATGAAGCCACTCGATTTGGCCGGTCAGCCGTTCAATTTCTTCAACACTTGTTAACCCCTGGATTATTTTCAAAACACCGTCTTCCTGCATTGTAGTCATGCCTTGGGTTTTTGCCAAGTTTTTTAACTCAATTTCGGTTGGATTTTTATAAATTGCTTCTTCAATTTTTTCGTTTACGACAAAAAGTTCAAAAATTGAAGTGCGATCACGATAGCCTAAATTACCGCATTTATCACAACCGACACCTTCAAATATCGCTATATTCGAGAATTTTTCTTTATTCACTCGGTTTGGCAAACCACTTACAAACTTTTTAATTAATTCGGTAATTTTCCCGTCTACTTTTTTCGGTTTTTTGCAGTGCGAGCAAAGTAAACGCACTAATCTTTGAGCGATTATTAAGCTTAGCGCCGGGCCCAAAACTTGCGGTTTTACTTCTAGATCAATAAGGCGAGGAATGGCGCCGACCGCGTCATTTGTGTGAAGCGTGGAAAAAACAATGTGGCCGGTCAAGGCCGCGTTCAGGGCGATTTCGGCAGTTTCTTTGTCCCGAATTTCGCCGACTAAAATAACATTTGGATCTTGCCTTAAAATCGAGCGCAAACCGCTCGCGAAAGTATATTTTGCTTCCGGATCAACTTGGGTTTGGGAAATACCGTCCAAATGATATTCAATTGGATCTTCAACGGTGATAATTTTTATCTCCGGCTTTTGAACGTACTGAAGAAAAGCGTAAAGCGTGGTGGTTTTTCCGGAACCAGTCGGGCCGGTGTTTAAAATTAGACCGTTTGGTTTTTTCACTTCCTCTTTTACAATCGCTAAATCGTCTTCCCGCCAACCAAGTTCTTCAAGATTAACTTTTAGAGCAGTCGGATCGAGCAAGCGCATCACGATTGTTTCGCCGTATTCCGATGGAATTATTGAAGTTCTTATTTCAATATTCCGGTCGTGAAGATTGATGGTAAAGCGGCCGTCTTGGGCTTCGTCCACTATATTAATTTTTAATTTTGAGAGAAGTTTTACGCGGGTAATAATCGAGCGGTATATTTTTTCCAATATTTCGTCGGTTACGGCGTGGAGTAGGCCGTCAATGCGGAAACGGAGCGAACCGTTTTTTGCGGCCGGTTCAAGGTGGATGTCGGAAGCTTTAAGCGCTAAGCCGCCGCCCAAAATGATTTCCAGAACCTCAGAAGTAAGCGGGCTTTTGAAATTTTTAATCGATTCGCCGAGTTCTTTTAAAGTTCTTACCGATTTTTTTATTTTCTCTAAATTTTCTTCGTTGATTTCAACTCGGCCGCTAATTTCTTTTGTTTCCAAAATTACGTATTGGTAATAATTCCAAGCATGTTTCAAACTCGAAAGCGACACTATAAAAATATTGACTTCGTATTTTTTCTTTAACTCGTCAATAATTTTTTTTGCCTCTGGGAGAGAGCTATCAAAAGCGGCAACGTTGAGCTTTTTTTGAACAAGTTGAAGCGGCACAAGCAGAGCTTTTTCCGCCACTTCTTGTGGTACAAGTTGCATAGCTTTTACCTCCGTCGGCACTTTTATCGAAATGAGGTCCAAATAAGGCAGGCCGAGTTTTTCAGCCCGTCGCTCGGCGTCCTTTTCTTCCGCTAAACGCCGCTGTTTTAATATTTTTTCGTCCAACTCTTTGGACTGGATCATTATTTTAAGTTTAGTTCTTTTCCTCAAATTAGCAAGGAAAAACCTGCCGAAGAAGACATTTAAAACAGAATTTTAACCCAACTATTGACAAAAATAATGAGTATGGTATACTTAAAGCAGTAACTTTTCATTAACCATATAGGAGATTCACAATGAAATCCGTTTTAGTTCTTCTCGTTTCAGCAATTTTGCTCGCTGGTTGCGGAACTTACACGATTACAACCGATGATATAAAAGAAGGCGGTAAACGTATTTTTTCCGGCGACTTTGGCGGACCGCTTGTTGCAAGCGCGACCATTCAAGCGGGTAACACTGTTACTGTTCCGATCGCTTTGATTTCTTATTCGTTTGGCGTAACCATGAAGCCGTCCGATACGCTTCGTGTCGGAGGAAGTTTACGATTAGGATATCAAAAATGGGGACGGAGTAATTATCACAATCGGAATAAAGTTGAAATTGCGGTTGTTCCGATTGGCGATAACTTGCTCAAATCCGCGAAAATCGACTGGTCTTTTTCCCAGTCTTCGTGGGACGGTAGCGAAAATCGAGTTTTTATAATTGAACAAAACCGTGACGGTCTCTATATTCGTTAGCGTGATAAATTCAATCCCTCTCATCTTTTGATGAGAGGGATTTTTGTTTTAGAATAAGCACATGCCTGAATTGCCTGAAGTTGAAACAATAGTCCAAGGTTTAAACCGGAAATTAAAAAACCGAAAGATAGTTGATTTATGGACAGATTGGCCGAAATATTTCAAGTTGCCGAAAGGCGAAAAAAATTTTCGTCGCTGTATTATCGGCAAAAAAATAATTAGCGTTGAACGGCGCGCCAAGAATGTTTTAATCTATCTCTCTGACAACTATTTAATGCTAGTTCACCAAAAAATGAGCGGGCACTTAATGGTTGGTCATTGGCAAAAAATAGTTTCGGCTGATAATTTACCGGAAAATTGGCAAGGCCAGAAATGGCGGCCGGTGAAATTTAGCGGACCGTTTACCGATCCAATGAATCGTTTTATCCGGCTTATTTTTTATCTTGACGACGGGAGGATGCTTGCTCTCTCTGACTTGCGCCGTTTTGCGAAAGTGCTTTGTGCTTCAAAATCAATAATTTTTAATCTGCCGGAGATAAAAAAATTAGGGCCGGAACCGCTCGACAAGAACTTTACCTACAAAAAATTCAGAGAACCTTTTTTCTCCAAAGGCGGAAAAATTAAACAATTACTAATGGATCAAACGTTTATAAGCGGTATCGGCAATATTTACGCTGACGAAATACTTTGGGCTTCAAAAATTCATCCTTTAAGAACCATCGCTTCGCTCAAAGAAGAAAATTTTCGAGAGCTTTATAGAACAACTCAATCAATTTTAAAAAAAGCAGTGCGTCTTCGCGGCACATCAATTGACGATTACCGCGACGCTACCGGTCAAAAAGGCGATTATGGTAAAATGTTGCTGGCTTATCATCACGATGGAGAACCCTGCAAACGGTGCGGAGCTATAATTAAAAGAATGAAAATCGGCGGCCGCTCGGCACACTTTTGCCCGCGTTGCCAAAAAATATGATTATTTATCTTTACGGGCCGGACGGTTACCGCCGGCAGCAAAAATTAAAGGAAATTATTGAAGTTTATAAAGAAAAACATAAGACCTTGGATTTTTTTGTTGCCGATTTAGAAGAGAACGAAGAGGACTGGTCTAAAATCCGAGATTTTTTAAATCAGCCGTCAATGTTTGTTGATTCCAAATTAGCAGTGGTTCGAGAAAGCGGTCTTATTGAGGAAAAAGATTGGATTCGCACCATCAAGAGTCAGCTAAATACACCGAAAACATTTTTAGTAATATCGGACAATGCCGCGCCAAAAAAGAATTTTAAATTTCTCCTTGAAGAATCGGTAACACATCAAGCTTTCCCCGAGTTAATTGGCCAGCCCTTACATTTATTTTTAACGCAGGCGGCGGCGGCAATAAATTTAGAATTCAATCCAGACGCTTTACGCTTTCTTATCAGTTATTTAGAAAAAAATGGAGAAGCCGCACCGCGGGCGATAAACGAACTTGAGAAAATTTTTCTTGCTCGGTTCGGAAGCCCAATCTCTTTAAGTAATTTAGAGAAATTAATTCGCTCATCAGAATCGCCGGTTGTTTTTTCTTCAGCGCGAGCAATGCTTTTTTCGGGTGAGGCAAAAAAAAGATTAACTATTCTTGAAGAACTTTTTTTAGTAAAAGAAGAATCGGCTTATATTTTTAATTCTCTAGCTTACCAAGCAAAAGGACGAGAAATTTTCCGTCTTGCAGATTATGACGTTTCGGTAAAAAGCGGTGAACTTGGGTACGAAGAGGTTTTAACCAGCCTCGCCTTAGTTAATTCTTAAGTTTTTTCGCGAGACGAGATTTTAAGCGATCGGCCTTGCCGCGCTTAATAAATTTTGTTTTTGCCATTTTGTCCAAGGCTTTATAAACCTGGCTCAAGTATTTTCCCGCCTCATCTTTTTTACCTTCCAAGATCATTTTTTTATACTGTTTTAAGACGGTTTGAAGGGATTTTTTCCGTTCAAGATTTCGATTGTGTCGCCGGACGTTTTGGCGGAGCGCTTTTTTAGCTGATTTAATTTTAGGCATATTCGCTATTTTAAGCTTATTTATAGGTGAAAGTCAATTTCAGTTTCGTTAAAAAACTCTTATAATAAAAACATCAATGATTTACTCTTTAAGCGGCGAAATTAAAGCCAAAGCAAAAAACTTTTTTATTCTTGAGAATAATGGCATAGGTTACAAAATTTTAACAAACGGCGAGACCTTAAGAAAATTAGGAAATCCCGGTACGTCAATCAAATGTTTTTGCTTTTTATATGTTCGGGAAGACGCTTTGGAGCTTTTCGGTTTTTTAGAAGAAGAAGCGCTTAAACTTTTTGAAATATTGAACGCGGTTGCCGGCGTTGGTCCGAAAACCGCGCTTGGTATTTTAGATATTGACACCGTTCCGAATATTTTAGCGGCAATCATTGAAAAACGGGCGGACATTTTAACTCACGCTTCCGGTATCGGCCAAAAAACCGCCGACAGAATTATTTTGGAATTACAAAGCAAAATAAAAATGCCGGCAACCGGACACCTGACGAAACAAATGGATATTGATTTTGAGCTTGAAGAAATCTTAGTTAATTTAGGTTATCAGCGAAACCGGTCGCGGCAGACCATTCAAGCTCTTGGCAAAGAGGCGAAAACAATAGAAGAGCGCTTGCGGCTCGCTTTGAAATCTTTGTCCCGCACGGGTTAACCAATGATCCTTTCGATCTACCATTTTCTAGTCGCTCTTTTCAGCAATTTTCTTTTCGGTTTACCAAGTCGCAAGATTTTTATTGTTGGTGTAACCGGCACTAAAGGTAAATCAACTGTCGTTGAATTGATTAACAAGATTTTAGAGACCGCTGGTAAAAAAACAGCGCTTCTTTCTTCAGTTCGCGAGAAGGTTGATCGGGAAAGCAAGGCCAATCTTTATGGCAACACCATGCCCGGCCGCTGGATTATCCAGAAATTTATTCGGGGAGCGGTGAATGCCGGTTGTGACTACGCTATTATCGAGGTTACGTCAGAAGGGGTGCGCCAATTTCGCCATCGGTTTATCGATTGGGACGCGGCTGTTTTCGTAAATTTAGCGCCCGAACACATTGAATCTCACGGCTCTTTTGAAAAATATCGGGAGGTAAAAGCGAGTTTTTTCAGTTCGCTCAGTTTTTCGCGGAAACCAAAAAAATATTTTTTCCTGAACGAGGAAGATCCAAATTTTGGTTATTTTGAAAAAGCAGCAGAGAAAGTTTCGAATCGGAAGATAATCTTTTTCGGCCGCGAAAAGTTCGTTAAAGATGAATTAAGCAATCATTATAATTTAAGTTCAAAAGAAAGCCGCAAACTAATCGGTGATTGGTTTCTTGCTGATTTTAATTTAGAAAACGCCGCTGCCGCCGCCGCTTTTGCAAAAGAACAAGGCATTAGTTGGCCGACAATTAAAACCGCCCTTGATAATTTTAAGGGCGTGCCCGGCCGGCTGGAATTTATTCAGAAAAATCCTTTTGCGGTTGTGATTGATTACGCTCATACCACAAACTCGCTTAAAAAAGTTTATGAAACTTTAGAACCAACCGCTCTTTCCGGACAGACGGCTGGTGAAATGATTTGTGTTTTGGGCGCGGCGGGCGGAGGGCGGGATAAATGGAAGCGGCCGATTTTTGGTAAAATAGCGGCTGAACATTGTGATAAGGTGATTCTCACGAATGAAGATCCTTTTGACGAAGATCCAAACGTTATTTTAAGGCAAATTGAGGAAGGTTTTCTTGAAGCGGTAAAACCGCGCTTAAAGACGGAAAATTATCTACAAATTTTGAATCGTCGTTCAGCGATCAGAAAAGCGATTAGTTTGGCCCGCAAAGGCGACGTAGTTATAATAACTGGCAAGGGTTCAGAGCCGTATCTGCGGTTGGCAAAGGGCGAAAGAGTTGTTTGGAGCGAGCGGCGGACAGTTGAAGAAGCACTCGCCGATTTAAAAAGAGGAAGTTTAGAGGAATAGGAATGGATTAAAAAATGGCCCGTTTAGGGCCATTTTGTTAGATACGACTTTTCAAACTTATAACAATCCTATCTATTTTACTTTTATTTGCTAATGTCCGTTTATTATAACGAGTAATATCTTCGATTAAATAACGGTAGAAAATATTAGCGATTCTCTTTCTAATTTCTTTATACTTTTCGTGAGTTTTTACCCGCCCTCTCATATTGTAGAGAAATTGATTCTCATTATTTGCCCAGCCAAAATCAGATAATACTTCTGCTCCGATTCGGAAAATAATCACGTAAAAACATCTATGCTTTCTCAAGCTCCACCCCCCCCTTTCAGTTTTTAAAGTTCCAAACCTCTTTTAAATATCAATCCGAGCGTTTGTTTTGTCAATAATTTGCTTAACCAAAAAATAAACAGTATTCTCAAAGCAGAGATACTTTAAAATTTTTATTTTGACTTTGGTGAGAAAATGAAATCAAATTTTCAAAAAGGCGACTGTGTTCAAATTTTCCGGCTTTTCGACGGTTTGCGGGCGGTACTTTTAGAAAAATTCAAACAAGGAGAAAATAACAAAATTGTTTGCGAGGGAAAAGACAATCAAACTGTTTGCGGCGGGTTTTGGGATAATAGGCAAGGGAGATTTCGCTGGGGAATTTTGCCCAACCCCTGGATTGTTATTGCCGAAGAGAAGATCGGTAAGGAAGAGAAGCTTTTTGGTTTGGGAGTTGTTGATGAGGGGTTATTTTCAAAAGTTGAGAAGCCGACAGAGCAATCAACCTTCGATTATTTACAAAGACGGTGGAACAGATTCGCTATTAATAAATACAGCGAAGATAATGACCAAATAGTTTTAAATATTCAATGATTAAAACCCCGAATTTTTTCGGGGTTTTTGATTCACCTGTTATAATTAGAGGCGATGAAACTGACTTTCTATGGTGGAGTGCAAGAAGTAACCGGCGCAAATTATCTTCTTGAATCGGAAAGTGTGAAAATTTTAGTTGATTGCGGTTTGCGCCAAGGATCAAATTACGTCGAAAAATTAAACTTTGAGGATTTTCCCTACGACCCAAAGACTATCAGTGCTGTTTTTATTACTCACGCGCACATTGATCATATCGGCCGATTGCCACAGCTCTATAAAGCTGGTTTTAAGGGCAAAATTTATTCAACGCCGCCAACCAAAGATTTTGCCGAATTATTACTACTGGACTCCGAACATATTTTGAAAGAAGAGGCGTTAAAGCACAAAAAGAATTTCCTCTATAACAGCACCGACGTAGTAGAAACTATGAAGTTATGGCAAAAAATTTCCTATCATGAGCCGGTAACGATTGGTCATTTTTCCATAGAATTATATGACGCTGGCCATATTTTAGGATCGTCCTCGGTTGTTGTTTCCGCCGAAGGTAAAAAAATTATTTTCTCCGGCGACTTAGGGAACATGCCGCCGCCTTTTATTAAACAAACCGAAGCGCCAAATGACGCTGATTACGTTTTAATTGAATCAACTTATGGTAATCGAGTTCATGAAGCGGTGATAAAAAGAAAGGATTTACTTGAAGATTTTATTGAAGAAACGGTTAAATCAAAAGGAACGCTGATGATCCCGGCTTTTGCTCTTGAACGAACTCAGGAACTAATTTTCGAGCTTAACGAACTTGTCGAGAACGGCCGAATTCCGCGCTTACCGATTTTTATCGATAGTCCGCTCGCAATTCGGCTTACGGCGGTTTATCAAAAATATTCCCATGATCCGAATTATTTCAATCGAGAGGCGATTGAATTAATGCGTGGCGGCGACGCAATTTTTAATTTTTCGGGATTAAGGATGACCTTAACAAAAGAAGAATCAAAAGAAATAAACAATGTGCCACAACCGAAAGTGATCGTGGCTGGTTCGGGAATGTCGAACGCCGGCCGAATTCTTCATCATGAGAAAAGACATTTAAGCGATCCGAAAAGCGCAATTCTTTTTGTGGGATTTCAGGCGGAGGGTTCGCTTGGTCGTTTAATTTTAAATGGCGCGACAAGCGTAAAAATTTTTGGCGAAGAAGTGTCCGTGCAATGCAAGGTAAAAAAAATCAGCGGTTATTCAGCTCATGCCGATCAAGCGCAACTTATGAACTGGTTAAAACCAATGCGGGGAAATTTAAAAAAAGTTTTTGTTGTTCAGGGTGAAAAAGAAGAATCAGCTGCGCTTGCCCAAAAGATTAAAGACGAATTTGCAATTGAAGCCGAACTACCGTCAGCTCAGGAGAGTGTGTTATTATAAATTAAAAAGCGCGCTCTAATGTCTAAATCAACTTTGAAATTACCGGCTAATATTACTGAACACAAACTCCGTTATAAGATTTGCGTTTCCGGCGCTGCCGAAACAAGTCATTGTGCTAAAGAAGCGCTTGAAAAAGCCGAGTTAGTTGGTCGTGAAATTGCGAAACGTGGTTTGATTTTAGTAACTGGCGCAACAACCGGCATTCCTTATTGGGCAGCGAAAGGCGTAAAAGCGGAAGGTGGTATTGTAATTGGTCTATCGCCAGCTGCTTCAAAAGTTTCCCATCTTAAAACTTATCATTTGCCGACAGATTATCACGATTTAATTATTTACACTGGTTTTGAGTATTCGGGCAGGAACCTTCTTTTAATTCGTTCATCTGATGCGGTAATAACTATTTGTGGCCGAATGGGAACTTTAAACGAATTTACCATCGCTTTTGAAGATCATAAGCCAATTGGCGTGCTTGAAGGAACGGGCGGTACAGCTGATTTAATTCGTGGTTTACTTAAAGAAACCCATCGTGGTCCCGGCAAAGTCGTTTTTTCAGATAATCCGGCGGACTTACTAGACCAATTAGTTCAAATTATCGAAGAAGAAGAAATTAAAAACGGTGTCAAAGGTCGAATTATTTAAAAAAATTATGGGATTTTTCTCTTTTGGCAAATCAAAAACTCCAAAGCCCATCGGCTTAGTCACTCATTACTACGGCGGCCTTTCTGTGGCGATTGTGAAATTCAATAAAACAGCGAAAGTCGGCGACAAAATCCATTTCAAAGGTGCGACGACTGACTTTGAAGAAAAGATAAAATCAATGCAGTACGATCACAAAGACGTAACGGAGGCGAAAAAGAATCAGGAGATCGGCATTAAAGTCGGGGATAAAGCGAGGGAAGGAGATGAGGTTTACGCTGTAGAGTAATGAATAGGCGAGCTTTTCTAGCTACCGGCTTACTCGCGGGAACAATTATTGGAGCGGGAATTTTCTCCTTGCCTTATATTTTTAAAGAAGTCGGTCTCGCAACCGGCTTTTTTTATTTAATATTTTTCACCGCGGTTTATTGGATAATTCACTGGATGTACGCGAAAATTTTGGAGATTCAGCCAGAAGAGCATCAGTTTTTTAATCTATCGAAGAAATATTTTGCGCCATTTTTCGCCAATTTTGCGTCTTTTTTAATATTATTTGAACTTATTTTTGTTTTAGTCGTTTATTTAATTCTTTCTCCTGTTTTTGCCCAAATTGCTTTTGGTCGAAGCATGACTACTTTAGTCCCTGTCCTATTTTTTTGGCTGATAAGCTCGATATTTGCGTTTGCGAATTTGAAATGGTTTGGCATTGCTGAATTTTTTGGGACGATAGTAATACTAGTAATTGTTGGATTAACCTTTTTTCTAGGATCCTCCTCCCCTTTAGAAATCAACTTTTTCAACAAAATGGATTTTGGAATCTTTTTTTTACCTTTCGGTCCACTTCTTTTTTCCCTTTCTGGTCGGCCCGCTCTTCATAAAGTTGTTGAAGCGTGGCGAAAATCCGGCAAATCATTCTCTCTAAATAAAGTGGTCGGCTGGGGAACGGTAATTCCGGCGGTTGTTTATTTTATTTTTGTCGTAGGTATTTTACGCTTAAATCCAAATATCGCTCCGGAAGCGCTAAACAGTTTGAGTTTTCTACCACCATTTTTTTTAAGCGTTTTTGGTTGGCTTGGACTTATTACGCTTTGGACTTCTTACTTTGTAATTGCCGCGAACGTAAAGGATATTTTCGCGCTTGATTTAAAATATCCTCGTTGGGGCGCCGCCCTACTTTCTCTCTTTGCGCCGCTTATTCTTTATTTCCTCGTCTCTAAAGAATTTCTCCCAGTTCTAAGTTTTACCGGCGGAGTATTTTTAGCTATCGAAAGTATTTTTGTAGTTATGATTTGGCACAAAGCTTTCCCGAATCACCCTTATCGTGCTTTTACACTGCTACTCTATGCGGTTTTTGTTCTCGCTTTAGGTTACGAAATATTTAAATTTGTTTTTTAGTTTTATGACATGGTGGAAAACCTGAGATTAACAAAAGAAAAACTTATTCGTTGGAGTTTCTTCCTTTTTTTGATTTTTATTCCTTTCGGCGCGAAGAAGTTTTTGTTTTCTTTTGAAAATCCTTTCAGCAATCACTACACCGGTGAATATAACAGTGCCTTTCTCTACGCGAGCGACATTTTGTTGATTTCATTTCTCACTCTTTTCTTTTTCGGTAACCACAGATTTTCTCTGCGGCGCAAAGTTTGGCTTATTATTTTTATCGCGTTTTCTCTTCTTTCGGTTTTTCTCGCAACTTATTACGCGCTCGCTTTTTATTACTTCTTTCGCCTGGTTTTGGTTATTATGGCGGCTTTAGCGCTCGAGAGAATAGTCAGCGCCGGCATCGTAAAAATCAAAGGAATTATCCAAATTATCGCTATTTCGGCTGTTTTTCAAGGGATAGTAGCTTTTTTTCAATTCAGCTTTCAGCGGAGCGCCGGCTTATGGTTTTTGGGCGAAACGGTTATTACGCCGGTAACGACCGGTATCGCTAAAATTAAAGTGAGTGGCGCCGACATTCTCCGCGCTTACGGAACAATGCCGCACGCGAATATCTTGGCGGGTTTTTTAGTACTTGGGCTTTTAAGTTTAATTTATTTATTTTTTTCTTCGGCTGAAAAAACGAAAGAAAGAATTCTAGTTTCCATCGGTTTTTTTCCGGTGCTTTTAGGATTAGTACTTACTTTTTCCCGTTCAGGTTGGCTCATTGGCTTAATCACCGCAATACTCGCTATTTTATGGGGACTATTAAATAAAAATTACCGCCGGCGCGCCGTTTTTCTTTCTATTATTTTAGCGGTTTCTTTATCCCTTATTTTTTTGAGTTTGGGGTGGTCAATTTCTTCCCGGGCGCATCTTTCGGGCGAGGAAGGGCCGGTTAAAGATCGTCTCGCTTATGATTATCTAGGCGTAGATATTATTTCAAAAAACCCTTTGGGCGTTGGCATCGGCAACGAGCTTTTCTACGCTTTTAATAAAGGATTTTTTAATCGTTATAGCTTAACCAGTTTGGGCCAATACCAGCCGATTCATAATATTTATTTATTGATTGGATCAGAGGTCGGTTTGTTAGGCCTTATAGCGTTTTTATTTTTCTTAGGCAAACTTATCATCAGAAACTTTTCGTTACAGGATTTAGATAAAATTTTTGCCTGCTTTCTATTTTTATCGCTTTTACTTTTCGGTTTGGTTGACCATTTTCTTTGGGATTTAGAGAGTGGCAGATTGATGTTTTGGGTAGTTTTAGGAATAATTATGAGCGCAAGCCCTCGTTCCGACGCGCTGGTCGGAACTCGGGCGATTTCATCGCCCTCGTAGTGTAACTGGATAACACGCTTCCCTCCGAAGGAAGAAACTGGCAGTTCAAATCTGCCCGAGGGCACAAAAACAAGATCGGCGCGCTTAAGACGCTATTAATTTTTATGACGCAACAACCTTCGTGGCACACAAAAACAATTCCTGAAGTTATTGATTTACTTCGCTCACGTGAACATGGTTTGACAAAGGAAGAGGTAATGGAGCGTCTTCGAAAATATGGATTCAATAAACTCTCCGAAGGGAAAGCAGACAACCCTTTAATTGTTTTCCTGCGTCAATTTCAAAGCCCGCTGATATACATCCTTCTTATGGCAAGTGTAATTGTTTTTGCGATGGGAGAAATCATAGACGGTTCTATTATTCTTGCTGTTCTTCTTTTTAACGCTATCGTTGGGACAGTCCAGGAAGGTAAGGCGCAAAACACGCTTCTTGCGCTCAAGAAGTTTGTCGAAACAAAAGCCACGGTGCTCCGCGAAGGAAAGGAGCTAATTGTCTCTGACAGCGAGGTAGTGCCGGGGGATATTATTATTCTCCAAGAAGGCGAGAAAGTACCAGCGGACGCGCGAGTTATTACAGCCGCGAATCTCAAAATTGACGAGGCGGCTCTTACCGGCGAATCAGAACCAGTACACAAAATTGCCGACATTCTTGAAATAACCAATCTTACAACCGCAGAGCAGAAAAACATGATATTTAAGGGTACGCATGTTCTTTCCGGGAGTGGTAGAGCGATCGTGGTGACAATTGGCTTTGAAACAGTGATTGGAAAAATTTCCAAAGAAATTGCGACAATTGATACCGAAATTCCTCTCAAGACAAACATCCGTTATCTTTCAAAACTTATTATTATCACCGTCGCAAGTATTAGCACGTTTTTGTTTCTACTAGGCGTTATTTTAGGGAAATCAGTAAAAGAAATGTTTACTACCGTAGTTTCACTTTCTGTTTCAATTATTCCAGAAGGACTTCCTATTGTGATGACTTTAGTGCTTGCAACTGGTGTGTGGAGAATGTCAAAGCGCAACGCTTTAGTAAAAAAACTTCAAGCTGTCGAAGCATTAGGGCAAGCTCGAGTAATTGCTGTAGATAAGACAGGTACCATCACTAAAAATGAGATGGTAATCCAGAAAGTTTACGTAGACGGAAAACTTTTTGAAGTTGGAGGAGTTGGTTACGAATCAAAAGGAGAAATTCGATTAAATGGGAGTGTGGTGGATTCAGTAAATCATCCTGAACTTATTTTTGTGGGGAAAATGGCCGCTTTTTGCGCCAATGCTCGCGTGATGTTCTCGGAAGAAGAAAAAGTATGGCGAGTAGCGGGCGACCCGACTGAAGCGGCAATGCTTGTTCTCGCTGAGAAACTTGGTTTTCACAAAGATGATTTAGAGCGAGAATCCCCGCTTATCAATGAAATTCCGTTTGATTATAAACTCAAATATCACGTGACGGTTCACCAACTCGGCGCTCAAAAATTTATGGCAGTTATCGGCGCGCCAGAAATAATTTTTGGTCTTTCGCAAAAAATATGGCGTGGCGGTAAAAGCCACAACTTATTAAATGAAGAGAAACGGGAATTAGAATCTGTTTTTCTCTCAATGTCACGAGAGGGCTTGCGGGTTGTCGCGTTAGCTGAAACCAACAACGCGCCGGAAATTTTAAAACCTGAAGAAATTAAATCTCTTACTTTTGTGGGATTTTTTGGCATGAAAGACGCGCTTCGACCGGAAGTGGCAGCTGCTATGCAAAAAGCAACTGCCGCCGGTATTCGAGTGGTAATGATCACCGGAGATCATAAAGTTACGGCACAAGCGATAGCCAAAGAAGCCATTATTTATCGAGATGGCGATACTATTCTTACTGGACAAGATATTGATGCTTTTTCTGACGCTGAGCTTTCCGAAAAACTAGCCAAAACATCTGTGTTTGCACGAGTGACACCAGAACATAAATTAAGGATTATTAAAGCGTATAGAGCGCGTGGAGAAATTGTAGCGATGACTGGGGATGGCGTAAACGACGCCTCCTCGCTTGTTGCTGCCGACCTTGGCGTGGCAATGGGGAAAATTGGCACGGAAGTCGCAAAAGAAGCTTCTGATATTATACTCCTTGACGACAATTTTGGGAGTATTGTCTCTGCGGTGGAAGAAGGTAGAAGTATTTACAAAACAATCAAGAAGGTGATTCTCTATCTTTTTTCCACGAGTTGGGGAGAAACGTTGACTATCGTTGGCGCGCTTCTTCTTAAATTTCCTCTCCCTCTTTTACCAGCACAAATTATTTGGCTAAACTTTGTCACTGACGGTTTTCTTGACATGGCGCTTGCTATGGAACCAAAAGAAGAAGGATTATTGCGTGGCAATTTTGAGCGGCCGAAAAAATATCTTGTTGACAAACTTATGGCACAAAGAATGTTTATAATGGCTATTCCTATGATGATTGGCACGCTTTTTCTTTTCAATAAATATTTTGAAAATGATATTGCTAAAGCTTGGACAATATCACTTACAACGCTTGCGGTTTTTCAATGGTTCAACGCTTGGAATTGCCGGCACGAATCAAAGTCCATATTCCAAATAAACCCTTTTTCCAACAAATTCTTAGTAGGTTCAACGCTTACTATCGTATTTCTTCAACTTTTGGCAGTTTACAACCCTTCGATGCAAAAACTTTTGCGCACCGTGCCGCTTGAGTTCTCGGAATGGCTTGTTATTATTCCGATCGCGGCTTCCATTGTTCTTGTCGAAGAAATAAGAAAATTCTTTTATCGAAAGAGGTTGGTAGTATAAATATAAAAATTATGATCAAAAAGATAATAGGCGTTTTATTAATTATCATCGGCTTGCTGGCTTTGGTTACGCCATTTACGCCGGGTTCTTGGTTAATTTTTGTTGGTTCGGAACTTATTGGAATTCGAATACTATTTTGGAAAAAAATAAAATTATGGTTTTTCACCGGAAATAAATCTACATCACGAGAGTAAATATGAACATAATTTCCATGTTTTTGGCGAGTCAGCTTTATTGCGAGTAGGGTTTTGTCAATTTTCGGACACGCGTTCTATAATGCTCTTGTGAGCAAAATTGAAGAACTGCAAAAATTAGAAGCGGAAATCCGCGCTGATAAATTCCTGCCGCTTCAGGAATCAAATTTGGTTTTTGGTGAAGGTAACGCCGATTGCGTCGTGTTATTTATCGGAGAAGCGCCAGGTTTTTATGAAGATAAACTGCAACGGCCGTTTGTCGGTCGCTCCGGCAAGCTTTTGGATAAATTAATTTTGAGCGTCGGTTGGAAGCGGGAAGATGTCTATATCACAAATATTGTGAAACGCCGTCCGTCCCAAAATCGCGATCCGTTACCAGAGGAAATTGACGCTTACAAACCTTATCTCCAGCGCCAAATCGAAATAATAAGCCCGAAAATTATTTCGCCCTTAGGCCGCTTCGCGATGAATTATTTTCTGCCCACCGCAAAAATAAGCCGTGACCAGGGGAAACTCTTCCGGCTCGGAGACAAGTTTATTTTTCCGCTCTTGCACCCGGCCGCCGCCTTGCGTTCAACGGAGATGCTAAAAGCCCTTACGGCGGCTTTTGAAAAATTACCCATAGTTCTCCAAAAACGCGAGGAAATGGTAGAGGATTTGCCTGAAGAAAAGCCAAAATCGTCCAAATCCCAACATCTTTTCTAAACTTGACATATTAATTAAGGTATGCTAGTATAGTAATAGCTTTAAAGTTTAATTAACTTTTATTTAACAATTTAGAAAGGGATTGTAATGAGTTATCCTCATCAAGCAAAAGGAACAACAGGAGTAAGTATTGTAATACTCATGATTTCTACAATTATGATTATTACGTGGTCGCATTTTATAGATCAAAAAACTCTAAAATCAGAAACGAGAGTTTTTGGAAGGTATACGGTTACTTATGACAAAACAAGCAATGGAATTTCTTTTCCAAAAAATGTCAACCTCGAGACGATTATTAATAACAAGGCGGTTTTCGAAGTTAGGTGGGCTGATTTTACGGACAAGCCCAACATTTACCGTCTCCGTGGTTGGAATAAAGATACCGGACCCGTTGATTATGGAGAACTTGTAATAGGTGAAAAATAACAACCGATTTATTTTCGGGAAAAAGCTTACAGCAATGTAAGCTTTTTATTTTTTTGTGCTCAATGGGCTATAATATGAATAATGAATTTCGCGTTGGTTTACCTAGTCCAGCAATTTTTTTACCGGATTTTTGATTTTTTTTACCACTGGTATATAAAAAGTGGCCGGTTTTATTCAAACATCGTTCTTAATCGGCTTGAGAAGCTTGATTATTATTTTGCTTGGCGGATTACCTTAAAGAATCTTTTCCAGCCGCTTTACAAAGATTATTCTATAATCGGTTATGTTTTAGGATTTTTTTTCCGACTTCTCCGGCTCTTAATTACAAGCGTGATTTACGCTTTTATTTTTATTTTCGCGGCTGGTCTTTATCTTTTGTGGCTTGCCGCCCCGATTTACCTAATCGCTAAAACATTCAGTGGCTAAAAAAATGACCCAAACCCATTTCAAAGATCCTCGACTCAAGCTAACCACCGGCGGCGAATTTTTAACTCGGCTTGTCACTTATTCCGCTTACGTTTTGGGAACAAGCGCCACCTTTTTTCTAATTTTTTCCGGCGCAAAATCGCTTGAAGCTTTGGGGTTTTTAATGGCGCTGTTTTTAGCCGATCGGCTAATCCACTTCGGTGAAGGGGAAAAAAATCTCGCCGAACTTAAGGATGAAAAAATTAATCTTGCTTCAGTTGTTACGCCTGCCGCTTACCGAATTCTTGACCATAGTTTCCGGAAAGCGATGGCGGTTGAGGAAAATTTTTATTTAATCATTCTTAAAGAGTTAATCGACCGCAGAGATATTAAAGAAGCGCTGCGGCGGCTTGATGTTAATTCGGAAGATTTGTCGGAGAAAATCGAGAGTTCTTTCCAAAAAACGGCGAAAAAATACGATCGGCAGGAACTTTTGGTGGTGATCGAATCACTAGTCATTAAGGCCTATGAAAGCGCTTTAAACGTGAATGAACGATATATTGAGCCGAGAAGTTTATTTATCGCTCTCGTAACAGTGAATGACCCGTTAATCCAGAGAATTTTTGAACTTTTTAATCTTGAAGTGCTTGATGTCCAAGAGGCGGTGATTTTCGGGCGGTGGCGCCGTCTTTTCGCTGGTGTGCGGCGCTTGCCCGCGGTTTTAGGCGGTTTTGCTCATAGGCCGAATTTTTTGCGTCACCGGGTGATGAACCGAGCGTGGACGGCGCGGCCGACGCCGATTTTGGACCAGTTTAGTACCGACTTAACCGATTTAGCGCGTAATGAAAAAATCGGTCTTTTAGTAGGTCACGACAAAGAATTCAATCACTTACTTGATATTATTTCTCGACCGGGGAAACCGAACGCGCTTCTTGTGGGCGAAGCGGGTGTTGGTAAATCAACAATGATTGCTCACTTGGCTTTCCGGATGGTTAAAGACGAAGTGCCACCCGTTCTTTTCGACAAACGACTTGTCTCGCTTGAAGTCGGCGATTTAGTGGCAAACGCCGCGCCCGAAGCGTTAGCTGGTCGGTTGCAGAAAATCGTTGAAGAAATTATAACCGCCGGCAATATCGTGCTTTTTATTCCTAATACCCACGATTTATTTCGCACCGCCGATACGAAAAAAATGAACGCGATTGATATTTTATTGCCGGTTATAAAGAGTGAAGCTATTCCGCTTATTGGCGAAAGCTATCCGCGAGAATTTAAACAGTTTATTCAAAGCCGGTCCGATTTTTTGGAGCAGTTTGAAGTGGTGACAGTTGACGAAGTAAGTGAAGCAGAGGCGCTTCGTTTCCTTATTTACAACAGTTTGATTTTTGAGCGGGAATTCAAGGTTTTCATCACTTTCCGTGCCTTGAAGAAATCAATCGAAGTTGCTCATCGTTATTTTCGGACGAAACCCTTGCCTGGCAGCGCGGTTGATTTATTGAAACAAGCAGTCGGAAGAGCAAAACAAGATCGGTTAAAAGCCGTTCAAGAAAATTTAATTGTTGAGGTGGCCGAGCGGCAAAGCAAAATTCCGATAGAAAAAGCCGGTGGCATGGAGGCAGAAAAATTATTGAATTTAGAGGCGACTATTCATAAAAGATTAGTTAATCAAGAACTCGCGGTTAAAGCGGTTAGTCGCGCTCTTCGAGAATATCGAAGCGGACTTTCTCGTTCTGGTGGGCCAATTGCCACATTTCTTTTTGTGGGGCCGACTGGTGTTGGGAAAACAGAACTCGCGAAAATTTTAGCGCAAACACAATTCGGTTCAAAAGAAAATATGCATCGGTTTGATATGTCTGAATACCAAGACAAACAAAGCATTTTTCGCTTTATTGGCACGCCGGACGGTGAAAAAAGTGGCGCTTTGACTGATGCGGTTATGGCTAATCCGTACAGTTTAGTTCTTTTAGACGAATTCGAAAAAGCCCATCCTGATATTTTGAATCTATTCTTGCAAGTTTTTGACGATGGCCGACTGACTGATAGTTTAGGCCGGACGGTTGATTTTACGAACGCAATTATTATCGCCACTTCAAACGCTCACTCAGAATTTATTAAAGAAGAAATAGAAAAAGGCCGTTCGAGCGATGAGGTTGGGGAAGAGTTAAAGAAAAAACTGACCGACTATTTTAAACCAGAACTAATCAACCGTTTCTCGGAAGTAATTGTTTTTAGAAATCTTAACGAGGCGGAAATTCACACTATTACAAAATTTCTCATCAAAGATGTTTCCGATGTATTAGCGGAAACTCATGGTATTGAACTTGCGGTTGATGAGGCGGCGGTCAAAAAAATAGCGGAATTGGGTTTTAGCCCTGTTTTCGGCGCCAGGCCTTTGCGGCAAGTAATTTCTGAAAAAATCAAAGGAGTTTTGGCCGATAAAATTCTCCGTCGAGAAATTAGCCGAGGTAATAAGATAAATTTTGTTTTGGAGAATAATGATTTTCAGTTTAATATTACAGAATAATGTTTAAAAATGTTAACAAAGTAGTGAAGCGGCTAATACTTATCGATTTTTTTACTAACTCCGCTTTTGGTTCTTTTATGCCGCTTCTAGCTATTTTTATCACTCGGCAAATTGCAGATGGTTCAGCGCAGGTGGCCGGTTTCGCTGTTTCGGTTTTTTGGATTGTAAAATCATTTTTTCAGCTACCGATTGCCAGATTTCTTGATCGGACAGACGGCGAGCGTGATGATTTTTGGGCAATGTTCCTCGGTTATTTTTTCAGCGGATTTATTCCTATTCTTTATATTTTTGTGGAAACGCCAACGCAACTTTATGCGGTGCAAGCAATTTATGGTTTTCTTATGGCGTGGGCGGTGCCGAGTTGGTACGGTATTTTTACTCGCCACGTTGATAAATGGCGGATCAGTTTCGAGTGGAGCTTGCAGAGTGTTTTTTCGGTTGGAACAGCAACAGCTTTTGCCGCCGCTTTAGGCGGTTATCTTGCCGATCACTACGGTTTCCGGATAATTTTTCTCTTTGCCGGCCTAATTTCGATTCTAATCTCGCTTCTGTTTTTGACTATTCGCAAGGAAATGTTGCCGCGCCGAGGAGAGGAGAAGATCTTGCCGGAACGAAACAAAGATCGCCTTTAATCAAGCATAATGATTAGTAATAGTGAAATTGCTCGGGTGTTTTCTGAAATTGCGGAATACCTAGAGATGCAAAACGTTCCTTTCAAGCCACGGGCTTACGAAAAAGTCGCCGAAGTGATTGAAGGAATTTCGGAAGAAATAAGCGAACTTTATAAGCGTGGTGGTCTAAAAGCGCTTGAAGAAATTCCTGGCGTTGGTCTTTCAATTGCGGAAAAAATCGAAGAACTTTTAAAAACCGGCCGATCGAAACAACACGAAGCATTAAAAAAGGAATTGCCAGTGGATCTAAGTTCTTTTAACGGTGTTGAAGGTTTGGGCCCGAAAGGAATTTTTACGCTCTATAAAAAACTAGGAATCAGAAATTTAAAAGATTTAGAAAAAGCGGCCAAGGTGGGGAAAATAAGGAAAATTGAAGGGTTTGGCGAAAAATCAGAAGAGAATATTTTGAAAGGAATTGAGTTTACGAAAAAATCCGGCGGCCGATTTGTTTTAGGTTCTATAATGCCGAAGATTCGAGAAATTGAGAATCGACTGAAAAATCTTAAGGAAGTTCAAAAAATTATGGTAGCAGGTTCGGTACGTAGACGGAAAGAGACGATTGGCGATTGCGACATTTTGGTAATTTCGGAGAAACCGAAGTCGGTGATGGATTATTTTATTTCAATGCCGGAAGTAGCAAGGGTTTTTGCTCACGGTGAGACAAAATCAGCGGTAAAACTTGCAAATGGTTTAGATGTTGATTTGCGCGTGGTTCAAGAAAAATCATATGGCGCCGCGTTGAATTATTTTACTGGATCGAAAGATCATAACATCGCTTTACGCGAAATAGCGATTAAAAAAGGATACAAATTAAACGAGTACGGGATTTTTTCCACCAAAGGTGGATCCCTGCCCGCCGGCGGGCGCGGCGCCTCGGGCGGAAAAGGTTTTAAGCAAATTGCCGGACGGACCGAAGAGGAAATTTATAAAAATTTAGGGCTAGAATATATTGAACCTGAAATGCGCGAAAATACTGGCGAAATTGAACTTGCGAAGGAAAAAAAATTACCCAAACTTATTAATTATGGAGATCTAAAAGGTGACTTACAAATCCAAACTAATTGGACGGATGGCGCGAACTCAATTGAAGAAATGGCCGAAGCGGCGGTGAAATTGGGTTTAAAATATATTGCGATTACTGATCATACAAAACGGCTTGCGATGATAGGCGGGCTCGATGAGAAAAAAATTAAGCGTCAGTGGAAAGAAATTGACGCGATGAACAAAAAAATGGCCGGTAAAATAAAAATTTTAAAGGGGACAGAGTGCGATATTTTAAAAGACGGAACCCTAGATTTACCTGATAAAATTTTAGAAAAACTTGATGTGGTTGGCGTATCAATTCATTCCTACTTTAATTTGAGCCGAGCTGATCAAACAAAACGAATTGAACGGGCAATCAGAAACAAAAATGTTGATATTCTTTTTCATCCGACCGGCCGCATTATTAACAAAAGACCTGCCTACGAATTAGATTTGACCAAAATTATTAAAACCGCAAAGGAAACCGGCACGGTTTTAGAAATTGACGCTTTTCCGGATCGGCTCGATTTAAAGGATAATCATATTCGGCAATGCGTAGAAGCACGCGTGAAACTTACAATTGATTCAGACGCGCATTCCATCAACCACCTTTCTTATTTGGAATATGGGTTAGCGCAAGCCCGTCGCGGCTGGGCAAAAAAAAATGATATTATTAATACTTGGGAGGTTAAAAAAATGATGAGTTTTTTGAAAAAGTAACAATCTCAGTATTTATGGAACAAAAAATTTTAAAAATTAAAAGGCAAATCGTGGCTGGATTTGTTATTTATCGGCGCACAGAAGAGGGAATTAAATTTTTATTTCTTTATCGCCGGGGAAATTACTGGAATTTTCCAAAAGGCCATTTCGAGGCAGGCGAAAACAGTTTTCGCGCCGCTTTAAGAGAGACAGAAGAAGAAACCGGCTTGCGACCCGCTGACTTACGTATTATTCCTAATTTTAAGGCGCACCTCCGTTTTAGTTTTCTGCGGGGTGATGAGAAAATCCATGACAAGATGATTTTGTATCTCGCGGAAACAAGGAAGGGGAGTATTATAATTTCGCCGCGGGAACACAACGGTTTTGCCTGGTTTTCTTACAATGACGCCATAAAGATTATTGGCAAACGTTATGGGAATACTAAAAAGGTTTTAAAAGAAGCTTATGATTTCGTTCAACGAAAAAGTGTACCGAATAATCAGAAAAATTCCCAAAGGTAAGATTTCTACCTATAAAGCCGTGGCTAAGGCAATCGGAAAGCCACTGGCTTACCGGGCGGTTGGAAACGCCTTGAATAAAAGTCCGGGCATGGCCAAAAACCTGCCTGCTGGTAGGCAGGCGCCTTGTCATCGGGTTATTGCTTCAGACGGATCTTTGGGCGGTTACGCTAACGGTTTAAAGGCAAAAGCAAGGATTTTAAAGAAAGAAGGCGTGGTTATAGAAAATAATAGAATAAACCTAAAGAAATTTGGCCATTTTTTCTAAAAATAAAAGCCTCCCAAGTGAGATTACTGGGAGGCATTTTTTGTCGTTACTTAAATTTCCAGCGCATTTTTTCGCTCCTCTTTAGGGCTTTTAAAAGCAGATTTGATAAATAAATAGGATGAAGTTACTCACCACACAGCAGCAATCAAATAGACCACCCCCTTTCAAAAATTTGTCCGTTAACGACGGTAAGGTTATTTAAAGGTACTAATACTTCCTGAAACGAAGTTTAATAATACCCAAGTTCTATAAATTTAGCAAGTAAAAATCCCCGCCTGGGGATTTTTACTTTATGAACTCGATTATTTTTTTGAAAGTCGCTTTTTCGGTTTTCGCAAGCTCGGACAAAATCTTTCGGTCCAGTTTAACATTTTTTTTCTTCAAGGCGTTCATGAAACGACTATAAGTCAAACCTTCTTGTCTCACTGCCGCGTTAATTTGCGTGTTCCAAAGCGCGCGATAGTCACGTTTCTTTTCTTTTCGTCCTTTAAATTTTCTCCGGAGAGCGTGAAGAAGTGCTTCTTTCGCCGCTCTTTCTTTTGATTTTCTATCCCAACGAAAACCTTTCGTGTAGCGTAACAACTTCTCTCTTTTTTTATGGGCGTTAACGCCACGTTTTACTCTAGCCATAAATTAAAAATATTTTTTGAGGATTACAGGATTCATCACTAAAGTCCGCCCATTCTTTTTGCGGTACATTTGATTGCTGGTTTTATTGCCGCGGGAGTGGCCTAAAGACATCGCCCGGCGCAAAATTTTCCCGTTTTTGCTGATTTTTATCCTTTTAGTGACACTTTTTTGTGACATTTTAGTGTTTATTTTTTCGCGATTTGAGTGGCAAAACCGCGCCCAATTGACCGAGCTTCCATTGTTACCTGAAAAGGAATTTTAATCAAGGTTAAGAAATCTTTCAACTTTTGAAGATTCCAATCCTTATTTCCCTTTTCCCGTCCTCGGATTCGAATGTTGATTTCCACTTTATGGCCGGCTTCAAGAAATTTTTCCGTTTGTCTAGCTTTGATTTCCAAATCGTTTTGGGCGACTCGCGGGCTAATCTGAATATGTTTTAATTCTTTGCTTTTTTGGGCCATCCGCTGTTTTTTCTCTTCCTTCCCTTTCTGATAGCGGAATTTATCGTAACTTATCACTCGGCCAACGGGCGGTTTAGCGGTTGGAGCAATTTCAATCAAATCTAAGCCCTTTTCGGTGGCTATTTTTAAGGCGACCTCTAATTTTAAGACGCCGAGATTTTCGCCGCTTTCGCTTAAAACTCGGAGTTCCGGCGCGGTTATTTCTTTATTGATTCGGTATTGAATGAAAGAATATTAACATAAGCGATAAAAAAAGGAAGTATTTTGAATAAAAAAAGCCTCGCTTGTAGCGAGGCTTCTGTAAAAATTGTGGGCAGTTATCCGCCCAACATTTGGGTCAGGCGACCCTTTCAAAACATAATATGTCAAACATCTGAGTTAATTCTAAACTTACCGGAGTTTTTGTCAAAACGTTCAATTGTGGATAACTCCGACGCTTCGACTACGAGTCGAAGGTCGGAGTCCGACCGGAGCGTCGGACTTTCGTTTTTGAAGATCTAATCAATCACTCGCAGGTTTTTTATTTCATCACGAATTTTTGCCGCTTTTTCATAATTTTCTAATCTAACCGCTTCATTAAGTTTCATTTGAAGTTCCTCAAACTTTGTTATTTTGCTTTTAACCGCTTGTGGAACATCTTTATTTTCTGGTAAAAAATTCTGCCCCTCTCGGTTAAAAGAAACTTTTCTCATTAGTGTTTCGAGGGCAAAAATTGGCGCGTTGAAGTAAAAACTAAGTGCAATCGCGTCGCTTGGTCGGCAGTCAAATTCGAACAAGCCGATTTTTAGATAAGCGTAATAAACATCATCTACGCAATCAGTAATAACCACTTCAGTTATTTTTTCGTGATAGTGCTTAATAATTTTTTTTATTAAGTGATGAGTTAAGGGCTGGCGCGTTTCCACTTTTTTTACGGCTACTATGAGAGCGTCTCCTTGAAAATCATCCGTTATTATTTCTATATATCGTTTCGCGCCAATTTCTTTCAGAATAATCACAAAATCGGATTCGGACGATGGCTCTTCTGTAGTAGAAAAAAAATCGAAAACACGCAACCTAACCTTATTCATTTTTTCACCTTTCTCTTAGAGTTAATTAAAATTTTTCAGAGCTTTTTGAATGATATTGAATAAACCTTAAGTTGTCAAAAATTATTTTGAATTACTTTCCTTTTTCTAAATCAAGGCAAACCGAATTAATGCAGTATCTTTTACCACCTTTTTCTTTTGGTCCGTCTTCGAATACGTGGCCCAAATGAGCGCCGCATTTTTTGCAAACAACTTCGGCGCGAATCATGCCGGCACTTTGATCTTCCCTCACCTCTATATTTTTTAAATTAGCCGGTTCGGTAAAGCTTGGCCAGCCGGTGCCGGAATCAAATTTTGTTTCTGACGAAAAAAGCTCGGTGCCGCAAACAGCGCATTTAAACTTCCCCTTATCGTGGCTATCCCAATATTTTCCCGTGAAAGGCGCCTCCGTGCCTTTTTCTCTAGCGATATGATAAAGCTCTTTCGGAAGCTCTTCGTCTTTTTTCATCACATTAATTATTTCTCATGCCCGGATTTTAGCAAGCTAGAAAATTTTTCTTTCAGTTTCTCAAGTTTCGGGCTAATAATAAGCGCGCAGTAAGGTTGGTCTTTGTGTTGTTCGTAATATTTTTGGTGGTAATCTTCCGCCTTGTAGAATTCGCCGAGGGGTTGAATTTCGGTAACAATTTTACCGGAAGCTTCATCATTATTCAGTTTTTCAACAAATTTTTCGGCGGATTGTTTTTGGTCTGATGAGGCGTAGAAAATAATCGAGCGGTACTGCGTGCCCACGTCATTACCTTGGCGATTCAGTGTGGTTGGGTCGTGGGTAGCGAAAAAAACCGTTAGTAAATCCTCATAACTTATCAAATTAGGATTGTATTCTATTTTAGTAACTTCAGCGTGGCCAGTTTTGCCGCCACAAACATTTTCATAAGTTGGATTTTTAACGGAGCCGCCGCTGTAACCGGGAATGATTGATAAAATGCCTTTCAAGCTTTGAAAAACCGCTTCTGTACACCAAAAACATCCACCGCCAAAAACTGCAATTTCTATTTTGTTTTCCATTTTCTCTATTTTAGTCGGCTAAGCATACGATTTCAACTAAAAATCCGCCGAATGGCGGATTTTTTTGTGGAGATGGCGAGAGTTGAACTCGCGTCCAAAAGAGCGGAATTAGATTATCTACAAGCTTAGTGCTCTTGCGAGAACGAATTAGTTCTAAGTTTAACCCGGCTTACGAACCAGCTTGGCCGGGCGAATCTCATTATGACACCAGTTGACCTCTATGAGACATTAAGGGCCGATGCCTACTTAAGTGTAAGCTAAAGCAGGAACTGCAGTTTTATTGGCAGTTTAAAATTTTGTGAGAGTTTTACGAGCGTTCACAGCTCGGCTTGCAATCAAAAACCGTTTTCTTTTGTCGAAGCCCATCATCCCCATTTTTTAACGAACTGTCCGGCGAATGTCGCGTTCGGTTTCGCGTTTTTTGATAACTTCGCGCTTGTCTTCTTTTTTGCGGAGACGACCAAGCCCAAGTTCAACTTTCACAAAACCGCGTTCAGTATAAGTTTTCAAAGGGAGTAAAGTCAAACCGCTTTGCAATTTTCCGGTTAGATATTTAATTTCTGACTTTTTCATCAAAAGTTTTCGGGTGCGGACAGGGTCGTAACCTTTCGGCGCGTTCTTCGGCTGAAAAGAGGGAATGTTCATACCAACTAAAAAAATTTCGTTGTTTTTGACAATCGCCCGACTGCCGGCAATATCACAGTGTCCAGTTTTCACCGATTTTACTTCGTGGCCGGTCAAAACCAAACCGGCCGTGAATTTTTCGGCAACATCATAATCAAAAGTAGCGCGCTTATTGACTGATACTCGGCTCATACTATTGATTTTACAGTAGCTAACCCAAAAAAACATTCATTTAAGGATTGCTAAATTTTATGTATAATTTAAATAATGACTGACGAAAAGGTAATTAAAATTTCTCCTTCATCATTAAATCTCTACCGTGAATGTCCGCGCTGTTTTTGGCTTCAGTTGAACGAAGGCGTGAAGCGGCCCGATCATCCTAGTTCGACTTTGCCAATGGGCATTGATCTCACCTTGAAAGCTTATTTCGATCATTGGCGGAAAAATGGCGGCGTGCCACCGATTTTGAAAGGTAAATTACCGGGCAAACTTCTTGCCGATCAGGCGCAAATTGCCAAATTCCGGTCACGCTCTTTTGTTTGGCATGACAAAGAAACCGATGCTTATTTCACCGGCATTTTGGACGACGCACTGGAGTTACCGGACGGCGAAACTGTGCCACTGGATAATAAAACAAAAGGTTTCCCGCCTCTTCAGCCACACATCGCTCATGTAACGCAGATGAGTGCTTACACTTTAATTTTGCGCGAGAATGGTTTCAAAACAAAAAACCTTGCCTACCTTATTTATTGGTTTATGAACCATAAAAGTTTTGATATGGAAAAACCTCTCAACTTTAATGTGATAGTCGAAGAAGTAATAACAGAACCTGATAAAGTAAAGCAACTTTTTCAAGACGCGGTTACGTGTCTTCACGGCGAACTTCCCGTGCCATCCACCGAATGCGGTTTCTGCCAGTATCGGCAAGGAATTGTAAATTAATAATGAAGCAAAAAATAATCGAACTAATTAGAAAAGTTGTGCCGAAAGAAACGGTAATTGAAATTACTGTTCCTGAAAATTCTAAATTTGGCGATTACAGCACGAACGTGGCTTTTTCGCTCGCGAAAATAAAAAACAAATCACCGCTCGTTCTTGCCGAAGAAATCCGAAAGAAAATTTTAAGCACTAAACCAGCAATACTTAAAAAAATAGAAGTGGCTTCACCGGGCTTTATTAACTTTTTTTTGAGCGACAAAGCCTACGAAACAGTTTTAAAGGAAATATTGAAAAGTCAGAAAAATTACGGCCGCGGCGGCAAGAGGAAAGAAAAAATCTCCCTTGATTATTTAGACGCGAATCCCACCGGACCCGTTCACTTGGGCCACGCGCGGGGTGGTCTCTACGGTGACGTTCTTTCAAACGTACTTGAATTTGCCGGTTACAAAGTTTCGCGGGAATTTTACGTAAATAACGCCAAATCAAGCGGTCAGATAAAGTCGCTTGGGGCGACGGCTTTAGGTAAAGGGAAAGAATACGAACATGACCAACTTTTATCGCTTTTGAAGAAACCAAGCGTTAAATCGGCATTGAAGAAAATAAAATTAGAATCCGAAGCCGGCGCTTACATCGCCAAACTTATTCAAAAGGAAAACGAGAATTTTTTGGAAAAGAAAGCAAAAATTCATTTCAACCTTTTCTTTTCCGAAGAATCTATTTATCAGAAAAAACTTATCGAAAAACTACTTACTGAACTTCACGAAAAAAATTTGGTTTACAAAAAAGACGGCGCCCTGTGGTTTATTGCAAAGTCCTACGGCGATAGTGAAGACAGGGTTTTTGTGCGGAGTGACGGCACGCCAACCTATGTTTTGCCGGATTTGGTATATCACTTGGATCGTTTGCGTTCGCGAAAATATGAAAAAGTAATCGATATTTTTGGCGCCGATCACCACGGTTACGGGCCGCGGCTTAAAGGCGCGCTCTCAGCGCTTGGCGTGAATCGCGAGAGAGTGGAAGTTTTAATTGCTCAAACTGTACGGCTTACAAAAAACGGCAAAGAATTTAAAATGTCGAAACGGGAAGGGGTTTTCGTAACCCTTGAGGAATTAATCAAGCAGGTTGGATTAGATGTCGCCCGATTCTTTTTTATAACCGTTTCGCTCGACACTCATTTTGATTTTGACTTCATGCTTGCTAAGAAACATTCGCTTAAAAATCCGGTTTATTATGTCCAATACGCCATTGTTCGCGCCGAAAATATTTTAAAAAAAGCGAAAAATAATCCGGCAATTGCCGGACCGGCTTCGGATTTTAAATCGCTTACGACGAAAGAAGACAAACAATTAATTTTAGAACTTGGCCGATTTCCGGAAGTAATTGAAGACACTGCCCGTGATTATCGTCTTCACCGTTTAACTAAATACGCCGGTGAATTAGCGCGCGCCTTCCATAATTTTTACCAGAAAGAAAGAGTAATTGGCGAAGCAAAAGAAAAAGCCGCCGCTCGTTTGGCGCTTGTTACCGCTACTATTATTGTTTTGAAAAACCTATTTGGCGTTTTAGGAATTTCCACGCCGAAGAAGATGTAGAAAAATCCTTATAAAATAAGGGTTTTTCGGCTATTGACAAAACTCTTGTATAAGAGTACTATTACAGATAGTAATTAAACATCTAAGTTAATAAGACCAAGAGACGATTTGTTTCACCGCCAAGGCAAACCCGCAATTTCGCGGGAGTCAAATGGCAAAAAAACGCGACCTCTTTAAAAAGAGGGAGCACAACAAAAGAAAGGAGATGACCCTATGAGTCAGGGGAATCTTATTAAAACATCTTATTCTGAAATAACCGCAACATTAGAATTACTTGATCGTCTTGGCGTGACAGCCGAGCATCTTGCGGCATTTCGTAAAGCTTCAAGTTGGCAACACGCGACAACTGCCGCGGTAATCGCGGGAGACCCATATCTTCTCGCAATTCTTGCCCTTGAAGTTGATATGAAGAAAGCTGGCTTTTCTATCGCGGATATCAACAAAATTCTTAATAACGAACATTTAACACTTCTTGATTTTTTTAATGTTCTCCGCGGTATCGCTGAAATCAAACCCATTCCACACGTGATTGATTGCGACGCTAATCCCTTCGTCCCCGATGGATGGAAAGTGGAAGAGCATCAAAAAGGCGGCCAGTTCAAATGGGATCCGAAAGCGATTGAACTCTATCTCTCAAAACCTCAACGCAAAGGCAAAACAATCAATGGCAATGATCTTCGCGAAGAACTCAAGAACAAATCCGTCCTGAACGCGAATGTCTTGGATTATCTTTTGAAAAATTCGCACCTCATACCGGAAGAATGGAAAGGCAAATTGGTTTTCTTCTGGGGAACGATCTATCGCGCCTCCGTCGGCCGCCTGCGCGTCCGTTACCTCCGCTGGGGCGTCGGCGGGTGGCGCTGGAGTTGGCGCTGGCTCGGGGTTGCTTGGGATGGCGCGCGCCCGGCGGCGTTGCGCGCTTAGTTCTTCTCTTCGAGTCTGAAGACTCTTCAGAGTCTGAACGACCGTTTTATTCTTTGATTCTTAGATTCTTATTCCCTTATTTCTTGTGTCTCTTGGTCTTTTATATCTTTCCCTCGCAACATTTGTTGCGAGGGATTTTTATTACGGTTGTTTTTTGTTCAGTTCACAAAATCAAGTTTTTTTAATAAAATTAAGCCATGCTCCGTAATTTAGATAAATTTTCCCTGCCGGAAATTGAGGAAAAAGTCCTGAAATTTTGGCACGAGAACCAGATTTTTCAAAAATCGCTTACTAAGGGCAAAAAAAACAAACCTTTCGTTTTTTATGAAGGGCCGCCGTCGGCAAACGCCCGGCCGGGTATTCACCACGTTTTAGCCCGTGTTTTTAAAGATATTATTTTGCGTTTCAAAACAATGCAGGGTTTCTACGTCGAGCGGCGGGCGGGGTGGGACACGCACGGCTTGCCGATTGAAGTCCAGACCGAAAAATCGCTTGGTTTCAAAAATAAACAGGACATTGAGCGTTACGGCATCGCCAAGTTCAACCAAAAGTGCAAAGAGCTCGTTTGGCTCTACAAAGACGAATGGGAAAAATTGACTGACCGGATCGGCTTTTGGCTCGATCTAAAAAATCCCTACATTACTTACGAAAATTCCTACATTGAAACCTTGTGGTGGCTCATTGCGGAAATTTGGAAGAAAAAACTGCTCTACAAAGGCCATAAAGTGGTGCCGTGGTGCACTCGTTGTGGCACAGCGCTTTCTTCGCACGAGCTCGCGCTCGGATACAAGGAAGTGGAAGAAAATTCGGTTTATGTGAAGTTTAAATTAAACAAACAAAGCGCAAAGCGTTTAACTTTAGGCGATAAGCCAGTTTATATTTTATCCTGGACGACAACGCCGTGGACGTTACCTGGGAATGTAGCACTTGTAGTAAAAAAAGATATTAAATATTCCATGCTACTTATTGAAGGAGAGGTTTTTGTTTTAGCTTTTGATCTGATAATAAAAAATTTTGGTAACGAAAATCCATTAAATTTTTATGGTAAGCCCCTAAAAGGCGAAGATTTGATCGGCCTTGAATACGAACCGCTTTTTGACGTGAAAACCCTTCGACACAGCTCAGGGCAGTCCGCTTACAAGGTTTATCCGGCAGATTTTGTGACAACCGAAGACGGCACGGGCGTGGTGCACACCGCGGTAATGTACGGCGAAGACGATTATAATCTAGGAAAGAAATTTGACTTGCCCCAGCATCACACGGTTAACGAGCAGGGGAAATTCACGAAAGACGTGGCCGGCTTAGCTGGCAACTTCGTAAAAGCCAAAGAAACCGAAGAAAAAATAATAAAGACGCTCGAGCAAAACGGCAATCTTTTAAAAACGGAAAAATACACTCACGATTATCCTTTCTGCTGGCGCTGCGACACGCCGCTTTTATATTACGCCCGCGATTCCTGGTTTATCGCGATGAGCAAGCTTCGTTCGAAACTTTTAGCGGAGAATAAAAAAATCCACTGGGTGCCGGAATCAATCAAAGACGGCCGGTTCGGCGAATGGCTGCGGGAAGTGAAGGATTGGGCTTTTTCACGCGAAAGATATTGGGGTACGCCACTCCCGATTTGGGAATGCAATAAATGCCACAGAGAAGAAGTTATAAACGGCAGAGAAAAACTTAGTAAAAAATTAGGGAAAGCCAACAATAATTATATTTTAATGCGGCATGCTGAAGCCGAAAGCCTTGTTAAAAACGTAATCAATAACAATCCCAAAGAACTAAATAAATATCCGCTTACTTTAAAAGGGCAAACACAGGCGGAAAAAGTGGCGAAACGTCTTAATAAAAACAGAATCGATCTTATTTTTTCATCGGACTTTATTCGCACTCGCGAGACGGCTGAAATAGTTGCCAAAACAAAAGGCATAAAAGTAATTTTTGACGAACGTTTGCGGGAACTTAATACCGGCATTTTTGACGGCGGTCCGAGCGAAAAATACCACGATTTTTTCAATTCAACGCTCGACAAATTTTTTAAAAAACCGCCCGAAGGCGAAAGTTTAACCGATGTCGGAAAAAGAGTTTTTAGTTTTATCTCTGACGTGGAGAAAAAACACAAAAACAAAAACATTTTAATAGTTTCTCACGAAACCACCACCTGGCTTTTAGAAACAGTGATGTCGGGCTGGTCGGAAAAAGAATCAGCCGCGAAAAAAGAAACTTATTCAACTGATTTTATTAAACCGGCTGAATTTAGGCCAGTGGAATTCCTTCTTTTGCCGAGAAATGATAATGGATTTGTCGATTTGCACCGGCCTTATGTTGATGAGGTGATTTTTGCTTGTGAAAAATGCGGGGAGAAAATGAAACGCGTGCCGGAAGTAGCGGATGTTTGGTTTGATTCGGGCGCGATGCCTTTTGCTCAAAATCACTACCCTTTTGAGAAATCTGGCGGCCGCCGGATGAATTTCCCGGCAGATTATATTACCGAAGGTATCGATCAAACACGCGGCTGGTTTTACACATTACTAGCGGTTTCTACTCTTATTGGCCGTGGCGCGCCCTACAAAAATGTAATCTCATTAGGTTTAGTTTTGGATAAAAATGGCCAGAAAATGTCGAAGTCGAAAGGTAATGTTATTGATCCGTGGCTTACGATCCAAAAATACGGCGTTGATTCGTTGCGCTGGTATTTTTTCACCGTGAATCCGCCGGGCGAACCAAAAAAATTTGATGAAGGCGATTTAGGGAAAGTGCTCCGTCAATTTATTTCACTCACTTATAATTCTTTAGTTTTTTTCAATACTTACGGTACACCGGCTCTTTTGCGGAAAGGAAAGCCATCACCAAACATTTTGGATAAGTGGATTAACGCGCGGCTTAACCAAACCGTTTTGGAAGTAACAAAAAAAATAGAGAGTTACGAGGTAGTTGAAGCGACAAAAAACATCGAGAATTTTGTGCAGGATTTATCGCGCTGGTATATTCGCCGTTCGCGCCGGCGTTTTCAGAAAGGGGAGAATCCAAAAGATTACGCCGCCGCCTCGCAAACGCTTAATCTAGCGCTTCTTACGCTTAGTAAATTACTCGCGCCTTTCACGCCGTTTTTCGCTGAAGCGGTTTATAAATCGCTTCATACCGACAAACATTCCTCTGTTCACTTGGAAAGCTGGCCGAAAGCGGTAAAAAATAATTCTGACAAAAAACTTATCGATTTGATGAATGAGGTAAGGCGATTAGCGAGTGTTGCTTTAGCGAAAAGAGCGGAGCTTGGCATTAAAGTTCGCCAGCCGTTAGGTATTCTAAAGATTAAAAATAAAAATTTGGCGAAGGAAAAACAACTTTTGGAAATATTGAAAGACGAGGTTAATGTAAAAAAAGTTATATTTGATCCAAAAATTAAAGAAAATGTTTGGTTGGATAGCGCGATTACTCATGAGCTTAGGGAAGAAGGTTGGCTTCGGGAACTCACCCGTGTTATTCAGGATTTGCGGCAGGAGGCGAAATTAGAGCCGAAAGACAAAATTATTTTAAGCGCCGAATTACCCGAAGAGCTTTCCCACGTTTTCAAGAAAAATGAAGATTTTCTGAAGAAAGAAGTAAACGCGGTGATTTTGGAATACCGCCGGTCCAATAAATTCGATATTGAGATTGATACAAAACTTGACGAGTGGTCGTTTTGGCTCGCTTTAAGGAAAAAGAAATAAGTTTTAGCTGAAATTTCGAGCGTGGCTATCGAGCGAGTAAAAAACAGAATCGCGATCGAGAGAGTCCTTAACTTCTGAAAATTTCTGTTTGTATATTTTTTTCGCTAAATTTAGTTCTCGGTCGTAAATTCTTGCTTCCTCTTCCTTTCCGATTAATCTTGCATAATCGCCGAAACCTTTTAATTGAGCGATAATTTCGTCTAAAATTTGGAATTGAATCCAGTGTTTACCCAAAGCTTTATTTTCGCCTTCAAGCCAAAGATCACCAAGTTCTTTAACTGTTTTTGCTTCCGCGCCGATTACGACTCGCGGAATTTTTTTCAATTTTTTCGGTTCGGTATGTTCCGACCGGAAATATTTTACTTCCGTCAATTCGCCATTTTTAATTTCTTTTTTTATTCGCTCAAACTTTTCGGTTGTCTCTGCGCTGAAGGTTACGTCAATTGCGAGCGCGAGATATTCCGGAGTGGTTTCGGTTTCTTCAAATTCGACAACCGTATCAACGCCGTTTTTTATATCATCAAATCGCGATGTTTTAATCGTGAAAGCGTCCGGTCCAAACCAATTGCTTAATTCGGCATGTTCGTGGATAACCGCTTCAAAGATTGTAGCGAGTTTATTCAATTCCTCTTGTTCCGGAGAATTAATCTTCTCAAATTTTTTCTCCATTTCCGCAACATATCCTTTATCAGCCTTCACTTCGTCTTCAAAATATCCCGTCTCGCCGATAAAACCGTCGAGCCTTATTGTTTCTTTAGCCAGAATTTTTTTGGCTTTTGCGAAAGCCCGATCTATATCAATATGTTCAAGCGCTCTAATTTCAAAATTTTCACGCATTTTTTAGAATACTAAGCCGATTTTCTTTTTGACTTCAAGGATTTTTTTGGAAGCCACGGCACTGGCTTTTTTCCCTCCAGCCTCAATCGCTTTTTTCGCTTGTACGCTTGTTATTTTCTTTTTCGATACTTGGAACGGCGCGAGAGCTTCAACGGCAATTTCCGCGAGATCGCGTTTGAATTCGCCGTAACCTTTTCCTTTGTAGCGTTTTTCGATTAAAGCGATGTTTTTCTCGCCGCTCAAGGCGGAGTAGAGAAGAATTAGGTTGCCGATACCTTCTTTACCTTCAATTTCCGCTTTTATTTCATTTCCGGAATCCGTTACCGCGCTCATAATTTTCTTTCGGATGATGGTAGGCGAGTCGTCTAGGAAAAGGCAGCCGGCTGGGCGGGATTTTGACATTTTTTTCTTCGGATCGTCCAAACTCATTATGCGGGACGCTTCGGTGATTAGCGGTTGCGGTTCAATAAAAGTTTTGCCGTATTTTGAATTAAATTTCCTCACCAGAGCTCTTGCTAATTCAAGATGTTGGAGTTGATCATCGCCAACCGGCACAAATTTCGCGTCGTAGAGAACTATATCAGCGGTCATTAAAACGGGATAAGCCGCGAGGCCAAAATTACTTCCCTCCACAGCTTTTTCAAAATCATTTTTAGAAAAAAGTTGTCCTTCCTTTAATTTAAGGGTTTGTAGCACTTTTTCTTTGAAGGCCGTCATTCGCATTAGTTCGCTCACAGGCATAAGCGGAGCGAGGATTTGATAGAGTTCGTAATGCGCTGGCACTTGCGACTGGATAAAAATTATTGATTTCTTAGGATTGAGGCCAACAGCAAGAAATGTTTTCACGAGATCAGCGGTATTTTTGAGCAAATTTTTCGGGTCTGGATTTTCGGTAAGAGCGTGAAGATCGGCAATAAAAAAGAAACATTCGTATTTACCGGAGTTCTGCAATTCCACGAAGTTCTTCAAAGCGCCGAGATAATTACCAATATGCAATTTTCCGCTCGGCTGAATGCCGGAGATAAGTCGAGGTTTCATGTTTTTAGTATAGTATTCCTATAATTTTTAGCAAAATAAAGACCTCGAATTTTTGTTCGAGGTCTTGATAAAACTCTCATCTTATATTTATCCCTTTAAAAGCTTATATCGAGTACGAATAAGCACCATGAAAAAAATATCGCACTGAGATAAGCACCAAGCACTACCCACTTATTTTCATGAAACCTATAAGTGATGGAGAAGCCGTTGCCGATACATCCTAAAAATCCAAATGCAACTCGGTCTTCCTTCATTGTGTAGAAAGCAAGACCTTTTACAAATGCTATAAGAGGTAGGCCAACAATCATAACTCCGATGAGTTGGATGAGGAGAATAAGTGATTTTTCCATAACATTCCTTTCAGGAAAATGTGAATGAATAATTTAATGAACTAGCTAAAGTATAGCATACTATTCTATGCTTTGTCAATAGCATAAAAACCCTCATTTAATGAGGGTTTTTAGCATAATCACAGGTTTTATATCTCAATAATAACTGGCAAGATCATGGGTCGGCGTTTCGTTTTCGTGTAGAGAAACTGTCCGATTTGGTCGCGGATTAGGGTTTTTACGTAATCAGCGTCAAGCGGCTGGCGGTGGGGAATGCGGCCAATAACGCCGCGGATGCGCCGGCGAATTTCTTCGAGTAGTCCCTGATTTTCTTTAAGGTAAATAAAACCGCGGGAAATAATGTCCGGATTTTTCAGAACCTTGCCGTTCTCGCGGCTTAAAGAAATTATCACCACTACCATTCCTTCTTGCGCTAAAGTGCGGCGGTCGCGAAGGACAACTTCACCAACATCGCCGACGCCTAAACCATCAACCATCACGTAATAAGAAGGCACTTGCTCGTCACTTACAATCACACTGTCTTTCCTTATCTCAACAACATAACCATTATCAGAAAGAACAGTCGCTTCCGGTTTTAAGCCAAGCGCTTCTTGAGCGTGCTTCGTGTTTCGCAGCCGCATAAAGTAATAACCGTGAATTGGCAAAAAGAAGCGAGGCTTTACAAGTTTCATCACTGCTTTCAATTCTTCTATCGGCGCGTGACCGGAAGAATGAATATCAAGCATTGTGTAGTGATAAATCGTCGGACCTTGGCGGGCGAGGTTGTCTTTCAAATTTTGAACACTCCGTTCGTTGCCAGGCACAATTGAGGAAGAAAGAATTATCGTGTCGGTTGTTTTCACTCTGATTTGTTTGTGTTCGCCGTTTGCCATTCGCATTAAGCTCGCGTTTGGTTCGCCTTGAGCGCCGGTAACAAGAATTAAAATTTTATCGTCTTTATGTTTCGAGATTTCATCGAGCGGAATAATTGTGCCTTTTTCGAATTTCATGTACCCAAGATTTTGGGCAATTTGAAGATTAGTTTTCATTGAGAAACCGCCAATCGCCACTTTTCGGCCTAATCTTTCCGCGATTTTAATAATTTCAGCTAAGCGATCAAGCAGAGAAGCAAAGGTGGCGACAATAATCCGGCCGGGCGCCGCTTTGAATAGTTTTTCCAATTCTTTTTCCACTACTCTTTCGGAGAGCGACCAACCTGGTTTTTCCGCGCCAGTTGAGTCGAGCATGAGAGTGTGAATTCCTTCTTTGCCGACTTTTTCCCAAACGTCCATTCCCTTCGGCTTTCCGTCGTGATCATAATCAAATTTGAATTCGCCCGGGTGAACAACGCGGCCGATCGGCGTATGGATAATCATACCGACACCTTCAGGGATGTTGTGAACAACGTCAAAAAAGGTGACGGCAAAATGTTCGCCGATTTTATGAGTTTCGCCGCCCTTAATCATAATGAAGTTCGGTTTTGGCATGTTCGGAAAATCTTCCTGACGTTTCAAGATAATTTCCCGCGTGATTTGCGTAGCGTAAATCGGCGGATTACCGAGCTTGCCTAAAAGGTAAGGCAGAGCACCAATGTGGTCGTAGTGGCCGTGCGTGATAATAATTCCGCGAATATTTTTTATCTTTTTTTCAAGATAAGTTATATTCGGGATAATGTAATCAATGCCCGGCGTTTCTTCTTCCGGAAATTGCAAACCAACATCAATAATAAAGATTTCTTCTTTATATTCGAAAAGCATCATGTTTCGACCAATTTCTTCGAGGCCGCCTAAAGCCACCCACCGCACTGGTGTTTCGTCCGATTTTTTCGGAACAGGTATTCTTTTTCTAGTTGTAGGTCTAGGAACCATATAATAAATTAATATTTTTTATCCATTTCGACAAAATGAATGAGTGAGTAAACCTCACTACTGGTGGGCAGGGAGGGATTCGAACCCTCAAACCTTTCGGTATACGGCCCTGAACCGTACGTGTCTGCCAGTTCCACCACCTGCCCTTCGCGCGCCTACCTGCCGGTAGACAGGCCTGCTGCCTCCGCCGGCTGGCGGATCGCCACCGACTTACCTCTACTTTGTTAATTTTTTAAGCTGGTCAATGAATTTTGTTTCGCGCGGATCAACTTTGTTTAGTTTAGAAAGATAAAAAGCGGTGAAATGCGATAAAATGATAGAATTCCAAATTTTTTCTTCGCGGTTTTTACCCGCAAGCTTAAGAGAAGCAAAAGGAATTTTATTCATTCTCAAAACTTTTTGATAATTCTCGGTCTTTTTAAGAACGGGTTTTTTTGAAGAAGAATCTAATAAGAAAATCGGGAAAATTGATTTTTTGTTTTCAAAAGCAACAATTTCATTGTGCGCTCCTTCAGGTAGAAAACTAAAAACGGTAAAATGCTTAGCGGTTTCAATCAGAATGTTTTTCCAAAAATAACCGAGGTAAAGATTAGAATAATCCGTGTAAACAAAAACAGTTTTATTTTTAATTTGCTTGGCAAGGGATAGGCCGATTTTTTCAAAACGATTAGGCTTAATTTGGGAGGCGAGCACTGTAACTTTGAGCGCTGGCAAGTAAACCTTAAGGAGTTTGATTAAACTGTAATAATTATAGCCGATTGCTTCGCGTGGCGTCAAGTTCTGAGGCGAAAAGAGCGCTAAGGGCAAGCGGAAGCGTTCGGCAATTTTTTTGAGTTTTCCGCCGGTTGTGACAACGCCGATTAACGGCTTTTTAGTTTTCCGTAGCAATTCGTTCAGGCCTGATAATGTTTCTTCAGTGTTGCCGGAAAAAGAGATAAAAACAAAAAATGGACGCTTAAAATTAGTTTCGGGCAGGCCGAAGTTTTTCCAAACAATTATTGGCAGTTTTAAGCCGATTTCTTTTTTCAAGAGCGTGAGTAGATTGCCAGGTAAGCCCGAACCGCCCATGCCGGTTACAATAATGCCGTCAGGTTTGTAACTAACCTTCTTAGCGTTATATAGGCGCGTGTTTGTCGTATCGAGCTGTTTATTAAAAAGGCGGATGTTGGTTAAATAATTTACCATATTACTTTTTGAAAACTCGCGCTCTTAAAACATTCCAGTCAGTAATGTTTTTAAAGCGGTCGGCTGACATGGCGATTAAAGGCGAATCAACACCTTCCAACCGTTCGTTATGAACATAATAATAGGGCAGAGAAAAAAGGAAAATCGCCGGCGCGTCATTTGTGATTAAATTTTGCGCTTTAATAATAAGTCCGTTTCTTGTGTTTTCGTCGGTTGTTTTTCTGATTGTCTCGATTGTTTTATCCACGTCAAAATTTTGATACATTGAAAGATTTAGGCCTGGATAAAAACGTTGGGAAGAATGCCAAAAAGGGAAAAGATCAATCGGGTTTTCTAAAACGTTTCCGAAAAGAACTAAATCATATTCACGGGTTTTAATTACGCGATCGACAAGGTCGTCAGGATTAAGAGCAATAATATTTACTCTGTTTATGCCAATCGCAAGCCATTCCTGTTTCAAGATTTCGGCGGTTTTTTCTAAGAAATCTATTTGAGGAACAATAAGCGTAAGATTGATTTCGGTTGTTCCTTTAGGCAAAACAACTTTTTTTATTAAATCTTTAGCCGTTGCCGGATTATAATTATCATTTTCCACACTACTTGAACCGACATTAACCAAATTTTTAACGAGTGGACTTGTAACTGTCGTTACTTCACCGCTCATTACCTCCGTAATAATTTTTTCACGTGGGGTCGCGGCAATGAGAGCTTTTCGCAAATTAATGTCTTTGAGGATAGAATTTGCGATCGGATTCATAAAAACACCGTAGTAACGGGCCATGGGCATTTTTTCCACGACCGCGTTCGAGGTTTTCCCGATTTTATCACGAAGAGGCAAGAGTTCGCCAAAGCCGCCGATTTCTCTTTGGCGGAAAGCCGCAAAAAGTTCCTTTTCAGAGCTGTAAAAATTGAAATAAAAATCTTGGATGTATGGTTTACTTCCGTGGTAGAGATCGTTCCGGACAAACCGATATTCAGTGATAAAGCCGTCGCGCCGTGTTTTAAAACTCTCGAATTTATAAGGGCCGTCGCCGACTGGCCGCAAACTAAAGGTGGAAAGGCCAATATTATCTAAAGGAATTTTATCAAAAATATGTTTCGGGATTATCGGTAGCCGCTCTAAATTATTTTTGAAAAAAACATAAGACGTTGGTAAGGTAAATTTAACCTGAAGTTCGCTTACTCTTTCTGCCTCTACGCCCTGCCAATTTTTGAAAAGCGGGGAGTGATTTTCGGGATTTTGGATGGCGTTTATGGTGTAGATAACATCATCACTTGTTAAGGGTTCGTTATCGTCCCAAACCAAATCTTCTTTAAGTTTTACGGTAAAAACTCGATTGTCTTTGTCTGGTTCATAACTTGTCGCTAAATTGGAAAGCCGATCAAAAATAAGCGCGCTTAGATCGTGATCGGTCTGATTTCCTGAAATTATCGGATTGATAAATGTCGGTTGGCCGATTATTCCTTCATGGAAAGAACCGCCCGCAATCGGCGCGATTTCGCTTTTTGCTTCAATTGTCATTGCTAAAACGCTAATTGAGGAGAGTAAAAAAATAACAAGAACGATTAAAAAATCGCGGCGTTCTTTCCGGGTTAAAGCCAAGAAAAGTTTTTTAATAATTTGCATCTTAACTCAAAGCCGAATTCGCAAGCAGTATTTTATCGGAGATTTCTAATAAGAACCAGAAGTAAGGTTCAGAAGCGCCAAACCGGCAAAAATTATCGCGGCAATAATTGTTCCCCAAAAAATAAATTTTTCTAACCCCCGCCTTGTCTGATATGACGCGCCGCCTCCGCCACCACCAAAAATTCCGGAAGTGCCGGCCGATTTTTCCTGAATAAGAACTAAACCGATAAGAATTAGCGAAACAACAATTTGAGCGATATTTAACATTTATTTTTTATAGAAGAATTTAGCGCCGAAGCCGACAAGAAAATTGACCGCAGCGATAATCACAGTACTTAAGAATAGTGGCTGTATCCCTTGAATTGTAAGGTTTGGACTATAGATGTCAAGAAAATAGAGTATTCCGGTATTAATCACGAGCGTGAATAAACCAAAAGTTAAAACAATAAAGGGACCGAGGAAAAGTTTTAGAATTGGCCGGAGGAAAGTGTTAATTAAAGTAAGAACCGCGGCCAAAATTAAAAGTTCTGATAAATTTCCCTTGAAGACGAAGCCCATCACGAAATAAGCAGCGGCGAGAATCGCCAAAGCGTTTGAGAAGACATGAAAGATAAGCCCGCCAATAAACCTCATTTATTTAATTATACAACAGAGTAAACAAATCGCTTCTTCGTTCGTAAGCCTCCAAACGCTAAAATTCACTTCGTTCGTCCTCAAACGCGACGGAATTCATCGAACTCAACCCCGACGTAAAGTCGGGGGATTCAAACAACGACGAATTCCTGCTTATTCGTCCTCACTCTGGAATTTTTAAGCGTTCTTTGGCAATACTCACTCGGAAGTGATTTGTTTTAAAGCTTTTTAAGCCATATTTTACGAGAGTTTTTGTATATTGACAAATATTTATAGTTAGTGTACAATTAGCATTAGTTGTAATTAAATAACTAAATATTTCAGGTTTTTCTAAGAAAGGATTTTTTTATGAATCATTACGGTGATGTTTACTTCAAGGTTATAAATGACAGGAAAGAAGGTGTAGACGGCGTGGTTTTCAGGAAAGCAGCCGAGAATGTGGTTTTCAGTGAGTGGGTAAACAAGACCGATGATTTTATCCGGGACGATTCTTATGGAATTGGTTACTACGATTTCATGAACGAATACGCGAAAAGGGATCAAAAAATTTCCGGCATTTTCATACAAAATGGAGTCAATAAAGATGTGGTTCTACAGCACCTTAAGAGTAGATTCGGTTCTGAGACCACGATGATCGAAGAAGTTTTACAAGAAGCCTGATAAATTATTTGATAAAATCAAACAATCGACAGTCGTCCTAGTGACGGCTGTTTTTTATTTTCACAAAAGCTGCGGAAGAAGATTTTGGCCGGTCATTTCGGCGGGTTTTTCAATATTCATTAAAGCAAGAATAGTTGGGGCAACATCAGATAAAAGGCCAATAACCGGCAATTGGTTTAAAATATTTTGCGCCTCTTTCTTTTGAAATTTTTTATTCACTAAATAAATTGGCACGGGGCTAATATTGTGCTTGGTTTCCGGATCGCCAGTTTTAGGGTCAATAAGCACTTCGGCGTTGCCGTGATCAGAAGTAATAAGGAGCGTGTGATTACCAGCTAAAACTGCTTTTAAAAGCCGGTCAATTTCGTTATCAACCACTTTTATCGCCTTAACTGTCGCGTCAAAATTACCGCTGTGAGCAACGATGTCGGGATTAGCGTAATTTATTAAAATAAAATCAAAACTTCCCTCGTTTAAGGTGGCGAGTGCCCGGTCAGTAATTTGCGAGGCCATCATTTCCGGTTGGCTTTCGTGGTGAAGAACTTTTTGCGAGGGGACGAGAATCCGAAATTCATTAGGTAAGGGTTCTTCTTCAAGTCCGTTGAAAAAATAGGTGACGTGGGCGTATTTTTCGGTTTCGGCAATACGCAGCTGAACTTTATTATTTTCGGCTAAAATCCGGCCCAAAGATTTTTCCGCTTTTTCATTTATGAAAGCAATATTTGTTGGAAATTTATCGTTGTAGGGCGTCATTGTAACCAAATAAAGATTATTAAGTTTTTTTGCTGGGAATTTATTAAAGTTCGGATTAATAAACGGTTCAGTAATTTGCCGCATTCGATCTTCTCGGAAATTGAAAAATATAAGCGAATCGTTATCAGTGATTGGTTTTGGTTCACCCACGATTACAGGTGAGATAAATTCGTCAGTTAAGTCGCGTTTATAAGCCTTATTTATAAAATCTTCCAAATTAAGCGTTTTTTCGCCTTCGCCAAAAAGCATTTCGTAAGCTTTTTTGGTTCTGTCCCAATTGCCGTCGCGATCCATGCCGTAATAGCGGCCGGTAAAACTTGTAATAACACCCAATCCGTTTTTTTCCGTTTCCACTTTGAGCCGTTCTAATAAATTTAGCGCTGAATGTGGCGCGCTGTCGCGGCCGTCAGAGAAAAGATTAAGATAAAGTTTTTCACAATTTTCTTTTTTGGCCATTTCAATCAACGATTTTAAATGATCAAAAGCGGCGTGAACCGTTCCTTCGGAAAGAAGGCCGATTAAATGGACTGCGGAATTTTTTTTGCGGGCTTCGCTGAAAGCGTTTTTAAGCGCCGACGCGTTAAAAAAAGAACCGTCAGTGATTGCGGAGGAAATTCTTTCAAAGTGCTGGAAAAGAATTTTTCCGGCGCCAAGCGTGAGATGGCCGACTTCGCTGTTTCCTTCTTCTTCCCAGGGAAGACCAACGGCGATTCCAGAGGCCTGAAGCGCGGCGCTTGGGAAAAAAGCGCGGATATAATTCATTATTTTCGGTTCGGCGGCGTAGATCGGGTTTGATTCATTATTTTGACCAACGCCCCAGCCGTCTAAAACCGCGAGTATAATAGTTTCTCTCATCATCTTTATTCTAGTTTTTTTGACACAATTTTCAAAGGACGTTATAATTTCGAGGTAAGTTTAGAAAACGTCGTTAACCCTAAGTATAGAAAGTCAAAAGATGGCCGACGCTAAAATTTATCGAAGTTACCGAAATATTAACCAGTTAGCCGAATTAATTTATAGCGGCGGTTTTAATTTTCTTTACGGGGCAAAAAAACAAACAAAAACAAATTTAAAAAATTATGGATTCCAATCTTTTAATTTTAGCGGGTTCAGTTTTAGGCATCGGAGCGGGTTACGTTTTGAGGATATGGTTATCTAAAAAACTAGCGAATTCATTAGAACAAAAGGTTCGACTTGAGCTTGAGTTGGCAAGAACGAAAGCAAAAGAAGTTGTAACTGAAGCGGAAAGTAAAGCCGTCGCAATTTTGTCTGAATCGCAGAAAGAGGAAAAGCAAAGAAAAGATGATTTGCGCCGACTTGAGGATCGTTTACTAAAAAAAGAAGACGCTTTTGAAAAAGATCGATCAAATCTTGAAACCGAAAAAGACCGGTTGCGGAAAGAATCAGAAGCATTAGAAAGCTTTAAAGCGGAGACGGCGCAAACGCGGGAAAAAGCCAATCAGGAACTTGAAAAAATTGCCGGTTTCAGCCGCGAAGAAGCAAAATCAAAAATTATAAAGGAGGCAGAAGATTCTAATCGTGAAGAGCTTAGCGTGACGCTCGCAAAGTTAGAAAAAGAACGTCACGATAAAATTGAAGCGCGGAGCATCGAAATTATCACCTCCTCTCTTCAGCGTTATTCGAGAGACAGAATTGCGGACGTAACCACAAGCGTGGTTAGCTTGCCTAATGAAGAAATTAAAGGAAAAATTATTGGCCGTGAAGGCAGGAATATTCGCACTTTTGAACGGCTAACCGGAGTTGAGGTAATTATTGATGAAACGCCAGAAAGCTTATTGCTTTCTTCTTTCGACCCTCTTCGGCGGGAGCTTGCGAAAATGGCTCTGGAAAAACTCTTGAAAGACGGTCGGATTCAACCGGCAAAAATAGAAGAAAAAGTTGAAGAAGCAAGAACAGAACTTGAAGATCGAATTCACAAAATTGGCGAAGAAGCGGCTTATGAAATCGGCATTCTCGATTTGCCCAAAGAAATCTTTTACCTGATTGGCCGGTTAAATTATCGGACAAGCTACGGTCAAAACGTTTTGATTCATTCGCTTGAAATGGCCCATATTGCCGGCATGATTGCCGCCGAACTTCACCTAAACGTCGCTGTTGCTAAAAGAGGAGCTCTTCTTCACGATATTGGTAAAGCTATCGACCACGAAGTAGAAGGTACTCATATTGAGTTAGGTAGAAAACTTCTTAAAAAATATGGCATTGATGAAGCAATTATTAAAGCAATGGAATCGCATCATGATGATTATCCATTTTCTACGCCGGAATCTTATGTTGTTGCCGCGGCTGACGTAATTTCCGCCGCGCGGCCGGGCGCTCGCCGCGACACGCTTGAGAAATATTTGAAAAGAATGGAAGACGTCGAAAAAGTGGTAAACTCTTTTGAAGGAGTAAAACAATCTTATGCAATCTCCGCTGGTCGTGAGGTGCGAGTTTTTGTGGTGCCGGAAAAAATTGACGATTTTGGCGCATTAAGGTTGGCAAAAGAAATATCCGGCAAGATTCAAGCAAATGTCCAGTACCCCGGCGAGATCAAAGTAGTAGTTATTCGAGAAGTAAAAGCGATTGAGTACGCCCGGTAGTAAAAATAAAAACCCTCTTTAAACCTAGCTAAATATGCTATACTATTTCCAACAAAGTTAGGTTCAAAGGTCGAGTGATTGCGAATAAATTTATTTTTCAATGAAAAAAGACGGACTTGTTGAAGCAGTAATGAAAGCGGCTGATATTAAAACAAAGAAACAAGCTCAAGATATAGTAGAAGCATTTTTCGACACGATTGTGAAAACATTGGGTCGAGGCGAAGAGGTGGCGATTAGCGGTTTCGGCACTTTTCGCATCGTAAAAAGAGCGGCACGGATGGGTGTTAATCCGAAAACCGGCGAGAAAATTCAAATTGCTGCTTCCACTAAACCAAAATTCCGAGCGGGCAAGGTTTTAAAAGAAGCGGTTAAATAAAAAGTTACCCTTTAGAGATAAACTAAAAACCCCACATTCGGGGTTTTTTAGTTTTCTTTCTATCCGCTCAAAGCGGACAAAAAATAACTTATTGAAGCAGTTTCCTCACCAAACTGCTCATTTCAATAAAGGTTTGATAAGCATCCTTGATTTTCACCAAGGAATCTTTAACCAAATCTTTTATTGACGGTGGGGAAGGGGGAAGGGCGGCTAGCGCTGTTGATGATGGTGAGGAAGTAGTATTTATGTTTTCGCCGAGATTTTCTACGGACGTAATTACTACTGTTGAGGTAGTAGTTGAAGAAGAATTAGCTTGAATAATAGGCGAAACATAAAGGTTATAAAAACTTTCACTCGCTTTATTGTTAATTTCCCGAGCCGACTTAATTGAAAGATTAGCCTTATCGAGAAGTTTATAGAGTCCACTAACGCCCGATATTTTCGCGCTCGTAAGGCGTCGAAGATCATTACTTATTCTTTGCGCTCTTTTTTCGGCGGTTTGGATTGAATTTTGCTCTTGTTTTATAAGCAGAAAATCTCGCACTTCATTAATTTGAGGTAGATAATTTTTTTCCCGCTCCGTTTTAAAGGTGCTCGCTAAGCTTTTAATATCTTGGGATGTAATTTTATCTTCGTTATCATCAAGACTTTGTTTTTCAATTACATAGTAATCAAGAGCGCCATTTAAGCTGTTTATAACCTTTTTTTGCCAATCTAGATTTTTCTCGCTGTCGTTTATAGCAAGTAATTTCGCTTTTAAATCTTTCGCTTCTGCTAGAGAGAGATCAATCACGTTGCGGAGAGTTTCAATTTTTAGCGGGAGTTCGTCGGATTTACCCCCATCTTTTACAGAGACTAAGTTATCTAAACTCTCTTTCACATTTTCAACGGCTTTCTGGACCGCTGATTGAGCGAAAACGCTACGGCTTCCGAAGAAAATAAGAACCGCGATTAAAACAAAAAAAGTTTTCACCATTTTTTTATAATTCATTAATTTGAAACTAGATTATCTAAAAGTTGATTAATTTGACTGCTCGATTCTTCTAAGTTTAAACCAGCGCTTTCATTTTTCAAAACTGCATCGTTTAAGTGTTTTACGGCATTATTTTTTATTTCACCAATCGCCGAATTAATCGTTTGACCAACTGATTGGTCATAATTTATTTCTTGAAGCTGAATGCTGATATTAAGGTTAGTAAATTCATTGTTTAAGCTTTGAGTATCGAGAGCGGCAGAGAGAACTGGCTTGGCGGGTAATATAGAAATTGAAACTATAAAACCGATAATTAGAACCGCGAAAACCGAACTCATAGTCCAAACCAAAACAGGCCAGCGGAAAGCGCTCGTGTTTACTGACTTTGCGGATAAAATTAAAACCCGCGATTTTTTTAGAAAAACCGGGTCTGGTTCAATCAGCTTAAGCTTCTTCAGTTTTTGAATATGGTCTTGATTCATCGATGTACTTTTTTAATTGTTTTAAGGCGCGATGTTGGATAACCCGAACCGCCCCTTCTTTTTTACCTAAAGCTTCGGCAATTTCTTTATTCGATAGGTCATCAACAAATTTCATAATTAGAACGTTTTGTTGATCCGATTCTAATTTATGAAGGAAGGTTTTTACAAACTGAATGTCCATTACTGCGTCGACATTCTTTGCTAATTCCGGGTTTTCGGAAAAATAATCTTCCGGCATATTATCCAAACTCGCGTTATTTTTCCATGTCCGATAATAATCTATCACAGCATTGCCGGCGATTCTATAAAGCCAGCTCGAAAAAGGAAAACCGCGAAATTCATAAGATTGAATATTCTGCCAAGCACTTAAGAAAACCTGATGGCTTAAATCTTCGGCGTCTTGTTTCCGTTTTACCTTTAAAAAGATAAAGCGGTAAATCCGCGGCATATAAGTGTCGTACAATTCGCCGAAAGCCTTATCATCGCCCTTCTTAGCTTTTTTAACGATCTTTTCTTCTTCGTCCTTCATATGTAAAACGATAGTATCATATTTTTGTTTCGTAACGCGATGTAACGCATAATTTCCTTATGTGCGGGATACCGGAATCGAACCGGTGCCAAGAGTTTGGAAAACTCCCATTCTACCATTAAACTAATCCCGCGCTGGCTAAAAGGACAACTATGCTATATCCCGTATCGGTTGTTTTATATTGGCATATCAGGGTTGAAACACGCAAGTTACATCAAATTTCGTTATAATCGATTGATTAATTCTTTAACCAATGGTTAACTGGATTGAGCGCCGAAGGAAAACAGATTATTATTTATAAACATAGCTTTATATGTCATTAAGCAAGAAAAATAAAATAACAATTAGAATAATTATTTCCATTATTGCTTTGGGGCTTTTAGTTTATCTATTTAAAATAGTTTATCACCCGGGCATTCAGTTGCCGGCCAATTTTATTAACTCAAGAGAACAGGCGGCTTTGGTCAGCCAAAAAATTGTTGAGCTCACTACGCGCACCGCGAATAAAATTTCGAGTTTGAACGTGCCGAGTGTCGCGAGTAATCCAAACGAAGCCCTATTGTTAATTCGAGACGCTCGTGAAACTAATAGCGAGGCCTACAATCAAGCTTTTGAGCTTTCACAAAATCTTCAAAAATTAGGCGAATCACTAAGTCAGATTAAAGATACTTATAGCCAACAAACAGCTTACGAAGCATTAGCAACAGAATTAAGTTTAGTAAGCCAGTTTATTATTTACACTCAAAATCTTAATAGTTTTTTGGATAAACTTTCTGTTTTTATTAATGCTGGTTCATCGGCAAATCAAATGGCTGTTAAAGACGCCCTTGCGGAAGTAAATGACCGAGCGAACGCAATTAATAAACTTAACCAGGACTTCTTAAGTAAAATGGCCGACTTCGACAATTCGCTCTAAAAAATTAAAACCCCTCATAACAACGAGGGGTTTTTAGTGTTTTTCCAGACGCCTTAATTTTGATTGATTAAAGCTCGGCGCGATCAAGAATTTTAAGCGGAAAAGATCTGTAAATTTGGAGTAGGCGGTAGGCCATTCCTTCAATTTCAATTTCGTTTGGTTCAATTTGATATTTTTGTCGCGCATGTTTTTTATAAATTTCAAGACCGCGTTCAATATGTTTACGGAGTCGGCGTTTCGCCCATTCGTCATTCAGCCGCACAAAAATTTCATCAATTTGATTGTCCGAAAGTTCCCACTCCCGCAACATCGTAAACCAGTTAATAAGATCATCATTAGGAATTCTCAGGGTATGAAGTGTTTCGCCGAGCATAATCAACTCCTTTTGTGGTTTTTAAACAAACTACTTTTATAATAGAGCAGTAAATATATTTTACAAAACGAACAATAAATTTAGAAAAATTAATCTGGTCGGGGCGCCGAGATTCGAACTCGGACTAAAACGTCCCAAACGTCTCGTGCTGCCATTACACTACGCCCCGTCTCTTTAAATTATCTTAAAGTTGACTTAGAATCAATTAAGAATTTAATGCCCTCGTAGCTTAATGGACAAAGCAGGACTCTTCTAAGGTCTTGATGGGGGTTCGATTCCCTCCGAGGGCACAAAAGAAATTTATGAGAGATTGAAATTAGATGGTTCTCTTGTTAGGATTTCAAAGTAAATTGTTATTGCCGCGGTAGCTCAGTGGTAGAGCATTCGCCTGAAGAGCGATTGGTCGGGGGTTCAATTCCCTCCCGCGGCACCAAAAATCATTTTTTATGCCTCTTGAAAAATATCAATCATTGTCAGGAGAATCATTTGAAACAAATGAAAATAAAAACTTTCAGGCGGAGCGCATGCTCGAGCTTACGCAAAAAATTATTGAAGAAGCTGAAAAGATTGAAATAAGACCTAATGATAGAAACAAAGAAGGCGACCTACTTGTTTCCCCAGAAGGTCCTGTTTCGAATTTGGGGAAACAAAACGAATTGTATTGGCGAATGGCTCGCACGGAAACCTTCAAAGAATTTTTTGGAGATTGGCAGAACAAACTTAGTTCCTCAAGTAAGATAGTTGATACGAATGGAGAACCTCTTGTAGTATTTCGAGGGGTTAGTAAAGATTTATCATCCGATAATTTCTACAATAAGGAATTTTACAAAAAAAACGTTACAGGAATTGAAAGGGGTGTTCATGTTTCGCCGTCTCATCGGGTAGCTTCAGAAGAATATAGTGGAGATGGCGGAACGTATGGATTATTCGTTAACGCAAGAAAACCAGCTAAAAAAGAAAGCGTACGAAGAGGCATTGAAGAAATGGTGGATGAAATTTTTTACATTCCAAGAAAATATTTGAGAATCCCGAAATTTTCTCCCCATTTTTATGATTGTGTATTAGGTGTCAACAGAAATATTGCGCTAGGGGACAGGAGTGTTAGTTTAAGTAGTAAAAAACTGGAAGACTTGTATGAAATTGTTGTAAGAGATCCTCAGCAAATTTTAATACTCCCTTCCACCTTTAGAGGGAAAACTTTTAAAAACGAAGGATAATATTTATGAATCTCAAAGAAAAACATTGCGTGGCGTGCGAGGGTGGCGCATTGCCGTTAAATAAAGAACAAGCGCAAAGTTATCTAAAAATGACGCTGGGTTGGGCGTTGAACGAAGAGGGGAAAAAGATTTCTCGCGAATTTAAATTCAAGGATTTTGTGGAAGCGATGGAGTTTGTAAATAGCGTGGCAAAAATTGCCGAAGCGGAAGGTCACCATCCCGACATTCACGTTTTCTACAATCGGGTGATGATTGAACTCTGGACGCATGCGATTAACGGTTTGTCAGAAAACGATTTTATCGTAGCAGCTAAAATCAACGAACTTTAGTTAATTTCTGGGTTAACCCCTTCTTCTTTGGGCGGGTCAAATTCCTCTTCCATGATTTTGCCGAGAGATTCCGCTTTAATTTCAATATTACCAATCTTCTTTAACTTTTTTCTCAAAAAACTTTCACCGACAAAAATGAGAATTAAAATAGTGACAAGGCCGATCTCGGCATTGTGAAAAATTTTCGCCGCTTTAAGCGCTTGAAGTCCTGAAGCGAAAAGGTAGGCGATTATGGTCATTGAGCTAAGCCAAAGAATTAAACTCGAAAGATACGCTTTAAGAAATTGGCCGAATTTTGTTTTTGACCAGCCGGTTAAAATTAAAATAATTAGATTAACGCCAATTAAAAACTTGGCGACAATAAAAAGTTTCACCAAATTAGTTTTTAAATAGTAAGTGTAGGCCTGAATTTTTCGGTTGGTTTTCATTTTTCGGTATTTCCGCCAGCCGAAACGGGTATTTCGCAGGACCCTTCCGACAATAAAAACGAAAGTTTCGCCGATTAAAAGGCCGCCAAATGCGGAGCCAAGAAATCCAAGCCAGGTGAGATCGTTATTCAAAACCAAGTAAACCGAAACAATCACAGCGAGTTCACCTTGAAGCAGGACGGCGGCAGCAATAATTAAATGACTCCAAGCGGGGTAGTTAATAATTAACTGCCCTAAGTTATCAATTAGGTTGCCCATATCGTTATTATATTTTACGATAATAAAGGCAATGTTAATAGACAAGGAAATGGTAAGATTTCGGGCAGTGCGGGCGAGCGGACCGGGCGGACAGCGCACAAATCGACGTTCAACCAAAGTTCAATTGTGGGTTAAGGTAGGTGATTTACCAGTTTCCGAGCAAGAAAAAAAAATGATCCGCAAAAAGTTAGTGAATCATATAAATCACGATGACGAGATTGAAACTTGGTCAGAAGAAGAACGCTCGCAGGAAATGAACCGCAAGCATGCTTTCGAGAAATTGCAAAATCTGGTTAATGAAGCGTTAGACGTGCCATTACCCCGAATTCCAACCGAACCGCGCCGGAGCGCAGAAGAGAGGAGGATTAAAGAAAAGAAAATAATTTCTGAAAAAAAAGTAGCGCGGCGAGTGAGCCGCAAAGTTAAGTGAGTGTGGTATTTATAGTTTAATAGCAAACATCTTTAGTAAGCTCCTTTCAACTAAACAAGGTTTATAAAAAATTTGGTGATTTTTACTTTATGGGACATATAGTATTTATCACCAAGATATGTTATGCTTTGCGAGTAAGCGCACAAAAGCTTATTTTGTAATGAGTAAAATCAATTGGAATTATATTGCCGGATTTATTGACGGCGAGGGCAGTATAGTTAAAAATGGGGAAAAGGATTATAGAATAGCCATTCCACAGACCCACGAAGGCGTTTTGAAAGAAATTAAATCATTTACCGGAGTGGGGAATATTTGTAAGGTCAAAAAAAGAAAAGATCATTGGAAGGAAAGTTGGATTTATTACGTGGCAAAGCAAGAAGACGTGTTTACCGTCCTTAAACAAATTCACCCCTATTCGATCGTTAAAAAAGATATAGTTCTTTCCACAATTCCAAAGGTAGCCAAAATTATTTATTTCAGTCGCCGGAAGAAGCTTAATTTAGAGAAGAAAATAAAAGCTTGTAAAAATTTAAGGAAAAATGGCTTGTCATATCGAAAAATTGGCGCTAAATTAAATATTGACCACGGTTACGTAAGGAAATTGGTTCTTTATAAATAAGCAAAATGGTGCCTGTAGTTCAATGGCAGAACACCGCTCTGTGGCAGCGGTCACGAGGGTTCGATTCCCTTCAGGCACCC
>JBBTSG010000007.1:0-30098 GCA_038064775.1 Patescibacteria group bacterium
CCCAACCGCTCCCCGCGAATATTTCCATTCCTCTTTCGCCGGAGGAGACGGCAAAACCATTTGGTGGCCATTCTTTTAGTAATGTCTATCTCTTAAATGCCGCTTCCCGAATTGTTTCGGAAATTAGCGACGCGTTAAACAAACTTACGGCGATTGAAATTTCCGGACTAAATAACGGCGGTTGTTTCATTCCGCCTAACAAAGATATTTCTTATTACGCTCAAAAAACATTTTTCACCACTCTTGATACTATCGCGGCGGGTGTTTTAGCCGCGAATAAAAGCGTTAGCGCGGTTGGTGAAACCGCTTCTAACGCGACTTTCTCTGTTTACGCGAATTTATCGAGTTTGCTTTCCAGTAATCAAAATTTAACTTCGCCAGTTGATAATTTTGGCGGTTCTAATCCCAATTTTGGCAGCTCAAACTTTAATGGGCAAAACAATCCGGTTCCGCCGATTGTTTTGCCGATTGAAAATGTTAATCAAGTTATTTCTGGCATTGCGGTTACCTCGGATAATCCGCCGGCTGGCGGACCGGTCAGCGCGAATCCGCCGGTTAATTCTACTGTTTTATCTTCGTCAGTTAACGTGCCACCTCCGGCAGTTGCCGGATCGGTTATTCTCACTTCTAATACCGGTTACGTTTATTCATCAAACCGTTATCCGGGAAGCACTGACGCGCCTTCTCCTCCGCCCGTAGCCGAACCACCACCAGTTGAAATCGTGGTGGTTGAAGAAGTTATTACCGCTTTATCCGACGCTACTTCTACTGACGAAAACGCGAGTTCTACAGCAACATCAACCGAAACTATGGCAACTTCAACCGAGCCGATAGCTACTTCAACTGAAACTACAGCAACCTCAACCGACGCAACTTCGACTGATCCTGTGGCCACTTCTACCGAACCTTTAGCTACTTCAACGCCAACTTCAACTGCGCCAACCGGCGGCAATGTTATTTTAGAAAGGCGGTATGGTGGGTTGCAATTCGCTTTCGGTTATCCGTCAAACACTTACGCGCAAGGATTGCCTATGAAATTAGGCCAGCGATTTATTTTACCGAACGATTCAACTCTTTCAAAAATAACCGTGCGATTAGGAATATTTGGCAACAGAAACAGCGTTTATGCCGATACCGCGCGGCTAAAAATTGTAACGGACTCGAATAATTATCCTTTTGGAGATACGGTGGCTGTTGCGACTAATGAAGTTTTTCCGGCTGATATGCCGGGTGGCAGCACAGCGGAATTTGATTACATTTTTTCTAATGTGAATTTAACCGCCGGCACGAAATATTGGATTGTTTTTGAGCGGACTGGCGATGCTAGTTGGGACGCTGTTTACGGTCTTGAAGCCGGCCACGGTAAATCGCCGGAAGCTGATCTTATTCGTAGTTCTTGGGCGCCGGGTGTTTGGCTTTCAAACTGGCCCGCCTACACTTTTTATTTTGTGCTTTATGATTGAACCGAAACAATCAAAATCTAAAAAACTATAAACACTATTCCAATGTTCTGCAGAACATTGGAATAGTGTTTATATTGACAAAAAATTAAAACTACTTTACATTTTCTGTAGCGTTATTTAATTAACAATTTCATTAAAAAGATTGAAAGAGATTATGTTATGAAAAAAGGCGATAGATATTCAAATATAAACGAATTGTCAGCGTTCGGTTTTATTGCAAACGCACTTGATACTAATAAAGGTGCCGATGGCGACGCGGGGGCGGTATTTCCCAGGTCTGATGCTGAAGATTTAAGTCGTGGGGCGCGCTTCATTCCTTACAAGGTAACATTGGCAAGACGTGCTGGAAAACAAGTTGAGTTCGTGACCAACTGTAAACAATCGTCTACCTGTTGGTATTGGAAAATGCCGGACGGCGCGCGGATTTACCACTCTGACCAGAATGATTTCAAGAACATTCGCGATAATCACAATGGAAAGTGCCCTGAATGTGGGAATACAAATATTAATGGCGGGACAATAAAGCCGGAAACAGCAACTTCCTAAAATCCTCAATAAAAAACCTTTCACGAAAATGAGAGGTTTTTCTTTTGACAGGAAAAAGAAACTGGAGTATTTTATGGTTAGTAACTAACCAAAATTAATCACATCAGAAAAGGAGATTTTGCAATGGCAAAAGTATTAAAAGTTGTACGTTTTGATAAGAAAAAGATAGAAGAAGTTGGCAGGGAGTGGACGAAAAAAACTGAAGAAACTTTGAAAATCAGAGAGCGAAAACGGGCAATCAGAGATATTGTCGGGGTATATTTCAATAATTGCGTCATTCCCAAGCTGAACCAAGAGCTGACTAAAGAGGGTTTCGGTTATTTTGTCCGGGGTGATGCCGAAGTCAGTTATATTCTTGATGGCGCGCTTGTTTTTGAACCCTATCTTCAGTCATTACCTAAAGAAAAAATTACCCTGATCAGTTTTAGCCAAGCTGAAGAATTATCGGTATATTTGAACCATAAGAACACCATTCAGGAATTCCGGAAGATTTTTCCGATGATTGAAATTAAAGTACAAGCAAATCATATTTAATCTGTTTCTGATTTTAAAAAAACAAAAACGCCTCTTATTATAAGAGGCGTTTATTTATTTTTATTGTTGCGGGCGATGAACGTTCTTTGGCCGTTCGGGTAGCGGGAGCTTTTGACTTCAATCGGGCAGTTCGCATCTTTTAAAACCACATTTAGGCATAAATCGCCGTTTGTGAGTGTTGTTTCCGGTAATCCAATCTTTTCCAAAAGCAGTTCCCAGATTTTTTGGTGAGCTGTTTCAGTCGCGATAATCGGCAGAGACAATCGCAGAAAAACAGTCGCACTTTGGGGTTCGTTTATTTGAATATCCCAGATGAAAAGGTGGAGTTTTACAAACCGGCCATTTATAACAGGTATTATTTTATTGTCATCTTTCAAAAAAACGTAAGAGCTAATGAGTGGCAGAAAGAATTTTTTTGTGATTTTAGGGAGCCATTTTTTCATCTTTTCCTTTGCCGATTTAACTATTATTTCGTAAAGCGCGCCGTCAACTATGACTAGACCTTGTCGAAACAGGTCGTTTTTGCGGATTCTGATAACAGCCATTTTTCTTCCTCAATTATTTTAAATACTTGCTCGTGTTAAGTTATATCAGCTTAAGAAATGCGTCAAATTTAAATTATTGTTTATTCGCTTGGCGGTTTTTTGTCGCTTCCGAAATCGCTTTGATGCTATACTTAATTTAAGTGATCAACCGACTATTCAATAAATTTTCTGCTGTTTTCGGAAAAAAACGGGAGAAATTTTTGGTGGTTGAAGGGCTCAACAATCATTTTGAAGTAACGGAAGTAAAACTTAACCACAAACAAAAAGGAATCCGCCTTGTAAGTCAAAAGAAAGTGTCAAGCTTAAATGATTTAAAGCGGCCAATTTTGCCGTTTGATAAACTAATTTTTGGTTTAAGTTCAAGACAAGCGACAACAATTAAAAGCTTAGTCAATTTAAAAAGAGCCGAACCCGAAGAGCCGATTACTGAAAATGAATTGGACGGTTTGGTTTTTAAGGGTTTGTGGAATTTTTTAAATCATTATCGTTCCTGGACCGCTAAAAAAATGGGAATTAATGAACTTGATGTTGTTTTAGCGAATATCGCGGTTACTGACGTTCAGCTCGGCGGTCACCGCGTTTTTAATCCAATAGGATTCCGATCCCGCGATTTCGTTTTAAGTTTTGAAGGAACTTTCGTGCCACGCTCGCTTTCGGCTGTTTTAGAACGTTTTGAGAATTGGGCTAAAAATTTAACAGTAGTTGAAGGGCCGGCAACGCTTCCGTCTTTGATTCCAGAAAAGCATGATTTTGTTGTCCAAGCTTCCGCGGTCACAACCAATGTTTTTATTTCAAGGGAAGAAGAACGACTTTTTTTCCGCGAATTTGATTGGGGATCCGGCCATATTTTGAAAAACTTGGCGCAAGGTTTTGGTGTTGATGAAGAAGTGGCCGAACTTATTTGGGCGAAATACAGCCAAGGGGAAATTTCCGATCATTTTAAACGGCTTATTGAACACCACTTTCGGGAAGGATTTAAGGTGTTTTTTGGCGTTTTAAACCCGCTTTTTTTAAAGTTCGGTTTAACTGAAAGGCCGGAGGCGCAATTTTATTTTCGTTTTCAAGCGCCGATTATTGATAATTTGTTCAGCGAATCGCGTTTTGAACTTACTGATCTCCATGAAAATTTAATCCGCGAAGGGTATAATATCAGAGGTTCGGCTAATTTTCCTAAATTTTCGCCGAGAACTTATCAGCACATTCTCGCTTTCCTTTTTTATTCTCCGGAACATCCGCAATACGATTTTTTAAACCAGTTATTAAGGCGGCGGGCGAAGTGGTTAATTTCTAATTCACAAATCAGCAAATAATTTTAAAAGAAGTGAAATCGGAACATAAAATTTTTTTGGATCGGGAAGAAAAACTGGAAACAATTGTTGAACGGTTAATTAACGCTAAAAGCGATAAGGTTATTTTCAATATTCCCAGAGGTTCGGTTTTCGGTAGTATGCTTCATAATTTTCAAATTTTGAAACGGGAGGCAATCACCGCCGGAAAAGATTTGACCATTGAATCAATTGACGATCGCGTGCTCGAACTTGCCGGTCTTTCCAAAATTGAAGCAAAGAATCCAGTTTTCCGCCTTCGTGAAAAAGTGATTTCAGATATTTTACCCCGCCCGATTTTTACAAAAAAAGATAATGAGTTTTTTGATATTATTGATCGGGAAAAAATTGCCCACAATCCGACAACCGCCGGAGTACCGGAAGAAAAGAAAGAAAAAACTCCGATGTTCGTGAGAAGTGAAGCCGGAGTCCCGATTGTAAAGCGCGTCGGGAAAGAAGAGAAAGCGATTTTCGAACCGCCGCCAAAGCCACCAATTGAAAAGAAATTAAAAGCTAGAATGTCCTCACGAAAAAAACTCACCATCATTTTAATCTGCTTTTTTGTGCTTTTTGTGGCTTTTGAACTAGTTTTTTATATTTTACCCAGAGCAACAATCAAGCTCACATTAAAGAAAACACCGATAGTTTTTAATAATTTAGTTGAGGTAAGCAGTAAAACCGCTATTACTAAGTTCGATTCAAGCGGCAAAATTTTTCTGCCGGGTGAAATGCTAAGTGCGAAGCGTAACTTAGAAATGTCTTTTCCAGCTCACGGCAAGGAAAATAATGTAGCAACGAAAGCCAGCGGCCAATTAATTGTCTATAACGCCACTTCAAGTTTACAAACTTTTGTCGCGACGACGCGGTTTGAATCGCCGGATAAAAAAATATTCAGGATAGATAAACCGATAACTTTGCCGGCTGGAAAACTTGTGAACGGTAAATTACAGCCGTCAGAAACGGAAGTAATAGTTATGGCGGACCAGCCTGGCGATAGCTATAACATTGCTTCTTCAAGTGGTTGGCGCGTTCCTGGTTTAAAGGATAATCCTAAATACGATTATTTTTACGCTGCGTCAGTTGGCCCAATGACTGGCGGCTTTACGGGCGTTTCGATTGCGCCGACAGTCGCTGATATCGCCTTAGCAAAAAGCGTGATTGAGATGGCTTTAAGCGATGCGCTAAAAAGTCAGATTTTAATTACACTCTCCAAAAAATTCAAATTATTGGACGGAGCGGCAAGTTTTAATATTTTAAGTGAAGAGGTGAAACCAAAAGCTGACGCGGCCGGCAATTTTTCAATTTTTGCCGAAGCACAAATGCGGGAACTCGTATTTAAAGAAGTGATGCTTCGAGAAGCGATTATTGGAATGGTGGTGGACGCTGAAGCTTCTTCCAGCTTGGAAATGATCGATTTTAAATTGAATTATGGCACTACAACTGTTGATTTCAGCCAATCAAAGCTAAATTTCAATATAAGCGGTTCAGCAACTTTAGAAACCAAGTTTGACCTTGAAAAATTTAAAGCCAGCATACTTCACGCTGACGAAACAGCTTTGCGGCCAATTATTTATGGTTTGCCTGGGGTCGAAAAAGCCGATATCCAATTATGGCCTTTTTGGGTGAAGAAAATACCGGCTAATTCTGGGAAAGTAGAGTTAATAGTCGAATAGTTGACATTTTTTAATAGTTTGACTACCATGAAAGCCACGTTAGTCATCGGATAATGGCCAAAGAAACCAGCATCGAAAAAAAAGAAGGAATAATTGTTGAGTCCTTGCCGGGTTTGCTTTTCAGGGTGAAACTTTATAATTCCGAAGAGGAAGTTCTAGCTCACCTTGGCGGTAAGCTTAAATTGAACAGAATCAGGGTAATTCCCGGCGATCGGGTGGTTATTGAAATGACCGCATATGATACGAAGCGTGGCCGAATAGTCCGAAGATTGTAGACGTAAGAAAAATGAAAGTCAGAGCATCTGTTAAAAAAATTTGCATGAAGTGTAAGATCGTCCGCCGCAAAGGACGACTTTACGTCATTTGTGAGACCAAAAAACATAAACAAAGACAAGGATAAATTATTATGAGAATTGTTGGTGTAAATATTCCGGATAATAAGCGGATAGAAATTTCGCTGACTTATCTTTACGGTATCGGCCGGCCACTCGCAAGCCATATTTTAAAAATAACCAAAATCGATTTGGCGAAACGGGCTAAAGATTTAACGCCGGAAGAAGTGAACCGGATTCAATCGATGCTCGAAAAAACTTACAAAGTAGAAGGCGAGTTGCGCCAAGTTGTTAGGCAAAATATTAATCGTTTAAAAGACATCAAAGCTTATCGAGGCGTGAGGCACTTGCGGCGTTTGCCGGTGCATGGCCAGCGGACAAAAACAAATTCCCGCACGGTTCGCGGAAATGTCAGAAAAACAGCTGGTAGCGGCCGAAGAAAAGTTGAATTGAAATAAAATATGGGAAAGAAAAAAGTTATTCAAAAAAGCGAAGAATCTTCAAAGGAAAAAGAAGGAGCGGTTGCTTCAGGCAAAAGCCAATCCGCTCGGCAGCGCATTGAAAACGGGAGGGTTTACATTCAAGCTTCTTACAATAATACTATTATCACTGTCACTGATGACAAGGGAAATGTAATGGTCTGGCTTTCGGCTGGTTCAATGGGTTTTTCAGGGCCCAAGAAATCAACGCCCTTCGCCGGTTCTAAAGTGGCTGAAGCGATTGTTGAAAAAATTGAACGGACCGGTCCGGTAAACGTACAAATTTTCCTTCGCGGTGTTGGTAAAGGAAGAGACGCGGCAGTAAGATCGCTCGCGGCAAAAGGATTAAACATCACTTCAATTAGGGATGTTACGCCGATCCCGCACAATGGTCCGCGTCCAGCAAAAGTGCGAAGAGTATAAAAAAATTTAAATGATTAGCGTAAAAGAAAAAAAAGAAAGATCATTGGGAGTTAAACTTTTTTTGAAAGGGGAGCGTTGTAATTCGCCAAAATGCGTTACGGTAAGACGGCCTTATCGTCCGGGAATTCACGGTCAAGGGCGCCATTCACTTACTGACTACGGCCGCCAACTTCAAGAAAAGCAAAAAATAAAAATTTATTACGGTTTGAATAATAATCAAATGATGAAGCTTTTTAAGGAACCGAAAGCTAAAATTATGTCTGTTCTTGAACGACGCTTAGATCACGTAATTTTTCTTTTAGGTTTTGTCCGTTCAGGCCGAATTGCCCGGCAAATGGTTTCTCACGGCCACATTATGGTAAATAACCATAAAGTGACAATTCCTTCTTTTAGTGTTAAGATAGGTAATGTAATAACAATCCGGCCAGAATCAAGCGGAATGAAAATTTTTGAAGATTTAGGTTTAAGGTTGAAGCAATACGAACCGCCCGCTTGGTTAAAATTAGACAAAGAAAAGCTAAAGGGTGAATGCGCGAGCGAGCCGGATTTTCAAGCAAATATTTTTCCTTTTGATATTGATTTAGTCGGTCAATTTTATTCAAGATAAATTAAAGCAAACTAAAAATGTCTTTTGCGTCGGAAAGACAAAAATTGTTTAATTCTAAAAAATAATGAAATACTCGCATCTTAGTGAAACAGTTTCTATAAAAAAGGTTTCCGAAAAAGAAAATGTCGGCGTTTTTAATATTGAAGGTCTCTACACCGGCTATGGCACAACTTTAGGCAATGCTTTGCGCCGTGTTTTGCTTTCTTCTTTGCCGGGCGCCGCTATAACACAGGTGAAAATTAAAGGCGTGGATCACGAATTTTCCACTTTACCTGGCATGATTGAAGACGTGGTTGAGCTCACGCTTAATTTGAAAAAAGTCCGTTTTCATTTTTTTGCCGACGAACCGCAGGTTTTAACAATTAAGACAAAAGGTGAACAGGAAGTAACGGCCGCCAATATTCAATCAACGGCTTTGGTGCAAGTAGTTAACTCTAATTTGCATTTAGCCACTCTTTCGAAAAAGAACGCCGAAATTGAAATGGAAATAACAGTTGAGAAAGGACTTGGTTATGTGCCGGCAGAGGCGCGGCGGCTTGAAAGATTGTCAGTTGGAACGGTTGTTCTTGACGCGCTTTTTTCGCCAGTCGTTAAGGTTTCTTTTTTGGTGGAAAATATGCGGGTAGGCGAGCGAACCGATTATAACCGCTTGAATTTAGAAATTGAAACCGATGGCACAATCAGCCCGTCGGAGGCGCTCCATAAAGTTGGAAATATTTTAAAAGACCACTTCCAAATTGTTGCTAACTTGGAATTTACAAAAGTTACCGCGGAACCGGAAGCCCAGAAAAAAGAAGTTAAGAAAAAGAAAAAGAAATAAGGATTTATGCGTCACGGCAAGAAAGGGAAAAAATTTGGTTTAAAAAGAGGCCCTCGCCGGCTTTTTTTGAAAGTCATGGCTAATAATTTTATTCTCCATGATAAAATCGTTACAACAGAAGCGCGGGCTAAGGAATTAAGAGGCAAAGTTGAACGCTTTATCACTTACGGCAAGAAACAAAACTTGGCGGCTTTGCGTTTGCTTTTACAAAAATTACCGAAAGGCGCCGCTTACAAGATTTATCACGATATTGCTCCGCGTTATACTGATCGGCGCGGCGGTTACACGAGAATTATAAAATTAGCGAAACTAAGAAAGCACGACGGCACAAAAATGGCTCGGCTTGAATTTGTTTAATATGGAATATTTAATTGACGCTAAAAATAAAAAATTGGGCCGGCTAGCTTCAGATATTGCGATGATTTTGCAGGGCAAGAAAAATTCAGAATATAATCCTAAAGACAGCGGCAAAGACAAGGTAGTTGTTGAAAATATTAAATTTCTTGTTTTGACTGGTCGAAAACCTAGTCAAAAAGTTTATTATCACCATAGCGGGCCGCTTGGCCACCTTAAAGTGAGTAAGTATCGCGATGTTTTTGAAAAAAATCCGGGTTGGATTTTGCGGCACGCGGTGAGTTTGATGTTGCCGAAAAACCGATTGCGGGCGGAAAGGTTAAAAAGATTGACTGTAAAATAATTAGTAAAAATTCATGATTAAAAAACCAGCCGATACCCATAAGAAAACAAAAAACGTAACCCATCCTGTTCGTGAGGTTAGCGCGCGGAGCGCGATTTACCTTGAAGCGGTTGGCCGAAGAAAAACCGCTATTGCCCGCGTTCGTTTTTTTGCCTCTAAAGCAGACGGCAAAAACGCGCCAATTATTGTAAATGATAGAGATTTCAAGATTTATTTCCCATTAAAGAAACTTCAGGGAGTTGTTTTATCGCCGCTTGAAGCAACCGCGACCAAGGATTATCACTTAACAGTGAAAGTTTCCGGTGGCGGCCCGAACGCTCAAGCAGAAGCGGTCAGATTAGGCATTGCAAGAACGCTTGTTTCAAAAGAAGCGGCTAATCGTCCTCGACTAAAAACTTTAGGTTATTTAATGCGCGATCCGCGAATGGTGGAGCGGAAAAAATTCGGTTCCCGCAAAGCTCGCCGTCCGCAACAGTGGAGAAAACGTTAATTTTTAATAAAAATATTCAATCCAAAAACCCTTATAAAAGTAAGGGTTTTTGTTTTGATTGACAGATTGTATTTAGTATGCTACACTTGGAATAGTTAATAAATTCATTTTTTTATTTACAATTTAAGAAAGGATAATTTTTATGGCTGCAGGAAACGAAGAACGAACGCAAATAGACAAACAGGAGATTGAATCTGTGACAGTAGGGTCGCTTATTGATAAGGGCGGTGAACCTCTTTACTCTTGGTTTAAGGTATATATGGAAAGCGTAATCAAACGCATTGATATTGTGACTAAGCAGCAAGGACTTCCTATTGGCCGCAAACTTTTCTCAGAAGCTGGTAAGTTATTAAAAGAAATGATGAATCGTCTTAACCATGTAGATAGAGATCCTATGCTCAATATATACATAGAAAAGATGCGTTCGGTAAACTTAAAACTAGATATGAAGATGGCGATTCAAATTCCTACAAGGAGCGCAGAGTCGAAATCTTTATATCTTGACCATCAACCACCTCCTTTTGAGGACCGATATCTTGCATTGAAAATCGGCGGCGGAAAAATAGCCAACCGTTATCCGAGAGATTAGTTAGAACGTTTGTAAATTGCCCCGACTTTGTCGGGGTTTTTTTCATCTCAAAATAGCCGACTTAACCAGTTCGCCGTTGGTTTTTAAAATATATAAAAAGTTATCGCCGACGGCGTATTTTTTTACATCGCTCGCCAGAGTGAAGTAATTTAAATTCGAGCGGTAATCAGTTTCGCTTAAAATCAAGTCATTGCCGTTACCAACTAAAAAATAATCAGGATTATCGCTTAGCCAATTGAAATCATGGAGAGAAATCAGATTTTTAAATGGTAATGTTGTGGTTGCGCCGGACGAAAGGTTAAAATCATCGTTGTAACCCAAAAGATAAATTAACGATATGTTTTTAGGATTTATGAGGGCTAGAATGTCATTTTTTGGCTCCGGCGCGAAATCGTCAACATATTCAGATAATTTTTCCAGTTTTTTAGTTAAGCGATTAAAGGCGAATAATTGTTTGTTTTTATCGAGAAAGAAAATCAGTTTGCCGTTCGCGGAAGTTTTCAAAGTTATCGTCGAAGTCGGGAATTCATTCACGACTAAATCGTCATTTTTTAAAATTAAATTAAAGATATGAACGTTGTTTTTCCCGTCGAGGATAAACGCTTCATTTCCGCTTAAGGCGAACGCGTTTACGCTTGTGGCGGTTATTAATCGCTCAAGTTCCATTTTTTTTGTACCGAGCGAATAGAGCGAATTACTAGTTAAGAGTAATAATTTTGACGGAGTGAAAGGATGGAAGAAAACCTCCTTTATTGGCGCTAGGCCAGGTAATTTTAGTTCACGGCTTTTTAACGATTGGAATAGATTATTTAAGTTGATGGCAGATTCTGGATTTTGAAGATCAGTGAGAAATAGATTGTTTTGGACTGAGGTAACAATAAAATCTGACTGTGGGCCGCTTAAGACAACCTTATTTCCTCTCAAAGTATTATTCTTAAAAACAAGGCCGGAAGATTTATTTTTGGTAACAACACCGGCATTAGTGAGCCAAAAATCTTCTAGATTTTTTTCGAGAGTTGAAGAGGTCGAATGAAGAGGCCAGAGCCGAATTTTTGTTACGCTCGTTACTTTTCCTGATTCGGTTTTTAATTTTTTTTGCCAACTTGTGAAACCATGTTTTATTAATTTGATTTCATAATCAGCCGGCAGAAGGCCGTTTATAAGCACGCCGCTTTGCAGTAAACCGCTTTTTGAATTATAAGCTTCGCCGTTTATAGTGAGCGTCGCGTCACTTGGTTCGAATTTTAAGAAAAGGCCGCCGGTTTTTATTATTTTTAAATCTTTAAAATTAAAAACCCAACCAGCAGCGACAAGTAAAAGGTAAGCGCCGACTAATAGAAAAATAAGCGTAAAGAAGACAATAATGACTCGGCGATATTTAAGTTCCATAATATTAAGCCCTTGAATTTATAACGGTTAAATACTAGAGTATTATCAAAGATAAAACAAACATGTTTGTCCGAAAAATTGGCATTGATTTGGGAACAACGAATACTTTGGTTTTTTTACCTGACAAGGGAATAGTTATTAATGAACCGACCGCCGTCGCTTTAAGAAAACCAGATAACATGGTTTTAGCTGTTGGCGCGGAAGCAAAAGAAATGGTTGGCCGGACGCCGGATGATATTACTACTTACCGGCCTTTAAAAGACGGCGTGATTGCCGAGTATTACATTACTCAGGCGATGCTCAAATATTTTATTTCAAAAAGTATCGGACGGTTTAATATTTTTCGGCCGGAAGTGGTAATTTCCGTGCCGGCTGGAATAACTTCAACGGAATATCGGGCGGTTTTAAACGCGGCAAAAGAAGCCGGGGCGAAAGAAGTTTATCTCGTAAAAGAGCCTCTTTTGGCTTCGCTCGGCGCGGGCATTCCCATTCATTCAGCTGAAGGCAATATGATTGTAAATATTGGCGGTGGCACAACAGAAGTAGCTGTAATTTCCTTAGGTGGCATTGTTAATTGGTCTAGTTTGCGAGTGGCTGGCAATCGTTTTGATCAGTCAATTAGCGACTATATTAGAAAAAAATATAATTTAGCGATTGGCGAGACCACGGCAGAGAATATAAAAATCAGCGTTGGTACAGCTATTCCCAACCGCGCGAAATTAGAAACCAAAATTCGCGGACGTGATTTGAGTTCTGGTTTACCGCGGGATTTAGTGGTGAGTTCAAACGAAGTGGCGGAAGCGGTTAATCCGCATCTTATGGATATTATGAACGCGGTGCAGTCCGTTTTTAACGTCACGCCGCCGGAATTGGCTGCTGATATTATGGAGAAGGGAATTATTCTTTCTGGCGGCAGTTCTCAGCTTCGTGACTTTGAAGAATTTTTTAAGCGTTCTTTGGGCGTTACCGCTTATGTTGCCGAAGAGCCGATTCTTTGCGTTGCGAAAGGCACGGCGATTATTTTGAACCATTTGGACGTTTACAAGCGCACCCTTTTGAATAAAAGATAATGTTTTTTGGCCACGGCGAGAAAATTAAAGATTTTAAGAAATTAGTTGATAAGGGGCGTTTAGGCCACGCTTATCTTTTTTTTGGAGACGCTGGTATCGGCAAATTTCTTTTTGCGAAACTGCTTGCTAATTATTTAGAATCTAGCGAATTTGCGATTAGTTCTGTGCCGTTAATTGACGCCGCATTTTTTTCACCGGACGAGAAAGGCACAATTGGCATTCCGGCTGTGCGGGAAATTAGAAATTTTTTGCGCCAAACACCGCTTAAATCGCCGCGCCGATTAGCGGTAATTGATAATGTGGAAGCTTTAACGCCAGAAGCGCAGAGCGCGCTTTTGAAAATTGTTGAAGAACCGCCATCGCACGCTCTTATAATTTTTATCGGTCACGACGAACAAGTTATTTTTGCGCCGCTTCTTTCGCGGCTAAATAAAATTTACTTTTCTAGATTTTCTGAAAGCGAAATAAAAAAAATTCTTCAAGAACATTACGATCTTTCCGCCGCTAAAGCTGAAACGGTGGCGAAAGAATCTTTTGGTCGTTTAGGAAGAGCAATCGATATAATTAAAGGAGGTAGCGAAAATCCAATGACGCTTGAGGCGGAGCTTGAAGGAAAGATTTTAGAATTATGGCAGAAAAATCCGTTCAAAAATTCCAAAAAACTCGCCTGGATGCTAGAACGGGAATCATTAATAAAGCGTTTCGATTTAAACAAAAATCTTCAACGGCGGGCAATTGAAGAAAAACTTCATGAACAATCTAATTGAAGAATTTAAAAAACAGACAGGAGGCACAATAGAATCTTTAAAAAGAGAGATTGGCGGTATTCGCAGTAATCGCCCAAGCACCGCTCTTGTTGATGAAATTAAGGTGAATTATTACGACCAAATGCTGCCGTTAAAACAGGTCGGCGCTGTTAGTATTGAGCCACCCCGCCAAATTTTGATTCAAGTTTGGGATCAAAGCGCGGTCGCCGGCGTAAGCAAAGCGATTGAAACATCAGGGTTAGGACTTTCGGCAAATGTTGATGGTAATGTAATTCGGGTTTTTCTTCCGGAATTAAGCGAAGAGCGGCGGCAGGAATTTATAAAACACGTAAAGAAAATTGTGGAACAGCATCGCATTCAAGTGCGCCATTCCCGCGATGAAGTCAATAAAAAAATCCAAAAAGCGCTGGACGATAAAGAGATTGACGAAGACGCGAAATTCAAACTCAAGGAAGCGATTCAGAAACAAACTGATGAAGCAAATGAACTAATCGAAAAAATACTGGAGATGAAAATAAAAGAAATTAACGAATAGATGATAATTTTAATCGTCATTATTGGCCTTTCGGTTTTAATCCTCGTTCACGAGCTTGGCCACTTTTTAACGGCGAAAATGTTTGGCGTGAAAGTTGAGGAATTCGGTTTTGGTTTTCCGCCGCGTATATTAGCGTGGCGACCTAAACGCTGGCTTAAGGACAAAGGAACCCTTCGACAAGCTCAGGGTGAAACTGAGTACAGTTTCAACTGGTTGCCATTCGGCGGTTTTGTAAAAATATTCGGAGAGGACGCTGAAAGTGGTGAAACTAGTGAAAGAAGTTTTGTGAGTCAAAGTGTTTGGAAGCGGTCGGTGATAGTTTTGGCCGGAGTTTTTATGAATATTATTTTAGGCTGGCTTATTTTAAGCATTGTTTTAATGGTTGGTTCGCCGGAGCATTTAATGATTAGCGAAGTGGCGCCGCAATCGCCCGCGGCCATAACCGGTTTGAAGCCGAGCGATCTAATTATTTCAGCGAGTTACGGGAGCGCTGTTTTAACCGATCCGATAAAAAGCGAATCACTTGTTGATTTAGTAAAATCGGCAAAAGGCGAAGAAGTTTTGCTTCAAGCAAAAAGAGGCGGGGAAATTTTGGATTTTTCCCTGCGTGGTCGGCTTAATCCGCCGCCGGGCGAAGGGGCGATTGGCGTTGCTTTGCTCGAGATCGGTTTTCCGGCAAGTTCTTTTTTTGACGCTTTAGGAAAAGGTTTGGTTAATACAAGCGAGGCGATTCAGGCGATTTCCGTTGGTTTTCTAAACCTGTTTACTAAGATTTTTGTAAATCCGGAAATTGTGCGGTCGTTAACCGGGCCGGTCGGAATTTTCGCGGTCGCGAACCAAACTGGTCAGCTAGGATTTATCTATCTTTTCCAGCTTATCGCGCTAATTTCTTTAAACTTGGCGGTTTTAAATTTTATTCCTTTTCCGGCATTGGACGGCGGCCGGTTTTTGTTTTTAATCATCGAGAAAATTAAGGGCTCACCGGTTTCCTACAAATTCCAGCGGATTGTGAACACAGTTGGTTTTGCGTTGCTCGTTATTTTAATGATTGTGGTAACGGTGCAGGATATTATTAAAATCGGCCGATAAGTTTGTTTTCCAAAATATTTGTGATATTCTTAAATTATGGCGAAAAGGCAATTTACCGCAGTTTATAAAAAATCTGGAAAGTGGTATCTCGGGTGGATTGAAGAAGTTCCCGGAGTTAATACGCAAGGCAAAACCCTTAAAGAAGCAAAGGAAAATTTAAAAGAAGCGCTTCTTTTAGTTCTTGAGGTAAGCAAAGCTATGAGCGGTTCCAATAAATCTATTATTCGAGAGCCCTTGGCAGTTTCTATTTAGTTTTAAAGATTTCTTCTTATGAAGCGGTTAGATTTTATAAAACATCTTGCGCGGCAAGGTTGTATTTTTATTCGGGAAGGCGGCAAACACAGTATTTTTTTAAATCCAACAGTGAAAAGAATATCCACGATTCCTCGCCATAAGGAAATTAATGATTTTTTAGCCAAGAAAATTTGTCGGGATTTGGGAATTGAAGAACCAAAAAATAAATGATTTTAATGATTGTCGTTACGATTCAGGATATTATTAAGATTGGGAAATGATCAATGTTTATTAAGGATTTTAAACAAATAAACAAAAATGACGTTGCGCTTGCCGGAGGCAAAGGAGCTTCGCTTGGAGAGATGACGCAAGCTGGTATTTCTGTACCATCTGGTTTTATTATTCTTTCAACTGCTTTTGATAAATTTTTGAATGAAACGGATCTTAATGTAGAAATCGATGCGATTCTTAACTCTGTAAATCATAAAGAAATTCATACTGTAGAAAACGCTTCGGAAAAAATTAAAGCCTTAATTATCGAAGCAGAGATACCAAAAGATATTACTACGGGCATAGAGGTTTTCTTTAAAGACCTTAATTCAAAATATGTAGCAGTGCGATCTTCTGCTACCGCTGAAGATTCTGCAAGTGCGGCTTGGGCTGGCCAACTTGAAAGTTATCTAAATACAACAAAAGATAATTTACTGGAAAATGTGAAAAAATGCTGGGCATCACTTTTTACACCGCGTGCCATTTTTTACCGATTTGAAAAAGATTTGCACAAGCAGAAAATATCCGTTGCCGTTGTTGTTCAGAGAATGGTTGAAAGTGAAAAATCAGGCATTGCTTTTTCTGTTCATCCGGTAACGCAAGACAGAAATCAACTCATTATTGAGGCGGGATTAGGACTTGGCGAAGCCATAGTATCGGGGCAAATCACTCCCGATTCTTATGTTGTAGAAAAAAAACCGCGACGGATTATTGATAAAAATATTCAGACACAATCGCGCGGACTGTATCGCGGAGAAAATGGTGGTAATGAGTGGCACGATATTCCAAAGCGGCAAGGCGAGAAGCAAGTTTTACCCGATGCAGAAATTTTGAAACTATCCGAGCTTATTCTCAAAATCGAGAATCATTACGGTTTCCCAAGTGATATTGAATGGGCATTTGAAAAATGGAAATTCTATATTGTACAAAGCAGACCAATTACAACTTTATCAAATAATAGTTCAAAGCGAATAAAATCTAATACCACAATGGAAAAAGAGTTAAGAACTTCTGACGGAAAAAAATGGAGTTTGGCAATAACTCGGAATATGTCATTTTGGCATCAATATATGTCTCTTTTAGGACATTTTAACAATATGAGATATTTTGGCATTCCTATGAAGCAAGAAGGATTATCAATCTCATTTAACGCCACCAACACTAGTATTTTTGTAAATGAAGACAATATTCTTCTATTTAAAAAGTTTCTTCGGGAGACGCTTTTAAGCCAAAGCAAAATGCGAAATATAGAGAACAAATTTAAACTTCGCGCCAAAGCTTTGTTACAGGCAACTGATAAGTGTTTTAAATCTCTAACGCCCAAAAATTGGGACAATCTTGTAAAAAAATATATAGAATTTGTACCGACTCTAAATATTACTGCTTTTGGTGGAAGAGTTGGGACTGAAGAGTTACTACGACTTTTGAAAGAAAACGGATTTCCAGAAAGTAAAATTCCTGAAATTGCCGGTATCATAACTTACCCAAAACGTCACACCCCGCTTTTTAATTCTCAGAAGGGGCTTTTAAATATCGCTATAAAGACGCAAAAAAAGGTTATTTCACCGGAAAAACTTGAGAAATTGCTCTCACAGTGGCTTAAACTTCATGGCTATATACCAGTAAATTTTTGTGATAATCCGTGGACCATTGAAGACGCGAGATCTCAACTCGACAATTTTCTTCAAAAGAATTGTATGAAAGAAGAAAAAAGATTTCTCAAGGAACATAAGAAGAGAATTTTAAGCATGGAGAAATTAATAAAAAAAATTGATGATAAAGAAATAAATAATTTTGCCAGGTCGCTTCAAACGGTAACGTTTTTAAATGAGTTTAGGAAAAACGTTTTTAGCAATTCATCTCTAAAAGTTAGAGAAATGTTTGGGGTGATTGCCGAAAAATGCGATTTCGGATCTTATAAAGATTGTTATTTTTTAACCCCATTTGAAATAGGAGACGTTTTGCGTGGTAAAAAATTGCCAAAAAATATTATTCAAAATAGGCAGGTTGTGGGTTACAGGATTACTGGCAAGGGAGCGGTTGGATTTTTAGACTTAAAAACAACCAATATGTTTGCTGAGCATATTAAATCTGTTCAAGGAACAGCCCCGACTACATCGAGAGAAAAAATCATTAAAGGTTTTAGCGCTAACAAAGGTTTAATTCGTGGAATTGCTAAAATTGTTTTGAGCTCTAAAGATTTCGATAAATTAAAGAAAGGAGAAATTCTTGTTACTACAATGACTTCTGTAGATTTTGTGCCGGTAATGGAAAGAGCTGGAGCTTTTGTAACTAACGAGGGAGGAATAACTTCGCATGCTTCAATTCTCGCTAGAGAAATGAACAAACCTTGTATTTTAGGGACTAAAAACGCTACTCAGTTAATAAAAGACGGCGATTTTGTAGAAGTTGACGCGAACAAGGGTGAGATTACCATTATTTCATGAAAGAATATTGGCCACCTGAAAAGGAAAAATCAAAAGAAGAATATTCTTCTCGGGTTTTATTACACTTTTTTCGCCATGGGGAAAAAGAAGTAAACTCCGGAAAACCAGATGAGAAAATAGGGCTTACCCATTTAGGAAAAAAACAGGCTGTAGAAAAAAGTGAATCAAAAGATTTAGACCAATCGGTAGCTTTTGGAAGTTCTAGGGAAAGAGCACAAGAAACCGCAGGCTTTGTAATGGGAGGAAGTTTGGATGAAATTACAGGAGAAGAAAATCTTGAAGAGTTAAAATTAAAATTGAATAAAGATCAAGTTTTTGGCTCAAAAATTGGAGCCGATCTGCTCTTAGATTTTTCCGTTGAAGAAGATAGTGCTTTTGGCGAAAAAGTTGCCGAAGCATTCAAAAAAGGCAGATTTCTCACGTTCTTAATAAAGGAAAGCGACGATTTGGCAAAAGAATTAATGGATAAAAAAAGTACAACTTATTCGCGAGCCGCTGCAAACATTGCAAGAATTATCGAAAAATACTTAAAAATTGCGCCACGTTGGGAAGCAATAATAGAAGATTCTGAAAAGGAACACAAAAATACCTTAGAAAGATTTTTAGTTACTCATCAGGGCAACGCAGAATCATTTCTTGCTAAGGTTATGGAGTTCACTAAAGGCGTGGAAGAGCGAGACAAGTTTGTGGATATTCTTGGAGGTAAAGGATTTGGATATGTAGAGGGTGTCAATATAGAAATATTGAATCATTTACATGATGAGCCAACTATAAAAATTTCATATCGAAACAATAAAAATTTAAAAGATCCTTTTATTTTTGAAGAAAATATTGACTTCGAGCTTTTAGAAAAAATTATAAAAGGAGCTTAGCGTATAACGAAATTTGTAAAACTTTTACAGCCCTGTTATTCTATTACTAATGCGCCAGTCGGAACTTTTTCTAAAAACCCAGCGGGAATTCCCGAAAGACGAAGTCGCCATAAACGCCCAACTTTTGATTCGGGCGAATTTCATTCATAAGCTGATGGCCGGTGTTTACTCGCTCCTACCATTAGGGTTTTTAGTGCGTGAGAAGATTATTAAAATTGTCCGCGCGGAAATGAATAAACTCGGCGCCGAAATGATTATGCCGGCGCTTCATCCAAAAGCTGTCTGGGAAGCAACCGGCCGGTGGGAGACGATGGGAAAAGTAATGTACCAGTTTAAAAATCACGGCGGCCAAGAAATCGGTTTGGGCCCAACCCACGAAGAAATAATCACTGAAATCGCTAAGCCGATTATCAATTCTTACGAAAATTTACCGCTTGCGATTTATCAGATTCAAACTAAATTTCGCGACGAAGAGCGGCCAAAATCGGGATTATTGCGCGGCCGGGAGTTTACAATGAAAGATCTCTATAGTTTTCATGCCGATCAGGCCTCGCTTGAAGAATATTACGAAAAAGTGAAAGCCGCCTATCAAGTTATTTTCAAAAATTGCGGTTTGAAATCTTACGTAACCGAGGCCTCGGGTGGTGATTTTTCTAAATATTCCCACGAATTTATGGTGGAGTCCGCGGCCGGCGAAGACGAAATTTTGCTTTGCCGCCTTTGCGCTTGGGCGCAAAATAAAGAAATTGCCGAGGTGAAAGCGGGCGATCATTGTCCGAAGTGCCAAAGTGGCGTTTTGGATAAAGTAAACGCAATAGAAGTCGGTAATATTTTTAAACTAGGAACAAGATTTTCGGAGCCGGTCGGCTTAGTTTACAAAGATAAAAACGGCGTAAATCATCCGGTTATTATGGCTTCGTATGGCATCGGCATTGAACGGTTAATCGGCACGATTGTTGAAACTCATCATGATGAAAAAGGCATTCTCTGGCCAGAAGCAACCGCACCAGCTAAAGTTCATTTACTTTTGATAGGTGAGGCGAAGGCGGAATTGAAAAAATCTGCCGAAAAGATATATAATGGGCTCGTGAAAGAAGAAGTGGAAGTTCTCTATGACGATCGGGAAAATGTGAGCGCGGGCGAGAAATTTGCCGATGCCGACCTAATCGGCTTGCCTTTCCGGGTGATTGTAAGCGAAAAAACTTTAGCTCAAGATAAAGTGGAAATTAAAAAGCGTAACGAGAAAGAAGCGAAGCTCGTAAAAATCGGCGATTTGAATAAAGCGCTAAACAACAATTAAATTTAAAATGATTTTCAAAAAAACAATTGGCATTGATTTAGGCACGGACACCACGCAAATTTATTTAAACGGCATTGGGATTGTGGTTAACGAGCCGTCAATTGTTGCTTTCAATAACCGAACAAATCGGGTGGTGGCGGTTGGTTTTGAAGCAAAGAAAATGTTGTCACGCACGCCTGCTCATATCACTGCTTTGAGACCAATCACTCACGGCGTTATTGCTGATTTTGATATGGCTAAAGAAATGCTTGAGCGGATGTTGAAAAGGGAGCGTTTGCCGTGGTCCTGGTTTACTCAAGCAATAGTAAGCGTGCCGACAAGCTTGACTGAAGTAGAACGGAAAGCGGTTGAGGATTTATTAAAAGAAGTGGGCGCAAACCCGGTTTATTTAGTAGAACAGCCACTTGCCGCCGCGCTTGGTAGTCGGCTTGACGTAAACCAACCAACAGCGCATTTAGTTGTTGATTTAGGCGCGGGAACGGCTGATATGGCGGTGATTTCGATGAATGGCATTGTTATTTCAAGGAGGATTAAAATTGCCGGTGATTATCTTACAAATGAAATTATTAAAGCGGTTCGGGAAGATTTTAAACTTGACGTTGGACAGCCGACAGCGGAAGAAGTAAAAACAGCCGTTGGCTCGGCAATGCCAGCTGGCGAACGGCTTGAAATAGTTATTCGCGGACGCGATGTGGCAAGCGGTCTTCCAAAAGAATTGTCTCTTCGTGATACTCACGTTCGGTTTTGGATTAGCCGACCGTTAAAAACAATGATCGAGTCATTAAAAGATTTAATTGATAACACGCCGGCAGAGCTTGTTGGCGATGTTTATAAAAACGGCATTTATGTTTGTGGTGGCGGCAGTTTGTTGCGGGGGATTGATCAGTTGATGCAAAAAGAAATCGGTGTGCCAGTGCGAGTTGTTGATGAACCATTAACTTGCGTTGCGCGCGGCACCGGATTTATCTCTGAGAACTTGGAAGCCTGCAAACCATTACTCAATAATTTTTCAAACGTAAAATTCATTAGTTAATAACCAGATTTAAAAATTAAAGAATTTAAAACCAATGAAATCAATCAGAATTTTCATTGCTAGTTTCCTATTATTGGTTCTCGCGCTCCTTTTTATTTTCTATCACCAAAATATCAATATTTTTTTGAAAGGTTTTCGCAATTTCTCTAGGAGTTTTTTTGACCGCTCTTTTAGTTATGGCAATCTTAAAGATTTGGAAGTGGAAAACCAACAATTAAAAGCCACGCTTGCGCTTTTAAAACAGAAAAACGAAAAAAGCGATGAGAAAAAACTAATTACTTTTGTTTATTCAAATTATCCTTTTAACGACAACGGCTTACTCATCATCAATGCCGGCTCAAAAGATGGCGTAAAAGAAATGATGCCGGTTGTTTCCTTGACTGGCGCTTTAATCGGCCGCATTTCGGCCGTCAAAAATAATTTAAGCGAAGTCCAGACAATTTTTAGTCCGGATTTTCGAAGCAGCGTTGTAATTGGTAATTCGCGGACAAAAGCAGTTTTGCGCGGTGGCAACATTCCTTATCTAGAATTTGTCCAAAAGACGGCTAAAATCAACGACAGTGACGGTGTTTTTAACATTTCATCCGAATATCCGTTTAATCTTTTCTTGGGAAATATTCATAATTTAGTGGTAACGCCACAGGATTCTTGGCTGAAAACTGAATTTACGCCGGCTTATTCAGTAAATGATTTGGATAAGGTGGTAGTCATTTTAAACTTCCCTTAAATAAATGACCGATACAAAAAAAATAGTGTTTTTGCTCCCGGTTCTTTGTTTGTTATTTATTATCCAGAAAAGCGGTTTTTTAGTGGTTAGCGGCGTGAACCCTAATTTACTTCTTATTTTCTTTGTTTTTGTGGTTTTTCTCGGCGTTAGATTGCGTTTTTTAGTTATGCTGATTTTTTTATTTTTAACACTAACCTTTTTTTGGTTACCTTTCTGGTTTTTGCCAAACCTTATTTTAGCTATAATCGCTGCCACCGCTTATTTTAGTAAAATATATCTCACAGGCAATAAGTTCGGCGATTTTTTGACAGTTATTTTTGCGGGAACGGTTATTTTTTATTTAGCGCAAGCATTATTTACTAAACGGATTTTTGCCGGTTTAATTTTTGAGGAGGTGGTTTATAATCTTTTACTAGGGTTCGTATTATGGTTTTTCCTGAATTTTCTTATTGAGCGACTAGAAAAAATAAGATTTTAAATTATGACAAAAAGAGACGATATTCATCTTGAAGAAATTTTAACTGATAGAGTAGTCGAAGAAGATTTACTTGAAGTTCCTTTGACTGATGGTGTTTTTAGGTTTTTTTTCGTACTCTTTTTAGTTTTAATCGGCGCTGTTTTCGCCCAGTTTGTTAATATTGGCATCTTTAAGCAAAATCTTTACGCCGCCCGCGCGCTTGATAATATGAGTGATGTAAAAATCGAACCGGCGCCACGCGGCATAATTACCAGCCGATTTAACGAACCGCTTGTCCGCAATGATTCTTCTTTCGCCGCTTTTTTACTTCCCCGTTACTTGCCGGAAAATAATAACGATCGTTTGGCGACGATAAAAAAAATAAGCGGTTTTTTGAATATTGATGAAATGGAGCTAATTCAAAAAATTTCCGAACGCGATTGGAATTTAAGCGATCGAATGCTTCTTACAAATAATTTATCGCAGGAACAATTAGTTGCTTTTTCTTCAGTAAATATTGATGCGATAAAGCTTGAATCGGCTTTTAAGCGCGTTCATGAAACGCCTTTTGAGTTTTCTCATATTTTGGGTTTCACGGCTTTGGTGCAACCGAGCGATCTTAAAAGAGACGCAAAGCTTGTGACTGACGATGAAATTGGTAAGGCCGGCCTTGAAGCTTATTATGACGAATATTTACGTGGCACGAATGGACGAGAAGTCACAATCAAAAACGCGCTTGGTGAGTCATATGGCGAGCCAAGGAAAGAATTATCAGTTCTAGGCAACAATCTCAAAACTTTTATTGACAGTGGCTTACAAGATTTTTTTTATAAACGTTTAAAACAAGGCCTTAATTCGCTTGGCCGAACGATTGGCGCCGGTTTGGCAATTGATCCTCGAAATGGGGAGATTTTAGCTTTAGTTAACATTCCTAGTTTCGAAACTAGCGATATTGTTTCGGCTTTGAGTAATCCTGCGAAGCCGCTTTTTAACCGAATTGTTTCGGGTCGTTATAATCCTGGCTCAACAATTAAACCGCTTGTTGGTATTGCCGCTTTGGCGGAAAACATTATTGATTCGCGTAAACAAATTTATTCCGCCGGTTATATTGAATTGCCTAATCCTTATAGTCCTGGTAAGTTCAGTCGGTTTCTCGACTGGCGGCCGAATGGTTGGGTTGATATTCGTAGCGCTTTAGCTAAATCAAGCAACGTTTATTTTTATGAAGTTGGCGGCGGATTTGAAAATCAAAAAGGGCTAGGAATTTATAAACTTAAAGATTGGTGGGGAAAATTTGGTTTGGACAAATTAACTGGCGTTGATCTTATAGGCGAAGAAAATGGTTTTTTGCCCGATCCTGTTTGGAAAGAAAAAAGGACGGGGGATCCTTGGCGGGTTGGTGATACTTATAACGTTTCAATCGGCCAAGGCGATCTTTTAATTACGCCACTAGAACTTTTAAATTACATTACCTCTATCGCAAATGGCGGAAAAATCTGGAAACCAAGAGTGATGGATATAATTACCGACCAAACAGGAAAAATTTTAGCTCAAAATAAGCCGGAAGTTTTGATTGATCTTACCTCGGAAATTAGTAAGTTTTTGCCGGATATTCGGCAGGGGATGCGCGACGTTGTAGTGGCAACTTACGGCACGGCGAAACCTTTAGCGGATTTACCTTTTGCCGTTGCGGCGAAAACTGGTACTGCTCAAATTGAAAACAATACAAAGACGAACGCTTTTATTGTTAGTTACGCGCCTTACGAAAATCCCCAAATCGCTATTTTAGTACTGATTGAAAACTCACGCGAAGGTAGTTTAAACACCGTTCCTATAGCAAAGGATGTTTTGATGTGGTATTATGAGAACCGAATTAAAAATAATCTATAAAATATATGAACCAAGTTTATTTAACTCAAGAAAGGCACGACGAAATTGTTGAGGAAATCGCTGATTTGAAGGTAAGCGGCCGCCGGCAAATAGCCGAACGTTTAAAGCAAGCTAAAGAATTAGGCGACCTTTCGGAAAACGCCGATTATCAGGAAGCCAAAGAAGAACAAGCGCGCCTTGAACAACGCATTCTTAATTTAGAAGAAACGCTGCGTAATTCAGCAATAATTAAAAAATCCGCTGGTGCGGCGACTGTTCGTATTGGTTCTCGTGTCCAGGTGCGAAAAAATGGCGAAAATACATATTACACTATTGTCGGTTCAAATGAATCACAGCCGGCAAATGGTTTGATTTCGAATGAGTCACCGATTGGCCGAGCATTATTAGGGAAAAAAGTAGGCGATGCGGTAAAAATTTTAACTCCTAAGGGCGAAGTTATTTATCAAATCTTAGCTATTGAATAAAATTTAGGAAGATTTATGCTTGATGATTTAATCAAAGAAAGAAAAGAAAAGCTTGCTCGGTATGAAAAAGTGGCCGGCGCTTATCCGGCAAAAATTAATCGCGATTTTAAACTTAAAGAAGTATTAACGAATTTTTCGAAATTAAGCCGCTCAAAAAAATCATTTTTTGTTGTCGGCCGAATATTTTCTTTTCGCGATCAAGGGAAAATTATTTTTGCTGATCTCGAAGACGAAAGCACTAAGCTTCAGCTTATTTTCAGCGAGAAAGAATTTAAAAACGTTAAGTTCATTAAAGAAACTTTTGACGTAGGTGATTTTGTTGAAGCCAAGGGTTTCGTTTTTAAAACAAAAAAAGGCCAAAAAAGCTTGCTTGTAAAACAATGCCGGATAATCGTGAAAAGTTTGCGGCCAGTGCCGGTTAGCTGGTATGGCTTAACTGACGTTGAAACGCGGTTGAGGAAAAGATATTTGGACTTACTAGTTCATTCAGAAACGCGGCAACTTTTTATGCGTAAAAATATTTTCTGGCAATCAATTCGTGATTATTTGAAAAGTAACGATTTTCTTGAAGTAGAGACGCCGGTTTTTGAATCCGTGCCCGGCGGCGCCGATGCCGAGCCATTTACTACTCATCATAATGCTTTGAATCGCGATTTTTATTTGCGGATTTCCCTGGAATTACCGCTAAAAAAACTTTTAGTCGGCGGCTATGAAAAAGTTTTTGAAATTGGCCGGATTTTCCGCAATGAAGGAATTGATAAAGAGCATTTACAGGATTACACTCAGCTCGAATTTTATTGGGCTTACGCGGAATATACTGAACTTATGAAATTCCTCGAAAAAATGTACAAAACAGTTATCAAAAAAACTTGTGGCGGACTTATTACAACTTATGCCGGAAAAGAAATTAATTGGGGAAAGAAATGGTTTACCGTTGATTATGTTAAAGAATTTGAGAAAGCGAATAAACTGAACCCAACTGACGCTTCTCGTGAAGAACTTGCTGTATGTGCGGGGAAATTAGGTATTAAGGTTGAAAAAAGTTTTGGCAAAGGGCGGCTTATAGATTTGATTTTCAAAAAAACTGTTAGACCAAATCTAATTCAGCCCTGTTTTTTAATTAATCCGCCGGTTGAAATTGAGCCATTAGCAAAACGGTCAAGTAAAAATCCAAAAGTCGTTGAACGGTTGCAAATTATGGCGGCAGGAACAGAATTAGGAAAAGGATTTACGGAGCTGAACGATCCGCTTGACCAACGGAAGCGATTTGAAGATCAAATGAAACTTCGGGAAGCCGGCGACAAGGAAGCGCAGCGGCTTGATGAGGATTTCTTGGAAGCGCTTGAATACGGCATGCCGCCGGCGGCTGGTTTTGGCATGTCCGAACGTTTTTTCGCCATTCTTATGGACAAGCCGGTGCGTGAGGCGGTCATTTTTCCTTTAATGAAAGAATTAAAATAATATGATCGATATTAATTTTATTCGCCAAAATCCGGAAAAAGTTAAAGAAGGTATCGCAAAGAAAAATACCGATCCAAAATTGGTAGAAAAATTCCTGCGGCTCGATGAAGCGTGGCGTTCAAAAACCGCCGCTCTTGATCAACTTAAAGCCGAACAAAATATTTTAAATAAAGAATTATCCAAAGCCCGCTCTGAAGATTTAGTGAGTAAAGCCCAGATTATTAAGCGGCGAGTTACGGAAATAGTTGCCGAGCGAAACAAGCAAGAGGAAAAACGAGACGAGATTTTAAATCAGCTACCGAATCCGCCATTTGAAGACGTGCCGGTAGGGAAGAGCGAAGCGGATAATAAAGTTTTGCGGGAGGTCGGCGAAAAACCGAAATTTAAATTTCAAGTGAAAGATTATCTGACAATTGGAGAATCTTTAAACTTAATCAATGTTAAAAAAGCAGCAGAAGTGACCAGTAGTCGTTTTGGTTATCTTTTAGGCGATGCCGCAATTTTAGAATTTGCTTTAGTGCAATTAGCGATGGAAACAGCAGTTAAAGAAGGTTTTTTACCAGTTGTGCCACCAGTTATGATCAGACCAGAAGTTTTTACGGGTATGGGTCGTTTGGCGTCTTCTCAGAAAGACGAGCGTTATTTTTTATCAAAAGATAATTTATATCTAGTTGGTAGCGCCGAGCATACGCTAGGACCATTGCATATGAATGAAGTTCTTGAAGTGGAAACATTGCCGCGTCGATATGTTGGTTTTTCAACATGTTTTCGGCGGGAAGCTGGTTCTTACGGCAAAGACACGAAGGGAATATTGCGGGTTCATCAATTTGATAAAATAGAAATGTTTTCTTTTGCTAATCCTAAGGATTCTGAAAAGGAACATGAATTTATGTTGGGAATTCAAGAAAAATTGATGAAAGCATTGGAATTGCCTTACCGAGTTGTTGCTATTTCAACTGGCGATATGGGCTGGACTGATGCAAGACAATACGATATCGAAACATGGTTGCCTGGTCAAAACAATTATCGAGAAACTCATTCTTGTTCTAATACCACCGATTTTCAATCGAGAGGTATCAATGCTAAATACAGGGATAAAAATAGTGACAAAAAATATGTTCATATGTTAAATGGCACGGCCTTTGCAATTGGTCGGATTATTATCGCGATTTTGGAAAATTATCAAAACGAAGACGGCACGGTGAGAGTGCCGAAAGCGCTGCAGGATTATCTCGGCAAAAAAGTAATCGGCAAAAACTAAAAAGAAACCGTCCTGAGTTTATCGAAGGGCGGTTTTTTGTTTTCGCGGGAAAGAGTTAGAATAAATCTATGAATGAAAGAGCACCTCTATAAAACCTGGATTGAAATTAACCAAAAGGCGGTGGCGAATAATATTAGATCTTTCCGGTCAATTCTCGCGAAAAAAACAAAACTTTTCGCGGTTGTAAAATCAAACGCTTACGGCCACGGCCTTGAACTTTTCTCAAAAATCGCGAGCGAGCGCGGCGTTGACGGTTTTTGCGTTGATAGTGTAATTGAGGGCCATAAATTAAGAAACTTAGGTTTGCGCGAGCCGATTTTAGTTTTAGGCCCGACCTTGCCTCATCTTTTTGAAGAAGCGGCCGCCGACCGTTTAACGCTCACCATTTCCAATCTTGATGCGCTTACAGTGTTAAAAAAATCCCATGTCGCTGTTGATTATCACTTAAAAATTGACACTGGTATGCATCGGCAAGGATTTTATTTAGATGATTTGGTGAAAGTTCTTAAAGTCATCAGTCATCAGTCATCAGATATTGGTGAGTGCTTGCGCGGCATTTACACTCATTTTGCCTCTGCGAAAGACATTACTTATCCGAATTACACCTTGTGGCAAATTAAAAAATTTAAAGAAGCGAAAGAAATTTTTCGTAAAGCGGGTTATAAAAATTTAATCGCGCATACTTCGGCAACAGGTGGCGCACTTCTTTACCCGCAGGCCCATTTTGATTTAGTAAGAATTGGCATCGGTTTATATGGCTATTTTCCGACCAAAGAAACCGCTCTTGAGCATTCGCTTGTTTTGCGGCGCAAACTAAATCTCGAACACGTTTTAAGCTGGCGAGCATTAGTGAGTGAAGTAAAAAACTTGGTGGCGGGCGACTATATTGGTTACGACTTAACAGAAGAAACGCGAACTAAAACAAAATCAGGCATTATTCCCATCGGTTATTGGCACGGTTTTCCGAGAAGTTTATCAAGCCGTGGCGAAGTTTTGGTGAAAGGAAAACGGGCAAAAGTTTTAGGCCGCGTTTCGATGGATTTAATTGTGGTTGATTTAAGCAACCGTTCAAAAGTAAAAGTAGGGGACATCGCGACTTTAATAGGGCGTGACGGCAAGGAAAAAATAAGCGCTAATGATTTTGGATATGACGCTCACACAATCAGTTATGAAATCATTACACGGTTGAACCCAATGATAAAAAGATTTGTCGTTTAAATTTTATGAGCCGACAGGGTGAAGGTCAATCATTTTTAAACCGGCCGCGCGCGGCAAAATCAAAACATTGGTTTTGGTTTTCAATGCTAGGCGTTTTTATTTTCGGCGGTTTTTTAATCGGCTTTTGCTATCTTATTTTCTACGCCGGTTTTCTAAAAGTAAAATCGTTTGATATTTCAGGAGGCAGAATCGCGGATAATGTTACGCTTACTTCAAATCTTACAGTCGCCGCTTTGGGTGAAAATTATCCGCTCTCAATTCTTGGCCCTGACAGTTTGATTTTTTGGTATTTCAGCAAATCGCCGGTTGCGCCTAATCTTTCTTTGCCAAGTGTTTCCGCGATTGAAAAAAAAGTAGTTATTTTTCAGGGAAAGGTGGAAATAGCAGTTCGCGAACGGCAAATAGTGGGTTTTTGGTGCGTTAACGGCAATGATTGCTACGGTTTTGACGAAAACGGCGTGGCTTTTTCGGCTGCGCCTTTAGCCGAAGGCGCGCTTATTTTGCGCGTTTCAGACGATAACGCTCGGCCGCTTATTTTGGGAAAATCAGTTTTGCCGCAAAAGATCTGGTTCGATAATTTGATGAGAGTTTTAAAAACGATTGAAGCCGCCGGTTTTTCGCCGACTGCTGTAGAAATCAAGGATTTTGCTTTGCGTGAATGGCAACTAACTGACACAACCGGTTTGAATTTTTATTTCAGTTTTAATTTCGCGCCGGAAAATTTAGCGAGTGTTCTTCAAAGTTTAAAACAACGTTTCGCGGAGATTAATCTCGCTTATCTCGATTTCCGCATCCCGAATAGGATTTATTATAAGTAAATTTTAATATTTTCAGCCAGATTATTTTTCGGAACACGTCGTAGCCGACCTCCAGCGGTTCAGCTCGCCTGACTCTCGCTCCGATTTGTCCGATTCCAAAATCGGACACCAAGCAAATCGGAACTCCGAGACGCTCCGAAGAAACAACCTGGCCTCAAAATTCATAGAAACTGTGAGAAAGATTTGCCTTTTCCTCATTTTTCCTGCATAATCATAATCAATGGAAAATCTTGAGTTCTTGAAGAAGAAATACGATCTTCACAACGCTCCCGA
>JBBTSG010000008.1:0-26270 GCA_038064775.1 Patescibacteria group bacterium
CTTTACATAGTTCAACAAGCACGATTTCCGGCGCGGGAAATTTTCTTTTTCAGCCGACTGGCAGCGCTTTTTGGCAGCCAAGCGGCAACGGCAAAATTTCCGCTACCACCACTTTTGACATGAAAAACGGCGCAATGAGTATTTTTACCTCACACCTTACAAACGGTCCGGTTATTTTCGATAATAGCGGGGCTTCATCTAGAACTCTTACTTTTGACATAACAAACGGCACCGCTTTTAATTTTGCGAGTTCGGTTACCACTAATTCTTCGGGCGGCGGGAATATTACACTTGATCCCGGCGGAGCTGCGCAGCCTGTTATAAGCGTTTCAAGCACGTTAAGTTTTAGCCGAACTGGTGGCACAAAAACTTTCACTTTGCCTAATGGGGTCACTACAACTATTGCCGGCAGTTTGGATTTAACAAGCAGCACTTTTTCACTTCCCGCGACCGTTGGTAAAACAACAATTCTTATGAGTGGCACCGGCACTTTAACTTCCGCCGGAAACGCTTTACCAAACTTAAAATTAACCGGCACTATTACTCTCGCGAACGAAACTGACACTATTAAAGGTTATTTAAATATGAGTGGTGGAACAATTACGCCAGGAACAGCCGCGATTATAATAGCTTCCACTTCCGCGACCCTAACTCCTTCAAGCGGTCTTACGCTTGACGCGCTTACTGTTTCTTCCACAATTTCCATGCCAACTGGCAATAGTTTAACAGTTTCGACAACTCTTACAGTCGCAACCGGTACCACTTTTACTTGGGGCATTGGCACATTAACAGTGAACGGCGCGCTTAATTTAAACGGCACGCTTGATGGCTCGGGTAATAGTGGCACCCTTACATATAAAGGATCGAGCGCTTTCCCGACCACTGGCACTTCCACTCCTTCTAAAATTATTTTTGACACGGCAAATTATGACCAAACAGTTTCAAACAGAGATTATTCCGGAATAACAGTTCAATTTGATAATTCCGGTTCAAGAGCGACTGGCACGATTACCTTAGGCGATGGCGCGGGTCAAACTTTGAGAACAGGAGCGATAAGTTTAGCCCCCACAGTTAATAATATTGTGGTTGACGGGTCAGTTTATAATCCCACCGTTTCTTCAACCGCCGGTATTTCTGGAAGCGCGAGTTTAGTAAAAAATTTAAATCTTGGTAGTGGAACATGGAAGTTTAGCGGTTCTCCTGCTTTTACAAATATCAATTCTTTAACCGCGCCAGCTAGCAGCACTATATTATTTAATGGTTCATCGCAAACCCTTACCGGCGCGAGTAAAACTTTTAATAATTTGGATTTTTCGGCCGCCACCGCCGCGACGATTTCCGGCAATGTTACTTCAACTGGTAATGTGACCTTAGGTTCTGGAATGACTTTGACCGGCGTAACACTTTTAATGACCTCCACCTCCGCCACCTTAGTCGGCGCAGGAAATACTTTGCCGAATTTGACGATTAATCCCGCTTCCGCCGGGACGACAACTCTTTCTACTTCCGATCTCACTATTTCCGGCACGCTTGACGTGGGATCAAACGGCACCTTATCAATTGGCTCTGGCCGAACACTTACCGAGAGTAGCGCTGGAACCCTGACTTTGAACGGGACAATTGCCGGAAGCGGTGATTTGATTTATCAGTCAACGAACACTTTTCCAACCGGCGGTAATGTTTCTTCCACACTGACTTATGACGCGACTGCCGGCAATCTAAATGTAGTAAACAGGACTTACGGCGGTTTAGTGAAGATTAATAATAGCGGAGGAACCGCCGGCCGAGTTGTCACTCTTGGCACTACTTCCGGTCAGACATTAAATTTTTCGAATGGTCTCACTCTTTTAGCTTCTGGCGCCAGCGTCACTTCAACGGCGGCGACATATTCGCCAGTAATTGATATAACCGGAGATCTAGATGGTTCAGCAGCCGGCACAAAAACTTTCGTTACCGGCACAAGCACGCTAACAGTCTCGGGTAATGTTAATTTCACGAACACCACTTTAAGCGCCACCTCTAGCCATACTTTAGTGATGAGTGGCTCGAGCAAGACGCTCACTTCAAATAGCAACACCCTTCAAAATCTCACTATTTCCGGAAACTCTAATACGCTCGCGGATAATCTCGCGGTCGCCGGCGATCTTGATCTTTCGGGATCAGGTCTTAGCGCGGGCGTGACAACAATTACAATGACCAGTTCTTCGGCCACACTTATCGGCGGCGGAAACACGGTGAATAATTTAACCGCTTCTTCGACCGGCACGATTACGGCGACTTCAAGCGATTTGATTGTTGGTGGAACGTTTACTATCGCGACTTCTACCAGTTTGAGCATTAATAGCGGCCGAACCATAACCGCTTCAACAACTTTAATTCTTAACGGCACTTCAACTGGCGCCGGCCGGCTCACTTATCTTTCCACCACAACTTTTCCAACAAACGGAACAGTAAGTTCGATTTTACGTTTTGATTCTACGAATAATAACCAAACGATGCCTGGTCGAACTTATGGCGGTTTGGTTGAAGTTTACGCTTCAAGCGCCTCGGCGAGGACTATTACAATGGCAACCGGCACTTATGCTTTCAGCACGAGCGTTCAAATTTTCGCGAACGGCAGTGGTAGCACCACTTTAGATAGTTCAACTAACAGCGCGACCGGAACAATTTCCGGTAACTTAACTTACAGCGGGAGCGGCAGTGGTAGTGAGATTGCAACCTTTTCCGTGAATGCTTTAATAATTGCCGGCAATTTAGATATTTCTGCCGGCACTTTCACCGCGCCTTCAGGGGCATTGAATTTAGGCGGAAACTACACGAATACCGGCGGCACTTTCACGCATAATTCCGGCACGGTGATTTTGAACGGCTCTTCGTCACAAACCATGTCAGGAACAATGAGTGGTGGTTCGGCTTTCAATAATTTAACAATCGTGAATAATACTTGGAATAATCCGGACACAACACCAAGTGTTACTTTTAACGCGACAACGACCGTGAACGGCACTTTTACTGATGTTACGCCATCATCATCAATCCAATTTATTGCTTCTTCTACTTTTACGGCGGTCACAATCAACTTAAACGGTGGGGATACGACAACGAGAGTTTATCTGCGTTCCACAATCGGCACTTCCACCACTTGGCTTTTCAATGTTTCCGGCTCGCCGACGGTTTCTAATGTTGATGTGAAAGATTCGAATGCCTTAGGTGGCAGCGAAATTGACGCCGGTAATGGCTCAAATAATAATGCCGGTAATAATTCGAATTGGTCATTTGGTGGTGCGGCGGCAGCTTTCACAAGTTCAACGGCGGATGATGTTTTTGAAATCAATCAGGCGTCGACAACTATTTCCGATGTCAATACAAAAGCGGGGTCAGGAGCAAATGCAATCGCTTCAACAACCGATATTCGCTTAGCAATCGCTTCAAGCAGTTTTGCCGCTACTTGGGACACGTCTATCTCGTCGATCACTTGTTCAGCCGGTAATGCTTGCGCCAAAATTTCCACGACCGGCGTTACTTATGAGGCGAGCAACAGTAAGGCGGTTATTGATGTTATCCAAAACTTTTCAAACGGTGATTGGGTGCGGATTTCCGGTCTTAAGATGGGGAATTTCACGGCGGTAAACGCGGCAACGAGTTCGTTTGGTTTAAGAGTGGCGGGCGCGGCATCAGGAAACGCGGCGGTTGATTCGGGAACAAAAATAATCAAAGGAAAACTTGCCGAACAAAATCATCCGACTGGCCAAGAGGCAAACCTGTTCAGTAATAGCGGAGCGTCAATCACTAACGCGGAACTTTATCGTTTCCGTTTAGCGAATACCGGCGAGAACATTACGATTACAACAACGACAATTAATATCACCGGCGTTTCAGGGTTTGCCTCTTCCAATATTACAAACGCCCGCCTTTATCTTGACGCAAACAGCAACGGGGTAATTGACGAGGGAGAGCAGCCGGTCGGGGCAACGGGGACAGTAGCGATTTCCGGCAATTCAGGCACCATAGTTTTAGGCGGCAGTTGGACGGCAACAACAAGCGATATAATTTTGCGGGCGGATGTTTCAAATATAAATAGCGGTTATTATCTTACTCTTTCACTTTCCGCCACGAATATAATTAGCAGCGGAGTTACTTCTCTTCAAACAATAACAGTCAGCGGTTCGGCAGCGAATATAAACCACGCGAAGCCAAACGCGAATTTTGGCGGTGGCGGAAATAGCGAAAATGCGGCTTCCGGTGGCGCGCCGCCAGGTAGTGGCAGTGTGAGCGGTGGAACGCCGCCTGGTGGTAGCGGCGAGGGAGGTGACCCCGGCGGCGGTGGTACGACTGGCGGGGGTCCTGGTGGAGGTGGGAATGAAGGCGGTGGAGCGCCATAATCTTTGAACTGAATTCCTCGACAGTGTATAATTATTAATATAAAAATGGTCGAAAATAAATAAAATAACATGCAAACAGGAAAAAGTTGGGTAAAAGTTTTAATCGTTCTAGTCGTGGTTGTTGTGCTTGGCGCGCTTTATTACTTTAAAGTAATTCCTCAAGTTTTTACTTCTAATAACGTGTATCAGGCCGTATTTCTCTCAAACGGTCAGGTTTATTTTGGTAATTTAAGTCGTGAGGCGAGTCAGTTCGTGGTGCTGAATGACGTTTTTTATCTTCAGATTACGCAGGCGCCACAGCCTTTGAAAGCTGGTGAAACTCCGCCAACGAACATTAATATCGTGAAGCTCGGCGGCGAATTACACGGCCCGACAGACGAGATGAGGATAAATCGCGACCAAGTTCTCTTTATTGAAAACTTGAAAACAGATTCGCGGGTAACCCAAGCAATCGATCAGTTTAAGAAAGCCAACCCATAATTTAGTTTTTTAATTGATCTTTGATATGAAATTGGCAAAGAAAATTACGCCGTTGATTTTGTTGCTCAGTATTTTCTTTTTGCCCTTTTTCGTCCGGGCGACGGATTTTACGTCGCCCGGTTTTATTATCCGCGATCCGGTAATTAAACTGGGCGCCGGTTTTTCCACTTCTTCTGGGTTTCAACTTTGGAGCTCAATCGGTCAAGAAGTGATTGGTATTTCGAGCGGCACCACTTTCATACTGCAAAGCGGTTTTTTATATTTTCCATTACCAACAACAACGACTGCTCAGCCGGTAAATTTGCCGCCGCCATCCGCGGGTGGTGGCTTGCCACCGTCACTGCTGAAAAAAATTGTTTTGAGTTCTGATTTTAACAATGACGGCCATGTCGACCTTATTGATTTAAGTATAATTCTTTATTTTTACGGACAAAATGGTCGCAAAATCGCCCGTTATGATTTAAATGGGGATGGCACGGTTAACTTTATTGATGTTTCAATATTATTTTATTACTGGACCGGATAGTGAAAATTAGAAATGAAAAAACTTTTTTACGCAATTATTTCATTATTTTTGTTTAGCGGACTAGTTTCAGCCGCCGGGCCGGCAATTTATTTTAAAACTGACGTTTCAAATCTTGCGCCGAGCTCGGAATTTGAATTAAGCATTTTCCTAAACAGCAAGGAAGAAGTGAATGTTTTTAATCTCGAAATCAATTATCCGCCTGATACGCTTAAATTTTTAGGTGGCAATAACAGCGGTTCAATCGTTGATGTTTGGCAAAAACCGCCGACCGTTCTTCTTGACGGAGAAGTTAGCTTAATTGGTGGAACATTAAAACCTTTTCACGGCGAGAACGGATTAATAGTTAAATTAAAATTTCAAACTTTAAAGACGGGTGAAGTATTTTTTACTTTAACAAACGGGAAAATTTATTTGGCAAACGGCTTAGGGACGGTTATTAAAGCGCCAGAATCTTTTTATTCAATAAACGTGACGAGTGAGGCGCCAGTTGTGACGCTTTCGCCAATTTTAGATTCAACGCCGCCGATGCTTAATGCCGAAATTGTAACAACGCCGATTGAAGCCGGAAAAATTTTAGTTTTTAACTCAGAAGACAAAGAATCGGGTACCGATTATTCCACAATGCGATTTAAACGTTGGTTTAGCTGGAGCGACTCACAGCAAATTATAAATCCCGCGCCATTGCCCGCTCACGCTTGGCAGTTGGAAATCAAAACGGTGAACAATGCCGGTTTAGAAACAAATGAAACGCTCTATTTGTGGGAAGAAATACTGAAAAAAATTGGCCTATTGTTATTGGTGCTCTTGGGGATGATTTTAATTTTTAGAGTAGCACCAATGGGCTATAATAAATATAAGCGCAAATGAAAAACTGCCTTGTTTTAATTCTTTTTTTCTCCGCTTTAATTTTAATCGGCGGGCCGGGAATTGCTTCCGCCGCTTCGCTTTCGATTTTGCCACCCGCCGGTTCTTTTACAATTGGTAGCACTTTTGACGTTTCCGTTTTTTTGGATACGCAAGGAGCAAGCGTAAACGCGATTCAAATGTCTTTAAGTTTTCCGCCGGATAAGTTACAGCTTGTTTCACCCGCCACCTCAAAATCTATTATTAGCGTTTGGACGAGTCAGCCGAAATTTAACAACCAAACCGGCATAATTGATTTTCAAGGTGGCATTCCTGGCGGTATTAATGTTTCAAGCGGCCTAGTAACCACTTTAACTTTTCGAGCGAAAAGTGGCGGCGATGCTATTTTAAAATTTTTAGATAACAGCAAAGTTCTTTTAAATGACGGTTTAGGCACGGATGCTTTGCGGCAAACGCAGAGCGCTTTTTATGATTTGGTTTTACCGCCACCGGCCGGACCGCTTGTCGTTTCAAAAACTCATCCCGATCAAGCAAGATGGTATGCTAATTCGCTTGTTATTTTAGATTGGGCGCCAAGCGCTGGCGGCGCTGAAGGGTTCAGTTATATGTTAAGCGACAATCCAGTTGATCAATCGGACGATATTTCCGAAGGGTTACAGTCATCCGTCGCTTATAAAAATATCGCTGACGGTGCCCATTATTTTCATATCAAGGCCTTGCGCAACGGTGTTTGGGGTGGAACAACTCATTATGAAGTGAATATTGACACAACACCCCCGGCGGAATTCCCGGTTGAAATTGTGCCGGCCGCGCGGACGGTGAGGGCGCAGCCGATTGTCCAATTTTTTACAACCGACGCTTTTTCCGGTTTAGACCATTATGAATTAAAAATTGTCGCGCTCTCGCCAAGTAATTCGGGAAGCGAAACTGACTCTGCGCGCAATCAAACACTTTTTGTGGAAGCCCAAAGTCCATATCTCACTCAACCGCTCCAAGTCGGGAATTATGACGTTATTTTAAGGGCTTATGACAAAGCCGGTAATTATCGAGAAGAAGTAAAACGTTTAGAAATTCGCCAAGCTATTTTTGAGTTTGTGAATGGTCAAGGACTGCGCTTGAGGAGTCAATTAGTTATTCCTTGGATTTGGGTTTGGCTTTTTGGCGGAATTTTAATTGTTATTTTAGCGTGGCTCGCCGTGCGATTAAATCACTGGCATCGTTTACACGACTTAAAATTGGCGAGCGGGGAATTGCCTCACCACATTCAAAACCAACTTGAAGAATTAAAGCGGTTTAAGCAAAAGTACGGGAAAACATTAGTTACACTTCTAATAATTGGTTTCTCGCTTTTGTCGCTGATTTTAACAAAACCCGTTCTTGCCCAAAGCTCGCAAGTATCGCCGCCATTTGTCACAACCGTTTCCCGCAGTATTTCAAACGAAGAAATATTTTACATTGGCGGGAAAAGTGACATAAGCGGAGCGACGATTATTATTTATCTTCAGAACGCGAGAACAGGAGAGGTGTTAAGCGAAAACACAGAGACAGATAAAAAAGGCGATTGGTTTTATCGCCACAATAGTTTTCTTTCAACCGGCACTTATCTTGTTTGGACGCAAACAAAAATTGGTGACGAGTTAAGCCCGCCGAGTCCGCAAATCCAGTTAACCATTCAGCCGACGGCGATTCAATTTGGATCTTCTCGATTAAGTTACGAAACACTCTATTTAGTCCTCGCCTTAATTCTTCTCCTCGCGGTCTTATCTTTAGGCAGTTATGTTGTTTACCACGGCGTTCATGCAAGGCGAAAGCATTTGCGGTTTCAAAAAGAAGTCAAAGAGGCCGAAGAATCGGTGCGTCGCGGTTTTGCCGTGCTTCGGCGGGACATTCAAGCCGAATTAACAGTTGTAAAAAAGGCCAAATTGAGCAAAGAGCTTTCCGCTGAAGAAAAACAACGAGAAGAACAGCTTTTCCGTGATATGGCATGGGTTGAAAAATACATTGGAAAGGAGGTTTGGGACATTGAACGAACAGAACCTCAATAAAAGTGACGGCAAAGACCAATTTTGTTATAATTAGATAGTTCAAAGGTCGAAAATATCAACATCAAAAAATAGATTTAAATGGTTATTCAGGATTGGACATCGTTAGTTGTTGGTTCGCTCCAGAATCTTTGGAGCGGCGCCATTATGGTTTTGGCGAATATAATCGGCGCGCTTGTTGTTTTGCTTATCGGCTTAATTGTCGCAAGCGGCATCGGCGCTTTAGTAGAGAGAATTTCAGATTTGTTAAAGATTGACAAAGCTTTGATGAAATTAGGCCTTGAGCCTTATTTCGAACGGGCGGGAATGAAGATAAACAGCGGAAAGTTTTTAGGGAAACTCTTTTACTGGTTCTTCGTGATGGTTTTCCTTTTGGCCGCTTCTGATATTCTCGGCTTTTACTCCCTCTCGAATTTCTTGAGAGACGCTTTGCTTTATATTCCGAACGTGATTGTGGCGGTTTTGATAATGCTTGCCGCAGTCGTGATTGGAAATACGTTAAGGCATCTTGTTAAGGCCTCGGTGAAAAGCGCTAAGCTTCACGCGTCTAATTTCTTGGGCGCGCTCACTTATTGGGCGATTGTGATTTTTGGATTCTTAACTGCCCTGTCACAGCTTGGCATTGCGGTTGCGATCATTAATTCACTGGTCACTGGATTTGTCGCAATGCTCGCGCTTGCCGGTGGTATTGCTTTCGGCGTAGGCGGAAAAGATTATGCCGCTTCACTCTTAGGAAAGCTTCGCGAACGAGTAGAGTAAATTTCATTACGAAATTACAAATCCGTCCCGATTAGAGGGGCGGATTTGCTTTTCAGGAAAGGTCATGTTAAATTTTATTAACTATGTTTGCAATTATTGAAACAGGAGGTAAACAGTACAAGGTGACTGCCGGTGAAACTATCAAAATAGAAAAATTAGCGGCTGATAAAGACAGCAAGGTTGTTTTTGATAAAGTGCTTTTAGTTGAGGATAGTGGAAAACTTACGTTTGGAGCGCCTTATATTAGTCACGCGAAAGTGACAGGGGATATTATTGAACAAAGTCGGACGCCGAAAAAAATCGTTTTTCGCTACCATTCAAAAACTCGTTACCGGAAATTCAAAACCCACCGTCAGCCGTTTACGGAAGTGAAAATTACGGATATAAAATAAAAAATGCTTCATGCCGGAAGCATTTTTTAGTTCGTGTTCGCTTTAATAATTAGTTTCTCCGTTCTATAGCACTATTCAATGTTTCTTCGTCGGCAAACTCTATCTCGCCACCAGTGGGAATGCCACGGTTCAAACGAGTGATTTTTTCGGCAAGCCCTTTGAAATCTTCCCTGATTAACCCGGCTACAAAATCGCCAAAAGTGTTTGGATTCAAGGCGATCACAATTTCTTTTATCTTGCCGCCTAATTCTTTCTCAATTCTTATCTTTAAGCTTTTAAGACGAAGTTTTTGGCTCACCTCAAGAATGCCTCTTTCTGGCAATTCGCCAATCAAAAGATATTGACCTTTAAAGAGGCCGGTTTTCTCAAGCGCCAAGAGATCGGTTTCTTTTTCAATCACTGCTACTAAGGTTTTATCGCGAGCGGGATTGGCGCAAATATCACAGAGTTTTTCTGAAGCTTCTTTAAGAAAAAAACAGCGTTCGCAGCGGTCTAATTTTTTTAGCTCGGCAAAAGAATTTTCAAGATCGCGGAGAAAATTCTTATCCATGTTTACAAGGTAAAACGCAAGGCGAGTAACAAGGCGCGGCCCTAACGCCGGCAATTTTGAAAAATTATCAATAAACTTTTTTATCGGCTCCGGAATCATATTTCGTTTGACGAGTGTTGAGTGTCAATTTCGCGGAAGCTTACTTTCTCCGGATCAAATTTAAGTCGAACCGTTCCTAAGGGGCCGTTCCGGTGTTTAGCGATAATAAGCTCGACCATGTTTTGTTCTTCTTCAGAAAGTTCAAGTCCGCCACGGTCTTTGCGGTAAAGCAACATTACAACGTCCGCGTCCTGTTCAAGAGAGCCGGATTCCCGAAGATCGGAAAGGCGGGGGATTTTTACTTCCCGTTTATCAACGTCGCGGGAAAGTTGGGAGACGGCAATTACCGGAATATTTAATTCGCGGGCAAGACCTTTTAATCCGCGTGAAATTTCCGTTACCTGCTGGACGATATTACTACTCTCTGTCCGTGGTTGAACAAGTTGGAGATAATCAACGATCAAAAGATCGAGACCTTGGTCGAGTTGGAGGCGGCGGGCCATTGATCGCATTTGCAAAACATTTGGCGACGGAGTGTCATCAATAAATAGATTTACATGAGATAATTCGTCCAAAGCTTTTTGAACAAGAGAAAATTCCAGTTCGTCATTTAAGCGGCCGGTGCGCAACCGCCAAAGGGGAATTTGAGCTTGACTTGCGATAATCCGGTCAATTACCTGATCGCGGGACATTTCGATTGAAAAAATTCCGACTGATTTGCCGTTTAGCGCCACTTGTCGAGCCATGTCTAAAACCAAAGAGGTTTTACCGTAAGATGGCCGCGCGCCGATTATAATCAAGTCGGATTTTTGTAATCCAGAAAGAAGATTATCAACTTGTCGGAATTTAGTGGCCAAACCGCGGAGCGCGCCTTTTTCGCCTTGATGAAGTCGCTCAAGCCGTTCGTAAGCGAGCGGCAACTCTTCCTTGATATGAATAAATTTTTGGGGACGGGAATGTTCAGAAATGCCAAAAATCTTTTGTTCAACTTGATCGAGAAGAGTTTCGAAGTCGTGCTGATCAAGAGCCTTTTCGTTTATTTCGGAAGAAGCAATAATCAATTCGCGGCGAACTTGATTTTCTTTCACTGTGCTTGCGTAATGATTGATATGAGCAGAAGTAGGAACAGCAGAAACAAGTTCGGTTAAATAATCGATTCCGCCAATATCTTTAATTTGTTTTCTGCCTTTTAATTTTTGGGAAACAGTCAGAATATCGATTGGTTCGCCTTTTTCAAAAAGTTCCATAATCGCGGCGTAAATTTTTTGATTAGCCGGCTTATAAAAATCAACCGATTTTAAAACATCCGCTACGTGGATAATCGCGGATTTATCAAGCATTAAAGCGCCCAAGACGGATGCCTCGGCTTCTAAATCCTGCGGCGGCAATTTCATTTTTGTTTTATCCATGGTCCGAGTGGCGTGTCTTCTGTTTCATATCCTAACACTCGGATTTTTTTTCTCAAGTCGTCGGATTGTATAAACTGTTTATTAACTCTTAATAACTCACGTTTTTGAGCAAGAATCGCAACCGCGCGGGGGATTTTCGGGATTTTTATTTTTAATCCGAGTATTTTAAACGTTTCGATAATGTGATTTGCTAGCATTTTCGTCTCTACTGTGTTTATTTGCCATATTTTTGGCTGAATTTTTGTAATAAGCCCGAAAAGATGGCCGAGAGCAAGAGGGGTATTAAAGTCGTCGTTTAAAGCCGCATAAAATTTATTGTCGAATTCCTTTAGGTCTATTGTGAGATCTGATTTGGGGAGATTTTTATTCCCTTTTACGTTGCTTACAAAACCAGCTTTAGCAACAAAATCTTCAACAGTTTTAAAAGCAGTGGTCGCTTCTTCGGCGAGCGCCCAGGAAAAACTTAGAGGGGAGCGGTAATGATGACTAAGAACAATCCAGCGCATCACGTCGGCCGAATATTTTTTTAGAAAATCGTCGATAGTAATAAAATTTCCAAGCGACTTTGACATTTTTCTTCCCTCGATTGATAGCGAGCCGGCGTGCATCCATATTTGCACGAACGGTTTTTTGCCTGAGGCGGCTTCTTGTTGGGCGATTTCCGCTTCGTGATGGGGGAATTTCAAATCAACCGCGCCGCCGTGAATGTCGTATTGCGGCCCGAAAAATTTTTCGGTTATAGCAGTATCTTCTATGTGCCAGCCGGGACGGCCACGGCCGAGCGAGGAATTCCAAGCTGGTTCGTCGTTCGTTTTCTGGAACTTCCAAAGCGCAAAATCGCCCTTATTTTTTTTTCTCACATTTTCGTCAATTCTCGAAACAGAATCTTCGGCCTCTAACGCCGTTCTTTTTGAAAGTTTTCCATAATCGTCAAATTTTGAGATATCAAAATAATAGCCGTCGCCGATAATTTCATAAGCGAATCCTTTCTTTTTCAGAGTTTTAACTTGTTGCTCAATCTCTTTTATAAAGTCGCTTGCCCGCGCGTATTTTGTGACTGACATTACGCCAAGCGCTTTCATATTCCGGTAATAATCTTTTTCAAAAACTTTTGCGAATGCGAGCGGTTTCTTTTTTTCCGCGCGTGCGCGATCGATGATTTTGTCGTCGATATTTGTGATGTTTTGGAGATAAAAAACTTTATGACCGAGCGAACGAAGATAGCGGACAAAAATATCAAAAACAAGAAAAGTACGAGCGTGGCCGATATGGGATTTATCATAAACCGTGGGACCACAGACAAAAAGCTTAATTTTTTTCTCCTGTTTTGGTAGATCTATTTTTCCCCCCGAAAGCGTGTCGTAAAGGCGCATGCCATTATTCTATAAATTTATAAGCCAAGGCGCAATAAATTTATTAAGAATTAATGAGCACCCCGCCGTTTGGCGGGGTAAAGTTTTTCTTTTTAAAACCACCCCTTTTTTCGTAAGAATACGCCGATACCAATTACAACCAAAGTCACTATGCTAAAAAGTAGCCAGAAATTTTCCGGAGTGCGGATCAAGGTTCGATCAATGTGCGGTTGAAGAGAGATAGTCGCAAAAAGCATTAAAGGAAAAGTAAGAACAACCAAAACAGAAAAAGTGCGGATTACTTCGGAAGTTTTAAATTGGAAAATTTGGGATATTGTGTCGCTGTAAGATTCAATCGTCGCTCTCAAATTTTCAAGTAAGTAGTGAACTTTTAGAAAATCGCCGAAGAGGTCGGTAAAGTAAATTTTCGCTTCTTTATTCCAAATATTCGAACCGCTATCAATCAAAGATTCGAGGGTGGTTTTTTGGGCGACGGCAATCATTGAGAAATCTAGCAAGTCGCGCTTAATATAAGACATTTCTTCTAGGAGTTTTTGATTGGTGTGCCGGAAAAGATCATCGCCAACGAATTGAACCTTTCTTTCGATATGCTTCAATTGGCGCATTGAAAACTCATTAATTTCTTCCAGCAGATAATAAATTATTTGAGCTGTGGTTTTAATATCATCACCTCGGAATTTTTTGCCGAGATCTCTTTCAAATTGGACAACCGGCTCAAGCGTTTCATAAGTACTCGTAATTACCGTGGTTTTGCTCGCAATAATATCAATTTCTACCCGGCGGGAAGCCCGGTTTTCCACGTTGTAAATCGGCAGGTGATAAACGAGAAAAATATAATCGCCGTGGTTTTCGATACGGCTACGGTCGGAAGGCCGAAGCAATTCGTCGAGAATAATCGGATGAATTGTTGATTCATTCCGCAAATTTTTAATGTCTTTCTCGCGCGGATTTACAAAACTAAGCCACCGCAGATTCTTATTAATGTTTATTTGGTTTGTCATATGCTTTTACTTGCTCCAGTTCAAAATAATATTGTTTATTTCAGGTGAGTATCTTGAGAGCAGATCGCTTACGAGAAAAACTTTATAGCGTAAGTAGCGGACGTTATTAACCCACGTTCGGTCGCTGCCGCCAATATTAATTACTTGGTTAGAGCCGGAACAGCTGCCGCCAAAGTATGCAGTGCTACTATGGTCAGGGCCGTAGTAATTCCATGGCCCCGCCGAATTATTTGAAACGGCAATTTGGAATTTCACGCAAGTGCCGGTTGGTTGAGTCCCTTTCCAAATTATACCGTTTAAGATTGCGCCGTTTTTTTGTTGCGTGTCGAAAATCGACGATTCAAGAAGGCCAGTAGTTGAGGTGGGCGACCATGTTGTTCTTACTTGATATTGGCTTTTTACGCAATTATCGGAAGTATCATGGCAATTAAAACTTATCCAACCAACAGTGTCGTTCCAAGCCCAGCCGCTAAACACACCGTCTTCATTTTGACTGATTTGAACTTTATAGTTTGATATCGGGCATTGATTTGAACCGCCGTAAGAACTTTCGTCGCAATTAAAACTTACCCAGCCAATTTTATCGTTCCAAGCGAAACCGCTTAAAATTCCATTACCGAGACCGAGAGGGCAAGTGCCGTCAGAATTATGCGGTCCCGATCCGTTGCAGATGCCGTAATTTGAAACACCGCAAACATTGCCGTTTCTTGTGGTCGCGCAGTCAAGCGACAAATCGCCGTTTGAAGAACTGGCGTAACCGCTAATTTTCGTGTCTTGGACCATAACAGAGAGAGTGTTGTAGAAATCAAACCAGCCAACAGTGTCATTCCAAGCCCAAAATTGCAGAGTATTATTGCTAATGTTGGTTTGTGAAGGAGGAGGTGGTGGCGGCGAGATTAGATTAAAGGTGGCAGTTACCGACATATCACCGAGTATTGTAACTGTGCAATTTGCGGCGCCGGCGCAATCATCGGACCAACCGGCGAAGACGGAGTCGCTGTCCGCAACGGCGGTGAGCGTAACTTCTACGTCTACACCAAAATTTGCCGAATCTTGGACGCATGAACCGGGGCAGATAATTCCAGCGGGACTGCTTGTGACAGAACCAGTGCCATTACCAAATTTAGAAACATTAAGATTATATTGAGTGCTTCCGCCTGAGCCGCAGCCTTCTGGTAAGTTGTCACAAGGAACCGCTTGTGTGCGTGAAGGATTATAAAGAATGAGAAAAACCGCGAGAATCAAGACAATCGCGATAATAATCCAGAAAATTATTTTCCCGACTTTAGCCATAGTAAAATTATAACAGATTTTTCTAGCTCGTTCCGACCTTTAAAATGAGTTTTTCGGATTTGATATAATTACTAGATAAGAATGACAAGCAAGCAAATTTACACCCTCATTGTTTTAGTAGTGGTTGTCACTTTGATTATAATTTTTGGTCGGGTTAATGAACGGCGAGCAAACGAAGACGGTTTTAACACTCAAAATAATAATCCTGCGTCCGTTGGTGTTAATACAATTCCAAAAGGTTATTCGCCAAACGTGCCAATTAATGCCGAGCCGACAAAACCAAAAACAGAAATGGCGGTAGTCAGCGCAAACGGCAGTCCGAATTCAAAATTTAATACTTACGCGATTACTGCAAGCGTGAGCGGTTATTCACCGAACACGTTAACCGTTAAAAAAGGGGATATCATTGAAATTAATTTTAATTCGGTTGGAGGAGATTATGATTTGTTTTCGGAAAGCGCCGGTTTTTATGTGAACAACGTTACAAAGAACATAAGCTTTACCGCTTCAACTGCTGGCACTTTTATTTTCGAATGCCGTAATTCATGTCCGCCAGCCGGCAAAATTAAAGGATCGTTTATTGTTAAACCTTAAATAAAAATGATTAATAGAAACACTTATCTTTTATTTTTTATCGCCGGCGTTTTTATTTTCACGGGGAACGTTTCCGCTCAATTTATTGGGCCTTGCGCGAATCCGCCTGGTCCGCCAAATTGCGCGACAATTCAGGCAAGTTCAAGTGGCGCTTTGCAAATCGCGACAACTACGGTTTATTCAACTCAATCACAATTAATTTTTAAAACTTTAGGCGGTTCGAATCAGCACATAATTTTTTTGCCGAACGGCAATATTGGTATTGCAAGCACAACGCCGGGCGCCAAACTTTCGGTAACTGGTAATGTTCAAATTGACGCTGGGTACGGCTTTGTCGGAAACGGCGCGAACATCACCGCACTTCAGCCAGCCGCTTTAAGCGGTGGCGCTTTTTCTTCAGCGAACTACGCTTTTCCACTCTCTTTAGCGGTTGGCACTTCCACGACAACAAATCTACCGGCAACACTTTTTGTGAATGGCACTCTTCAAGTAACCGGCGCTTCGAAATTTAACAGCGGTATTATAATTCCCGCGGGCGCGACGAGCACGCTCGCCGCCAACTTAAAAGTGAGCTATGGAGATTGGGGAAGTAGCAATCAGACGGGCGGTAATACAACTAACCAATGGATAATGGTTGCGCAATTCACATTAGATGGAAGCTACAAAGCTTTCAGAATGACTGCTGAAGGTGGCGGCCGAATGTCGGGAGGATCCAATGAAGGAAACCCGTTCATGTTTTATGTTCAAGCGAGGAATTCTACGACCGATATTGAGAGCGCTAATATTTTACTTAATCAGCTCACACCTGCGAATAGAAGCGTGAAAGACGTGAGATTAATTCGTCGGAGTGGTAGTGGGGTGACGAATAATGTTATGGAAGTTTGGATTCAATTTGGTACTTCTTGGCAAGATACATTTCCTGTTACGGTGAAGTGGTGGGGGACAGGAACGTTGGATTTTCTCGCAAATACGCCTCAACCTCAATTAATTTCAATTACATCAGGGTACGTGAGCGAATACACAATTAACCAATATCCTTTTATTCAAGGAAGATTCGGCATCGCCGATGCGCCTTTTATCCCTACCGGCATTCTTCAAGTGAAGAATGGTTCAACCGAGATTTTTTATGCAAGTTCGAGCGGCGATATTGGTATCGGAACAACGGCACCGGCTCAAAAATTGGAAGTGGTCGGCAATATAAAAATAACTGGTACTGGGAACGGCGTTATTTTTCCTGATAACACTGTTCAGCTCACTGCTGGTACTAGCGGTGGCGGTGGCATTGCCAGTACCTCTCCTTTTTCCGTTGGATATATTCCTTTCGCCACCTCTTCTTCCGCGATTACAAATTCGGCGATATTTCAATTGGGCAGTAATATTGGCATCGGCACCTTATCTCCGCAGTCCCTGCTTGATGTAAACGGCACTACAACTATAAGAAGTGGCGGGTCATTAGTTTTAAAGAGTACGTCGCAATCTGGTTTTATCAGAGCAACTGAAAACGAGACGTTAGTTCCATCTGGCGGTTCTACTTTCGGTATGTCTTATGGAAATTCAACGAATGGTCATATGTTTTTAGATGTAAAAAACAACGATGCGAATGACTCAATTATCTGGCGATACTCTGCGGCAAATAACGGGATAGTAGACACTATCGGCGCGGTATTCAATTCAACCGGAAAAGTTGGAATAGGCACAACAACGCCGGCTAATAAATTTACAGTTTTCGATTCGAACGACGCGATGTTTTCTTTGAATCGTTCGGGAGCCGCAAATCCGGTGGTTTTCAAAGAAGGCACAGACAGCGCTTTTGTTTTGAATGTCGCTGGCGGTGATAGATTGGCTATTAATTCTTCCGGTAACATTGGCATCGGTACCACAAATCCGGGTCAAAAATTTGAAGTTGTTGGTAATGTTAGCTCAACCGCTCTTTGTCTTGGTGGCACGTGTAACAGCGCGTGGCCGGCTGGCGGCACAACAAATCCTGGGGGTGTTAATAATCAAATTCAATATAATAACGGTGGTTCTTTTGCTGGCGACGCTAATTTTACTTGGAGCTCTTCAACCAAAACACTCGCCATTATAGGTAGTACAACTATTAGTAATAATTTGATCGGTGGCACGAAGGCGAATAATTCCAGTGCGGAGTTTAAAGTTTATGGCCAGGCCTACGGCGGTTTTTTTGGATTAGGTTTCTATACTGCAAACACAGCTGGCACAGCTTACACACGACGTGCCGGATTTGATTCTTATGACTCGGCGAGTTTTCGCTTAACTAGTACAACTCTTCAAATTGATAGTGACGTTGCTGGAAATAATTCTGTTGTAATTTTAAGCCCTTCAGGACCTTCGCAATTTAAAAATCAGGTGGCGATTGGTGATTTAAGCATTGACCCAAATTATAAACTTACAATTGACAGCGATTCGTTTTTTGGGCCAACTTACGGCATTAAAGTTTCCGCGTCCTCATCACAACCAGCGGCTTATATTACGAATGGCGGTTCAGGCGCAGGTTTAATTGTTGATAGTGGCAACGTCGGTATTGGAAAAACAAACCCAAGTCAAAAACTGGAAGTGGTTGGGAACGTAAGTTCAACCGCGGTTTGTTTGAGTGGTACGTGTAATAGTACTTGGCCTTCGGGTATAAATTATTGGACGCTTTCCGGCGGCGTTCTTTCGCCAACTTCAACTTCTTATAATGTAACGCTTGGTGACGGATTAGGAGGAACTGATTTAACAATCGGCGGTGGCGCGGGAAAAATTAACGCCGGTACTATTGACCCGGTTTACACAATTAACGGCGCGCGTTATGCCACTTATTCGCCCGAATCAGTCGGTATTAAAGTGCAGGTGACCGGCGTGGCGAATTTAAAAAACGGCAAAGCGGTAATTTCTTTTGCTAGCGCGGCAGAAGGATCGGACTTATGGCTTTTCGCGAGAACGACTAATCTTCAAAAAGAAGGATTAAATAACGTAATAGTTCTTCTCACTCCCACTTTTAGCGGAAACGTTTGGTACCAAAAAAATGAGAGCGTAAAAACAATCACGATTTACGGCAGTGCCAACGGGGAAGTGTCTTATCAATTTATCGCGCCACGTTTTGACGCGGCGAAGTGGACGAACTTTTCTTCCGATAATATTGAAGGATTTAATTTAGATAAGTTATTGAAGTAAAAACGGATAGATGGAAAAAAGAAAAACAAACACCATTATTGCCGGCGTCGTAATTCTAATTACACTTTTAAGTTTTTCGTATTTTCAGGTTACTTCTCCTTTGTTCGTGGCAAATAAAGATAACGCTTTTTCTTTCACCACCATAACCGAAACAAAAACTGGTCCTAAATTTGTTTCTGGGAAAATAGACCCGCTTAATGTTCACGTTGGCGACACGCAGAAAATGAATGTGGCGATTGAGAGTAACTCTCCGCTTAAGCGGGCATGGGCGGAAATTCAAACAGACAACACAATTATTACGGTTGACCTTCGTTTGATTTCTACTAAAAACGCAGAGAATTCGTTGGTTATAGAAAATGTCTACGAAGGGAGTTGGATTGTCCATGATACTCACCGCGCAACCTATCGCACGACTTTTTTTGCTCTCGACGAAAACGGGCAGACAGCAAAAAACGTTCTTGCGTGGTCAGACCCGTGTAATTTTTCAGGAGGGCAATTACAAACCAATTGCAGTTACGCGTCAGGAATTGACGGCGTTGATAACGCGAATATGAGCTTTGCGGCGGGAACGAGTATTACTTTAAGCGGCACGGCGCAATTAGTGTTTAATCCAGGGAAATCAATGACTATTGGAAACGGCACGATTAATCTCGGAAGTGGAACGAGCATTAAAAAATCAAATATGTATTACACCGACACTGACGGAGACGGTCATGCGCCAAACGCAACGGTAAATCTTAGCGGGGGCACAAGAGTTTACGCGGCTTCAGGCACGAATGATTGTTATGATTCGGGCACGAACGCGTCAAATGTGCATCCCAATCAAACTTCTTTTTTCACAACGGCTCGCGGTGACGGCAGTTTTGATTATGATTGTAATGGCCAACAAGAGTTTGATAACGCTCTTACTTGCATTGACCAAGGTGTTTGTTCAACAAATAGCGGTTATCAAAATATGAATGTCTATACTCAAGCAAATACAGTAAGCACTCCAAGTCTTTTGGCAGCAAATGCTTCGTGGGGCTCTGCGTGCTATATAAGTGACACTTCAGGTCATCCAGGATGTGGCCAAAGTAATTCTTACGTGAGTAATGCAGCTGGAGTATGTAATAGTAAAAACAGTTTTTTTAAGCCGTACACTCCAGGTGTGGCTACTGTAAGCTGTCGTTAATTATGAACGGCTAATTATTCTCTCAATTTTTGAAGCGCCTAATTTTTCCTCATCAATAAATCCTTCCATTGCCGCTTCCGCTAACCTTCCCTCGTTTAAAAAATCAAAAAGCCATTCGTCGGCGTAAGCCGGGTCATCTTGCGGAATACCGGCGCCTTTGGCGCGAAGCCACCCGCGATTGAAATTTTCCTGCGAACCCAAAGGCGGCGCGATAATTATTGGAATGCCAAGCGCCGAGTAAAATGAAAGCTCGCTTGGTTTTGTCCAAAGAATATCGGTTAGGCGAAGCGTTTCATTGAATTTTTTGAAGTAATTTGAAATTCCCTCTTCGTATAGAATTTCCACATTTTTACCGAGATTCATTTCTAAACCCAGTTTGTTAATTTCGGATAGAAAATAATCACGCGTTGCGCTTTTCACGCCAACCGAAATTATAAACTTCATTTCCGCGTTTTTTATTTTCGGAGCCAAACTTTTTAGGGCTTTCACGGCAATGTCCTTTTGGGCGCCGGCGCCACCGATAGAAAACATCAGTGTTAATGGATGAGTTTTAGCGTGGGGAATATTGCCGAGATATTCTTTTATCAACGCCGAATGCCGGTCGCGATAAATTTTTTTCGGATCAAGGTTTATAATTCGATGTTCCAAATCAGATTTTAATGTCTCCATTTTTTCCGAACCGATATTTTCTTCTGGTAGCGGATAGCCCGTTAAAAAAATATTTTCCGATTTTATGCCGTAAAGTTTTAACCGTTCGGTCACTCTTTCATTCGGCGCGAAATATTTTATGCGGCTAGTTTGGGGATTTAACGGCGCCCAAGTCCGTGAAATATCGGCGTCGCAGATAACGCAATAAATTTCGCCCTGGTAGTTAAAAGATTCGGCCATAAACGCCGGCACGAAATAAGTGGTAATAAAGGGCAACGGTTCGGCAGTTGCCGGATTCACAAGTGATTCAATAAAATGCCGACCCCAACCTTTATGAATAAAGCGAAAAATATTTTTAAGAGTTATATTAGGCGTTGAAAGATCGCGCTTTGGATAAAATTTCAGGATTTTTTGGAGTCGGTCGAATAAATGAAAAGCAAAATTTCCGATGAACGGAAACTGCTGGAATTTTGAAATAAACTCGTAAAAATTCTGGCTGTTTTGCCAGATTATCCTGTCTGTTTTTGGCATCCCTTCGTAATCATTCGCGAAAATAATTTTACCTTCCGGCGCTAAATTGCGGAGCGGGTAAGCGGTGCGTTGGTGGCCGTAACCCATCGAAACCGCCACAATATGCGCTTTATTTGTTTTTTCTTTTTTATCCATAAAAACCTTTCAATCTTGTCTTCTTAATAATTTTAAGATTAAATGGTTAGTATGGAAAGCACGCAAGTAAACAAAATTATTTTAGAAGTTCGGGCTGGCACGGGTGGGGATGAGGCCTCGCTTTTTGCCGGTGATTTAGCGCGGATGTATCAAAAATACGTTCTGAAGCGCGGGTGGAAATTTGTGATAATGGACGCGAGTGAATCTGGCGCGCGCGGATATAAATCTTTTGTTGCGGAAGTAAGTAATCCTTCGGTGGGCTCAGGACAAAGTGTCTACGACACTTTGAAGAATGAATCTGGCGTTCATCGCGTTCAGCGCGTGCCGGAAACAGAACGGCAGGGAAGAATTCACACCTCAACCGCCTCCATTGCGGTTTTGCCGGTTGTGGAAGCTACGACCGTTAAACTTAAAGATTCTGATTTAGAAGTAACTTTTTCCCGCGCCGGCGGCCCGGGCGGCCAGAACGTGAACAAAGTGGAAACGGCCGTGCGGATTACGCATAAACCTACCGGAATTGTGGTTTCGTGTCGGATGGAACGTTCGCAACATGCGAACCGTGAGCGGGCGATGGAAATGCTCCGCGCCAAACTATTTGAAATCCAGCGCGAGCAATCCGTTGGTTCCGTTGACCAAATTCGGCGCGAACAAATCGGTTTCGCCGAACGCTCGGAAAAAATCCGCACTTATAATTTTCCCGAAGACAGAATTACCGACCATCGGATTGGCAAAAAATTCCACAATATTGAAAAAATTCTTCAAGGAGAATTTGAACCGATAGTTAAAGCGTTTCAGAAATAACTAGTTCAACTTTTATCTTTTCCGCAACCGCGGTTAAATTTTCTCCAGCGGTAAATTTACCGCTGCGCTCTCGGTAATTTTATCCGCCTTCGGCGGAACCAATCTAAAATTACCTCCGAGAGCTTGCGGAGAAAAACAAAAGTATCACTTTACTAAAGATTTTTTTCCTTCATAAATTTATTACTAAGCGAGGTTAAGAATTTTTGTCCAAAATCGCGATATCGCTTTCATATACGTTCGCTTGTTGGACAACCGGTTCGCCGTACCAAAAACGGTATGTGTACCAGCGGCCGCCGGCGTAATACATTGCCGCCGCGCATCGTTCAAGTAGCGTTTGTTCACTGGTGACATTTTTGTTCGCGCTCGCGTAATTGCGGCAACCTGACGACACTAAAAGATCTTTAATATAGAGCGCGGTTGCGGCAAAAGCATCGGCATTGTTCCAAGGATTTGGTGGATTATTGTTTGTAACCTTCGCTATCTTGTCGGAATATAATTTCCAAGTCGAAGGAATGAATTGCGCCGGACCCATCGCCCCGCCGTAACTGCCGTGGGCATTTGGGCAGGAAACTTTTGCTACTTCGGAGGCAGGATCAATATTTAATTGAGAGAGTAGCGTTAAAAAGTATGGCTTGTCGCGAGTGGGATTCATTGCGGTTACGTAAGAACAGCGGCCAACATTTTTCCCCAAAAGCGATTCGCGATTTAAAATTGCTAAAACAATTGCCGCTCGAACGCCGGTTGCGCCTTCGGCGAGTTTGGCGTATTGGTAAGCTTTTTCAAAAGTCAGTTCACCGCCGCCTAAAAGTTGGAAAATCCGGCTGCGGATTTGCGCCGCTGATGCTTTGTTTTGGGCGAGGATTTTTTGATAAACAGTTTCTTTACCTTTTGTTTCTTGAAGAAGATTTGTCTTCTGGTTTTTTGTTGACGCAACACTTTTTGCTTGGGCTTGTTGGATAGCGCGAAGATTTTCCGCGTCCGCTTTTTGCGAAGAAAGTTCTTCTTTTTGAGTGACTAGTTGCTGTTTTAAATTTAAAATTTCGGCGAGCGCCACTCGCAAATTATCTTGAACGAGCGTGAGATTGTTTAAATTACCAAAAAAATCTGAAAGCTTACCTTTTTCAAGTAATATTCTAAGCGTGCCTTCTTGATCGGCTTGGTAGAGCGTTTGAAGCGCTTTTGAAATTGCGTTGCGATGGAGATCGATATTATTTTCTGTCTGATTAATGTTGGCTTGAGTATTCGTGATATCCTGACCAAGTTTAGAAAGAGTTAAAGTAACGGCTTTAATCTGAAGGTTCAACTGGTTAACTTTGGCGTTTAAAGAATTAATTTCACCTGTTAATGTTTTACCCTGTTTTTGATAAGTGCTGATAGTTTTTTGATTCTCTTCGATTTGCTTTTCAAGATCTTTGAGTTGAGCTTCAAGAGCTTGCCGTTTTTCGCTACTCGTTGGTTCGGTGGGCGCGCTTACCGTCGTGCTTGTTACTGTGCTCGTAGTTTGAGCAATAGCAATTTTTACCCATAGTGAATTATTCGGCGAAATATTTGATCCAAATAAAAATAATGCCGCCAAAAAAAATACTACTGACGTGGCAAGAGAGATTTTAATAAATATACGGAAAGACGGCATTTTAGTCGCTATACTTAATTATAACGATAAAATGCGAACCTTGTTAGTTCTCAATTATCCCTAAGCTTTTTTATTTTCGCCGTTTGCGGATTTTGCCTCGGTTTCTTCAGTTTCCACTTTGGCAGTTGTTATTTCCGTGATTGGCGCTACGGTTGGCGCGGCAACTTCTTCTTTAGCTTTTTCTGCCACGTTTGCGATAACTAATTCGCCGGAGGTTATAATTTTTACAGCTTTCGCTACTTTTAGATCAGCTACCCGAATGCCTTGGCCGACATTTTCGAGTGATGTTAAATCAACTTCAAAATTATGAGGAACTTCATTAGGTAACGCTTCCACTTCAATTTCGGTTGTCACTTTAACAACTACAAATCCGCTCTTTAAAGCCGGCGCTACGCCAATAAATTCAATAGGCACTTTCAATTTTATTTTTTCATCCATTTGAACGCTGTGGAAATCTACCGCAAGCAATTGATTTGAAAGATGGTTTTTAATTACAGCGGAAATAAAAACAGGAATTTTTTTACCTTCTTCAGTTACAACGTTCACAATAGTATTTTCGCCGGCTGATTTATAGACCTTTGCGAATTCTTTGAGAGGAACGCTTAAGTGAAGGTTTTTAATATTCGCGCCAAAAAGTTCGGCTGGGATAAGGCCGTGAGCGCGGATATTTTTCACTTTTTTCCCGAAAACCGTTCGGTTTTTAGTTTGTAATTCGAGCATATTTTTATCCTAAGTTTATCGAAGAGTTAGTTCTTTTTGGCTTTGGCTTTACGGGCTTTGAATTTTTCAACGCGACCAGCCGTGTCAATTAATTCTTTACTGCCGGTATAAAATGGATGGCAGTTTGAACAAATTTCAACTTTAATTTCCTGACTAGTAGAGCCAACGGTAAAAGTTGCCCCGCAAGCGCATTTCACTTTTGCTTCAGGATAATATTTTGGATGAATCTCTTTTTTCATAAACGATTATTATTTTATCCAAAAATCAGATAAAAGCAAGAGCTCTTGACTTAAATAGATTATTGCTTTATTCTCTATATCAGTAATTTAAATTTAAAAATCCACTAATAATTTTAGAAAGAAACGGACAATGATTAGTATAACAGTAAAAGATTTTTTAGAGCGATCGCTTGGCACGTCTTCGCAGCTTTTCGATATAGGTAAATTTCACTACGGCGGCGACGAAAATTTTCAAAAGCTTCGAGAAAGGCTTTGGCAATTTCAGGCGCCGGACGGTGTTTTCAAACTCGATCCCGATCCAGAAGATTTCAATCCGGACGATATGGATAAGATTATGAGTGACGAAGAAGCAACGGCAATAGTAATGGCTCTTATCCGAAACGCCGATCAAGGGATTATGCAAACGGCCGAACCTAAAGAGATTAATCCGAAAAAATCGGTGGATGAAGCGGTGAAACTTATTCTCACTGGTCAATTTATTAGCGATAAACGAATTGCTGAAAAATTGCTCGAAAAAACCGAACGCTACCTTCGACCATTTTTATAAAATAGCTGAAAAAGCGAGTATATAATGAATAAAGAGCCCATTTTCGGGCTCTTTTTATTAATTTGACAAAGTTTCCGCCCCGCCTATAATAAAAATCCCTGTAAGAGATCTTTTTGATTGATTCGAACGCTCTTTCAAAACGGAATAGCGAGTAATGAAAATTAGAAAATTTTTTAGTTGTCCCAATTTATTTTTTAAAAATTCGAGCCGTAAGGCGAAGGATTTTTAAAAACGAAGTTTAAGTTCCTCAATTGAGAACTTAAACTTTTTTCGAGGATTTGATTCTGGTCCAGGATGAACGCTGGCGGCGTGGATAAGGCATGCAAGTCGTGCGAGCTTTTAGCTCGGACTGATGACTGATGACTTATGACCATTGACGATAAAAAGTCTTTAGTCATTGTTATAAGTTATTTGTCCGAGCCGAAGGCGAGCGGCGAACGAGTTAGTAACACCCTAGTACGTACCCCGAAGACGGGAATAACCAGCCGAAAGGTTGGCTAATACCCGATGTGGAAGTAATTCCAAAGGCGCAAGCCGCTTCGGGAACGGCTTAGGTCCTATCAGCTTGTTGGTGAGGTAAGAGCTTACCAAGGCTACGACGGGTAGGGGACGTGAGAGCGTGACCCCCAACGATTAGCACTGAGACACGGGCTATACTCCTACGGGAGGCAGCAGTCGAGAATATTCGACAATGGGCGAAAGCCTGATCGAGCGACGCCGCGTGAAGGATGAAGGTCTTAGGATTGTAAACTTCTTTTCTACGGGATGAAGGCGTGCGTAGCACGCAACTTGGAACTCACAACTTATAACCATTAACTTAAATGTTATTAGTTATTTGTTAAATGTTATTAGTTGCGCGCTACGCGCGCACTGACAGTACCGTGGGAATAAGGGGCTGCAAACTTCGTGCCAGCAGCCGCGGTAATACGAAGGCCTCAAGCGTTATCCGGATTTATTGGGCGTAAAG
>JBBTSG010000009.1:0-5838 GCA_038064775.1 Patescibacteria group bacterium
TTCAGAATTCGTTATTAACTCATGACCCGATATCAAAAAATATTACTCCTAGTATTTATTCTCGTTTGGATATGGGCAGCTATTAATCCACTCTTCAGGCACGATTGGCTTCTCGAAAACTATCTCGTCTTTATTTTTGTGCCAATCGTTCTCATAGCTGGTGCATACTTCAAACTCTCGAATGTCTCATATACACTCATCACGATTTTCATGTGTCTGCACGTGATCGGTAGTCATTACACATACGCACAGGTACCATTCGGATATACGCTTCAGCAGTGGTTTGGCGAGAGTCGGAATATGTATGACCGACTAGTGCACTTTTCTTTCGGTTTCCTTCTTGCGTATCCAATCCGTGAGATGTTTATGCGGATTGTTCATGTAAAAGGATTTTGGAGTTATTATTTACCGTTCGATCTTACGGGCGCCTTTTCCGCCGCGTACGAAATCATAGAGTGGATTACGGCTCGGAACGTAAGCCCTGAAGCGGGACTTGCATTTCTTGGATCACAAGGCGATATTTGGGACGCACAGAAAGATATGCTTATGGCACTCATTGGAGCATTTATTGCAATGACAATCGTTGCGCTTATCAATATGAAATACAATAGAAATTTTTGGAAAGAAATATGGGAAAGTTTTCGTATTTCAAAAAATGATAAGCCGCTTGGGGAAGTAAAACTGCAAGAGCTTATTAGCGACTCAATAAAGAAGAATGTTGATCACGAATAAGTCAAGAAGATTCTTTCTAAATTCTTCCAAATGAAAAAGTTTAAAATTTTTATTTATCACCTCGTAGTTTTTATTTTAGGTTCTATTGGTATTACTGCATACGTTTTTAATCGTTTATCGTCTTCGAAAAGTAAAGCGGGTTTGGGCGGCATAATCGTTATGCCGGCAGTCACTCTTGTTTATATTGTTGCTTTCGGAATTTTATGTATTATTTCTTTACTTGTATGGTTTCTGATTGCTTATCTTCGCGGCCGAAAATCTAAGAAAAACTAAAGATGTGTATGAAAAAACCGTCCCGAGTTTATCGAGGGACGGTTTTATTAGCTCAAAAGATATTTTATTGCTTGAGCTGCTGTATACGAACTGTCAGTGTTAGCCATTAAGAACGGAAGAAAACTCACGTCATCACCTAAAGTAACAATCGGCGGTTCTTCTTCATCGCCCAAGTTAGCTGTTGTAATTAGGCCATTACAAAGACAACCTCGACCATTCAGTTCTTTTGGATCGCCACCCTTTCTCACAAAATCTTCGAATGGCTCACTAGCGCATCGGTAACCGATATTACCGTCGGGTCGTTCATAGAGCGAAACAAGTTCACCCTGATCACAAATCCGAGTTCGCGCGGCATAGACATCCGATTCAGAAATTGTGCCTTCAAGATTTACCACCTTGAAGGGAAAGCCGGTCGGAGAAATACGCATATCGGTTCGAACAGAAAGCTTTCCCTCAAAACCAAGTTTTCGAATTTTCCGACGGATATCTGGTCTCATGCCAGATTCTTCAGAAAGCGCGAAGATCGAGCCGGCCTGAATACCTTTAGCGCCTACCGAAAGTGCCCATTTTACTTTTTCGGGCGAAGCATAAGAACCGCCGATCCAAAATGGCACGCCGAGTTCGGCCAGTTTCGGATAATCAACAATATCTTTTTTGCCGTAAGTCGGTTCCGGTTCTCCCCGATCGTTAAAGATTATTTTTCGCGGCGGCGCGTTATGACCGCCGGCCGTTGGTTCTTCAACCACAAAACCTTGAACACTGCCCGCCGGTAATTTATTCATAAAAATATTAGCGAGTAGATTCGAAGCGATGATAGGAACGAAACCAGGCCGTTTCATTGTGTGCATTGGAGCGCCAAAGAATTTTGCCGGATTGAAAGAAAAGGTGTGGCTCGTGATATTTTTGCCGATGACCGGAACACGATAAGTTGCTTCCCTGCCTTCGACGATGTCATCAAGTAATTTTGGAATCTGAAGAGGAATACCTGCTCCCATCGTGACAAAATCGACGCCGGCAAGAATCGCGCCCGTAATCGCATAGACATGAGGCATTGCCACTTTTTCAAGATAATTAATGCTTATCGGATTCGGATTATTTTCCTTTGCTAACCATACAAAAGCGTAATTAGCGCAAACCGTTAGACAAATCAGAAGATTAGAAGGATTCACAGTAAAGACGGGGGTGGCTTTAAATGACGTTCCTTTCGGAATACCGCCCTCAACATAGAATTTTTCTATAATCGTTTTAGCAATTCCAGGAAATGGAAAATTGGAAAGCGCTCGCCGAATATGTCCGCCTGAATCACCTTTTTGCAATATTCGCGTGATAAGACGTTCTAGAACAACACCGGATAAGGTGCCCCGTTCGCCAAGAAACGAAACCGCGCGAGCAAGTGGCCAGTCAGAGATATTTACTCCCATACCGCCTTGAATAATCTTTGGTAATAATGGAAAACTTTTCATAGCCATTCTCCTTTCTCTTATTTTTTTGTTAAGCGTATTTAACTATCTAAATAATAACACACAATAAAATTCCTTTCGGGTTAATTTTACCGTGCAAAAATTTCTATTTGCGTGAAAAGCGAAAAAACCGCATAATAAGCCAACAAAAATGCAAAACGACGAAGTCATTATCAGATTTAATAATATTTCTTTCGAGTATAACCACGCAAAACCTATTCTCTCCGGGGTAAATTTTTCTGTCCGCAAAGGTTCAAAAATCGCGCTCATGGGCCAAAATGGCGTGGGAAAAACCACCATCTTTCAACTTATCACTAAAGCGCTTATGCCAGAGAGCGGTTCAATCGCTGTTGCTGAAAATATGACTATGGCAACCGCGCGCCAAGTAATCCCCCGCGAAGAGTTAACTAAAACCGTGCGGGAATTTTTTGAATCAGCTTTTTCAAAAAAAATATACGACATCGATCCGCGTATTGATCGCGTTCTTGAAGTGGTGCATCTTGCCGTTCCGCATGATCGGCCGCTCAAAAAATTATCTGGCGGCCAGCAAGCGCGCCTTCTTCTTGCCTACGCACTTATTCAAGATCCGGACGTTCTTTTGCTTGATGAGCCGACAAATAATCTTGATAAGGCAGGTATTGAACACCTGACGAAATTTCTTGCCGAATACAAAAAAACTTGCATTGTTATTTCGCACGACTCCGAATTTTTGAACGCGTTTACAAGCGGCGTTCTTTATCTAGAGTCCTCAACCCAAACAGTGGAGCAGTATGTGGGAAACTACCACGCGGTTGTTTCAGAAATTGCGGCGCGGTTGGAACGCGAACGGATGAAAAACGCTCGACTTGAGCAAGACATTGAAAATCGAAAAGAACAGGCAAACTTTTTCGGCCAGAAAGGCGGCCACATGCGCGATGTAGCGCGAAAAATGCGCGAGAAAATTGAAGAGCTTGAAAGCGAAGTGGTGACAGTGCGCCAAGAAGACAAAACTATTCGAAATTTTATAATTCCTTGCCAAGAAGAAGCAACAGGAATTTTACTCACTCTCACTTCCGTTACCGTTATGCAAGGCCATAAACCGGAAGCGCAATCGGTTAAAGTTCAGCTTCGGCGAAAAGAAAGATTGCTTTTAATGGGGCCAAACGGCATTGGCAAAACAACTCTTCTTGAACATCTTGCGAGCGGGCATGCGCTTGGCGAACATATTGCAGAGGGAACGCGTATTGGGTATTACCGACAAGATTTTTCTACGCTTGATTTTGACGCAACGGTTTATCAAGCTCTCGCAAATGTTGCCGCAAATCATAGCGAACAAGAACTCCGTTCTATCGCCGCCGGATTTCTTTTAGACGAACGCATATTAAAAACAAAAATTGGCGCTCTTTCGGAGGGTTTGAAAGGATTGGTGGCTTTTGCCCAACTTATTTTTATTCGGCCGGGACTTTTATTTCTCGATGAACCAACGAACCATATTAATTTTCGGCACTTGCCGGTTATCGCGAAAGCGCTTGATCATTATGACGGTGCGCTCGTGCTTGTAAGCCACGTTCCGGATTTTGTAAAAAAGATTCGTATTGACCAGACGCTTGATCTCGGCGCGTTAACTGAAAGTAACGTTACGCATAAACCAATTTCAACTAAAACTGCGCCCGAGAAAAAAAGTAAAGTGAAATCAAAAAAAACAAAAGTAAGCTTAATAGTTTAGAATTTTATTTTATAACTTCGCCTTTCGTAAAAGCACCGCGTTTACCGCCACAATTACCGTGCTCGCGGACATTAGCACCGCCGCGAACGCCGGCTCCAAAAAGATGCCTTTGAAAGCCAAAACTCCGGCAGCAAGAGGAATTGCGATTAAATTATAACCGGTTGCCCAAAAAAGATTTTGAATCATTTTCGAGTAAGTAAGCCGGGAAAGCTTGATAATTTTTACAACGTCACGCGGATCGTTCCGGACAAGAATAATACCCGCCGATTCAATTGCTACATTCGTCCCCGCGCCGATAGCTATTCCTAAATCGGCCTGCGTTAGAGCCGGCGCGTCGTTTACGCCGTCCCCCACCATCGCCACTTTATTGCCTTTGGATTGGAGCAATTTTACTTTTTCGGATTTTTGTTCCGGCAACACTTTCGCGAAATATTCATCAAGGCCAAGTTCGCCGGCGACCCACTTCGCCACGTCATCAGCGTCTCCAGTAATCATTGCCGTTTTAACGCCCATCTCGCGGAGAGATTTGATCGCTTCCCGCGATTCTTCGCGAATAACATCGGCAAACGCAATCGCGCCAAGCGTTTGGCCGTCTTTTACGACGATATTAATGGTTTTCCCTTGTTTTACGAGCGCGTCAATTTCCGTTTTAACCGCATTGTTTAATTTCCACTCGAATTCTTCCGCGAGCGACACACTGCCGGCAAAAACTTCCGCGCCTCCGATTTCGGCCCGCACGCCTTTGCCGGGAATCCGCCGGAAATTTTTCACTTCAAGAATTTCGATATTTTTATTTTTCGCTTCATTCATCACCGCCCGCGCGAGCGGATGCTCGGAATGGCTGTTTACGGCAGCGGCGTAACGCAATGTTTCCGTTTCCCCTTCTTTTGTTTCTGAAATAATTTTGTCGATGCCGAATTCTCCTTTCGTCAATGTTCCTGTTTTATCAAAAAGAACTACGTTAATATTTCTCGCCGCTTCAAGCGCTAGACGTTGTTTCACTAAAAAACCGTTCCGTGCGGCTTTTGTCGTTGAAATAGAAGCGACTAACGGAATGGCAAGACCTAAAGCGTGCGGGCAAGCGACCACAAGCACCGCCACCATGCGGTTTATGGCGAACGCCGGATCGGCAAACGCGAGCCAAGTCGCGAGCGTTACGCCGCCGGTTACCACAGCAATAATAGTGAGGTAGAAAGCAGCTTTGTCGGAGAGTATTTGCAGGCGCGATTTTGATGATTGCGCTTGAGCCACAAGTCGCATCACACCGGCCAAAAATGTCTCATCGCCAATTTTAGTTATCTCTATTTTTAGCGAGCCGTCGCCGTTTGTCGTGCCGGCGATTACCATGTCGCCTTCTTTTTTCGGCGCCGGTTTCGATTCGCCGGTAACGATTGATTCGTTCACGTCGGAGACGCCATCTTTCACGACGCCGTCAGCGGGAATCCTGCCGCCCGGTTTCACAAGAACTAAATCGCCTTTTTTTAATTCCGAAAGCGGAATGATTTCCGTTTTCCCGTTTCTAATCACTTTGGCTTTATCCGGCAATAATTTAGAAAGTTCTTTAAGCGCTCCTTGAGCGCCGCTTACCGCCCGCATTTCAAGCCAGTGGCCGAGAAGCATGATGGTAATTAAAGTCGTGAGTTCCCAAAAAAGATTATCGCCGCCGCC
>JBBTSG010000010.1:0-9852 GCA_038064775.1 Patescibacteria group bacterium
CGCTTTCAAAATCCAATATCTTACTTCGCATTCTTTCTTTGTTTGAGAATTTGAGATATTATTGCAAAAACTGATATCCAATTTTTTTGTAAGCTTTTCAATGCTAACTTGCAATTCGCAATCATTCACCAAAAAAAGCTTATCGTCTAGATTTTTGCACCATGAAAGGTCGAGAGTTTGAATCGCTTTATTCAAAGCGATATTATTCTCGCAAACATTTTTATAATCAACGCCATCGGCGCTTTTATAGTTCACATTTGCGCAAGCGTCAAAATCCCCAGCTCTAACAAGAGATGCTACTTGCTGTTCTTGATTGTTCCGCCAAGCTCGCTCGGCTTCCTTACTCATAAACAACGCTGGGTTCGCTTGGTATAAAAAATAAAAAGCCGCGCCGAGAATTACAAGCGCCGAAACCGCGATAAGTATTTTTTTTGAATCAAATTTTGGCACATTAATTAAAATTACTAAGGCGCGTAGACGGCGTAGTAACCGGAATTTCCACCATTCCCATCGTCAGTATATTTAACTTGTAGAGGAGCTCGTGGGTTAGGAGTAAGTTTTAAATTAATTTGAGTACCATCTCCTTGTAGCGAACCACGCCAATTAATATTTTCAGCTATAAGACTTCCTCCTGGCGCATCTGTCTTTCCGTACTGGTACGCGTGCGGAATAACATAACAGTTTGCGCTAGGGCAGGTTTGGCCAGATGGCACTTCATCGGCAGTCCAAAGATCATATTTATAAGCGGGGTTGTCACTAGGATACGCAGACAACGTGCAATCCGCATAATCAAAGGTGGTATCACACGATAACCGATTTGTGGCATCAGGAAGCCAAGTTGTCCACCAATTAATATTTGGAGTTGGACGCGAACCGCTTGTCCATGGAATGTTATAAGAAAAGTTTGGTGGAGTTTCACCTGTAAAAAGTTTATATTCTGTTCCACCAGCAGAACGAGAATAAATTCGGACATCGCCTTGAACATTTAAACTGGTTAGTCCGCCTTTACCAATCCACACACTTCCATTATTACTCCGCACGTCTAAAACGGATTCGGGAACGTTTGTCCCAATTCCAACATTGCCACTACTAAGTAACGACATTATATTAGTAAAATCTGTCGGAAAAGTTTTTTGCGCAGAACTGCCAGCCCAATCAATGCCGTAGAAATTCCACGAACCGCCCCAGCTTGGATTAACTACAATACCCTTACCATCTTTATGGATAGGAATAAATTTATTAGCGTCGCCCTGACTACCAACGCTTCCGAAACTTGAATAATCGAGTATGGCATTTGTACCAATAAAATCCTCATTACCAAGACCAAAATTTCCTAACGTCATGTAAGGACCTACTCGTAACTGAGCGGCGCCTTTGAAATCATTGTTGTTATCTTGTTCCGGTATTTCAAGATATTTATTTGATGTAGATCTCAGTAACGTGGAATCAAATTTAGCGCTACCAGTAAAATGAGCGGCACCTGCGACATCGAACTTTGTGCCAGCAGCGGGCGTAGTGCCAATTCCAATATTACCGCTAGCTTGCTGAATAACAGAATCTTCGAGCGAATTAGCGGCGGACCAAAGAGGAATTTTATTTATTGTACCGACACCGGAAACCGAACCACCGGGGCCACCGCCTGGCGCTTGCCAAGTGGCAATACCATCCGCGTCCGACGTAAGAATCTTACCAGCCCCAGCACCGATTGGAATTTTAATAGATCCGTCATCGCCGATGAAAAATCGCGAGTCGGCATTCGCGCCAGTTTTAAAATCTATCCCGCCGGTTGTGTTTTGTAATACGGCGTTGTTAGTTCTAGAAAGAAAAAAAGTAGTTCCGGCGGCTTGAAAGAATTGGCCGTCATCCAAAATGATTGTTTGCAGGTTGCCACCTCTAAAATCTAAACTGTTTTGTAAATTAAGTGGCGAAACTCTTGTCTGTGAGTTTGTTGGATTTGATGCGCCCGTATCAATCGGCGCCGAAAGATTATTGCCCGGGAAAGGCGCAGTCGGCCCAAAAAAGGTTGGGGGATCAACTGCGAGTGCCGAACTGCTAAAAATTAGGCCGCCGACCAAAAAGAGATAGAAAATTTTCTCTAATTGTTTCATAGAATTATTATAGCACACCAAATTAAAGAAAAGTCCCCAAGAAAAGCTTGGGGACTTATGTTCGCCGGCTGGCGAATCACTTTAAAATAATCATCCGTTTCGTCTCGGTAAATACTTCGTTTTTTGAAGCAACAGACAGACGGTAAAAATACACTCCGCTTGGCAAACTACCACTCTCAAACCTTGATTCATAATGACCCTGCGATTTTTCACCTTCACAAACAGTCGCAACCGCTTCACCTAAAATATTATAAACCTTTAAAGTTACAAAACCTGAAACTAGCAACTCATAACTAATATTTGTAGCTGGGTTAAACGGGTTTGGATAGTTTTGATCTAAACGGTAATCGGCGATTTGATAATTGGAATTACGAACGCCGGTTACTATATCACCAAATCGATCTATCACAACAATCGAATCGCGGTTATAGTACAATCCAAGTTTGTCAAAAAATATTTCCGCTTTGCCAAACGACCCCGGCCCGTTAAAGTAAAGCTTTAAGGCGAGGCCGCTAAATTCAACCGGTGGTTGACCATAATACCCTGCAGTTAAAGCGCCTTCTAGCCATTGATCTAACGCAGTAATGCCTAAACCGCTCCGCTGAATTGGGAAAAGAGTGTCACCGTTTAAAAGTGAAAACTGAAACATAATTGCGGCGGATTGATTATTTGAGTATTGATTAAGTCGCAGAAACACTTCGAAAAACGGTGGCGTCACAAAATTTTGACCGTAATCCTTTCGCCATTCAACCGTGTCGTTCGCGCCGAGCGAAATAAAAAATGATTGCGAATGAGTTCCTTCATAAGCTGTGTCCGTCACAATCCGCGAAGATGTTTGAACGCCCGCGTCTTTTCTATAAATAGACCAGCCGTTCACCGTATCAGTTTGAGCGAAAGTAAAGTGAGCAATCACAAAAAACAACGCGAGAATAATAAAAGATAAGCGTTTCATAACGAAACTCCTTTCAAGAAATATTAATTTTTTATTGAACTGCTTGAATTATATCATACTTAATAGTTATTTGTCAAACCTAATCTTATTTACCTTTCCTTTGTCGTTTTGCCTTTTATTATTTATTATTTTGCAATTTAGCGATGCTTCATTTAAATGAAGCACCTGAATAACCAAGAATTTCGCCGGCCAACGCCAATGGTTTTCCGTGGAAAGCGTATAAAAATTGTATAAAATAAAAAACTGGAAAAGCGGATTGGCTATATTACAAAATTTTCTTTTATCTCTTATCACTTCATTTAAATGAGGTGCTGATTAAAAGGTTTTCTCGCCAATTTTGAAAGCGGGAGTAGGCGTTGTCGGCGTTAAGGTTTTTTTCGGCGACGAGGAAGGTAGGCGCGGGGCGGCAAAGACGGGAACTTCGTTCTTGGTTTTTTCTCAAACGAACCATACTTGCAATGAATAACCGGTTTTTTTGAAAGATTGTGTTTAACGAAACTTATGGTTGCCGGGCTCACGTCAATTATTTCGCCGATTTTCCGATAACTCAATCCCCGATTCAAAAGTATCGGAATGACAAGACGTTTTTCAAGCAAAGTTATTTCGGAAGCCGTGAAGAATTTCTTGACGATCGGAATTATTTCTTCTTCTGACTTTGATTGTTTAACTGCGTCAAGAAAACTGCGCCAAGCCAACATTTGAAGTTCTTTTTCTAGATATTTTTTATTAACTCTAACCATTTAGTAATTGTTTATTTATCAGGCCGTTTTTAGCTTCTTTTGCCTTCACTTAACCTATCCTTGCTTGTAAAACATATCATAGCGCTTCATTTAATTGAAGCGACTGGCGTTAGACGATTTTGTCTTAGACGATTTTGCCGGTGCTTTATGTTTCTATTTTAAATGTCTCGAATTTTCTATTTTGTAAAATTTATAATGCTATGCATTACTAGTGTGTTATAATGGATTTATGGAAAGTAACGGTAAAAAAGTTTTGTGGGTTTTAGTCGTGGTTATTTTAATTGTCGCCGGATTCTATTTTGGCCAATCAACCGGCGTAAAAAAAACGGAACAAAAACTTGAACCGATTGTGAATTTAGCTTTTCCAAAACCGTCTTCCGATATTCGAAACTTTAGCGGCACAATAAAAAATGTAGTTGGCGCGACAATTAATTTGGAAATTCGCGACCCGAATGATTACCTCCCCCACACGGACGGCACGAAACCAAAAACTCAAATCCGTTTTGTAAATGTGACCGCCACAACAAAAATATTATTAATTGACGCAACAAAACGCGACAAAAGCGGCAATCCAACAATTACTAATTTGAAACTAACGGACTTGAAAGCTGGAGATTGGATAACCGCGCGAAGCAATCAAAACGTGAGCGACGCCCAAAAATTTGACGCGACCGAAATCGACCTGCTAAAATCTTAGTCATGAATTTAATCCCAACAGTAATTGAGAAATCGGCTTACGGCGAAAGAGCTTACGATATTTATTCCCGTCTTTTAAAAGACCGGATTGTTTTTTTGGGCGGTCCGATTGTGGACGAGGTGGCAAACAGCGTTATCGCCCAACTTCTTTTTCTTGATCACGAAGATCAGAAAAAAGACATTTCACTTTATTTAAATACGCCCGGCGGTTCGGTTACGGCCGGCATGGCAATTTATGACACGATGCAACACGTGAAATCCCATGTTTCAACGATTTGCGTTGGCATGGCCGCTTCAATGGGTGCGGTGCTTTTAGCCGCTGGCCAAAAAGGCAAACGCTTTGCTCTTCCGAACGCTGAAGTGCTTTTGCACCAAGTAATGGGTGGCGCGGAAGGCCAAGCGATTGAAATTGAAATTACGGCGAAGCATATTGTTTTAATTAAAGACAAGATCAGTAAAATTCTCGCTAAACACACCGGCCAAAAGCTTGAAAAAATTGAGCGGGACACCGACCGCGATTTTTGGCTCTCGGCTGACGAAGCTAAATCCTACGGTCTTGTAGATGAGATAATTAAGACGAAAAAGTAAATTTTTGTCTGCAAAAATTTATCCCGAGCGAAGCGAGGGATAATATGAATCAACCACTCCGCCTCGCTAAGTAGGGTGGAGTTTTTTGTTTCCTAAATTTTGAGGTATTATAAAAATACTATGATTGATGAGATAACCGAATTGCTGGAGCGATCGGTGGACCGAATATACCCAACGCGCGAAGCGCTGGAAAAAGAACTGCGAAGCGGGAAAAAGATGCGCGTTTATCTTGGTGTTGACCCAACTGGCCCGCATCTTCATCTTGGCCACGCCACTAACTTGCTTTTACTAAAAAAATTTCAAAATCTTGGCCACGAAATTATATTTTTGATCGGCGACTTCACCGCCAAAATCGGCGATCCGACCGATAAACTCGCGCCGCGTGTTCCCCTTTCTGAAAAAGAAATAAAAATGAATTTGAAAACATTTAAAGAGCAGGCTGAAAAAGTTATCAATTTTAGCGGAAAAAACGCCGCGAAAGTGAGATTCAATTCCGAGTGGCATAAAAAAATGAATTTCGCCGAAGTTATTTCGCTCGCCGAACACTTTACTGTTCAACAAATGGAAGAAAGAGATATGTTTGAAAAACGAAAAAATGAAGGTAAGGCTATAGGCCTAAATGAATTTCTCTACCCGCTCACCCAAGGATATGATTCCGTGGCGCTTGACACGGATATTGAAATCGGCGGCACCGACCAAACTTTTAATATGCTCGCTGGCCGGAAACTGATGCGCGAACTAAAACACAAAGAAAAATTCGTAATGACAACGAAACTTCTAGAGAATCCAAAAACGGGGAAAAAACTAATGAATAAAAGTGAGGGCGGATTGATAAACCTTGATGACGAACCACGGGAAATGTTTGGAAAAGTAATGGCGTTGCCTGACGAAGCGATTTTGCCAGTTGCCGAATTTTCAACCGATATGGTTCTCGCGGAAATGAAAAAGCTTGGCGAGGAAAAAAATCCGCGCGACGCCAAACTCAAACTCGCTTATGAGGTTGTTCGCTTATATCACAGCGAAAAAGAAGCCGAAAATGCTGAAGAAAACTGGATTAAAACTTTCTCAAAAAAAGAAACGCCGAGCGAGATTCCCCAATTGAAACTAAAAAACAAAGAAATTGAACTTATTGACTTGCTACTCCAAGCCGGCGTTTTAAGCAAAACCGAAGCGCGCCGGCTTATCTTGGAAAAAGCGGTGGAAATTGATAGTGTTCTTAAAACTAATCCAAAAGAAAAACTTAACTTAAAAGGCGGGGAAATTTTGAAAATCGGCAAGCGGAAATTTTTCAAAATTACTTTCTAGAAATTTCGTATAGATAAACTGAGTCGTTATCGGTTCCCCGAATAATTTTTGTCGGCGTAAATCCAGGCAATCTGAAAACGTAAGATACAAGACGAGCGCTTGTTTTTGTTTTTAACTTTTCGGCGATTTTTGTCATTGTTTCCGCACCAAGATAACAAAAAATGACGTCGGCTTTTGACAAGTCTTTTTTAAAAAAATCGCCGAATATGAGTTGCTTCTGATTTAACCCGTGAAAAAATAAATTCAGCCGGCCGACAAACCAAACGAAAGGCGAAAATTCAATGCCAAAAATGTCTAGGTCAAAATCATTTTTCGCGACAATTACCAATTTACCGATACCGGCGCCGAGATCGTAAGCTTTTTCACCGGACTTTAGACCGGCGACCCGAAGCATTAATTTTGCCGCCCGCTTCGTAAGAGAAATTGGCGGCGCGCTCCGAAAAGCGAAAAATGAAGTGACGAGAAAGGCAATGAAAATTAAAAGAAATAAAACGAAGAAAGATCCCACAAGAAAAGCAATCATTATTTTTTTACGCAGGTGCGGGTGGACTTTTTATAGATTCCAACGTTTATCACTCGGACGTAAGTTTAGTAAAAAACGGAACAGGCTTTTACAGCGATATTTGGAATTAAAAAGATTTTCTACGTCTTCAAGGTCGTCTTTTTTGTAATTTTTAAAATCCTCTCTGAAATTTTTTAAATTTCCTCCAGGGAAAAGAGTGGGAATACTGAACCAATCCTTGAAACCTTGGAATCCTTCTCCTGAAATTAAACCTGTTATTGCTTCTAATGGCCCAACAATCACTTTGTCCGATAAGAATTCGAGGGGGTATTTTAAAGTTTGAACAAACCATTTTCTTAATTCCTGACCACGAGATGCTCCGAATTGAATATCAAAATCAAAAAGATAGGGATTCCCCTCTTTGTCTAAAAGAATGTTAACCGGCTTAATATCGAAACAAGCGCGATCTAGCGATTTGTGCAATGTAAGAACAGTTTCTCTAAGTTTAGAAATAACTTCTTCTTTAGTTGTTATTTTTTCTTTATCGCGAAAAATTACGCCGTTATTATCAATGCTCCAACCTCCTTCTTTTTCTATAGCCATAGCAAGATTAGCCCCTTCTATGTACTTTGTTAGAATTGCTGTCTCTTTTTTGCCATTTTTCTTATTTTCATAATCTTCTACCATTCGAACAACGCCGGGGATTTTTTTCGCTTTCTCTAAAAAATCAATTTCTTCTTTGTTGGAAGGTATTTTAATGACGACCTTTCCGTGTTTTGGATGCTCACATAGAAAAACCGAATTAACGCCTGAATGTATTTGCTTAATCGGCTTTAAATCAATGTCAAAATTTTTTATCGTTTCCCCATCAGACCAATTAACTGTTGACTTCTCCAAAATTTCAGCGCCAGCAGCTGTAAGTTCTTCGGAAATTAAATTAAACCCCTTTTCTAAACGCTCTGTTTCCTTGATTAAAGACGCCGCTTCGGTGCGTTCTGGTTCGGTAATAGAAGGTTTTTCTGCGATTCGCCTGATTTTTCTTAAAAGTTCGGATGTTGCCCCTTTTACTTTATCAACAACGCTCTCAACGTTAAAACTTTTATCGCCTTGAATTGGCTCGTCTTCTTTTTTATAAACCTCTTTCATTGAAAAAACTATTTTTTATTTCTTTGGTCAATCTTATTTTCTAAATCTTTGAACTTATTTTCTATGTTCCTTTGTTTAACTAAAAAAACACGTTCGTATATAACATTTAAGATCAATAATATTTTTTCAGTTAATTTTTCTTTTTTGGTTTGATCCATATATTTACACCTTCTTAAAATAAATTTGGTGCGGGTAGGCGGAATCGAACCGCCGTCTCATCCTTGGCAAGGACGTGTTCTGCCACTAAACCATACCCGCTTACACTAGCTACTAGTCACTAGATTCTAGTAACTACTGGGTGGCGGACCGCTCGGGCCATTCACGTAAGGCGCGCTTCCGACCGGCGGACCCTGAAATTCTGAATTTTCGGTTGCAGGCGCCAAAACTTTTTTCGAAGCAATCAAGCTGATAGAGAAAAGGATAATAATCAATCCTAAAAGCGCCAAAAGCATTAACCAAAATTTTCTCACCACAAGAAACATCTTAAATAAAAAAGAAAGTTGTGTCTAGTTTTATTTTTTTGTGCGCCCACGAGGAATCGAACCTCGATTCCGGGATCCGCAATCCCGTGTCCTGTCCGTTGAACGATGGGCGCAATCTAAAACCCTAAAATCTCTGAAAAAAGCTCAACTAGAGATTCCTTGTATTCTACCTCCGGCAGTTTAATTTTCAAGATATCACACACCTCTTTACCCATTTTTGAATCAATCGGAATTCGCAGATAAGGAGAAACCGCGGTTTTCTTTTTCAAAAAAATTTCATCGAGATGGCCGGCGCGGCTTCGCACAGCAAAGTCCTCAAAGCGGTCATGTTCGTAAAAGTTTTTACCAACACCAATACCTGCGTCATTCACTCGAAAACTAATAACAGCTGGCCGGCGCCGGCTGAAAAAGAAAATCATCGCCACTGCTAAAAGAACGAAAACGGCAAAGAAAAAATTTTTTTGCCAAAGCGCGATCAAAACTAAAATAGAGGCCATAACACCAACCGCCCAAAACCAGCCACGACTTTTTTCAAAATATTCGTATTCCGATGCCCGCCAATTTATTTCTTTCGATTTTATTTTTTCTACCACGTAGCCCCGACGGGATTCGAACCCGTGTACCAGGCTTGAAAAGCCTGTGTCCTAGGCCAGACTAGACGACAGGGCCATATACTTATATCAAGTTAAATTAAATTTCGTTCACTTTCAAGTCCCTTCGATAAAACTCAAGACAGGCCGGTAAAAAAAACTTTTCGATCCTTCTTAAAAAACTTTTCAGCTAAGCGGAAAATTGCGTAAGTAATGAAAAAGGCGGCGAAAACGTCAATTGAGTAATGAAGGTGCGCCATTAACACAATCGCGCCGAAAAAAAGGGAGGCAGCTACAAAAAAATTCCGCCAGTACTTATTTTCCCAAAAAACAAAAGCCATAAGAAAGGGTAAGCCAGTGTGGCTTGAGAAAAAGAGATCACTACCACCATTAAAAATTCCAAAAAAACCGGTGATATCAAGGTTCACGCGAGCGGGAAAAGGACCAATATGAGTGAGAGTAAGAAAAAAAGAGCGGATTACCAAAAAAAGTGCGATGCTTTTTAATGTGAAAGGAATTCTTTTAGGATCGGAAATAATATAAAGACCTGCAATCACCCAAAAAACAACCGGTCCGTAAACAAAGAAACCATCAACGTCAAAAACTCGAATATTGCTCAAAATCAAATCGGTCACGGGACTACTAGCCTGCTCAGTCGCATAAATTATCGCTAAAATTGTCGAAAGTACGCTAACAATGAGAAAGAAAAAAGACGTAACCACAGAAACCATAAATTTTCTGTT
>JBBTSG010000011.1:0-1852 GCA_038064775.1 Patescibacteria group bacterium
TACGCCGCCAATGTTATTTTGCAATGGCGGTTTTTCTTTTTATTGCTCTCCATAGCTTAATCAATTATCATCATTTATATATGCAAAATTTTAAGCGATTAGTGTTAAAAAACGGCTTGCGGTTAATTTTAGTGCCACGGAAAGAAGCGCTTGCGACAACGGTGAGTGTTTCCGTTGAGGCCGGTTCAAAATACGAAACAAAAGAAATTAATGGCCTTTCACATTTTTTGGAACACATGTGTTTCAAAGGAACGACCAATCGGCCAAAGCAAATAGATATTGTAAGCGAACTTGATAGTTTGGGCGCGCAGTATAACGCGATGACCGGAATGGAAACCACGAGTTACTACGCAAAGGCAAAAAAAGATTCTTTTGATAAAATTCTGGAAATCGTGGCGGATATGTATTTGAATCCGATTTTTCCGGCGGAGGAAATTGAAAAAGAAAAGGGAGTGATTATCGGAGAAATTAATATGTACGAAGATTTACCGCAACGGCGTGTGCAAGAATTTTTTATGGAGCTACTCTACGGCGATCAGCCGGCCGGTTGGTCAATTGCCGGGCGGAAAGAAGTGATTGAACGCCTTAATCGCGAAGATTTTATAAAATATCGGGCGAAACATTATCTGCCGCCATCAACCGTGCTTATTATTGCCGGCGGGTTTGAACCAAGCGAAGCGGTGAAAAAAGTGAAAATGTATTTTGATAAAATGCCAGCAGGCGTAAAAGGCGCGAAGCCAAAAGTGCGCGAAGAACAAAAACAACCGCAAGAATTAGTCAGCTTTAAAGAAACTGATCAAACTCACGTTGTTTTAGGGTTTCGGGCTTTTGGTATTTTTGATGAGCGAAAATACGCCCTTGATTTGCTCGCCGATATTTTAGGCGGCAGCATGAGTTCGCGATTATTTCAAAAAGTTCGGGACGAAATGGGCGCTGGTTATTACGTGAATGCCTCAACTGATTTTTATAACGATCATGGAATTATCGCGATGTCTGCCGGTATTCACCACGAAAAAGTGGAACCGGTTATTAAAGCCGCCCTTGCCGAATTCCGTCGCCTTAAAGACGAAAAAATTGGAAATGACGAACTAAAACGGGGTAAAGACCATTTAACCGGTAATTTGTTTTTAGCCGTTGAAACATCAGACGAATTAGGCTCTTTTTACGGCTCCCAAGAGATAATGGGTTTGCCGCTTCAAACACCGGAAGAAATCGCTGATAAAATCCAAAAAGTGACTGCCGAGGAAATTCAGGCGGTTGCCAAAGACCTTTTTCTAGAGGAACAACTAAACCTTGCCTTAATCGGCCCTTTTCGGGATAAATCTTTTAGTGATATATTGAAGGTATAGATGGAGAACAAAAACTCTTTTGATATTAGCTGGGCTACTCTTTGGAAAATTTCGACGGTCGTGGCCTTAGTTTTTATCTTTTATTCCGCCCGTGAAGTTTTCAGCGCCTTTCTTATTTCGATTGTCCTTTCTTTAGGTTTTGACCCTTTCGTCAGTTTTTTTGAGGAGAAGTGGAAAGTTAACCGGCTTTTAGGGACTATTATAGTTTTCTTAGCTGTTATTTTTATTTTTGCCGGTCTTGTTTTTTTTATTTTACCGATTATTTCGGCTGAAGCGAGTGGTTTCGTGGAGCATTTTGGCAAAACTATTTCAAATGTTTTTGGCGTGAACTTGCCAAAATCCATCATTGATAATTTTAGTTTAAGTTTTGAGAACGCTTTAGGAGTGCTTTCGGCGGCGCGAATTTCCATTCCAGGAGCAATCAGTGTTGTTTTTAATCGCATGATTATTATTTTCGGAACAATCGTTGCCGCTTTTTATTTGATTGTTGATAAAGACGGAAC
>JBBTSG010000012.1:0-2201 GCA_038064775.1 Patescibacteria group bacterium
TCCGCCTTTCCCATCATCATCTTCTCCGTCGTTTTCTTGCCGCCTTTTTTTGTCTTTGCCATAAGATTAAATATTATTTTTCTTGATTACGGAAGCGCGGCGGCCGGCCGTATGCCCGAGCCGTTTAGTCTGCGGTTTTACCGCGAGAGAGCCGGTAGCCCTCACTAAGCGCCGCCGCGCTCCCAGCCACCCCCCATCTCGCCGGGGAAGCAAAGTTAAGCGAAGCATATCGCCTAACGGGCATTTCCGTAGTTGGCTTAACCAGCGGGCTGACGCCGGTTAAGGATAAACAGAAAGCAATTATTATTTATTCGCCGGACGGCTTAATTTTTCTTTTAGAGCTTCTAAAAGAGCGTCAACATCGCCAAAAAAAGTTTGCTCTTCCTTGTAGTCCGTTTTGACGCCTTCGTTTTTTTCTTCCCAATCTTCCTGCAGGATAAAGCCATTTTTAATAAGTTCTATTTCCCATCTAAAATTTTCCGTCATAAGATTAACTTAGTAAATTATAAAAAAAGACAACAAAAAGTTGTCTACAACAAAGCTAAACCAAGCGTCAATTTAGTTAAATTTATCATACCTTTTGGCTCACCGGTGAGCGTTAATCTGGTATTCGTCCGGTTCAGGGGCAAGCCTAAATGCCCCCGAGCCAGCGCTTATAATTTAGTATATACCTTTTATAAAAAATTATCAAATAGTGGATAATATCATCTTGGCAGTTAACACAGTTATGCTATACTATCCTTAGTTGTTAACAACTATTTAAAACAAAATTTATGCCCAAAAAACATCTTGCGAATATAAATACTTTTACGTCTGCCTACAAAGGCAGGGGTAGTTCTGTTGGCGGGCATCCGCAAGATGTGCCAACACACAACTGCCTTTAGTCAGGCGTAAGAGTATTTTTTTTGTTTAATTTTATGAATTACGCCGAAGCCCGCAAGCAAATTTACGAGTATCTAAAAACACAAGGTTTGGAATTAACGGCTGACCAGCACGAACAGTTCCGCGAACTCATCAAGCAGTGCGTTAATACCCAAACGAACAGCCTAAAAGTTCTCATTGCCAGCCTTGAGGCAAAAAATGCCGGACAAAAAACAGAACTGGCCGTTCTGAAAGCCAAACTGAACCGCCCGAAACAAGCCAACCAGCCAAAGATACAAGCTAAATACACCGATATTGACGGCAACCCCACCAATGACCCGTCCAAACACTTCAACGCCGCCTTTTTAAGAAAATAATTTACTTTTAACTTAAAACCTGTCGTAATATGGCATCTCCACAAGAAAAAGAAAATGGCTTTATTGTGCTTCATCGTAAAATGAAAGACTGGCAATGGTATTCTGACAATAATGTGAGAGGTCTTTTTACCCACCTTTTAAAAGTAAAAATTAACTTAGGACTTAACAAACAAAAAACACTATTTTTATGACTTTAGAAGAAATGACAAATAAAGTCCACTGCGCTGATTGTCTGGAATTTATGAAGCAGATACCGGATAAGTCAATAGATTTGGCGCTTACTGACCCGCCATTTGGGATAGGATTTATGTATGAAGAAAAAGAAAAAACTAATACAGCAAAAGAGTATGGTAAATTTATAAAGCCATATTTTGAAGAAATGAAACGGATTAGTAAAAAATATGTCGCAATGGCTCAAGCTACGAAATATATGCAATATTTTTGGGATTGGTATGGTGAAGATATAAGAATTTATATCGGGTGTAAAAATTTTGTTAGTTTACGAAAAACTTTTATGAATTATGCTTATGACCCGTGGGTATTTTATTTTCACGATAATATAGAATTAAGAACTAAAAAAAAACCGCATAGAAATTTAGATTGGGTGAAGTGCGATACGGCTGGATTACGAAATACATATAATTTAGAAAGAAAACATCCCACACCAAAACCAGTTTCAATGCTTGCTGAAATGATAGAAAATTTTACTAACCCGAATGATTTAATCCTTGACCCCTTTCTCGGCAGCGGCACAACCGCCGTAGCCGCGCAGAAATTAGGCCGCCGTTGGATTGGTATTGAAATTTCTGAAAAGTATTGCCAGATAGCCCGTGAACGATTAAGTCAAAAACCTTTAGGAATATAAAAATATGTCATCTTTAGGCAAAACTTATTTATCAATGTCCGATAAAATGAAGCTGGCCTTTTTAAAAGGTAAATTAGAAAATTGCGAGGATGAAAAAG
>JBBTSG010000013.1:0-16792 GCA_038064775.1 Patescibacteria group bacterium
GGAGCCAAGAATTTTAGCCCAGTTAAGAGTTTTTTCTAGTTTCGTAATAAAATAAAAATCCCCTCGTGAGAGGGGATTAGGTTGCCATTCCGTAACTACTATTTCTTTGCTTCCGGCTTTTTTTCTACTTCTACTAAAGTATTTGAAGTAGTTGCAGAAAATGCTCTTCCGGTCATCTTCTCAAGAAGGCTAATTCCAAAGAACCCTTCCATAAGTCCACCGCCATCTCCTTTTCCTCCGCCGATAACCAGATTTTCTGGTATCAGTTTTAGATTATTTGAGGCGATCTCTCTTACAACGCGGATTTGACCGAATACTTCCTTGCTCATAGCATCGACTTCGAGTTTGTATGACTCAGCCGTCGATTTGCCTTTAGCAAGAATAACTTCCGCTTCTGCGTTGCCAACTTTCGTAGTTGCCTCCGCATTGGCCTCTGCATTCACTTTCGTTGCTTCAGCATTCGCCTTAGCATTGATCTCGACCGCTTTAGCCGCACCCTCAGCACTCAGAATTGCCGCCTCTTTAGAACCTGCCGCTGCTTTTACTTTGCCATCAGCAATGTTTTTCTCGATTTCCACATTTCTTTCGGATTCGACAACTTTAGTCTGCATATTTGCCTGCGCTTTTGCATTTTCGAGAGTTCTTCTCTCTTCCTGCGCTTCTTTCTGCATCGCGTAAGTTTTCTTCTCCTGTTCTGCGATCTGGCGATCAGTGACCGTTTTGGTTAAATCGGTAGGTAATACCACATCCGCAATTAGTGTATCTTTTGAATCGATGTGATGCACCTTCAGAACACCATCGATATGTTCTTTTGCTGATGCTTGGAGCTCTTTTCGTTGTGTATACAACTCAAGAGCTTTTATGTATTGAGCCGCGTTACGAAAATGTGAGCTAATCGCTGGCTCAAGAACCTGCGAGATCATATTTTTAACGGATCCAAGATTCGCAATCACTTTTGGTGCATTCTTGATAGGAATATGGATAATAACACTCACATCCATATTTACATTGAATGCGTCCGCAGTGCGCAGCGTAATGGTTTTCAGATTCGAATCCAGTTCGTGCGCGCTCGATCGGTTATCCGCCCAATTTAATAGAATCTGTGTGGTCGGTACAAGGTCAATCTTACATATTTTTGTATTAAGCGGGTGTTTTCCAGGTTGTAATGGATCTGCCCAGATCCCTCTATGACCGTTTGCGACAATCTTGGCGTTTACAGCTTCATCTGTTGTATCATCACCTTCTGTTCCAACATAACTTGTGACAACACCACATTCACCAATCTCAACAACAGTCATCGGCACCTTTTCGATAGTGGCAAACCACGGGTTGATAGCATAATTACCAGCGCGCAACACAGGAATCTGCAATCCCTTTTGTCCGCCTGCTTTCAAAAATGCATTTGAATCTTGGAAATTATTATGCGTATCAAGTGGAAGTTCTTCTGCTGCAATTTTTGAAGGATCCACAATAGGTCGCCCTTCATTAATAGTGACAATACCAACTTCGTCAGCAAGAATATTTGTCCAATCGACGACATTAATCACCTTAAACAGGATTGGATTCAGACGATATTGGCCGGGCATTAGAACATCCAGTTGACGCCCTTTTTCTCCACCATTTTTAATGAATGCCTCACCGTCAAAGAAGTTTTTATGATCAGCCACTTTAGCAGCCAAAAGTCGTCCTTCGGGAATCCTTGCGCCGTCAGCTGCTTCTATCAATCCAACTTTGCCGCCCGGTATTTCTGTGATGGGCTTTTTTTCTATTTTGAAAAGCAACGTGTTGATTCGATAAAGACCTGGCGTTAAAAACGAAATCTGAGGACCCTTTTGTCCGCCATTCTTGATGAATGCTTCTGCATCCTGAAAATCATCGCAGTCAACTGGTGAGCCAAAGTTTCCACCTACACGTGTTACTGGCGCTCCAGCAATCGATTCAATATAACCAACTTCGTTGTCCTCGATCATAATAGCTTCCACAACTCTTACTTGAAATAAGTGCGGATTAATTCTGTATTCACCATCCGGAAGAATTGCAAGCTGCGGACCTTTTTCACCACCGCCGCTCAGAAATTTTTCTCCATCCTGAAACAGATCGCACTCGATTTGTTTCGCCATAATGGATCCTGATGGCATTGGCGCTCCAGTAATGGAACTCACCACACCTACGTGCTTGGGAGGAATTACCAAAAATTCATGTTTTTTTGTTTTGTACAAAAAAGGTATGAGAAAATGGGTTCCCGGTCCAAGAATTCGTGCTTGTACGCCTACTTCATCGCGGAGCGCAACAGTACGACCATCCGGCATTTGTTTACCAAACCAACGTCTTTCTAACGTGATAATTTGATTGCCCTTTGCAATGACAAAAGAATTTAGTGCTACAAGAATTAGCACGAAAAATCCAATTCCGAGCAAAAGCAAAGAAGATAATTCTAACATGGTGTAACTCCTTTATTTAGTTGTGAATGATTAAGGTGAATTAATTAATTTATACCTTAAATTTTACTGGTTGCAGTTTACACCTATAATAATTATTTGTCAATAGGATATAAAATCCCCTATTTTCTTTTATAAAAAGTTTCCTTCACGGAAGAGAAAGAAATAATTCATAATCGTCCCGCTAAGCGGGACGATTTTTTATATATTTTAAATTTTGCGATTAGCGCTGATTTTTGTATAATTTAATCAGCATATTAATAAATTATTAAACCTAAAAATCATGAAAGGATTTATCAATGACTATTATTTTTGCTTTTGTATTGATTCTCTTTGCGGGTCTTTCAAGATTATTTCCTCATCCGCCTAACTTCACGCCGGTGATTTCCGTAGCGCTTTTTGCCGGAGCGTATTTCAATAAAAAATCCGCTTTAATAATTTCCCTTACGGGACTATTTTTAAGCGATCTCTTTATCGGTTTCTATGGGCCTTTAATGCTTTTCGTTTATGGGAGTTTAGCCCTTGCAATCATTTTTGGGTCTGTAATAAAGAAAGATATTTCCATTGAGAGAATTATCGTTTGTTCGGTTGCTGGTCCTATCTTATTTTTTGTTATTACGAATTTTGGCGTTTGGGTTCTTCCAGATTCAACATATCCGAAAACTTTCGCCGGACTTGCAGAGTGTTATGTTATGGCAATTCCATTTTTTAGAAATACGCTTTCAAGCACCATAATTTACAGCGCGGGATTGTTTGGATTATACGAATTAGCGGAAAGATATTTGTTTAAAGCGAAACGGCATAATACGATTTAATTAAACGCAAAGCGGCACTTCTAGGTGCCGCTTTTTCTATCTCAAAAAACTTATTTAGGAAAGATGCTTTGAAACGAGCTTTGTCATTTCAAACATATTCACCACTTCCTTTCCGCCAAACACTTTTTTCAAATTTTCGTCGGCGTTGATATTCCGCTTATTGGCTGAGTCCTGCAAGCTTGGACCCTTTCTTAAACTACTCCCTTTCTTACCATTTTCATCCTCGTACACATCCCCCTTAATGTACATCCAAAGTTTTTTCACAACTTCCGACCTTGGCATAGGACCCGCGCCGACTACCGCGGCCAATTCCGCGCTCACATTCATCGGCTTCATAAACGCTGAACCTTTTCCTGGCATGTTTTTATAAGTTTATTGCTTTTAGACCTTTATATAATTATACACAATTCAAGGGTAAATACTAACCTTTATCTGATAGAATAAAATTATGAAGATTTTTTCCAAATTTGTCATTTCTGTAGCGGTTTGCGAGTTTGCCGGTGTTATTGGCGCTTTTTTTGCAACGCCGTCAATTTCAAATTGGTATATAAATCTCGCAAAGCCCGCTTTTATGCCACCGGCGTGGATTTTCAGCCCGGTTTGGGCAACGCTTTACGCGCTTATGGGCGTTTCTTTGTTTTTGGTTTGGCAAAACGAGTGGCGGGTAAAAAATAAAATTTTATTACCTAAGAAGAAAGCGTGGAATAAATGGTCAGAGCGGTTTTGGATTGGTGACCTTCAAAAAGAAAATATTATTGCTATTTTTGTCATCCAACTAATTTTAAACATTAGCTGGTCATATCTCTTTTTTGGCTTACAGCTCCCAGTGCTGGCCTTTTTTGAAATATTAGCTTTGTGGTGGGCAATTTTTTACACAATCGTTAATTTTTACAGAGTGTCTAAGTTTGCCGCCTGGTTTCTTTTGCCTTATGTATTTTGGGTAAGTTTTGCGATTTATCTCAATTATTCAATCGTGGTTCTGAATTAACACGATTGAAATGTTATACTAAATAACAATAAATCTTATTATGTTTGAAAATTTAAGATCGCGTAAATTTTGTAGGATTGCTATTGAAATTATGAGATTCGCACTCGCGCTGGTTTTTTTATGGTTCGGTTTATTAAAACTTTTTAACGTAAGCCCTGTTCTCGATGTTATCGCTATTTCTTTTCCAGCCATAGCCGAAAATCAAATTTTGTACTTACTGCTTGCGATTTTGGAAATCGCGATTGGTATTGGTATTTTTTTGCCGCGTATTCAGCGATTCTTTCTTTGGGTTTTGATTGGCCATCTTCTTGCGGCCACAATCGGCGTTTTAACGTCTGGTTACGCTTTTGCTTCAAATTTTCCGCTTCTCACTTTTACCGGAGAATTTGTGATAAAAAATATTGTTTTGATGGCCGCTGCTTTAGTTTTAATTTCTTACGACAGAAAATTTTATTTGGATGAATCAGCTTGATTTTTTCACGTATTTAGTTTTATACTAAAGTCAGTTTTTTGAAATTTAAATAAGGAAACACTTATGGCTTTTGTTTTTTCCAAAGAAGTTTTAATTGCTTTTGCCGTGATATTTACGGAGAGCGTCGTGTTTGGATTCTTTATGGCATTATTCGGCCGTTTTGTAACAATCGTGAGTTGTTCTAAAGAAGAGCAAAAAAATATTGTCTCGTGGCGAGATTGGATTAGGGGATGCGCCATTATTGCGCTCGCTATATCTTTCCAAACGTATTTACTTTTCTATTCCAGTAAATATATCTATTTTATGGCGTGCGTGGCGGTTACCATTTTTATTGGAACCGTTTTTGGTGGCTTACCGATTATTAGAAGGCCTCTGAAGACAGGAAAAATTTTGGAGAAAATAATAAATCTTTTTCAAAAATAAAAATCCCCCGTAACACGGGGGATTTTTGCAATTAAAGTTGTCGAAAAAAATGGGGGAGTGGTAGAATTAAATCAAATGAAGAAAAATTTTGAACAGCCGAATTCTTCATATAAGGAAAGAAAGCCGGAGAAAGAGAAAGCCGACTTCGATTTTACGGCAAAAGACGTGCTAGATGCTTTGCGGACAAATCGCGGCGGGCCGAAAATTGAATACATCGGGAGTGCCACTTCGGATTTTCAAGCCGAACCATTGATCTTAGATAGCGAAGGCAAGCCGTTCGTGGTTTCTGATTGGGAATTTGAGCTCGTGAAAAACATAGAAGGAAAAAAATCAAAAATAAGAGGTATTCAAAAAGTGGAAGAGTTTCCGCATTTCCACGCCGAGAAAGAAAAATATATCAAACGTTCGGCGGAACTTGGCGAAAACATGTTTCGTTTCTCGCTTGATTTCGCCCGGCTCTGTCCGAAAGAAGGTGAATTTAACGAAGCGTTAATGGCTGATTACGTGAAAGCGCTAGGACTTATAAAAGCGCGCGGTTTGGAACCGATGCTCACGATTTTTCACTGGCCAATGCCGGAATATTTGGTGAAGCGCGACCGTTACGGAGAAATTGAAGCCGGTGGTTGGGAAAACCCGGAAGCGGCAAAGCATTTCCGCTTTTATGTTGAACAAGTTATAAAGTTTATTGCTGATGAAAACAAAGTTCGGGGAGCGCTTTCCGAAGAAGGTTTCGACAAAAATTCAACCGACAAATTTTTAAGCGAGGGATTAGTGCGTTATTTTTTGACGATAAATGAGCCGAAAAGCATTTTAGGTAATGGTTATATCGCCGGAATTTTTCCGCCCTTTAAAAAAGGAAACGTTTTCTTATTTCGGGAAGTTTTAGGAAAGTTAGTTGAAGCACACGATATCGCTTTTAATGAAATTAAATCAGGTAAACTTAAACTGCCGCCGGAACGCGATTCAAAAGTTGGCGCCGTTTACAATTGGGATTATTTTGACGGTGTCTTTGGCGAATTTTTACATAAAACAACCAACGAATATCCTACAAAAAGCATTGAACGAAACGGCGCTTACAGCGATTTTCTAGGGCTTGATTATTATTGTCGGGCAACCGTGCCGGCGCTTTATCCGCCGATCGGTCCGTATAAACCAAAAGACAGGGATTATGGCGAACATCCCGGTTTCGGCGATATTTATCCGCGTGGAATTTATGAGCAGTTGAAGCGAATACACAAAGAATATCCCCAAAAAGAAATTTTCATTACTGAATTTGGCTTTTCCGATAAAAATGACAAGCGGCGGCCTTATTGGATTTTAGAGACCACTCGTTATATTATTGAGGCTTTAAAGCACGACGTGCCGGTGAAAGGTATGTTTTTATGGTCTTTGGTTAATAATTTCGAATGGAATTTAGGAATGGACCAAAAATTTGGTATGTTTGACGAGAGCGAACTTAAAAAAGAATTGAAAGGATCGCCGGTCGGTGATTTGCGGAGTTGGGAAGTTTGGAAGGCGGTAACTAAAGCTATTACTGATCCGAAGCCGGAATCGCTTCAGGAATTACAAACGATTTACGAAAGAGCAAAAAGCCAATTTATTATTAATAGTAAAACTTAAATAATAAAATAAAAAATTTTTGCTTATTGGATTAGGGTAAAAAGTATTGACATATTTAATTTTTAAGTTATACTAGCCAGTAGCTTATTTCACAACTCACAATACTCCAAAACACTAATTAAATAAGGGAATTACACATGAAAACACGCACACTTTCCAAGCGGAACTGGCTTGGCGGATTTCTTTGCGGGCTTATCGGCATTTTAACTATCGGTTATCTCCACGGAGCGCTCGCGCCAGTTGGCGGGTTCATCGGTTTTCTCGTCGGTTTTCGGTATGAGGAAATTATTTCCGGCGCTGGCGCGTACTGGCGAATTTCTATCAAACGAATTGATAACACATGGCAACGATTTGTAGTTTTCGTTACAACGCCAACTCGGAAACTTAAGAGAGCACATATCAATATTGATTTCTCGCCACTGCTAAAATTCATTCATTTTTTATTGTTCGTTTTAACTTGGATATTAATGAGGCCTATTGCTATTTACCACTGGCTTAAACGACATCCAATGAACCGCGCTTATGTTATTCTCGCGTTCGCTGTTGTGGCATATTTTGTGCTTCAGTTTCTTTGGATTATTCCATTTGCTCAGAATATGAGCGCGCGCCACGAACTATTTTTACAAAGTGTCGCGCCGGCAGATTATGAAAGGGTGCATGATAATGGGACTGAGGGTTTGGTAATGATAGTAATTTTAGGCGGCTTATTTCCAATATTTGCTGGAGTGATTTTTTCGCTTACTTCAATCGATTATAAAATTTCAGAAATGCGGCTCTATTACAAGCGGTTTGAGTGCTATATGAATCATGGAGGGTTTTACTTTTTCTTGCAGTCGCTATGGAGAATGATTTGTATGGAATTTTTTGGCGCATTACTCGAACTTTCTATGCTTTTGTACTGGATCGCGGGCGGCGCTTTGCTTATCGCTTTTGTGTTTGCTCCAGTTTCCGCCATTGTCGGTTCTTTCCGAGGTTTTTGGAAAATTATGGCACGGAACGATTACTGGCCCGGGCTTATTATTTCAACGGTTGTTATGCTCGCGGTGGGATTACTGACGCATCAGTATTTACAAGGAACTGTTCTTTGGATTGTCGCGCTAGCAACAGGAACAATTTGCGGCAGTTCTGCTGTTGCGGCACAACGGGCGCTTATTTCGTACTACGTAATTCGTCCACGGCTTCAGGCGATGGTTCGTCTTCGCACTTCGCGATATCTCTTACCGACAGGGCGTTCCTTCGTGAAATTTTCAGGGCGATTGAACGATGTGATTTTTAGTTTCGCCCCGAAACCAGTGTAACTAGAAGTGATTATATTAAGCCGACGGCACAAACCGTCGGTTTTTTTATATTTTTATTTCGCAATTTGGATAACAATATAAAGCAAAGCGATGCCTAGCAAGGTCATAAAAGTGGTGAGTTTTTTTGGATGAGCATGATGGCTTTCCGGCAGAAGATCACTCGCGCCGATATAAATGAAACAGCCGCAAAAAATTGCAAGCACAATACTGAGAGTATTTTTCGGCAGTGAGTAAAAAAAAGTGCTAAGAATACCTAAGACGGGGGCCAAGGCGTCTAAGATCAACCACCGGATAGCTGTTTTATTTCCGCCATTATTTTTCAAAACTAAATTAACGGTGTTAATGCCGTCAGAAAAGTCATGCGTAAGAACAGCGATTGTAACCACAAGTCCTATTGCGGATGATATTTGAAAGGCAAGGCCGATAATTACCCCGTCAAGAAAACTATGTAAAGACAAACTGGCCGCTCCAAGAGCGCCACGATGATTAATGTTTTCGCAATTATCTTCAGCGTGTGAGTGTAAAACAATCAAACGGTCTAAAAGTAGATAAACAACAAAACCTAAACCGATCATTAGCGAAACAAATGAAAAATCTTCACCAATATTTCGTAGATTAGCCGCTTCTGGCAGAAGGTCAAAAAAAGCTACGCCAATAACAGCTCCTGCGCTAAAACCCGTAATAAGGTGGAGTTTATCTTTGAATTTTAAGGCAAAAAAACCGCCTAAAAATGTAGTTGCAAAAGCCAAAATACCAATGAAAACTATTAACATAAGTGCTATCATTATAAATGAAAAGATAGCAGGAGAACACAAAGGTCGTTTTTTTAATTATAAATTTATGATTTGTAAAAAATGTAGTACTGAGCACGAACACGATCGTAGTGTCTGCGAATGCCACTGCAGTGATTGTCATCACGAAACTCACGACAGCGGAAAATGCGATACGTGTGATTGTGGCGGCAAGTAATCAATTTTTCGCTTAGTCACGCCATAAAAATCGTCAATTAAGAAACGACGGTTTTTATTTTAAAATTCTGATCTAAGATTAATTTTCATAGATAGATAGTAAGGATTTTCTGAACCGCTATTTAGTATAATTATATTAATAATGATAAACCCGCTCCCACTTCATGAATTAAAAAAACTCCGTAAACCGATTCGGAATATAAACGTTGAACATAGAGAAAATCTTAGTCGGCTTGAAAGAATAGCTGTTTGGGTGACTGATCATGTCGGCTCAATGGGATTTTTTCTAATAATTCTAACTTGGACGCTCGCCTGGCTTAGTTGGAATAGTTTTGGCCCAGAAGAAATGCGTTTTGATCCTTTCCCAGCATTCGTTCTTTGGCTTTTTATATCAAATATGATTCAAATTTCGCTAATGCCATTAATTATGCTCGGCCAAAATCTTCAGAGTCGTCATTCCGAAGCAAGAGCCGAAGCTGACTTTGACGTGAGCGTTAAAGCGGAAAGAGAGCTTGAAACAATCTTGATGCACTTAGAAAATCAAAACAATATGATTTTAAAAATTATCAGCAGGTTAGAGATAAAAGATAAGCAATAAATAAAATTAGCGTCACCATTCACAGCCGTACCGTTGAAGGCGATCCAGACGAACTTTATTATCTTGAATCGCTAAATTACGCCGAAGCAAAAAATTTTTATAAAATTGTTGGCGCTACAAAACTGGCGAAACAATCTTGTTGGTTGTAAAATAATAATAAATATGAAAAATTTCTTCAAAAAGCCCTGGATAATTATTTCTCTTGTTGTAATTGTGATAATAGTAATTATTTTAATTTTTTCCGGCGGCAAGAAAAAAGGCCCTGAAACTGTAAAAGTCGTGAGGGAAAAAATATCTGAAGAGGTTTCGGCGACCGGTAATGTAAAGCCGGTTCAAAGCGTTGACTTAGCATTTGAAAAAAGCGGCCGTATCGCCGTGATTAACGCTAATGTTGGCGACAATGTTTATATTGGCGAGGCGATTGTAATTTTAGACAAGGCTGACTTAGAAGCTCAAAAATCAAAAGCCGAAGCGGATTTGGAAGTTCAAAAAGCTGATTTAGAAAAAGCCAAAGTTGATCTCGCGAATTACTTCGGGAGCGTTTCGGACGTTTTAAATGATGCTTACGTAAAGGCGAATGACGCGGTAAGGAATCAATTAGACGCGATATTTATTAATGACGAATCACAAAACCCGTCTTTATCATTTTCCACTAATAATATTGCGATTGATAACGACGCGCGGAGTTTGCGATTTATAATGGCCGCCACCCTTAATCAATGGCTGAAAGAACTTAACGCGATTAAAAGCGCCACTTCTTATGAAGATTTAAACGGACAATTGGAAAAAGCCAGTGGGTATCTATCGACAACGCGCTCCCTTCTTTTAAAGGCAATGGATGCGGTGATAAACGCTTCGGATTCCTCGCTCACTTCGTCATCTGCTAATACGTATAAAGCTAATATCAACACAGGTCTTACAAATATAAATACCGCTATTGCTAATCTAACCACAAGAAAGCAGTTAATTATTTCGGAGAAAACAATCATTACTTCGCTTGAGACAAGCATAAAATCATATGAAGCTAGTGTAAATAATATAAAAGCGCAGATTTCAAAGATGACTATTTACGCGCCGATTCGTGGCGTTATCACCATTCAAAACGCTAAAGTTGGCGAAATTGCGCCGGCCGGTTCGGTTATAGTTTCTATAATATCCGCTAATAATTTTGAAGTGGAAGCAAACGTAGCTGAAGCCGACATTGCTAAGGTAAAAATTGGTAACACGGCGCAAATTACTCTCGACGCTTATGGTAACGACGTTAATTTCGATGCTAAAGTTTTCTCAGTAGATCCAGCCGAGACAATAATTGAAGGCGTGGCAACCTACAAAACAAAATTTCAATTTGCGAAGAGCGATAACAGAATAAAATCAGGAATGACCGCGAACATTACCATTCATACATCAGAAAAAGAAAATGTGTTAGTTTTACCACAGCGGACAGTTGGAAATGATAATGGCCAGAGATTCGTGCTTATCGATCTTGGAAATGGAAAATCGGAAAAACGAGATGTAGAAGTTGGGCTGCGGGGAGCGGACGGCAACATAGAAATTATAAAAGGCTTAAACGAGAATGACGTTATCCTTGTAAATTATTCTCAATAATTATGGCTTTGATTGAAGTCAGTCATCTTGAAAAAACCTACAATGATGACGGCGTTTCTACTCCGGCCGTTCGGGATATTTCTTTCAATGTTCAAAAAGGAGAGTTTGTCGCGATAATGGGCCCTTCAGGTTCGGGGAAGTCCACCTTGCTCCATATTTTGGGATTTTTAGACCGTCAAAGTGGCGGTACTTATCGTTTTGACGGAAAAACTATGGATGATTATTCTCCCGTGGAACTGGCGCGGGTGAGAAACGCGAAGATGGGTTTTGTTTTTCAAACTTTCAACTTACTTTCTCGGACTAGCGTATTAAACAATGTGAAGTTACCACTTCTATATTCCGGCATTAAGGAATCTTATTGGGATGAAATGGCAAAAAAAGCAATTGAAGATGTTGGTTTATCTCACCGGTTAGACCATGAATCGGCTAAACTTTCGGGCGGCGAAAAACAGCGGGTAGCAATGGCTCGGGCGCTTGTGCTAGATCCGCAGATAATTTTTGCCGATGAACCAACCGGCAATCTTGATTCAAAATCAGGCCAAATGGTAATGGAAACTATTCAGCGTTTAAACGAAGAACACGGCCATACCGTGATTCTTATTACGCACGAAACTTACACCGCCGAACATGCCCAAAGAGTAATCCATATTTTAGATGGGAGAATTGATAAAGACGAAAAAGTAATTAGTCGCCGTCAAAGCGAAGAATTCATAAAATAAAAAATGGTTATTAAATATAGCATTAAAACTGCCCTGAACGGGCTTAAAACTCACAAGTCGCGTTCGGTTCTGACTGTTTTAGGAATTGTGATAGGTATCACCGCCATTATTCTTGTGATGTCTTTGGGACAAGGCGCTCAAGATCTTATTCTTGGGCAAATTAAGGGTATTGGAGCAAGGACAATCGCAACAGTTCCCGGACGCCAACCTAAAGGCCCGACCGATTTTATTTCCATGTTTACCGATTCATTAAAGCCAGCGGATCTTTTAGCTTTGAGCCAGAAAAAAAACGTGCCTCACGCGGACGGCATAATGCCGGTGGTTTTCGGCAGCCAATCAGCAGTTTACGAAAATAATACTTACCGCCCGACAATATTTGGCGCAACCGAACTTTTCTCGAAAATATATAACATTTATCCAGAGGAAGGAAGGATATTTACGAATGACGAAGTAAAAAGTTATTCCGACGTAGTTGTTATTGGTTCAAAAGTAAACATCCAGCTTAATGGCAATGGAAGTTTATTAAACCAAAAAATAAAAATAAATGGCCGCAACTTCAAAGTTATTGGCATTTTTCCAAAACAAGGACAATCTACCTTTCTTAATTTCGACGAAGCCGCTTTTATTCCGTACACGACTGCTCAGCAATATGTTTTTGGAAAGAAGCATTTTGATCGAATAGTCGTTCAAGCCGATACCGAAGCTAATGTCGCGCAAACAGTGGAAGATATAAAAATAACTCTCCGCAATAATCACAACATTACCGATCCAACAAAAGACGATTTTTTTGTTGAAACTCAAGCACAAGCAATGGCAACGGTCGGCACGATTACAAGCGTGCTCACTTTATTTCTAGCCGCCGTTGCCGCGATTTCTCTTGTCGTTGGCGGTATTGGTATTATGAATATTATGCTTGTCTCCGTTACCGAACGGACGCGGGAAATAGGTTTAAGAAAAGCTTTGGGCGCCACCGAAAAAGATATTCTTGTCCAGTTTTTGCTCGAAGCAATAATCCTTACCGCTTTGGGCGGAGCGATAGGCATAATCCTTGGCGCCACACTTTCGTTTATTATTTCTCTTGTTTTAACCAAATTTTTAGCAGTGAATTGGGTTTTCTCTTTTCCGGTTGGAGCAGCGGCGCTTGGTTTAGGTGTCGCGGCTTTTGTGGGTTTGGTTTTCGGTATCTATCCCGCTCGTCAGGCGTCTAAAAAAAGCCCGATAGAAGCTCTCCGTTACGAATAATTTTGGCGAGTATTTATTTTAGTGATATAATCAGATTAATGCTCCATAAAAAAGCTTTTGCTAACTCACTCGCTCTTCTTTCCAGTCTTAGTTATCTGCTTTTTACTTTGTTTTATTGGCTTGCTCCCGGTTTGTTTTCTTTTATTTTTAACGCTCTGTTTTTTGGCGCGAACATTACCTCTCTTTTTCCGGCGGATTTTTCTCTAGGGAAATTTATTGGCGACTCTCTAGTTCTATTAATTGGAAGTTGGCTTTTTGGTTTTGTTTGGGCTTGGTTTTATAATCGATTTTCGAGGCAAAACAATGAATGATCCGCATTCCTTTAATTAGTTTTCTAGTTTTACTTACAGCCTTAGGCGGAATAATTTTCTTAAATTTTCACGAAGCAAACGAGTATTATGTAAATACCGAGGTGCCCGAAAAACATCCGCCGAGTATTAAAAAAAATCTTGAAACAGATATTGGTTTTCAAAAGCCGCTTACCTCGCCGCCTACAATAATTCGGGCGGTTTATCTTACTAGTTGGTCAGCTGGACGGGGAAGCGTGATAGATTATATTATCGATCTTTCCAAAAAAACTGATTTAAACGCGGTAGTAATAGACATTAAAGATTTTTCTGGGTTTATTACTTATGACACGAGCGTGAGTGATATTCTAAAATACAAAGCAAAAGAGATAAGAATTCCTAAAATAAATTCTTTGATCAAGAAACTTCACGATAACAATATTTATGTGATTGCGAGAATAACGGTTTTTGAAGACGGCCGTTTAGCGCTTGCGCGGCCGGATTTAGCGGTTCAAAATCTTTCTTTCTATTCAACGAGTAGCGCGCCAACCACTTCAACGATTTGGCGTGACCGGAAAAATTTGGCTTGGGTTGATCCGGCTTCAACCGAAGTTTGGGATTATATCGTAAAAATAAGCCGTGACGCGGCCGCCCGCGGTTTTGACGAGCTTAATTTTGATTATATTCGTTTCCCGTCAGACGGCGACCTTAATCTGCTTTATTTTTCTCATTGGGATCAAAAAACACCGTATCATTTTGTAATCCGTAGCTTTTTTAAGTATTTACGAGAACATTTGAATGGCGTGCGTCTTTCTGCCGATCTTTTCGGTTTGGCGACAGTTAGCAAGAACGATTTAGGCATAGGTCAGTTAATTGAAGATGCTTATGAATATTTCGATTTCGTTTCACCAATGATTTACCCTTCGCACTACAGTTTCGGTTTTGACGGTTGCAAAGAGCCGGCGCGTTGTCCCTACGTTATGGTTAGCCATTCAATGGCTTCCGCCCTCGAGCGACTCGCGATAAGTTCGGGGACTATAGCAGGGTTGCGGCCATGGCTTCAGGATTTTGACCTTTTAGGCGTGTCATATGGTTTGTCGGAAGTTAAGGCGCAAATTCAAGCTGTTAAAGACACAACAAGTAGTTCTTTTCGAGGATTTATGCTTTGGAACGCGGGTAACAACTACACAATCGACGCTTTAAATGATTAGATAGGCCCTTGAATTGCCTTGTTGATTTGCTAAAATATAAAAATGTTTTCCAAATTAGAATTTTATTTTTTCGTGGTTATTTGTTTGGTTGTAACATTCGTCGGTTTTAATATAGCTGTCGGTCGCTAAATAAAATCTATGGTTGGCAATTTTAAAAATCGGCTTAAACACTTTCTAAAACAACTACTCGGTTTGGTAGAAATAATTTTGTTTTTCCGGCTTGTCTTTAAATATTTCGGCGCTAGTCCCGAAAGTTTCGCTATTAAATATCTTTATCTATTCTCCGATTTTTTAATCTGGCCTTTCCGATATATTTTTTCAAATCCGTATATCGGCGAGCGTTTATTTGATTTGGTAGCTTTTTCAGCAATGGCAGGTTATTTGATTCTAGTTCTCATTCTTTTACGCGTATTTAATCTTTTCAGTCACGATTAAACTCAAGTGTTATAATTTAAACAAAGGCCGGCTTAAGAATTTTATTAATATGGAACATTTTATTTGTACTGGCGGTTGCAAAGGAGTGAGCCCAAAGGCGGGTAAGTGTGAAGCAATAGATTGTCCGATGAATGGCGAGCCGCTTGAACAATGTGATTGTGAAGACAGCAGTCATTACGGCGCTTTTAAAGAAGAAGCGGAAAACGATAACGATAACGACGGTGATTGACTTGATTTTTATTCGCCTGTATACTCGGCACTAGCTAACTAATTAATAAAAATTAAATAAGAGGTGAGAAGTGATAAGAGAAAGTTATTTGACGGATGAAGACAAGAAAGATTTGCTGATGGTAAAAACGCCGGCTGATTTGATTTTTGTCGCTAAACGAGAATTGGAAGTAATGCGTAAACTTCCTGGGCTTACAATTCAACCTTCCGGGCCGATTACAACCGGCGGTCTTGGCTCCAAAAGAAAAAATATGAATAGGTTTGTGAAGACCATTCGCAAAATGCAAGCGGATAACTTCAAGGTTTGGAATATTTTGCCTTATGAACCGGCAATCGATCGATTGACGAAAATTTTAAAAACTACCGATTCGCATTGGATAATGAGAGATTTTTATGAGCCGATTATCCTTTCAGAATTAATTGATGCTATGGCTTTTATTGACGGATGGAAAGGCTCAAAAGGCGCTCGATTTGAGAATCGGCTTGGAAAAAAACGCGGTCTCACAATGATTTACCTGCCGCCCCATTATGTTTGAGGGCGGCTTTTTATTTAGGTTAGTAATGATTATAATTTAAGAATATTTTGAAAACATGATTCCAGATATTACTTTAAAAGACTTTTTTGCGAACCTTTTGACTGGTTCCGCGCCGGTCTATTTAGCGATAATTTTCTTTTGGGCGGTTTTTGCTTTTGCTCTTTATGTTTTCTTGAAGAAACCGGAAAAACAGCGCGCTTACACTCGCGCTGTTTGGTCTGTGATAGGTTTTCGGGCCCTCTACGCCCTTCTTTTAACCGCCGGCCAATATTACGTTTGGTCAAAAAATTCTTTTACCGAAAGTTTTTTAAACAAGCCGTTAGGCGACACGGTGCCGCTTGGTTTTGTAAAAGATCTCCCGTGGATTTTTAATTCAAAATTTGGCTATTTTATTTTTTATTCTTGGGGTCGTTTTTGGCTTGACGTTGTTATTTCAATCGGCGCGGCGCTAATTTTTTGGTGGTTTTTGAAAGTTTTAGAAAGGCACAAAGAAAGATTTTTTGAAACAGGCGAAACAACTTTGGGCTTGCTTTGCGCGCTCGTCGTTGGCTGGCCAAGATTTATTGCTTTTGTACCGCTGATTTTCTTTTCCGTCTTAATCGTTTCAATTTTCCGCCGGCTTGCCTTTAAGGAAGAATTCACCACTTTAAGTTACTCGTTTCTTTTTGCTTTGCTTCTGACTTTGGCTTTCGGCGGCGCCATTCTTGGTTATTTTAATTTAAATTTGCTTGCCGTATAGAAACTAGCGAAGGATAAAAAGGTGCTATCTAGGAGTGTTATCAGTAAAACACCTATATTTTTCTCAGTGTTTTTAGTGCTATTGACAAATTACCTTGTAGTATGCTAAAATTACTCTTGTAAGATACTCTTACACTGACTTGGCAGTACCAAGTGTTCATTAACAGAAAG
>JBBTSG010000014.1:0-26607 GCA_038064775.1 Patescibacteria group bacterium
GACTAGGATTCGAACCTAGATACTGGGCTTCAAAGGCCCATGTCCTACCATTAGACGATCTCCCAGCACTAGAGAGAAATTTATTTCAATATCTTATCTAATAATTTTCGACCTTGTCCAGATTTCAAAAATCTTTCTCGTCTTACTACTTCAGACCGAGTCCTACTTGTCCGCCTTTGGCGGGCCACTAGACGACCCAGCAATGACCTAAATACTTTATCATGAATCTATTTAATTCTTCAATTTTGTTATAATTAATCTGTGCCGAACATAAAAACTCTTAAAGACGCGATTGAGAAGCAATTAAAAGCTTCGCCGACCGATACTTCCATAATTGAACTCGTGGACTTAATGGTTACTTACGGCTATTTTTCCCGCACTTCCGATATTCACATTGATCCAGCCACCGATAAAGTTTTTGTCCGCTTCCGCGTTGACGGCGTGCTTCAAGACGCTTTTACTTTTGCCAAAGAATTCCAATCAGAAATAATCAGCCGAATTAAAGTTTTATCGGGTTTAAAAATTGACGTCCACCAAATTCCGCAAGACGGCCGTTTTAAAGCAAAGGTGGAAGAAGTAGGGGACGTGGATATCCGCGTTTCAATTGCGCCGACTTATTACGGCGAAAACGCGGTTTTAAGAATCCTTGCCGAAGCGCTTCAAAATTTTGGTTTGGCGGAATTGGGATTTACAAAAGAACAACTAGCTTCCGTTGAATCCGCAATCAGCAAACCTTACGGCATGATTTTAGCGAACGGCCCAACCGGTTCCGGCAAAACAACCACGCTCTACACAATGATTAAGAAATTGAACACGCGGGAAATTTCTATCATCACAATTGAAGACCCAATTGAATATTCAATCGGCGGCATTACACAAATGCCGGTGAACGCCCAAGCCGGATTTACTTTCGCGAACGGCTTGCGTTCTATTTTGCGGCAAGATCCAAATATTATTATGGTCGGCGAAATTCGCGATTCGGAAACAGCGAACATCGCAATCAACGCCGCTTTAACCGGCCACTTAATGCTTTCAACCATTCACACAAATGACGCCGCCACCACTTTTCCGCGCCTGATTGATATGGGCGCCCCGCCTTTTCTTGTGGCTTCAACTGTTAATGTGGCGATTGCCCAACGCTTGGTTCGGGTGGTTTGCAAAACTTGCAGGCAGGAAAGAACTTTGAGTTTGGCGGAAATTAAAAGTTTTTCGAGCATTTCTAAAAATCTTTCAACCGATAAATTTTATACTGCCGGCAAGGGTTGCAAGGATTGCGACGGCACCGGCTACAGGAGCCGCATCGGCATCCATGAAGTGCTGGAAATTAATGACGACATTCGTTCCTTAATTGTAAGCCGAGCTGACGCAAATCAAATAAAACAAACAGCCGTTAAAAATGGAATGAGGTTAATGATTGAAGACGGCTTGCAGAAAGCTCAAGAAGGACTGACAACAATTGAAGAAGTGCTTCGTATTATTCACGAATAAATTAAAACAATGGCTGACGAGCAAAAAAACATTCCTACGGTTGGAAGCAAGCCAGTTGCTGTTCCTAGCCATAAAAACTCTAAATTTGTTTTTTTCAAAAAACTTTTTGGTTCCGTTCCTATTGAGGAACGGGTTAATTTCGCGCGCCATCTTTCTTTCGCAATTAAAAGCGGCATTCCAGTTATTGAAAGTTTAAAACTTATCCAAGACCAATCCTCCTCAAAAAAGCTGGGAAAAATCATCAATCAAGTTATCAATGACGTGAACAACGGCCAGTTTTTGGCTCAAAGCTTGGAAAAATTCGATTATATTTTTGGCGATCTTTTTATCAATATGGTGCGAGTGGGGGAGACAAGCGGTAATCTTTCGGAAACTTTGCTTCACTTATCAAAAGAAATAAAAAAACAACGGGAAATTAACAACCGGATTAAGTCCGCTTTTGTGTATCCTTCGATTATTCTTTGCGCCACAATCGGAATGACAGTATTTTTAACCACGGTTATTTTCCCAAAAATTCTGCCGATTTTTTCTAATTTAAAAGTTGGGTTGCCCTTTACCACACGAGCCGTGATCGCTATTTTAAATTTCTTGAATCACTACGGGATAGTGTTTTTAGGCGGGGTTATTCTAGTTTTTGTTCTTTTTCAGATAGCTCTTATGTTTAAACCGATTCGCTATGTTTGGGATAAGCTTATGCTCGCTTTGCCGATTGTCTCGAAAATGATTAAAAATTTAACGATGGCAAATTTCACCCGTTCTTTAGGCATTCTTTTGAAAAGCGGAATGACGGTTGTCGATGGTTTGGCTATTTCTAAAAACACGGTTCGCAACAAGATTTATCAATTCCATATTGAAAAAATAATTGAAACGGTCCGCCAAGGCGAAAGTTTGGCGCATTACTTAAAAAAAGCGCCGAAACTTTTTCCGAAAATGTTTCTCGGAATGATTAAGGTCGGCGAAGAAACGGGAAATTTGGAAGAAAACTTAACCTATCTTTCGGAATACTACAGCGAAGAACTCGACAATACGGTTAAGAATCTCACCACCCTTCTTGAACCGATACTTATTTTGCTGATGGGTTTGGTTGTCGGATTTATCGCCTTGTCGATCATTATGCCGATCTATTCGATCACGCAAGGTATTTCTGGTTAATATAAATATGAATCGGAGCGGTTTTACTCTCGTTGAACTTGTGATCGCGGTCGGTCTTGCGGCAATTATTTTTACCGGCGCTTATGCCGCTTATTCTTCGATTTTAGACACGGTGGTAAATTCCGAACTGCGAACAGAGGCGGCAAATGTCATTAACCGGCAAATTGAAATTATGCGCAATTTACCTTATGAAGATATCGGTATTGTGGGCGGCACACCTTCTGGCGTAATTCCCGAAGAGCAAATGATTTTATCAGGCCGCATTAATTTTTTAATTAATACTTACATCAGAAATGTTGACGATATTTTTGACGGAACATCCGCAAGCGACACCGCGCCAGCCGATTATAAATTAATTGAAGTGCTGACAAGCTGTCCTTCTTGCAAACATTTTGTGCCACTCGCTTTTACGACAACAATCGCGCCGAAAAATTTGGAATCAGCGACCAATAACGGCTCGCTTTTCGTGAATGTTTTTAATGGTAACGGCGAACCAATTCAAGGAGCAAGTATTCACGTGGTAAACCAGTCGGTAAGCCCGCCGATTAATTTTACCGATACAACTAATAATATTGGTCAGTTGCGAATTATTGATACGCCGACGAGCACTCAAAACTACCACATTACCGTGACCAAACAGACATATTCTTCCGATCAAACTTATCCTCCGGGCGCCGCTCAAAATCCGAATCCGGTGAAACCTGATGCGACTGTCGTCGCAAAAACATTAACAACAATAAGTTTCGCAATTGATAAAGTTAGTCAAATTAACGTTAAAACTTCGAACAATCTTTGCGCGCCAGCTCCTAATCAAAAGTTTTCGATTGCTGGAAGTAAACTCATCGGCACAAATCCTAATATTTTTAAATTTTCCACTAGTTCGGTAACAGACAGCAACGGATTATTCAATTTTTCAAATATCGAGTGGGACGCTTATAATTTTTCTTTACTTAGCACTTCAAGTGACCTCTTAGGAACAATTCCTTCTTTGCCACTTATCGTTAATCCAAATACCGTCTCTGATTTTCAATTTGTGGTAACTCCTGCGGCGCCAGATTCGCTACTGGTTTATATAAAAGATGTCGTTTCAAGCACGCCGATAAACGGCGCTTCGGTAACGCTTTCTTCCGGTGGTTATTCGAAAATTTTAACGAGTGGCCACGCTTTTACGAATGACAGCGATTGGTCCGGCGGAAATTATTCAAGTGAGAGTAGTGGTATGGATGCTGATTCCACCTCCGGAGAAATTTCCCTTTTAGCTTCTGCTTCTTCAACTTATCCGACATCAACCGAATGGCTGATTTCAAATACAATTGACACAAATTCAACGGGCGCGAGTTTTTACTCAATTAGTTGGTTGCCGACTACGCAACCAAGCGAAACTGGTAATAGCGTAAAATTTCAAATTGCGGCAAATAACGATGGTACAACTTGGAATTTCACCGGTCCGGGCAATGATTCAAACGCTTACTACACTTCAAGCACTTCCGACATAAGCGGCCTTTACAACGATAATCGCTATTTCCGCTACAAAATTTTTCTATCAACAGCTGACCAAAATTACACGCCGACCGTAACCAGCGTGAAAATAGAATTTAAATCTGTTTGTGTGCCGCCGGGCGAAGTTTTATTTAATAATCTCCAAAGCGGCGCTTATAATATTTCCGTTAGCGCTTCGGGTTATGATTTAGCGACAAGTACCGCGAGTGTTACGAGTAATTATCAACAGAAAAATATTTTACTTTTACCATCAGAATGATCAAGATTCTAAAAAACCGAGGCGGATTTTCTTTTATGGAACTTATTGTTTCAGTTGCGGTAATGGTGATTATTATTGCCGCGCTTGGAATTTTTGAACGGCAGTTTTATAACGTTGGCACTTTTATTAATCAGGAATTGAGTAACCGACAAGGTTTGGAGCAAATTTTTGCCCAATTAGTGACGGATATCCGTTCAGCCAGTCCTTCAAGTTTAGGCGCCTATCCTATTGAAATAGCCAGTTCCACCTCTTTTATTTTCTACAGCGACGTTGATAGAGATAGTTTGTTTGACCGAGTGCGTTACACAATTACTTCAAGCACGCTCGAGCGGGGAGTTATTAAGCCGGCCGGCAACCCACTAGTTTACGCGACAAGCAGTGAAACAATAACCACCCTTGTTTCCAATGTTATCGCCGCTATAAGCAATTTTGAATATTTTGATACTAATTATACCGGCGCCGAACCGGCAATGACCGCGCCGATAAATATTTTAAACATCCGTTTGATTCGGCTCACGTTGGCCGCTGACTTAAACCCAAGTATTGCGCCCCAACCAACTATTTTTTCAAACACGATCGACATTAGAAATCTAAGAAGCAATTAATGAAAAATATATTTAAAAATAGGCGAGGGAATTTGACGCTACAAGTGATTATCTTCGGCGGCTTGGTTATTATTCTTGCTTCCGGTTTTGTTCTCTGGAGCGTAACAATGCTTAACTTATCGCTGCGAAATTTTCACCGCGCGCTCGCTTTTTCGGTAGCGGAGGCGGGTATTGAATATTATCGCTGGCACTTAGCTCATGCGCCTACTGATTTCGAAGACGGCACTGGCCACCCTGGCCCCTTCACGCACGATTATTATGATAGGAACGGTAATCTGCTTGGCCAGTTTATTTTGGATATCTCGCCTTCAACCGGCAGCTCAACAATTATTACTATTCAAAGTACCGGCCATGTGGCGGCTGATCCATCGATTGAAAAAATAATTTTAGTAAAACTTGGCATTCCAACGCTTGCTCAGTATGAAGTTGCCTCAAACGATAATCTTAGTTTTGGCACGGGAACGGAAGTTTTCGGCCAAATTCGATCAAACGGCGGCATTCATTTTGACGGGCTGGCTCATAATTTAGTGGAAAGCGCGCAAGCGACATACGCTGACCCCGATTACAACGAACCGTCCGTTTTTGGTGTTTATACTCGCGTAAACCCGAAAGATCCTTATCCTCCGACTTCCACGCCAAACCGGCCGGATGTTTTTATTTCGGGTCGTCAATTTCCCGTGCCAGCGCTTGATTTCGCCGGCCTCACTTTAAATCTCGCTTCACTTCAGACACAGGCGTCATCAAGCGGAGTTTACGCTTCAAGTTCCGGCGCGCTTGGTTACAATTTAATTTTTAACGCTTCCGGCACTTACTCGCTTTACCAAGTGACAGTTTTAAAAAACATCGCGCCAAAACCTCACTGTTCAAATGACTACAATCAGTCAGGTTGGGGGAGTTGGAGTATTCAGGTAAAAAAATTCATAAAAAGCGGGCCGATTCCGGCAAACGGAATTTTCTTTTTCAATGATAATGTTTGGGTAAGCGGCAATATAAATAATTACCGAGTGACGATTGGTTCGGGAGTTTTTCCGGATAATGCCGCGACTCGCACAAGTATTACCGTGAACGATAGTTTAACTTACACAAACTATAACGGTTCTGACGCTGTTGCTTTGGTTGCTCAAAAAGACATAAATGTTGGACTTGTAAGCGACGATACCTTGCGAATTGACGGCGCGCTCTTAGCCCAGAATGGCCGAGTTGGCCGGTTTTACTACGGTGATGCTTGTAATCCAAATAATGGCATTCGAACTAAACTCACAAACTACGGTATGATCGTTACCAATAATCGATACGTTTTTAATTATCCCGACGGCAGTGGCTACCAAAGCCAGGAACTGATTTACGATAGTAACTTGCTTTACAATCCGCCGCCCGGCTTTCCATTAACCGGCAACGAATACGTTCAGGTTTTCTGGCAGGAAGTGAAATAAAAGCGGTCATTGATCACGACCGCTTTTATTTTATCCTGAGAGAATTCGAAGGATAAGAAAATTCGTGTTATTATTTAGGTAAATGAGAAAAGGATTTAGTTTGATTGAGTTAATGGTAGTGATAGGTATTATCGGTATTTTAACCGGCGTTGTTATTGTGGCAATAAATCCGGCGCGGCAATTTGCGAACGCCCGAAATACTCAACGGATTGCCAATATTAACGCGATTTTAAACGGAGTTGACCAGCGCATTGCCGACAATAAAGGAACTTTTGAAACCGGCTGTCCGGCCGGCGCGGTGCCAACATCAAGCGTGCGCATGGCAACAAGCACTTATGACATCGCCCAATGTCTTGTGCCAATTTATTTGCCAAGCATGCCTTTTGATCCAAGCGATCAAACCGCTTTTTATACAAGCACTTCAAGTTATAACAGCGGTTATAATATTCAAAAAGATTCTAACATTGGTAATCGCATTACTGTTTCCGCGCCATCAGCGGAATTAGGCCAAACAATTAGCGTTACGAGATAATTTTTGGGGAATAAAAAAACCGCCTAAGCATTATGCTTTGGCGGTTTCATATTGAAAATACTTATCAAGATATGAGCGATAAATCTCGGCGATACTGTATAAATCCTCGTAAATACATAATCCCGAAAAGGGCCACTCCTGCGCCTGCAATCCCGCAGAAAATTGATGAAGCAATCAGAATCGCGTGAAGTACTTTCGCCGTGTACCAGTAATTCTCCGGAGTAACTTTGTAAACATTTGCGAGCATTTCAATTACCATAATCGCCAAGCTGGCGATGCCGAAAATTGACGTGAACATCATTTTCTTGAAATTCTTAATCCAGCGGCGTCGTCCATATGATGTTCCACTCAATACCGCACTTTTATAACTCTCGTCCATATATTCAGCTGTAATGAGTACGCCAATAATAAAAGAGATGTTCATCGCGATTTGGATATACACGATGACGAGTTCTGCGAATGGTACTGATGTGAGAATATTCATGATAAATCTCCTATGAAATTGTTAATAAATAATTGTTTATTATTTTACTCTAGGCTAAGTATAGCATACTGGTATCTATCTTGTCAATAGTACAAAAACCCTCATTTTATGAGGGTTTTTTCTCCGATTCTATAATCGCCACCTCAAGCGGAATAATCGGAAACTGGCTGTAGCGCATCTGACTGTAAGCGGCAATCAAACGCTTAATAAGATTCAAGTCGCCATCTTTAAAAATTTGGCCGTGGGCGATAATTTTATTTAAATGATCCGCCATTAGTTCTCGTTCAAATAAATTTTTCATTCCCGGATTGAATTTTAAAACGGCAACGCGGCGAAGGTAGCGGATTAAATCTTTCGTTAGTTGCGCCAAATTGTAACCGCCGTCTTCAATTTGGGAAACAATTTCAAGGGCGTTTTTCGCGTTGCCATCTATCAAACTACCGGCAAGGGCGGATAGTTTATCGAAACCGACTTTGCCGAGCATTTTTTCCACCTCATCGATAGTTATTTTCTGGTGGCCAAAAGAAATAAGCTGGTCTAAAACTGATTCAGCGTCGCGAAAACTGCCTTCGGCGGAAGAGGAAATTAAATCCGCCGCTTCTTCAGTGAGATCGATTTTTTCTTCAGTCGCGATCTTTCTTATTTTTCCAGTGATCTGGTGAAGGGGAATGTGTTTGAAATAAAATTGCTGAGTGCGGGAAGTAATCGTTGCTGGCAATTTTTCGGCTTCTGTTGTGGCTAAAATAATAATCACGTAAGAAGGCGGTTCTTCCAAAGTTTTTAAAAGCGCGTTAAAAGCGTCTTTGGTAAGCTGATGGGCTTCGTCAATAATAAAGACCTTGTGTTTTGAGCCAATCGGCGCGGTTTTGACGTTTTCTTTAAGGTCGCGGATTTCATCAATGCCGCGGTTTGAAGCAGCGTCTATTTCAATCACGTCCAAACTCCGGCCAGCGTCAATTTCTTCACATTTCTGGCACTTATTGCAGGGTTCGCCAGTCGCGCGGAATTTTTCGTCTTTTGCCCGCGTTTCGCAATTCGCGATTTTGGCGATAAGACGAGCGGTGGTGGTTTTGCCCGTGCCGCGCGGACCGGCAAAAAGATAAGCGTGGGCGATTTTTTCTTGCCGCGCCGCTTCTTTTAAAATTTGAACAACTATTTCCTGGCCAAGCAGGTCTTCAAAAGTGGAAGGTCGATATTTTCTATAAATTGCTAAAGCCATATCAATTCAATTATATATAATTATGATGAATGGCGAAATGGATTTTTATCTGTTTAGCAGTTATAGTCATATTGCTTTTAATTAGGTTTGAGCGGGAATCAACGACAATTATGGACAAATTAATATTAAAAAGTTCAGCTTTTCATAATGGCGAAACGATTCCAGCGAAATACACTTGCGACAGCGATGACGTAAACCCGATGCTTGAAATCCGGAATATTCCGGAAGGCGCAAAAAGTTTAGCGCTTATTATGGACGATCCGGATGCCACTCGCGGCACGCCGTGGGATCATTGGCTTTTATGGAATATTGCGCCAAAAACTCAATATATTTCTGAAGATAACGTGCCAGCGGGCGCAGTTCAAGGAATGAGCAGTTTTAATCACGCGAAATACGGCGGTCCTTGCCCGCCCCACGGCGCGAAACCGCACCGTTACTTTTTTAAACTTTACGTTTTGGACACTGAATTAAATTTAGCTGAAGGCGGAACTAAGGCGGAGCTTGAAAAAAGCATGACTGGTCACATTATCGCTCAAACTGAACTTGTCGGTTTATACTCTCGAAAATAAATTATTCTTGAATGAATATTGCTGAAGGAGCGTTAAAATTACCGAGCGAAAAGGAAAGGTGTAGAAATTTATCATTGTCTGAATCCCGAATCCGGCAGTTGCCGGAGAGGTTGAGTTTGATGAATTACGTAACGCCTAACGATGAGCGAGTTTAATTTTAGCGAGTGAAGCTTTATGAACGAAAGAATAATTTATTTTTATAATGTTCAAACCGCCGAAAGAAGATAAAAAATATTCCTGGACAAGCCACGTGTTTCACAAAATGATGCAGTATGGCATTTCAGAGAGCCGCATCAAAAGAATTATCAGATTCCCGAAAAGAACGGAAGAAGGCGTAGCAACAGAGACGGTAGCGGTAATGCAACCCGCCGGCACAAAGCGTTATCAGGAAATTTGGGTAATGTATAAGCTCGCCAGTGGACGAGCAACTAATGACAAAAAACTAGAAACTAATAACAAGAGGATTAGAGTAATTACGGCGTGGCGCTATCCCGGCGTGAGCCCAGAACGCGACCCAGTGCCAAAAGATGTGATTGAAGAAGTGAGAAAACTCTTATGATTCTTAGTGAAAAATTTTTTGAGCAGCCGACGGTTACGGTGGCAAAGGATTTATTGGGGAAATATTTAGTGCGGAAAACAGCCCCAACGCGTTCACGGTCGGGGCAACAATCATCCCGAAAAATTTCGGGAATGATTGTTGAAGTTGAAGCGTATGATGGCTTTAAAGATAAGGCGTCGCACGCCTCGCGTGGCTTAACCAAACGGAATTTCCCGATGTTTGGGCCGGCCGGCTATTGGTACGTGTATTTCACTTATGGCATGCATTGGATGTTGAATATCGTGACTGGAAAAAGTGGTTATCCGGCCGCTGTCTTAATCCGCGGCGTAGAATCCGGCAACCGCCGGATAAACGGTCCTGCGCGCGTTACAAAATATTTAAAAATTGATAAGCGTTTTAATAACAAAAAAGCCGGTAAAAAAACCGGCTTATGGATAGAGGATCGGGACTTAAAAATAAAAAGTTTGAAGTTAAAAGTTAAAAGTTCCCCGCGTATTGGCATAGCGCACGCCGGCCCGGTTTGGTCAAAAAAACTTTACCGGTTTTATATTCAATAAGCTTAACGAACATTGTAACCAAGCGATTTGCCATATCTTTTGAGCTTTTTCTTAAGAAGTTTATGAGCTCTGGAAAGTCGTGGTCCTATGGTGCTAACAGGGCAATTAAAAATTTTTGCTGCTTGTTCATAGTTCATTCCTTCGATGTCAACGAGAATAACGACTTTTTCAAAAATTGGCGGCAAAGCTGACAACGCTTCCAAAACTTCATCACCAATCATTTCCTCAAAAATTTGCCTTTGAAGATCGGAAGAATTAGTTGAACTATGGCGAATAGTTTCATAAAAATTTTTAACGTCTTCAAAATTGACGCTTTTCAAATTATTAGTTTTTTTGTAATAATCGTTGATAAGATAATTTTTCATAATCCGGTAAAGCCAACCGCCAATATTTGTGCCTTTTTTGTAGGAATTCCAAAATCGAAAGGCGTTTAAATAAGTGTTTTGGAGAAGATCGTTAGCGTCATCGATATTACCGCTCGTAAAAGCTAGAGCGTGAATACGCATTACTGACATGCTTGGTTTTATCTCTTCTTCAAAGCTTTTTTGCTTAGCGATGATTGCAGCATTATTTTCCTTAATTTGCATCAGCTTGCTCCTTAAAATTTAATTTTAAAAAACTAAATTCGATTTTACTATCTTCTAATGAAATTATCAATAAGCAATCGACAGGAAATCATTTGTGATTTATGATTTGTTGGAATAATACCTTATGAAATTATCCATCGGCATTGTTGGACTTCCGAACGTGGGGAAATCCACATTATTTAAATTACTCACAAATCAAGAGGTAAACATTGCCAATTACCCGTTTGCGACAATCGATCCGAATATCGGCGTTGTGCCCGTGCCCGATGAACGGCTAGAGAAGCTCGCAAAATTAAGCAATTCAAAAAAGCAGGTACCCGCAGTTGTGGAATTTTACGATATTGCCGGTTTAGTAAAAGGCGCGAATGTGGGAGAAGGTTTGGGTAATAAATTTTTGTCGCACATTCGGGAGGTGAGCGCTATCTTACAAATCATCCGCTGTTTCGGCGACGGAGAAATTATTCACGTGGAAGGAAGTGTTCACCCGATTCGCGATCTTGAAACAATCAAAACCGAGCTCATTTTAAAAGATCTTGATACAGTGAAAAAGCGTGAAGAGAAAGCCGGGTCTGATGCGCGGGGCGGCAAACCGGAAGCGATTAAAATGATGGATAGCTTGAAGGCAATTGAGCAAGAGCTTGATAATGGCATTTTTCTTTCAGCAAACCAAAAATTCATTAACGACCATAAAGACGCGATTAAAGAAATAAATCTCTTGACCGCGAAGCCGCAACTTTTTCTTTTAAACGGCGCGCCGGAAGATGTGAGCGAAGAGCTGAAAAATAAAATCAAAGAATTGAATGCCAACTATATTATTGCCGATTTGGCAAAAACAAACGCCGTGCCGGAATTGATTAAAGAAGCGTATAAAATTTTAAATCTTATTAGTTTTCTTACGACCGGTGAGGACGAAACACGGGCGTGGACAATTGAAAAAGGAATGAAAGCGCCTAAAGCAGCGGGCGTGATCCACACCGATTTTGAAAAAAAGTTTATCCGCGCCGAAGTTATAAATTGGCAAAAACTAATTGAGGCGGCCCATTCGGCAAGCTCAGGGCAAAGCGGTTGGAATCAGGCGAAGCAAAAGGGCTGGTTGAAATTGGAAGGGAAGGAATATGTAGTTGCCGATGGTGATGTCGTTGTCATCCGGCACGGCTGATTTTTACTTTCGATAATATTGAAAATCGCTTAAAATTAAATACTGATGGCTTACGAACTCTCGCTTGAATATTACAAAGGGCCGCTCGACAAACTTCTTGATTTTATCGAGGAGAAAAAACTCGAGGTTTCCACTTTAAGTTTAGTTGCCGTAACAAGCGATTTTTTAGCGTATCTCGAGAAGCTAAAAAAAGGCGAAACACAAAGCCAAGTACCTGCCGAACTTTTGGCGGATTTTTTGGTTATTGCTTCACGTCTTTTGCTTTTAAAATCCAAAGCGCTTTTACCTTCACTTACTTTGAGCGAAGAGGAAGAAGGGGAAATTAAAGATTTAGAGATGCGACTCAAAATTTATCAGGAAATAAAATCAAGCCAAATTCACATCAAAGAAAATTGGCGGGAATCGCCACAAATGCTTAGCCGCGAGTTTTTAATGAACCGAGCGGTAATTTTCTACCCGCCGAAAAAAGTCGGCCAGCCGGAAATTTTAAAGTCATTCCAGGCGATTTTAGGCGAGCTCGAACAAGTTTTTAAGCCTGTTGCCACGATAAAAAATGAAATAATTAACCTCAAGAAAAAAATCGAAGAAATAATCGGCCGCTTAACCGCCACGCCTTTAAAATTCACCGATTTGCCGACCGGCAAAGGTCGCAATGAACTTATCGTTCTTTTTCTTGCCGTGCTCCATTTAATAAAAGATCAGTTGATTGTTGCCGATCAAGAAGACGGTTTTAGTGAAATTACAATTGCCCTTCGACCCTTCGACAAAACTCAGGGCAAGCAAGCTCAGGACAATCATGAATCGCATTGAATGATTGCGAAAAAGTCAGCCGTGAATTAAGATAATTGTTAGAAAATGAACCAATTAGAAATCACAAAACAAGCAGAACTCGAGGCCCTGCTTTTTTATTACGGCGAACCAATCCAGTTAAAAAAGTTGGCTAGTTTGTTAAAAATTAAAGAAGAAGAGTGCGCAAATTTACTTAACGAACTTGACGCCGCTTTGCGAGAAAATTATAGCCGTGGATTAACGCTTGTCAGGGGCGAAAAAGAAGTTCAACTCGCCACAAAACCGGCTTTTCAAAGTATAGGCCAAAAATTAATTGAAGAAGAATTTAAAGAAACTTTAACACCGGCGGCTTTGGATACGCTCTCGATTATCGCTTATCTTGGACCATTGCCACGGGCGAAAATAGATTATCTCCGCGGCGTTAATTCGAGCTTTACGGTTCGCAACTTGCTGATGCGCGGTCTTGTTGAGCGTGATCCTAACCCGGCAAAAGGAAATATTTATGAATATAGAGTAAGTTTCGATTTTTTGAAGCATTTAGGATTAAGTGAGCGAGAGGAATTACCAGAGTATGAAAAATATAAAGATGTTTTAAAGCGTTTTGATTTAGAAAACAGCGAACAAACAGAGGCAAAAATTAATCTTCCTCAAACATGATGAATTTAAGATGGCAAGCGTTAGCTTTAATCGCTCTAATTTTAATCTCCGTCACTTTAACTAAGACAGGAGAAAAAATCTCGCCGACCACGCAAAAAGTTGAAGCAAATATTTCTTCGGCAGAGTCCGGCAGTATTCGGACCGGCGCGAATATTTCTTTTGAAAAAAACCAGTCAGTTGAATCTAACGCGCCATTACTGCCGAAAAGAAAATGGGAAATTTTGGATCCAACCATAAAAAGCGAAGCTATAATTTTTAGTTCGCTTGAAAACGGTTTTTCTTTTTTTTCCACTAATCCCGAAAAGCAATGGCGAACAGCTTCTCTTGCCAAGCTTTTAACCGCTGTTATCGTTACTGAAGAAATAGGGTTAAATAAAAAAATTCCGGTGAGCCGCACAGCGATTACAACCGATGGCGAAGCCGGTGGCTTAAAAAGCGGCGAAGTTTATACCGCCCGCGATATGCTAAAAATAATGCTTCTCACTTCTTCAAATGACGCCGCCGCCGCTTTTGAAGAATATATCGGAGGGCGAAGTTATTTCGTGAAACTAATGAACGATAAAGCGGCGACAATCGGTCTTACTAAAAGTATTTTTTATGATGCGGCGGGTTATGACGATAATAATGTTTCAACCGCCGCCGATTTACTGAAACTCACAAAATATATTTTGGAAAATGATCCGGATATTTTTAACTGGACTCGACTTCAAAGTTTTATAGTTCAACCGACTAACGATGCCGAAAACCGGACCATTTTAAACATAGATCCATTAGCTTCAAATTCTGGCTTTTTGGGCGGCAAGACGGGTACTTCGCCTTTAGCTAAGGAAAACTTAATCGCGCTTTTTGCCGGCGAAAAATCAAGAGAAATCATTATCATTCTAGGCAGCGCGGACCGCGTGAAAGACGCGGAAACGCTTTTAAAATGGGGCGAAATCGCATATGAAAAACAATGATTGTCTTTGAGGCCGTTCGAGTACTTATAATTTTTGCTTTGGCTTTCATTGTCGCTCTTTTTATCACGCCTTTTATTTCTCATCTTCTTGATCGTTACGGTTTTAGAAAAAAGAATATTCGCAGCGAAGTAAGCGCGCCGGTTTTCCATAAATTTCATAAAGACAAAGGCAATACGCCAACAATGGGCGGTATTATAATTTGGGGAACTGTTTTGGGTTTGGCTATTATTTTTTTCATTTTTCAAAAACTATTCGGTGGCTTCGCGAACTATCTTAATTTTGTGAGCCGCCCCGAAACCTACCTACCACTTGTCGCTTTAGCGCTTGCCGCGATCGTCGGTTTTGTTGACGATCTTTTTGGAATTTTGGGCAAAGGACCCCACAGTGGGGGATTGAACATCATCCAAAAAATTTTTCTCTATACCGCTGTCGCAATCCTCGGCGCTTGGTGGTTTTATTTTAAACTCGGTTTTAATATTCTCTACGTTCCTTTTATCGGCAATGTTTTTGTCGGTTTTTGGTACATTCCTATTTTTATTTTTGTTCTCACTGCCACTGCTTTTTCCGCAAACGAAACCGACGGCCTCGACGGCCTTGCTGGTGGCGTTCTATTTTTTGCTTTCGGCGCGCTCGCCGTTGTTTCTTTCGCTTTAAATCATTACGATCTTGCGGCAATGAACGCGGCAATTTTAGGTTCACTTCTGGCCTTTCTTTGGTTTAATATCTACCCCGCCAAATTTTTTATGGGTGATACCGGTTCAATGTCTTTGGGAATTACCTTGGGTGTGATGGCAATGCTCACTAATACCGCTCTTTTCTTGCCGTTTTTCGGCTTGATTCTAGTTGGCGAATCAGTAACCGTCATTATCCAAGTTTTGAGCAAAAAAATAAGAGGGAAAAAAATATTTCTCTCAACGCCAATTCACCATCATTTCGAAGCGTTGGGCTGGCCGGAAAGCCAAGTGACAATGCGCTTTTGGATTATCTCGGCAGTTGCGGCAACTTTAGGCCTGGTGCTTTTCTTTTTAGCGCGTTTCGCCTGAAAACATCTTCTTTAAATCCTCTCTAGTTAGATAATTTTGTGTTAAAATTTAAGCGTAGATGACCACGCTTATTAAAAACGGTCTCGTTTATGACGGTAGCGGTAACGAACCGGTAAAAACCGATATTTTCATTCGCGGTGAACGCGTCACGAAGTTAGGTAGTGAACTAAAAATGAAAACAGCGCGCGTGATCGACGCAAACGGAGCCATTGTAATGCCGGGGTTTATTGATATAAACACTAATTCCGACCATTATCTTTCACTTTTCAATTCGCCGGAACAAAAAGATTTTATCCGCGAAGGCGTGACCACAATTATCGGTGGTAATTGTGGCGTCTCACTTGCCCCCATTCTTCGCGGCCACAAAAAAATAAATGTTCACTGGCAATCAGTCGCTAATTTTTTAGATGTTTTAGAAAAAAAGGGAGTCGGCGTTAATTTCGGCACTTTAATCGGTTATACAACAATCCGAAAATTTGTAGCGCCAGGAAATTTTGGTGATTTTACTAATAAAGAAATAGAACTTTCTAAAAAGGTGTTGGCGCAAGCTTTTAAAGACGGGGCTTTTGGTTTTTCAACTGATCTTACAAATTCTCAAACCGGCAAAATCGCTCTTCATGAAATTAAAGAATTAACGTCGGTTACTGCCGCTCATCACAAAATTTACGCTGTTCACCTTAAAAATTATGAAGCGGAGTTGGGCGACGCGGTAAATGAAATAATTCAAATCAGCCGAGAAACTCACGTAAATACCGAAGTCAGCCATTTTACTCCCACTAAAAATTTCGCCGCTCTTTACACCGAAGCGGCCTCAATTATCGAAAAAAATTCCGCCGAAAGCTGGATTAGTTTTGATTTTCCTGTTGCTGATTCAACCGTAAATGATCTAATAACTTTTTTACCTGAATGGTTAAAAAACGAAAATTTTTCTGCTACTCTCGAAAAAGTTTTAAGTAAAACATTCGAAAAGCGCATTTTAGAACACTTAGAAAGTTTTTCAAATGAAGAAATCACAATTGGCCATGTTGCCGAACCGTCTTTAAAATTTCTTGAGGGTAAAAATTTACGTGTCTACGCCGAAAGTCGTGGAGAAAATTTTGGGAACGCGTTTCTTGAACTTGCGCGACTAACTAAACTTAAGGCCGTGCTTTTCAGAAAAAATGTTGATCTGCCAACACTTGAAAAATTATATGCGTTGCCAAATTCGATTATCGCTTCAAATGGCGCGAGTTTTAAGAGTAAGGAATTTAATTTTGAAAGAAATTATCCGACTTTCCTAACTTTTTTAAAAACTGCTTCAGAAAAAAATATTTTGCCATTTGAGAAAGCTGTTATGAAAATTACTGCTTTGCCGGCAAAAAAATACGGTATTTTAAAACGCGGCCTTATTAAAGAAAATTATTTTGCCGACATCGTGGTAATGAAGGATTTCAAACCAATCGAGGTTTTGATAAACGGCCGACAGGTTTTAGGGACGCTCGAAAAAGCCGGAAAAATTTTACGAAGCAAAAAATAAAAATTATGGGAAATCGCCTTAGTCGAACAAATCCGGATTATTTCTTCATTGCTCTTACGGGAATTTTGGTTATTTTTGGCTTAGTGATGCTCTCAAGCGCTTCTTCGGACTTGGCGAAAAATAAGTTCGGCGACAGTTATTATTACCTAAAACACCAAATTCTTTACGGTTTTTCTTTCGGTCTTGCTGGTTTTATTTTTAGTATTTTTGTTCACTACCGCTGGCTTCAAAAATTAGCGCCTTATTTCCTTGTTTTTAATATTTTGCTTTTGCTTTTGGTTTTTATTCCATCGTTAGGTATAAAAGTTCTTGGCGGCGAGCGCTGGCTAAACATTGGCTTTTTTTCTTTCCAGCCAAGCGAACTTTTAAAGTTAAGTTTTTTTATTTATCTTGCCGCTTGGGTCAGTAAAACAGAGACGAGAAGTAAAAGTTTTCTTGAAGGTTTCTTGCCTTTTTTTGTTTTAATAGCCGTTGTAATGGTTATTTTACTTATGGAACCGGCGACGACAACAGCGATTCTAATTTTTGGCGCTTCCTTAATTATGTATTTTTCGGCTGGCGCGCGGATAAAATTTCTTGCTTTGTCTTTGCTTTTGGTCGTGCTTTCAATTTCCACGCTTATTTACTACACGCCTTATCGGTTAGAGCGCGTTTTGTCTTTCCTTCATCCGGAAACCGATCAGCTTGGTAGTTCTTATCATATTAACCAAGCATTTATTGCGATTGGCTCCGGCGGCTTAACCGGCGTTGGTTTCGGCAAATCAACCACAAAATTAAAATATTTACCTGAACCGATTGGCGATTCTATTTTTGCCGTAATTGCTGAAGAACTTGGTTTTATCGGCGCAATTAGTTTAGTGATAGTTTTTTTTCTTTATGTTTTTCGCGGTCTTATGATCGCTCGCGCTTCGCCAGATAATTTTTCTAAAAATCTTGTAACTGGTTTTGCCTGCATTGTCGGTCTTCAAGCTTTTATAAATATTGCGGCAATTTCCGGCATCATTCCGTTAAGCGGCGTGCCGCTGCCGTTTATAAGTTACGGTGGCACAGCGCTCGCTGTTTTTATGACAATGAGTGGTATAATTTTAAATATCTCGCGTTATCGCCGTTAAATGAAAAGAATTTTACTTACCGGTGGCGGCAGTGGGGGACATATTTATCCGCTTATTGCTGTTGCTGAAAAATTAAAAGAAATCGCTGGCAATCAGATTGAAATCAATTATCTCGGACCGATTGGCCAATTTGACGAAGATTTTTCGCAACTCGGAATAAAAATTTATAAATTAGCTTCGAGTAAAATCCGCCGTTACGCTATTTTTTTAAGTTTTCTCGACGCGCCAAAATTCTTTTGGAGCTTTTTTCAAGCACTTTTTCGCCTTTATGTTTTAATGCCTGATGTTATTTTTTCCAAAGGTGGTGTTGGCGCTTTTCCGGTTGTTCTTGCCGCAAAATTTTACTTTATTCCGGTTATTATTCACGAATCAGACGCCGTACCGGGCTTAACAAACCGCTTTTGCGCGCCTTTTTCAAAAAGAATCGCTATTGCTTTCCGCACAGCCGCAAGCTATTTTCCGGCGGCAAAAACGGCGTTAGTCGGCATTCCAATTCGTTCTTCTCTTTTAGGATTACGAAAAAGTTCGCCTGAAGCAAAGAAAAATCTTGGATTCCTTACTACCACGCCATTACTGCTTATTTTGGGCGGTTCGCAGGGTTCAATGCGAATTAATAATTTTATTTTTGAAAATCTCCCACAAATACTAGAAAGTTTTCAAATTATTCACCAAGTGGGTGTTGCAAATTTAGCCGAAGCAAAAACCGCGGCTGCGGGAGCGAGAAACGGTTACAAATTAATCGGCTATCTTAATCCCGAAACAATGAAAGAAGCGTTAACCGCCGCGGATATTGTAGTTTCTCGCGCAGGTGCTTCCGCAATTTATGAAATTGCCGCCTTTGAGAAACCGGCAGTTTTAATTCCGCTTGATGAGTCGGCAAATAATCACCAGCGGTTGAATGCTTATGAATACGGCAAATCCGGCGCGGCGATTACGATTGAAGAAGCGAATCTAAAAATTAATGTAATGCTCGTGGAGCTAAAAAAACTTTTCAGCGAACTTGGAAGTAGGGAAGCGATGAGCGTGGCGGCGAGGAATTTTTTCCGGCCAAACGCGGCGGATGAAATCGCGAAGGAAATTTTGAAATTAGTTCGAGTGTAAAATAAAAACCGCCACATTTCTGTGGCGGGAGCATATTTGCTCAAATTACTTTACTGAACTTCTATGACTTTTTGTCCTCCTACACTTTTCACTTTGAAGTGATCGCCTTCCTTGAGATTTTGATTCATAAGCTTTGGTATTGCGAAAAGCTTTACATTTCCTTCCTCGTCAACGGTAATTACATTGAAGAAATCCTTACTCCCTTTTTCAAGAGCGGTTATCTGATATGTACGTTCAGAAGATAAACTAGAGACAGTATTAGGAACGCCAACTATACTTGTAACATTGGCCGCAAAAAATACGATAGCAACTGCAGTAAAAGTAAAGCAAAAAATTAATGCCAACTCTCCATCACCTGGACCTTTTTCTGCGCCAACAAGCCCTGCTAAAATTACCCCCCAACACACATAAACACCCTAATAAAAATAACGGTTCCATTGTAAATCCCTTTCTAGAAAGTTTGAGAAATATTTAGCTATTAAAGAACTTGCTCTAATTGTACTCTCTATATATTATTTTGTCAATAGCACGCCAAAACCTCGAAAAATTAAGGAAAAAGGCGTAAAATTAACCTATAACTAATAACGAGTAACTTATAACAAAATAACGTAAAAGTTATCAGTTGTTAGTAATTTGTTATATGTCTACAAACGTTCGCGTCAGATTTGCCCCTTCGCCAACCGGCCCTTTTAGCATTGGCAATGCCCGGACGGCGCTTTTTAATTGGCTTTTTGCTAAACACGAAAAAGGGGAGTTTTTCCTCCGGATTGAGGACACTGATAAAGAAAGATCGAAGAAAAAATATGAAAAAGAAATTATTGACGGGCTAACTTGGCTTGGGCTTGCTTGGGACGGCGAAATTTCCCGGCAGAGCGAGCGCGAACCAATTTATAAAAATTATCTCGAAAAACTGCTTAACGACAGGCACGCTTACTGGTGTTTCTGTTCGGCTTCCGAACTTGAAATCGAACGCCAAGCACAATTAAGTCAGGGTTTGCCGCCGCGCTACAGCGGCCGTTGCAGAAACCTACCGCACGAAGAAACTGTAAAAAGGTTAAAGAAAGAATCGGCCATTATTCGTTTTAAAACGCCGGAAAAGATTGTTGCTTTTAACGATTTAGTTCGTGGACACGTAGAAGTGAATAGCGCGCTTTTGGGCGACATGGTAATCGCCAAAAGCTTAACCGAACCGCTTTATAATTTTGCCGTTGTGATTGACGACTACGAAATGAAAATAAGCCACGTAATCCGCGGCGAAGATCATTTGCCGAACACGCCAAAACAAATTCTTATCCAAGAAGTTTTAAGTTTGCCTACACCTATTTACGCTCATCTGCCTTTAATTTTAGGACCGGACCGCAAAAAACTTTCCAAGCGTTATCTTGACTATTCGCTTACGGACTATGAAAAAGACGGCTACTTGGCGCAAGCGATGCTGAACTTTTTGGTTTTAATGGGTTGGCATCCGGAAAAAGATCGGGAAATTTTAACTGTTTCGGAAATGATTAATGAATTTAGTTTGAAACGGGTACAAAAATCCGGCGCCATTTTTAATCCGCAAAAACTTGATTGGCTAAATGGCACCGCTCTGCGGGCGATAACTGGCGGGGAATTAGTTACTGCCTTAAAACCGTTTTTGCCGAAAGATTGGCTTAAAGATAATAATTTTTTAGAGAAAGTGGTAAATCTAACAAAAGACCGCGTTAAAAAACTTGGTGATTTTAAAACGCTAGCGGAATTTTTCTTTGAACTGCCAAAATATCCAAAAGAACTTTTAATCTGGAAAGAAACTGCGCCCGAAATCACTGCTGAAAATTTGAAATTCGTTTTGCGAATTATTGAAAATCTTTCGACTGATAAATTTATTAAAATTGATATCGAAAAAGATCTTTTACCGCTTGCCGAAACGCGTGGCCGTGGCGAGGTTTTATGGCCACTTCGCGTCGCTCTTTCCGGAAAAGACGCTTCGCCTGGACCCGTAGAACTTTTGGAAATTTTTGGGCAAAAGGAATCCGCAAGCCGCATTAAAAAAGCTATAAAAAAACTTGAGGGTTAATATTATGCTGAAAAAATCTGCTGTTTTTAATATTAGTTTGTTTTTGGTCTTTGCTTTAATTTTCCAAAGTAACGTTAGTTTTGCCGAAACTCCCGGGGCTAGTTTACAGCAAGCGATTCAAGAAAAAGCCAAAACGCTGCAACAAATTCAGGTACAAAAAGACATTGTTCAAAAAAACCTTGATGAAATTGGCAAAACTAAGGACAGCTTAAAAAAAGAAATTAAAACTTATGACACGAACATAAACGGGCTTAATCTTTCGCTTGAATCAACTCGGCTCACGATTGATAAGCTCGGCTTGGAAGTTGAATCACTGGGTGGCGACATTAATAAAATAAAATTAACTATTCAGGATCGTGAAACCACTGTGCTTAAACTTTTTACCGAACTTCAGCAAAAAGACCGCCAAAATTTTTTCTACGTTCTTTTAAAAAACCAAACCTTAAGCCAAAGTATCGACGAGGCACGTTCGATTGAACTTTTAAACAATGGTTTGTCTTCAAGTATTTCAGAACTTAAAAAACTAGAGATAAGCCTTTCCGATAAATTAGATGAGAGTCAGAGTAAAAAATACGCTAAGGAAATTCAAAAAATAGATTTAGCGAATCGCCAGCAAATTGTACAGGAACAAAAAACAGAAAAACAAAAATTACTTGATCAAACAAAAGACCAGGAAAAAAACTATCAGGACTTACTTTCAAAAATTGAGGAACTCCAAGGCCAAATTTCTATTGAAATAGAACGAATTGAATCCGAACTGCGGAAAAACATCAATCCTAATTTACTGCCGTTACCAAGACCCTTCGTTCTTTTAAAACCAGTTGTCGCGCCAATTACTCAAGGTTACGGCCGCACTAAATTTGCCGCGACTCATTATCGCAGTAAGTACCACAATGCCATTGATTTTGGTGCGCCGATTGGCACGGAAGTAATGGCGGCGGAAAAGGGGACTGTGATTAATGTTGGCAACCAAGATTTATATTGTAACAAAGCCGCTTACGGAAAATTTATTGTAATCAAGCATGAAAATGGCTTAACCACTCTTTACGGCCATCTTTCAAAATATATTGTTTCGGTTGGCCAAAAAGTTAACCGTGGCGAATTAATCGGCTATGTTGGCAAAACCGGTTTTGCGACCGGCCCGCATTTGCATTTCACGGTTTTCGCCTCGCAAACTTTGACACCGGCACGGCCAGGTTTAGCGGAAGGAGCGCAATATTCGCCAAGCTGCAAAACAATGCCAGTTGGCGGCGACCTTGATCCGAATAAGTATTTGTAAAAAAACTGTATAATAAAGTTAATGAAGAATTTTCCCGCCGTTATATATTTTGCGACAGTAGGATTTTTGCTTTTTATTTTTATAAGCCGACCCGTGTCGGCTCAAAATTTAAACGCGCCGGATTATTTAAAACAAGGATTGCAATTACCTGAGTCAATTACTCAAATTTTTGATCTTGGAAAGAAAATCAGTATCAATCTTCAAGGTTCCGGTTTTATTCGTGATATCGTAGAAAAGGTTCAAGGTAACGGCAATTCGAGCCCGAGCAATATATTTTCTGGTGTATTAAGTATCTGGGATAGGTCAAACGACTGGCTCCAATCGAATATCGGGATAAGTTTGCGGGAAATTATAACCGCGATAGGGAACTTGTTTATTTGGATTCTTAACTTCGTAATCGGATTAATTCAATCCGCGCTAGGGTATTCCTCTAACTAAATAAATATCATCGTAAAACGAACGCTACCTTTTACGGACAGATAAAGAAGGTAATCCATAGGATAGGTTTATCTGTCGTAAAAGATATATTGTGCGTCAGTAGAAGTAAAAGAAAAACGCTGGCTTCCCTGCCAGCGTTTAGTGTTTTATTTTAACCTTGTAGTGATCGGGATTACTATTTGCGGCACAAATATTCCCTGAACTAATTTTCCCGCCTCAAGAAGTTCGTCTTTCAATCCTTCGCATCGCGAGTTGCCGATAATATTTTTCTTTATTTCTATAACGCGCTTACGGGCCTCTTTGTCGCTTAACACTTCAAAAAGTTTATTTTCCTTAATTGAGGATTTGTTAGAATTTTCCGGGAAAAGACATCGATAAGTAAAACGATAGTTGTTCATAACCCTCATCCTTTATTGATTTTTTAATGTGATTTAGTGTCTTTTAGCTGATTTATAATTTAATCCCGACTGGTCTAAAAAGCAAGTAAAAACGGTATTCTTATAGGGTCGGTTTAGCCCCTAGAATGCCTATTTTTCGCTTAAAATTGGGCTTTTTAGAGGCCAGATAAGACGCTTAGTGATTAAACTCGCTGGACTTGTAAATACCCTATTTTTAAGGATAAACGAAAAAGTAAACAAAAATGACCAGCCCAAGGCTGGTCATTTATTTTTAAACCAATTATTTTTAATTCTTTTCTGATTGTGATTTAAACTATCCGGATTTTCGGTATTCTTCTTCTCATTATATAGGCCACGATAGCCGTCACCCGGCTTTCCAATTTTAGAAAGACCACTAATAAAAAGAAAAGCAATCAAGCAGATAACTATGTATATATCAGCAACCGCAAGTTTGGATAAGATAAAATTAATCATTTTATTCTTTCCAAATGTAAAAGAGAAAAGCTAATGCGTTTTTTGATAACCCATGATTCGATAACGACTGCGCGTGTTCTGATTTTATCTCTCCTTTCTTTTTTTGATCTTTCTTTTTCTGGGATTCTCAAGAACTTAACTCGCTCTAAGTAATCGCAACTAACACCATAACCAGAATTAGCGAGATTCCTTATCTTCCGCTCTAATTGTTTTAAAGCAATTTTTGGATTAGATGCCCGAACGCGACCGATTGCTTTAGCTACTTCTTCATCTGAATAAAGGTTAAAATCGCCTCGTGGACTCATAAGCGTACCTTTAATTTGGAATACTGACATAGTTGTTCTCCTTTTAATTTTAAGTCGTATTTAGTTGTTTAATAAAACTATCCCCTATTTTATTCCTCAATTTACCCAAATGCAACACACGCTTATTGACAATAAGTACTAATTTATAGTAAGATTATTTTCAGTATTGATTGCTATTTAATAACTTATAAAAAGGAGTGTTTATGAGTCGACACATTGTAAATACCGATTTGCGCGGTTACGAAGGACCGATTTTTGTCTCTTTAATCGGCCGTTTGCGGCGAGCACTTGAGCAAACCAATATCGTCATCGATTTTTTAAAAATCGTGGCGGGAAAGATTCCAGGTTTCGAAAAAGCGATCATCCATCCCCAAACCGAGGATAAATATGTTTGGTTTTGCGGTTTGGTTTTCAGAATACCTGGCGTCGGCGAAATGATAATTCTTATTCCCCGTCAGGAAGACAAGGCTAAAACCGAAGGTAGTTCCTTTGATCGCTCGATTGTTGTTTATGCCAAAGGCAATATAACGATTCACGAAATTCACGATATTATTGAGGTGTTCGCGGAAGCCTACGAAAATTTTTTACATATTCATACTTCTTCCAAAGGTGTCTCGGCAAATTAAAAAATTAACCGCCCTGAGTTTATCGAAGGGCGGGTTTTTATAGTGAACCGCATTGAACTATTTTTTGTTGAGAAATCGCTTATTTGCTGATAAAATTACTAGCACTACTTACTAATGTTTTATAAAACTCCCGAAGAATTTAAGGAACAATGCGGTTATGAAATTGACGGCTTTTGGTATCCCCGCGTCACAAAAATTGTGGACATCAAATCAAAGCCCGGTCTTTACCACTTCTACGCCAAAATGCAGAATTACGCCGCCGCCCAGCAAGTTACTAAAAGATCGGCAACCGAAGGCACGCTAATTCACGAAACTGTTGAAGGAATTTTGACCGGCCAGAAGCCCGTTGTCCCCGCTTCAATCGAGCCATCTATTCGGGCTTTTATGGAATTTATTTTGGCGAAAAATATTCACGTTGATCCGGCCTACGTTGAAAAACGTCTGGTGCATTACGACGAACGTTACGCCGGAACTTTAGACGCAATCGCTTTAATCGACGGCCGGCTCGGCATTTTAGACATCAAAACATCGCAGGAAATTTACCGCGATTATAATTTGCAAACCAGCGCCTATATGGCGGCTATGAAAGAGCAAGTGAAAAATTTGGAGACGCGGTGGATTTTGCGGATTGACCAAAGCAAAAAATGTTTTCACTGCGGGGCGATTTTGCGGAGCAAAGGCGGCAAAGATCAGGTAAAAGTGGACTGGGGTAATCCTTTTCAAAAAGCGTGCGTTCACGAATGGGGGCCGCTTGAAGGCAGAATTGAATTAAAGGAATTCCCCTACTGGCAAGACGATTTCGCCGCTTTTTTGGGCGCGAAAAAACTTTGGGAATGGGAAAATATTGATTGGTTGAAGCAGGTTGGGTATTTGTGAGTTTTGCCACGCGCTAGCGTTCGCAAAACCACATCCCGAACGTAGCGAGGGATCTTTAAAACTTCCTCTCGCTCATAACGCCTCACTCGCTAAAATTAAATTCGCTTGTCGTTAGGCGTCACGGGATTCATCAAACTCAACCTCGCAAGCTCGGGATTCAAACAGTGACGAATTCCTACGCCTTGCCTCCGCGCTCGGTAATTTTTGACGCTCTTTCGGCAATATTCGCTCAAGGAAATTTTGGAGATTAAAAATTTTAGATGTATAATTAGTTTTATGGAATTTTTTGATAAAGTTGATTTAAACGATAAGGTTGTAGGTAAAACAACCAAAAAAAAAGCTCATGAAATGGGATATCCTCATCGGGTAGCAGCGATTTTTGTTTTTGATAAAAACGGCAAATTGCTCGTTCAAAAGAGAAAAGAAGACGGTTGGCTTGATCATTCGGTCGGTGGTCACGTCTCAGCTGGCGAATCTTATGGGGCTGCCGCTTTGAGAGAATTACAAGAAGAACTAGGTCTTCGTCGCGAGAAGTTAGATTTTGTAGGCGTACTTTTTGCCGATGAACGAATCCGGTCAAGAAACAAGATGGTTCATTTCTTCGGTCTTTACGAAACTACTTTGAACGAAAAAGACGTTATTAAAATTGCCGAGCGTGAGGTTGAATCGTTATTTCCAATGTCGCTTGAAGAAATCGCCAAAGGAATGAATAAAGAACCAATAAAATATACTACCGGTTTTATGAAAACACTGAATTTTTATATTGAGAAGAAAAATCTTAATATTTCACCGGTTGAATACAAATAATTTTCAAGTTACACAAACGGCGGGAAGGTTAAAGAGGTATAAAAAAACCGAGGATAAAATATCCTCGGTTG
>JBBTSG010000014.1:26707-69058 GCA_038064775.1 Patescibacteria group bacterium
GGCGGGAAGGTTAAAGAGGTATAAAAAAACCGAGGATAAAATATCCTCGGTTGTTGTTTAAACTCTTTCATGCTCTGGTACTTTCGATCGGCCGGGTAGATCGCGCGCATCAATAGGTTTATTACCAACTTTAATTGGTTCGGGAGAATTGTTCAAAAAATGCCGTTTTATTTCCGCGCCAGTTACCGGTCCGATAACGCCAGCTTCGTTGAACATGGCCGTATCGCCAGCCGGACAATCGCAAGGCAAATCATTATTGCCAGTTTCAATTACGCCAGAGCCGTTACATTCTGTGCATTTTGGCATTACATCACCATCCTTTCTTATTTGTTTTTGTGAATGAACTTAAAATAATATTACTATTAATTTTATTATTATATCAAGCTAGTCCGCCAACTTTCCTGCCTACGCAAGTAGAAAATAAAAAGGTGTTCAAAATCGAACACCTTTTTTCTTCAATGTATTAAGTTAAGGAATTATTGATTCTATTGATTCCAAAGCTCTTTTCTTTGCTTTCTCTTTGCAAGAATCTGAGTCACAACAGCGAATAGCAGCCACATGCCCTTCTTTTGCGCACACTGCCTCAAGTGTTGCTTCTCTTAAACAGTAAAAACATTCTTTTTTTTGGTCTGCCGACTTTGGCCGGAAAGTCACTTCTAACGCTTCATTCATAAAATATCTCCTTAAGTTGTGAAAGTTTGTAAAATTGACAATTACTCTAAATTCAATGCTATCAGATTTATACTTACTTGTCAATATAACCTTACCAATTTCGGTGGGGAAATCTTTTTCTCTCGCCTTGGCCCGGCGGACCGAAAGAACGGCGCGCGCCCTGGCCGGACGAGCTAAAACGAGAACTAGGACGGCGGCCGCGATTAGAGCGTTCTATTGTTTCCGGAATTTTGTCGCTTTTCCGCGCTGGCGGAAGTTCGGGCAGTTTTGAAAGCGGCAAAGTAACGCGAATTAATCGCTCAATCGCCTTTACGTCACTCCGCTCGTCTGGCGTGGCGAATGAAATTGCGTGTCCCACGCCGCCTGCTCGGGCCGTTCGGCCGATACGATGAACATAATCTTCGGCAGTGCTCGGCAAATCGAAATTTAATACAAGCTCAATCCCCTTCACGTCTATTCCCCGCGCGGCAATATCAGTGGCAACTAGCACACGATATTTGCCGTTCTTGAAGCCTTCAAGCGCTTCGCGGCGTTGTAAGAGTGACCTGTTTGAATGAATCTCGGCGGCGGAGTAGCCCATTCCGCGAATGTTTGTGGTGATTTTCCGCGCGCCGTGTTTTGTTCGTGAAAAAACAAGCACCGAGCCTTTATATTCAAAAAGAATTTTTTCGAGCAAGCGCGGCTTGTCATGCCTATCTAAAAAGAAGAGTTCGTGGGTGACTTTTTCCACAGTTGTGCCCGGCGGCGCAATTTCAATGCGGGTGGGAGTTTTCATATATTTTCTCGCGATCGTGATTATGTCTTCCGGCATCGTGGCCGAAAAAAGCATGGTTTGCCGTTCGCGCGGCACAGCACTTAAAATAATTTTAAGTTGTGGCGCAAAACCCATATCAAGCATTCTGTCCGCTTCATCAAGCACAAGTATTGAAACAGAGTTAAGTTTAAGAGTTTTTTGATTAAGATGATCGATAATTCTTCCGGGCGTGCCGATTATAATTTGAGGATCTCTTTTAAGCGCTTGAATTTGCCGGAATATTGCCTCCCCGCCGATTAAAAGCGCCGTTCGCAGGCCGAATTGCGTGCCAATTTTATGAAGAACTTCTTGAACTTGCAGGGCGAGTTCCCGCGTAGGCAAAACTACTAATCCGTTTTTTCCTTTAAGCGAGGATTGAATCATCGGGATGCCAAATGCTAAAGTTTTTCCGGTGCCAGTTTGCGCTATGCCAATTAAATCTTTTCCTTCGATTGCCGAAGGAATGGATTTTTTTTGAATCGGCGTGGGAATTTTAAAACCAAGTTTATCAAGTGCGCTTAAAATATTCGGAGCAATGCCAAGCTCGTAAAAATCTGAGGAATTGTTCATTTCTAATACAATAGCACGGAAATCAGATCACTGGAAATAAAAAAGCGTTCCGATTTTTGGAACGCTTTTGCGTTATTAAAAACTACTCGTTATTTCGCGAAAGGCCGGCAAACTTTAGCCTTCATTCCCCAAAAACTCAACTGAAATCTGGTTTTAATATTAACCTTCGGAAGAATTTTCTTAACATCAACGGATAGAGGAATGTTTTCGAGAGAAATATTGGCTCGAAGATTCTCGAAATAAACCCTATCCTCAGTTAATATTTGCTCTGTTTTCATTCGATTTCTTTCAGTCAATTTTTCAATCGCTCTTTGTTCGCGTTTTTCTTTCCATTCTTTTGTCATTATTTTCTTCATTATAAAGAAAAGCAGAAGAAACAGCACAAAAATAAAGGCCATACTAACAACCACAAAAGAAACTACTCCTAAATTTTGAATTATGTAAGTAGTAATCCCAGCTACCACTAAAGAAAGAGAAAGAAAAATGTATGGGACGGCCAAGATAGGAATATGCCTCATTGTTTTTTCATTGCCCCATTTTCGCCACGAGAATTCACTGCCAAATCGGTAAAGATTCATTTCTGAATTATCTATATCGATCCAGCTATTCAAGATGTTTTTAAACACAGGAATTGGCTGATAGCCTAAGAATAAAAGAAATGAAGATCCGATCAGTGTGTAGAACGTTCCAATAAGACCGATAATTAGGCGCCCGATAATAAGTAAGGGTGGCTGTAACGTAAAAGCAAAAAGCTTTCTTTTACGGTAAGCACATTGGTCAATCGGTGGTCTTTTAAACCAACGATTTACCCAGTCCCAAATGAACTGACCGAAAACCGTTTTTGGCTTTTCAGCAAAAAGTTCCGCCGGCACTTCGAATTCGACAGCAACTGCAGCAGAAAAAGTATTTTCAGAATTTTCTTTAACGCTTTTCCCTACCATACCGTAGTTAATGGACATATCATAATACGAATCTTCGTCCTTTTTTATATAGAGCCTGACGTTCTTTAGAGCTGTCTCCTTATCACCACAAAAAACAATGGCGATAAAATGGTGCTGTCCTGGTCTACATAACTGGATATAGCCAACCAAATCCTCCACTGGGAAAGTATGACGACGACCATGATAGTAATTTATTATTTCTTTGAATTCATTGAAAGATATGTCATTGTGCTCGCAAATTAATATGTATCGCGGTTTTTTCTCGATTAATTCATCGGAAAAATGCCATTCTACCGGCACGGTTGCCGTATCGAGAATATTACTCCCGCCATTCAAAACTAGCTTAATGTCGGGCGTAACTTGTTTTTCTTGACTTTGTTTCTTCGTAACAGATTTAACTGTACTCATGATAAATCTCCTTATTTTATTGTTAAAAGAATTAGTTAATTTTTCTAAAACTGAACTAAGACTAGCATATAATATGCTAATTTGTCAATAGTAGCTAAGATACTAAATTTTTAGCCGTTTAACCGAGTAAATTTCTTAGTTTCGGAAATTTTGCGCAAATCGGCAAATTCGCGCACCAATTTTCCAATCCCCAAACTCGGCCAGCGTGAGTGGCGGCGAAAAACAATAAAGCGAAGATAAAAATAATATGCTCATCAACAAGATAGCCGTTCGTGACAAATGGCAAAGCGTTCGCCGGCAAATAATAAAGGAGCATTAAAACGGCGCCGAGAACGGAACTTAATCGGACAAACAAACCTAAAATCAGCGAAACGCCCAAAAGCGCGAGTCCCCATTCGTTTACGAAATTTATCAGCGGTAAAATCGCCGGACTGGCAAGCCAACCGTAAAAACCGGCAAAGGTTTTAGCATGCGTTAAATAACCTGCCGCTGACCAATCAGAGTTTAAAATTTTAACTAGGCCAGCGTAGAAAAAAAGCCAACCCAAGCTAATCCGCAAAAGAAAAAGTGATATTTTTTCAAATTTTGTCATTTTAATTATTAATGAGTTTTTCTTTAGCTACTTCTTTTTTTGACCGTTTGCTCCAAATATAGATGTAGAGAATTTCTAGGATTCCTGCGAGGTTTACGATTAAAAGAGCGATAAACCAATTTTTATCACCGCGGCGGGCGGCGCGCCAGAGAGCTATTCCCTTCCAAACTAAAGTCCAAACGACTAACGGATAAAAGAGCGGATTATTTATTAAAGCTTGCGTATCCATAAGATTATTTTAGCATAATTTAAACATAAAGTCGGATAAGTTCCTCAAATTTCGGCAAACGATGAGAAACGGGGGCGCCTATTTTTACGCCGTAAACGCCTGCCGCTTTGGCGATTTGAATGATAAAAGAGTCGTCGGTTTCACCGGAGCGGTGAGAAACAACGCATTTTAAGTTCCGGTTATGAGCCATATTAATCGCCGCGCAGGTTTCGGTGAGCGAACCGATTTGGTTCGGTTTGATAATCACGCCGTTTATAAGTCCATTTGAGGCGCAATTAGCGATTATTTCCGTATTAGTAGTTGTTAAGTCATCGCCAATAATTAGTTTTTCCGGCATCACCTTCATGAGCGATTTAAAGCCGGTTTCGTCAATTTCCGCGAACGGATCTTCAATGGAATAAAGCGCCGACAGTTTAGCGAAATAACCTATGTAAACTTCCCGTAATTCTTCTCGGCTGATTTTCTTTTCTTCAAAATAATAATCCCCTTCTTTATTGAATTCGGAAGCGGCGGCATCAATGCCAAGCAAGAATTTATTTTTGAGACCGGCTGATTCAATTTGTTTGTTCAAAAATAGGAGCGGCTCTAAATTGCTTTTGAATTTCGGCGCGTAGCCACCCTCGTCGCCCAAAGGAATATTTTCAAGTTTATATTCCTTTTTTAGCGCCACGCCTAAATTTTTGTAAAAATCTTTTAGTTCACTGATTGTTTCTTCCACGGAATTAATCGGCCGGGCAAGAACAAGATATTCTTGGAAATTAAGGTTGTTTTTGGCGTGAGCGCCGCCGTTAATAAGATTCGAAAAAATAACCGGCGGCTCGTCGCTAACATTTTTGAAAAATTCTTGCCGCAATATTTGCCACGGCTCTTTTTTTGCCGCCGCGGCGAGCGCTCGGCTAAAAGCGATAGAAATTCCCAAAATCAAATTACCGCCGAATTGTTTTTTGTTTGACGTGCCATCTAAATCAATCAAGAATCTATCAAGATTTTCGATGGTTTCAAAATCCTTATCTTGGATTTCTTTCTTTATTTCGCCGGCTTTTTTAGATGCTTCAGCTGGCGATAAAACACAAACCTCGTTTGCGCCGCGGCTTTTGCCGGAAGGAATTTTGGCGACAAAACTTCCGTCTGAGGTTTTTAGCTCAACTTCAATTGTCGGCTCACCACGTGAGTCGGTAATTTCCTTTACTCTAATCGCTTCAATTTTCATTCGGTCTAAATTTTACGACGTGAGATTAGTCGGACGCCCGGCAACAAACGCTTTAATATTTTCTATCGTTATTTCTAAAATTCTTTGCATCGCTTCTTTTGAATTAAAAGCATTATGCGGTGTGATTAAAACATTCGGCATTTTCATCAAAATATGATTTTCGAGAATTATTCTGAATTCTTCTTTATTAATTTTGTTTTTCATCAGTAATTCCAATTCTTCTTTGGTTTCACCCTCTTCTTCTAAAACATCAAGCGCCACGCCGGCAAGAATTTTTTTATCCAAAGCCATTACAAGCGCGTCTGTTTCCACAAGGCCGCCACGGGCAGTATTCACTAAATAAGCTCCTTTTTTAATAAATAAAATATTTTTTTTATTGATGAGGTGGTGAGTGTCTTTATTGTAAGGAGCGTGAAGAGTGATGAAATCAGAATTTTTTAAGAGTTCTTCAAGTGGAACATATTGAAAATCTATTTCTTTCGCGAAATCTTTATTTGGAAAAGGATCGTAAGCTAAAACATTCAAGCCAAAACCTTTGGCAATTTTTATCGCTTGCTTGCCAATTCGGCCAGTACCGACAATGCCGATAGTTTTTCCCGCCAAATCCACGCCTCGCAAACCTTCTTGTTTAAAATCACAATATTCTTTAACTTCATCAATCGCCTGATAAATTTTTCTAGTTAAGTTTAAAAGCAGGCCGAAAGCGTATTCAGCAACGGTGTTATCGCCATAGCCAGGCACGTAAGCGACCGCAATCCCCTTTTTCTTACAAGCCGCTAAATCAACATGATCAAAACCAACTGAGCGAGTGGTTATAAATTTCAAATTTGGCATTTTTGCTATAACTTTAGCGGTCACTGGCGAGCCAACAAAAACGGAAATAATATCAAAGTCCGTTTGCGTTGGTATATTGTTTTCAGAAAGCTTATCGGCGGTAAAGAAAAAATCAGCGTCAGGAAAATTCTTGCGGAGAATTGCTTCTTCCCATCCTTCCGACCCAAAAAACCCTATTTTCATATTCTTCCATTTTAATCTATTTTGATTTAAACTGAAAACGTCAAAGTTCCTATGGCAAACGACACAACCATAATTAAGAGAAGCCCTTTTATCCTTATTAGGACTTTCGTGGCAATCGAGTTTATGGCCTTTTTCGCCTATTATCTTTCGACTGGCCACGGCAGCTATAAGTCGGAATTTTATAATACGTTGTTTTTACACAATCTTCTTTCTTATGAAATTGCCAAAATACTGTTTCTATCCAGCGCCCAGCTTTTAATCACTATCTACGCTTTCGTTCGTTGGTATACTGAATCTTACTCCGTTCGTCCGGGCACGCTTGCCCACCAATGGGGTGTTTTTTTTAAAAAAGATAAGACCATTCCTTTGAACAAATCAATGACTGTTACGGTTTCTTCAAATCCTTTCGGAAAATGGTTCCACTACGGTTCGATTAATATTGAGAATGGTTCGCAAAACTCTTCAGCTGTTCTCACTGGTATTTCGCGGCCGGCTGATGTTATGAAAAGTATTGAGCGGTGCATTAATCCACAAAATAATCATTTTGCCGAGCCGGACGTACCGCGACTTCTTAAGGCTGACGAGCATGAACGACTTGAATTTAAATCATCACTCCGCTTCGATCACAAAAATGGCAACGTGAACCGCGAATTAGAATGGGCAACAATGAAAACAATCGCGGCTTTTTTGAACACTAAGGGCGGCGAAATTGTGCTTGGCGTGAGCGACCGGCGCGAACCGGTTGGGCTTTTGAGCGATTATCGAACTTTGCGGCGGCCGGACAGCGACGGCTTTGAAAATCATTTTACTCAAGTATTTAATATGATGATCGGGCCGGAATTCCGACACCTTGTGAAACTTTGGTTTAATCGGTTAGGCAATGACGAACTCTGTGTTATACAAGTGGCGCCGAGCGCCCGGCCGGTTTATTTGAAAATTGATGATAACGAACATTTTTACGTTCGCACCGGAAACGTGACAACGCCACTAAAATTAAGCGAAGTGGAAGTTTATCGCCGCTCGCGCTGGCCGAGCCGCATTACTCAAAGCGCTTAAATTGAAACGCGCTTTTTTGTTCAAATAAAAAACCGCTCTGAGTTTTTCGAAGAGCGGTTTATTTCAAAAATTGTTTGAAATTTGTGAGTATTCCATCATCAGCGCGGAGGCCGGTCGGTGTTATTTTCATAAACCAATCGTTTATTTCAATGAACTTTCCGACTTCTTTTCTAAGCTTGAGCCAGAGAATTATAAATCCGACAAAGGCCGAATGATCGCTTGCTGGCAGGCTGTATGGTTTCTCGCGCGATCCAAGGCCGTAAACGAAACGGTGTTCAACAGAAGGATCGAGAACTCTCACGTCCCTCTTTTTGCCTTCAAGTTCGGCTGTTTCAAATTTTTTTTTGCCTTTTCTTGTCGCAACATGAATGCTGTTTGTACAAATCCAAATATTCATCCGTTCGGAAGTCATAACTTATCTACCTTTCTTATCTTTAGTTTTTATTGTTCTGAGCAAAGCATAAGTTCTCTCTAAAAAATTGTCAAAAATTACCCTATTTCGTATATAATAGTAGTAGCGTAAATTAACATAATTTAGATTAGGAGCGTAAATATGAAAATCCCAGCGCGACCGGATGAAATACAGAAAAGATTTGAAGGCAAAATAGCGGGTAGGCCAGGTGAAGGATTCGCGGAAGTTATTACACAAAGCAAAAACGGTAAAGATGTTCCGGACTGCTGGTGCCCGAAATGCGGCAAACTTGCTAGCACGTTAGAACATGGCAGCAGGAATATAGGTTTCAGAAGATTTGACTATCCCCGCTTTATTTGTAATGATTGCAGCCTTATTTATTTCAATAAATCAGTTGTTAAAAATCTTTTGCGTGAATATTTTTCGTCTCGCAGTCTTCACACAAAAGGAGAATTCGCCAGCGCTTGGCGCATTATAAATGCCGAAATCGAAGAATTTAAAAAATGGTGGAGAGAACACGGTTGGAAAATAGCTATTTTCAAAAGAAAAGCGCCCTGAGTTTATCGAAGGGCGTTTTTATTTTATTATGAGATCTCAAAAATTTTTTCTTTGGAAGTGGCGCCAGATACAAGCCGCACGCAATAAAACGGCAATTTAAAATATTCGGCAAGCGCTTTTACGATAGCCACGTTTGCCCTTCCTTCTCTCGGCGGTTCTTTTACTTTAACAATAAATTCTGTTTCACTAACTTTAAATACACCTTCGATTTTTGACGCTGGCCGAGCTTTTACAGATATTTTCATATCTTTAAAATTATTTCTTCAAAAACGGTGAGAAGCGATACTTGCTAAGCAGTAAAGAGATATTGTAACTAAGCTTAAAATTATTTCCATAAAATTTGTATTTATTACCCTTCATAGATAAAAACGAACCAACTGGGAGTTAGTTACACATATAAGGGCTATGGTAATGTTTCTATTTCTTACTTAACGCAACAATTGTTTTAATAACCGTATCCGGATTTAAAGACATCGAATGGATGCCGGCTTTCACGAGAAATTCCGCGAAGTCGGGATAGTCCGACGGCGCCTGCCCGCAAATGCCGATATATTTTTTCTTTTTGTTGCATTTCGCGATAATCTCGGCGATGAGTTTTTTTACCGATTCGTTTTTCTCGTTCGCGATGTGTGTTACGATGCCCGAATCGCGATCTAATCCGAGCGTAAGCTGAGTTAAGTCATTTGAGCCGATAGACATTCCGTCAAAAACTTCAAGAAATTTATCGGCAAGCAAAATATTTGAAGGAATTTCACACATCACATAAATTTTCAACGATTTATCTTTCTTCCGACTTAAGCCGTATTTCGCCATTGTTTTTACAACTTGCTCCCCTTCCTCCGGCGTGCGGCAAAAAGGAATCATCGGAATAACATTCGTAAGCCCCATTGTTTCGCGGACTTTTTTCATCGCTTTTACTTCCAAACCGAAAGCGGCTTCAAACTTTGGATCGTAGTAACGGGAAGCGCCACGCCAGCCGATCATCGGGTTTTCTTCGTGTGGTTCATATGCCGCGCCCCCTAAAAGTTTTGAATATTCGTTCGTTTTAAAATCCGAAAAGCGAATTATCACTTCGTAGGGATGGAAAGCCGCGCCAATTTTTGCGATGCCTTCAGCAAGTTCGTCTATGTAATATTGGACTTTGTTTTTATAGCCCAGTGTTAATTTATCAATTTTTTCTTTGAGTTGCTTGTCTTTTAATTTCCCGTAATTTAATAAAGCGTTTGGGTGAATTTTAATATGAGAAGCGATAATAAATTCAAGCCGGCCCAAACCAACGCCTTCTACCGGCAAGTAATGATTTTTAAAGGCCTCATCTGGCGTACCGATATTTACCATAATTTTCACCGGCGGCTTTGGAATTTTCCCTAAATCATGCTCAATTGCTTCAAACGGCAGTTTACCGTCATAAACCACGCCGGTTTCACCCGAAGAACAATCGACGGTTACTATTTGCCTGTTTTTAAGTTTCACGGTGCTGTTTTTTGTGCCGACAATACAAGGAATACTAAGTTCGCGGGAAACAATCGCGGCGTGACTAGTTCTTCCGCCTTCGTCAGTTACAATCGCGGAGGCAATTTTCATAATCGGTTCCCAGTCGGGATCGGTAATTCTTGTTACTAACACTTCGCCTTTTTTAAATTCACCGATTTTTTTCGCACTCTCAATAACCCGCACCGCGCCCGCGCCAATTTTCGCGCCAACCGCAATACCACTTGTTAATATTTTACTTCTCTTTAAAAGATGATATTCCTTGTAAACTTTTTTACTCTCCATTGCATGAACAGTTTCCGGGCGCGCTTGAACGATAAAAAGTTCTTTGGTTTTTCCGTCTTTCGCCCATTCAATATCCATCGGATGTTTGAAATGTTCCTCGATTTTCACACACCACTTAGCGAGCGTAATCACTTCGTCTTCTTTTAGGCAAAAACGATTTTTGTCATTTTCAGAAATTGAAACTTTTTTCGTGCCAGTCGGCGCATAGATTAATTTAACTTTTTTCTCGCCAAGATTTTGGGCAATAATCGCTTTTTTCCCTTCGGCTAAAGTCGGCTTAAAAATAATCCACTCGTCGGGAATAACTTTGCCTTGAACAATCATTTCACCCAAACCCCACGAACCGTTTATAACAATAATTTTGTCAAAACCGGATTCGGTGTCAATTGTAAAAGCCACGCCTGATGAAGCCGCGTCCGAGCGAACCATTTTCTGAACGCCAACCGAAAGCGCGGCGTCAAAATGAGAAAAACCCTTGTCTTTACGGTAAGAAATTGCCCGATCAGTGAAAAGCGAAGCAATGCATTTTTTAGTAGCTTCGAGAACGGCTGATACTCCGCGAATATTTAAATAAGTTTCCTGTTGGCCGGCAAAAGAAGCGCCGGGCAAATCTTCGGCTGTCGCAGAGGACCGAACAGCTGTATCAACATCCGCACCATACATTTTTTCAAGTTTCTTATAGGCCTTCGCGATTTCTCGTTCTAATTCTTTTGGTAATTTCGCTTCTACTATCGCTCGCCGCACCGCTTTGCCTCGCGCTTGGAGATTTTTAATATTTTTTGTATTTAGTCCTTTAAGGATTTTTTTAATTTGCGCGTCAAGTCCGGTGGATTTTAAAAAGTAACGGTAAGCGTAAGCGGTTAAAGCAAAACCGTTTGGAATGTTAATGCCTAAGGGCGTAAGGCAAGCGTACATTTCGCCCAAGGCGGCATTCTTACCGCCGACTAAAGGCACGTCTTTAATCGTTAAATCCTTAAACCAAATAACAAATTGTTTCTTTTTATTAACCATTTAAAGCGATGATTAAATCCGATACATTCGAACCGGTGTCGCCAGTTTCCAAATAATCGCCGACTTTAGTGAAAAAATCATAAGAATTGTTCTTTTCCAAAAATTTTTCCGGACTGAGTTTCAACTTTTCTGATTTCTTTTTAGTTAAAGTATCAACTAAAGCGCCAGCGTGACCGCTGTTATCTTTGCCGTCGGAAGCCAACGCTATAATTATCTGCTTTTCATTAATCGAGCGCAAAGCAGAAAGGGCTAATTCCTGATTCCGGCCACCCTTACCTTTGTTTTTAAGCGTGACCGTTGTTTCACCACCATAGAGCAAAACCTTTTTGGCGCCTACCGCTTCAAGATTTTTTTGAATAACCGCGCCCATTTCCTTAGCTTCGCCTCTAAATTTACGATCCACTATTTCTGCCGCGAAACCAAATTCCTCCGCTTTTTTTGCCATTGCCCTTAGCGCGATCTCGTTACTTAAAATGATAACGTTACGAACTCGTTCAAAATATTTATCTTCTTTCGGCGTTTCAATAAATTCGCTAGGCGTAAAACCCGAACAATTTTTAAGATTGTATTTTTCGAATATTTTTCCCGCCTCAGCAACGGTAGTTGTGTCTTTAACCGTTGGCCCCGAAGCAATGAATTCAAGATTGTCACCTAAAACGTCTGAAAAAATAAGTGAAACAATTTTTGCCGGATACGCGGCTTTAGCCAAATTACCGCCACGGGCAAGCGACAAATGTTTGCGCACCGTGTTTAATTCATAAATATCCGCGCCTTTTTTAGTTAAACACTCGAAAATTTTTAATTCTGCTTCAAGCGCAAAACCAGCCGGTCGACAAAGTAAGGTTGAGCCGCCGCCAGAAATTACAAAGATTACAAGATCATCTTCATTCAAGCCGGTAAGCATTTTAATAATTTCACCAGTCGCCTCAATATTTACCTTTGACGGTAATGGATGAGTGCCGGTAAAAACCTTTATTTTTTTTAAATGTCCTTTTCGAACATCAAGCACGATCCCCTCGTTTAACTTATCGCCTAAGATTCCATCAATTACCGCGCCTGACTCAAAAGAACACTTTCCAATACCAACAAAGAAAATCCTTTTAATTTTTTCAAGCTCAATTTCTTCACCGCCAAGGTGAAGAAATCGGCCAAGTATTTTTACGTTTCGCTGTATGGCAGCAGTTGTATCAATCGCTTCAAGGCCCGCTTCAGCAATAAGCAAGGCAAATTTCCTTGAATCGTTTTCCGCAAGTTTATCAAGATTCTTAATTTTCATGCCAAATTTATTCTAATCGCTCTAGCAAAAAAGAAAAAGCGCCCTTCGATAAACTCAGGACGCTTTAAAATATTTTAAACCCAACTTTTTTGGCCTTTTTCAAAATCCATTCTTGTTTCCATTTTAAAACCGAGCTTTTTATAAGCAAAATTTCACCATTATTCATTACAACATAACGATGCCAGCCACCAAATCCATAAATAGTACTGCTATCGTGAACTGAGATAGTAAATTCGGCTTTCACTCTTGGGCTATACCTCTTGTTATTTTTTGAAAGATTTTTCCAGTGATCATGAAATGCTTTGAAGGAATAATCATCGGTGTCATTTTCTCTTTCCCGAAAACCCTCTCCTTCAACCTGAATCATCTTCTTAAACGCGTTTTTCTGAAAAATAAAAACCGGCATAACTTTTCTCCAAAGTTTTTGTTATAAAATGTCTGATAAAATTTTAACTCCGAATAACTTCTATTTCAACTCAAGAACAATCAGTCCGCGCTTTCTTATTTTATCCCCATAAGCCGGAAAATGATCGTACATTTTTTGCAAATCTTCTTTTGAAGAAGATTCTGGGTTGATGTTTCTTGCTTTGTAAATCCGCAGCATTGCGTCCACCGAATCAAAACGGCGCGCCCGCGTAACTTTCTTTTTTAACTTAGAACTACCGCAAACAAAAGTAATTTCATCGCCGGCTTTGATATCCCGATATCTAACAGAGGCCGCGCGCGTTTCCACTTTTTTCCGACCGCTTTCAATTGCGTCAAAAATAGCCTTTTCCGCCTTACGAATTCTAAAAACGTAACGTTTTACCACCCTTTAATTATACGCCTTTTTCTTTAGGATGTCGAGGTAACTCGCCGTTGTTGAATCTTTCCAATTTAATCCTAACGCTTTTGAAATTTTCCACCCTGAATTTTAGTTCTATTTCTTTCATGGTTTTATTAGGAATTCTTGGATTCCTTCATTATCTAAAAATGGTTTTAAATCGGGATAATTACTGAATTCGCTTGCGACAATCCATTTCATTTCTGAGTGATCTTCCTTATTTACTTGGATGTCTTGAGTATCAAGTTCAATCAGGAATGGTATTACCGTCCATTTACCCTCACCATCAGTGATATCGAATGAATCTGATTTTCTAATAATACTTCCTTTTGTATTTAGCTCTTCTTTAACCTCTCTTATAATTGTTTCTTCGGGAGATTCGAGATTATCCATAAACCCTGAGATAAATTCCCACTGATTAGGAGCAAATTTCTTAGTTGCCGCACGTTTAGCAATTAAGTACTTATTCTTATTTCTTATAACAGCTATTGTGATAACGTAAGTTTCCATATTATTTCCCATGACACTTCTTATATTTCTCTCCTGATCCGCACCAACAGGGATCGTTTCTTCCTATACTCTTGAATTCCGGTGGGGGCGCCTGCGTTTTTTGAGTTGGCTGATTTAGATTCTCCAGTTTCAAATCAAAAACCTGGAAAACCGTGTTAAAAACAATCGTTTCGAAATTCTTTTCGAGCGCTTGAAAAAGCTGATGCGCCTCGCGCCGATATTCCACAAGCGGTTCGTGCTGGCCGTAAGCGCGAATATTTACCGATTCGCGCAGACCGTCAAGATTTTCCAAGTGGTCAACCCAAAGCATATCTAAAATTCTGGCTAAATGTTGGCCGATTATAGCGGATCTTAACGGTTCAAATTCCGTGGGCACCGCCGCTACTTTTTTATTAAATTCTTCAAATTGTTTTTGCCCTTCTTCATTCGGTTGGCTTTCCAGTTGGTTTTTTGTTGCTCCTAAAACTTTTTCAAAAATTTCTTCCAAAATCGGCCTTACTTTATTTTCTTCGCCAAAGCGCAAAAACTTAGCACGCCGATCATAAACAACTTTCCGCTGTTTGTTTAGCACATCGTCAAAATCAAGAAGATGATGGCGAATATCAAAATTCGCTCCTTCCACTTTCGCTTGCGCTTGGTTCACCACCCGCGAAACCATACTTGATTCAATTGGAATATCAGAAGGAAAATTAAACCTTTCCATCAAAGCTTTTAACCGATCGCCGCCGAAAATCCGCGTTAAATCGTCTTCGAGCGAGAGAAAAAATCTTGAAGAACCCGGATCGCCTTGTCTGCCGCTCCGGCCGCGCAATTGATTATCAATCCGCCGCGCTTCGTGCCGCTCCGTGCCAATTATATGCAAGCCACCTAATTCTTTGATTCTTTCGGCAGCTGATTTATCCGGCGGATTGCCGCCTAAAACAATATCAACGCCACGGCCGGCCATATTTGTCGCAACAGTGACGGCGCCTAACCGACCAGCTTGAGCAATAATCTCCCCTTCCCGTTCGTTATTTTTGGCGTTTAAAACTTCATGAGGAACGTTAGCGCGCTTTAAATAATCAGAAATAATTTCGTTGTTTGTAATGGAGGTTGTGCCAAGCAACACGGGCTGGCCTTTTTTATTTTTTTCTTTAACTGCTTCGACAATAGCTTCATATTTCGCCTGCTTAGTTTTATAAATTGCGTCAGAGTGATCCTCTCGAACCATTGGCCTATTTGATGGAATTGATTGAACGTCAAGGTTATAAACTTTATGAAATTCTTCGGCTGAGGTTTGCGCCGTGCCAGTCATGCCGGCAATTTTTTGGTAAAGCCGGAAATAATTTTGAATGGTGATAGTCGCGTAAGTGCGGTTTTCCTGCCGCACCGCCAAATTTTCTTTTGCTTCAATTGCCTGATGAAGGCCGCCTGAATAACGCCGGCCGTAAAGAATGCGACCGGTAAATTCGTCAACAATTAAAATTTCGCCGTTTTTTACCATGTATTCTTTGTCCCGCTTGAACAAAGTTTTGGCTTTCAAGCTTTCTTGCAAGAAGTGAACAAGTCGAGCGTTTGCCGGATCAAAAATATTTTTAATGCTGATCATTTTTTCCACCTTATCCAACCCTGCTTCGGTGATATTCACCGATTTTATTTTTTCATCAACCGCGTAATCCTCTTCCGGTTTCAACGCTTCAACGACTTTGGCAAAAGTTTTGTAAAATTCGCTCGACTCCGCGTCTGGCGCGGCAATAATTAAAGGCGTCCGCGCCTCATCAATTAAAATACTATCCACTTCGTCAATGATGGCGTAATTATGTCCGCGTTGAACTTTATCGGCTAATTTCAGAGTAAGATTGTCTCGCAAAAAATCAAAACCAAATTCGTGATTAGTGCCATAAGTAATGTCCGCCAAATACGCCTCTTTTCTATTAATTGGCCGCAAAAATTTTTCAATAACGCGAAAACTGCCGACCTCGTCCCGTTCTTTGTCTAAATCACTAACTTCACCCTTCGACTCGCTCAGGGCAGGCCCTTCGACGCGGTTTAAAGCAAGAAATTCTGGATCATAAAGATAAGCGGTATCGTGAATAATGCAAGAAATTTTTAATCCGAGCGAGTGGTAAATTTGGCCCATCCAAACCGTATCGCGGCGCGCCAAATAATCGTTCACGGTAACCACGTGAACGCCGCGTCCGGTTAAAGCATTTAAATACGTTGGTAATGTGGCGACTAATGTTTTTCCTTCGCCGGTTAACATCTCCGCAATTTTTCCTTCGTGAAGAACCATGCCGCCCATAAGCTGAACATCAAAATGGCGCTGGCCGAGTTCGCGTTTTGCCGCTTCGCGAACCAAAGCGAAAGCTTCCGGCAAAACTTCTTCAAGAACTTCTTTATCACCATTTTTTGATTTAACTTCTTCTCGCAGTTTTAATGATTTTTCCTTAAGTTCTTCGCTACTTAACTTTTCAATTTCTTTCTCTTTATCGTTTACAAGCAAAACAACGCCTTCGAGGCGTCGCAGAATTCTTCCGGAGAATAATTTTGTTAAAAATGATGCCATTCTATTAGGAGGTCGGGCGGATAGCGGTGACCTCCAATTTTTTTTGAATTAGCGAGTGCTCTATCTATCCGCCCGTAGTATTATGCCACTTCAAGCTATCAATGAACAAGGGTCATAAAATATTGATATTAAAAGCGAAAGAGAGGTATAGTTACGAAAGAATAATTTTACAAATTAATATAAGGAGTTGAAAATGAAAAGAAATAGCTTAATTCTTACCTGTTTTTTGACGCTTTCGTTATTCTTTAACGAAACAGCGGAAGGACAAAGAAATCGGACGTTGATGTCAAGGCCTTTTGAATGGCAAATGATTCGGGGTGATCATTATATGATTTACTTCCCTAAACAAACCGAAACTATTGCTAGAAAGGTGGCAAAAGAAATTCCGACTATTCTTAAACTTTATTCGGAGAAAATTTTTGTCACAGAAAGACCAATAAATGTTCCAAAAGACACACTCGAAAAATACCGCTACACAAGCGACAATAAGCTACCAAAATGGCTTACGCATCGGCCGTTCATAAGCGATACTCTCGGAAATGTAATCTATAAAAAACTTTACTGGCTACCAGAAACGCTCGTTATCGTTCTTTATCCCAATATGCAAGATTTTGGTGAACAGCGAATTGTTGATGAGTTTTTCCCGCCGGGAGTTTTGGGATTTACCGAGTATGGAAATAATCGAATTGCTCTTCCGTATAGCGGTAATGATCACGAATTCAAAGCAACTTTAAGCCACGAAATCGCTCACGCTTGTCAAAATCTTTTTGTTAAAGATGAATCTGATGTTGCTGATAAGCTTGGTTTGCCAAACAACAGCAGGCCTCGATACCCTCTTTGGTTTAGCGAAGGGTTTGCGGAATTTTCTTCAAGCGATATTTATATGGATTCTCTAGGAGAGCAGAGCGATTATCGACGTTATCGCACCGAAGAAATAAATTTAGAACTCACAGTTAATGAGAAGATACCTTCGCTTGAAGAATTAAAATATAACGGCGGATTTCTGGTTTACACTATGGGCTACGAATTCCTGCGCTTTATGGCAAAACGTTTTGCGCCTGATTCTATTTCAAATCTTATGAAAAAAACTGCGCGTAACGAGGATTTTGAAAAAGCTTGGCTTCACACCTTCAAAGAACCGCTTCTTACTTCAGAAACAGAATGGTGGAAAAAAAGAAAAGTGCTTTATGACTTAAGAACACTTTTTGAAAAAGCTGATAAACTACCGCAGGAAAAAATCGAATCCGATTCGATACAGGGCATTAAAGAATTAGAAATAATCGGCAAGGCTGGTTTTGACCCAAAAACTAGAACGATTGTCTTTTACGAGCCAAAAAAGAAATGGGGCATTAATGTGGCAAGTTTCAGTTTCGATGATACGGATATTACCAAATCAAAAATTGAAATTGACCATCAATTTGCAAATAAATCGCTTTGGTATCGTTTAAACAATCCACCGGCTGTTTTCGGCGATCGGGTTCTTATTACTCTTTCGGGCGTTAATCAAAATTACATCCGTATTTTTGAACTTCAGCGTGGAACCGATGGAGAAAGAACTGGCGTAGAACTTAAAGAAGAAATCACTATTCCTGGAATTCTTTGGGTTAAGGATTTCCGCTTCGAGAGCGAAGATTTATTTTACTTCGTCGGTATGGATACTCTTGGCGAAGAAAATATTTATAGTTATTCAATTCTAAAAAAGGAATTGTCGAAACTCACGAATACTTCAGTAGCTAAAGAACAACCGGGAATCTTTGATCAAAAACTTGTCTACATAGCGAGTGGTAACGCGCGCGATGAGCATTTTCTATGCATTGAAGAAAAAGGCGAGGTCTCTCGTGTTAGTTTTTCGAATGAACGATTCGTTGATCAATGGATTGCGGATTCTTCTTGGATTATTGTGAAAGTTTTAACCGATAAGGCGATCCCCGACCTTATCTTTTGGCCTAAAGGCAGTTCTTTCGCTTACCGATATAAGTATGGCAATCCTTTTTACGGCGATACTGGTATAAATTACGTCCGTTACCCGTTTGTTAGCCAACTTCTCGGTTTTTCTTCCGATGGAAAATTCATAGTAAGGGAAAGTAAAACCAAAGACGCGGAAAATGGCCGTTTTGTAGTCATCACGCTCGATACAAGTCTTCTCGAAAAAATCGAAGTGAAAATCATAAAAGGAATTCCTCAATCTGCTCAATTTATAAACGACACTTCTAAAGTTGAGCCGCCTAACGATTCTTATAAATATCGGGGCGATTTGCCGTTTGATAATATCTTCGGCATCGACTTCCCAGGAATGGGAAAAACGAACGCTACTGGTGAAAAAGGAATGGAGATTAGCATGTTACTTGACAGACGATATGCTTATCAACATATGGGAGTTCGCTGGTTTGATTTTTCGAAAAGGTTAAGAAAGGAAACGGGACTTGGCGTAACAGGTCAACTAAGAGTACGGCGCTCGCCGGAATCTGGGCAGGAAGAACTCATCAAAGGAGGTATTCTTGAACTGAAACGGAGTTATAGCTGGCCATTTGATCTCGAAAACAGCATTACTCTTATGGGTGGCGTTGGTTTTTATGCCCAGCAACCACCCGACATAACTGTTCGTGACACTACAAAAAAAGATTCTTTGAATTGTGGCATCTTTGGTTGTGGCGATACCTTGAAAACAGTTGCTCAACCCGCTTTCTTGCATTCAACCGTAATTCGGCTTGAAGCGAAATTTGTTTCGGACGGCAGTTTCGTAGATTTTTTCCGTTCCACAAAACACGGACATTATCTTGCTGTAAACTACGGCGTCATTAAGGGATTTTTAGGAGCGCTTCACAATACCGAAATTAACACCGAATTTGATGTTGACTTACGGTATTACTTCCGACCTTGGCAAGCTCGTCCTTATTTAGCGACTAGAGTTTTTTACGGAATTTCAACTGGTTATGGACCGTACGCTTTTTTCAATCCAGATCTCTATCGCAAACCGGGTTTTTACAGATTTAATTGGAGTAAAAGTTTTGGTAATAAAGTCTTCCTTTATAATCTGGAAGCTCGATTCCCTCTTTTTAGATTCTTTATGACTAATTATGAATTTTGGGAACATGAACGGCCTTGGTGGTTTTTCTCTTTCCAAGTAGCACCTTTCTTTTCCGGCGGCGATATTAAATGGCTCGGCGAACCGTTTAGCTTTGTGAATCGTTTCGGATTTGCCTGTAAAATGAGCTTATTTAGCTGGGCGCCAGCTTACTTAAGATATGAGTATTATAAATATCTTGATGAACAACCTTGGCAATCAGCTATGACTTTTGAATTTGAGTACTAAAAAATAGCCCTGACGTAAAAAACGTCGGGGCTTTTCTTTTGCCTGAAAAAAACCTCCGCCCTTGCGGGCGGAGGAGAAATTAGAAGGGCTTACCTTGGTTTTCGCCGCGAACCGAAGTTCTTGACGACAAGGCAAACTCAGCACTTCACTAACAAAAGCATAGTAGCATACATCTATTTAAATTGCAAGTCACAAAAGTTGATCTTCCGATTTTGGACCTTCAACCGCTAACGGTTTGATTTCCATTGCTTCGCCAGTAATCTGTAAAACGTCTTTATCAATTTTCCCGAATTCTTTATAAGCATTGTTATACATATTAACAGTGGTGCCTAAATTCTTGCCGAGCCGCTGCATGTAATCGTCGTAAGAACCAAGGTGTTTACTTAAACGCTCTACTTGCTTGATAATATCGCGGGCTTGCTCGGAAATTTTTTGGTTTCTTAAACCTTGTAAAACTGTTTGAAGATAAGCTAAAAAAGAAGTTGGCGAAACTATAATCACTTTCTTTTGGCCGGCGTAACTAATTAAATTTTTCGTATCGTCAGTCACTGCCCCCACTTTATTGATTAGTAAATCGTAATAAACCGCCTCTGATGGAATAAACATAAAAGCGAAATCCATGGTGTTTTCTTCTGGCTTCACGTATTTTGACGTTTCATCAATCCGGTTTTTCAAGTCATTAACAAAAGCTGATTCGTATTTTTTTCGATCGGTATCATCACGCGCTTCGAGAATACGGTTATAATTTTCCAAACTAAATTTCGAATCAATCGGAATAATCCGCTTATCAATTAAAACAACCGCATCAACAATCACGCCATCGCTAAAGGCGTATTGCATTTTATAGGCGCCGGGCGGCAAAACATTTTTCAAAACCGTTTCCAAATAATACTCGCCCAAAATCCCCCGCTGTTTCGGGTTTTTTAAAATATCCTGCAGATTTTTCAACTGATCAGCGAAATTCACTACTTGTTTATTAGTCTCATCAAGGCGAGTCAATTTTTCGGTGACGTCACGGATAATTTTGGCGCTCTCGCCGAATTGCCGCTGGATTACCTTAGTTGATTCACCAAGTTTGCTGTCGAGCGTCCGGCCGATCTCGTTAATCTGATTTTGAAGCATTACGAACGACTGATCGCCATTCTTGCCTTTCCTTTGCTCGGAAAGAAACCGAAAAATTAAGGCAAAGCCAGCGATTATTACTAATACCAAAATGCCAAGAATTATTTCAACCATGAATGATATTCATTTTACATTATTTAATCACCTTAAAACAACAAAGATATTGCTAAGAAAAATGTCTCGGAGCTCGAGCGGGCGTTGTTGCTCCCCTAGTTCACAGAAATGATTGTGGCGAGGGCAATTAAAATAATGAAAGCAATAAGAATATTAAAAGAGAAGAAAATGATAGAAATAAACCTCTGACGGTAGAAAAACTGGTAAGCTAAAAACGTATTTACAATAAAGGCAACAAAACCAGTAAGCCAAATCCATGATAAATCGCTCGGCGCTCCAAAAACGTCAACGCCGCGAAAAGAGTCAAAATGAAGAATAATTGTTGATGGCAAACCTCCTAAATTAAAAAAAACAACAAAACCGCTTATCAAAAAAAGCCCGGCACTTATCGCTGTTAAAACCAACGGTAATTTTTGTTTGAGGATGAGCATTTGTGCTGTAATTATACACTTTGCACGAACCTATTTTGAATAAAACTGACGATGAGCTTCGCGCGTCCCACCTTCTGGCTTTGAAAAAGCCGATTAGTTCGTTGTTGGTGCGCGGGAGAGGATTCGAACCTCCAAGCCCTTGCGGGCGCTACCACCTCAAGGTAGTGCGTCTGCCAGTTTCGCCACCCGCGCAAGACAGTAATAATATATCCGATTTATCGCTGTTTTTCAATAATAATTTGACAGATAAATAGCAATACGATTATTATTAACTAGGTAGTCGATGGCTCCCCGTCTTTGGCGGGATGCTCATATAATTGTAGTGAAATTTTCTTCGCTACGATTACGAGCTCAAAAATTTCAACATATTATGGCACATACAAAAGCTAAGGGTTCAAGTAAGCTCGGACGCGAATCCGAGTCAAAACGGCTTGGCGTAAAACTTCAAGACGGCGAAAAAGTAGCGCCGGGCGAGATTATTGTTCGCCAACGCGGCACGAAATTTTATCCAGGACAAAACGTTAAACGTGGCGCGGACGACACGCTCTACGCCCTTAAAAGCGGTTCGGTTAAATTTACTACTTCAAAACGCACGCATTTTGACGGCTCAAAGAAATTTGTGAATGTTGTTCAAGTGATCTAAATCAACCGCTTCCGTTTTTTCTTCTTTAGTTTTTACTTTTAAATCTGTTTTAATCCCCCCTCCAAAATCAATATTTACTTTATGATCGCCTATTGTTTTAATCGGATGTTCTAAAAGTATCTTAAAATTTTTGAATCCGTTATTTTTTAGGAAGTTTCCGATTTCTCTTTCGCCTATTGAACCAAAAACTTCGCCTTTTTTGCCGGTTTTTAAACCAAATTCAGCGGTTAATCCATTAAGCCGGCTCGCGTCAACTTCAAGTTTTTTCAAAAGTGCATCATGCTCGGCAGTCAAAATTTCTTTCTGCCGCTTAAGTTTTTCTAAAGTATTAGGCGTAGCAATCATTACAAGTTTTTTCGGCAAAAGGAAATTGCGAACATAGCCGTCAGCAATTTCTTTCACTTCGTATTTTTTGCCCAATCCTTTGATATCCTGAAGAATAATTACCCTCATAGTTCAGCTCGTAAAATTTCCAAAGCTTTTTCTAACTGAATGTCTTTAGTACTCGTTGAGTTTTCGTCTAGCGCTTTAACTTCAATGTCCGGTGTTAAACCCTTTTTGTTAATTTCCGTGCCGTTCGGCGTGAGCCACTCCGCCACCGAAACTTTTAAGCTCGAACCGTCTTTCAAATTTTGAATTTCTTGAACCGTCCCTTTACCGAATGATTTTTCGCCAATAATTTTTATATTCCGATTGTCGCGCAGGGCACCCGCCAAAATTTCTGAAGCTGAGGCAGAACCGCCATTCATTATAATAACCATTGGTAGATTTCTCATTGCTTCATTGCCATTCGCATAAAATTTATCTTCATTGCTAGCGTGATATCGTTCCCGGACAACTACATCGCCCCGTTTTAAAAACCAGCCAGCTAAATTTACTGAAACATCCAAAAAACCACCGGGATTATTCCGTAAATCTAAAACCACGCCTTTTGCACCGTGAGTCAGTGCTTCAAACGCTTTATTGTAAAAAAGCGAAGGCGCGTTGGAATTAAAATTATAAAGGTGAAGATAGGCAATTTTTCCTGGTTTCATTTCGTAGTCAAGCGTTGGTACGTTGATAATCGCACGAGTGATCTTAATTTCTTTAGCCGCCGCCCAACTATCGCGTGAAATTAAAAATACTACCACCGTTCCCGGCTCGCCGCGGATAATTTTTATCGCCTCATCAATCGGAAGGCCGGTTGAATCCGTATCATTGATCTTCAATATTTTATCGCCTGGCCTCAGACCGGCTGCTTCGGCTGGAGTGTCTTTTAAAGGCGCGATTACCACCAACTGGTCATTTTTTATACCAATCTGAGCGCCAATACCGCCAAAACTGCCGCTTAAATCTTGCGCAAATTTTTGGGTATCAACGGGTTTGAAAAAGGTCGTGTAAGGATCTTTAACTGTGCCGACTACTCCTTGAATCGCTCCATAAAGAAAATCTTGATCTTTAAAATCTTGGACGTTAACATAACGACTTTTTACAATATTTACCGCATCCCAGAAAAGAGAAAAATCAGCGTTGATTAGCTCGTGACTATCGGTAATATTAATAACCGCTCTTTGGCTGCCAAAACGAAATCCGCCGTAAAAAAAACCGCCGGCAACAATAAGAATAAAAAGCGTGAAACCGAGTATTTTTGAAACTTTTTTGAAACGCATAGATTTAATTTAACAGGATTTTTTGTTTTAAGGCAATTTAACTAATCCATTTGTCATTAATTCGGATTTTAGCATAAAATTAAGATAATGGCGCTTGATAAAAATTATCTTGAAACATTAAGAAAACGTTCAAAGCAAGGCCATATTTATAGAAAGTATCAATTGACCGGCCTTATGCTTGCCGACCTGCTCCGCGATCGACCGCATAAAGCAATTTATATCCGACTTGCTAAAAACTATGATGAAGGAGAACTAATGGGAATTGCCAAGGAAATATCTCAAAATAAAAACATTATAAACCGCGGCGCTTACTTCATGAAAATAGTTCAGAGTTTGCCGAAAAGCGTCCGAAAACCAATCGTAAAAAAACCGAAAATCCAAAAAAAGAAGCAGAAAGAACTTTTCAAATGGAAGAAAAAATAGTAACAATTGAAAAGAAAAGTGATGAAAGATTTCTACGCGAAAAAACGCGGGATTTTGATTTCTCGAAACATTCAAAAAAAGATATTCGGGAGTTAGTGAAAAATATGAGATTGATGATGAAAAAGGCGAATGGCGTCGGCCTCTCTGCTAATCAAATTGGCCTACACCACAAAGTTTTTGTCGCCCAAGTGCCAGACAGCCAAAACCAATTAAAATTCTACGCGATTTTTAATCCGAAAATTGAAAAAGCGTCTGTTGAGAAAGAAATTCTTGAAGAAGGATGTTTGAGTATACCTGAATCCTACGGATCGGTTCCGCGAAGCTATCGACTCACTCTTATCGGTCAAGATCAGGCCGGCAAAAAAATAAAAATAAAAGCGTGGGGGCTTCTGGCGCGAGTTTTCCAACATGAATGCGATCATTTGGACGGTAAACTATTTATCGACCGAACAAAACAAGTGTTGAAGAAAGAACCTGCGCACCATGACAAATGACAATAACAATAAACAAAATGAAATATGTCTTCTTCGGCACGCCGGAATTTGCCGAGGTTATTTTGGAAAAACTTATTGAAAACGGCATTCCGCCAAGTTTAGTTGTTTGCAATCCCGATAAGCCAGCTGGTCGCAAAAAAATTATCACTCCCCCTTTAGTTAAGATTTTAGCTGAAAAAAACAATATTAAAGTTTACCAACCTGAAAAGTTAGAAGTTAAAAGTTTTAAAAAAGAGATTGGCGAATCTGGATTTGCCGTTGTCGCCGCTTACGGGAAAATTATCCCAAAAAATATTATTGATTTATTTCCGCAAGGCATAATCGGCGTTCATCCTTCGCTTTTACCTAAATACCGTGGCGCTTCTCCAATTCAGACGGCAATTCTTAATAATGAGGAACAAACTGGCGTCACTTTTTATTTACTCGATGAAAAAACCGACCACGGGAAAGTTTTAGCTCAACAAGCGCTCTATGAACCAATTGATCAAATTTATTACGAAGAATTATTGAAAAATCTTGCCTCACTTGCGGGAGAAATGCTCGCTGGATTTTTGCCAGATTTTGTAAAAGGTGAAATAGCGCCGCAAGCGCAAGATGAAACGCAAGCGACTCAGACAAAAAAATTCACAACGGATGACGGACGCGTTGATCTAGGAAAGGATGATCCGGAGGTAGTTTGGCGAAAAGTGCGCGCCTTAAATCCAGAACCGGGCGTATTTACCCTGAGTCCGTCGAAGGGCGGACTAAGAAGAATGAAAATACTAGAGGCGGATTTTTTTCCGGCAGTTGCCGGAGGCAAATTAAAACTGAAAAAAATTCAGTTTGAAGGCAAAAAGCCGCAAGATTTATAAATAGTTACTTGTCTTATTTCTGCGCTTTTTCGTCCAGATATTCAACAAAGGATTTAAGTTGAATCAAAGCTATCGCGCGATCTTCTATTTTTTTGGCGTTTGTTTCAAGATAGCGCCACCAATTTTGGTCGCCTTCAAGTAAAGTATTAAAAAGCTCGGCATGGTTTTTCAGTTTTTCCAAAAGCGCGTCAATTTCCTGTTCGGTTTTTTGCTCTGGCAAGAGTTCTTTTGGAAACTGTTCCATAGTTTAGTTATTTATTTTGTTCTTTTTCTAAAACTTCCAAATATTTTTCTTTTGCGATACGAGCTTTTTCTTTCGCGTCTATTGGCGCGTTATGACGACCAGCTATTCCTGAAGCTTTAAGCCAATCCTGTCTTAATTCTTCTAAAGTAACGTCTTCAAACGGCGCTTCTTTTGCCCGTTCTACTTTTTTCCGCATGCTTTCGGTTTCTTGAGGAATCTTTTCCATGTTTTAGATAAATAATTTTTCAACTTCATTCCAATTCACTACGTTCCACCACGCCTCAATATATTCCGACCGGCGGTTTTGGTATTTCAAATAATAAGCGTGTTCCCAAATATCGAGTCCGAGTAATGGTTTTAATCCTTGAGAAATAGGATTGTCTTGATTGGATGTCGTAATAATCGACAAGCCCTTCGACTCGCTTTGCTCGCTCAGGGCAAGCCATGCCCAGCCGCTTCCAAAAACACTAACAGCCGCATTTGAAAATTGTTCTTTAAACTTCGCGAAATCGCCGAAAAACTTTGTGATTGCGTCGGCAATTTTACCGGTTGGTTCACCTGCCTGCGCAGGCAGGTCGCCAGTTGGTGAATTAGGCGCCATAATCCGCCAAAAAAAAGAATGGTTGTAATGTCCCCCGCCGTGATTTTGAACGGCTTTTCTAATATCTTCCGGCACAGCACTTAAATTCGCGAGCAACTCTTCAAGCGATTCTAGTTCAGGCTTGCCCGCCGTAGTTTCAGCGAAGGCGGGATGTTTCGTGAGCGCTTCATTTAATTTTGTGACGTAAGTTTGGTGATGTTTTGTGTGGTGAATTTCCATCGTTCGCGCGTCAATAAACGGTTCAAGGGCGTCGTAAGCGTATGGCAATTTTGGAAGTTCATATTTCATCCCGTTAGAATTAAGATTGCTTTAATCGTTTGTTTACGACCATCAACATTATGATCAATAAAAAAATTGTGAGTGACATCATTGGCATCGTAATATAGCCAAATTCCATTACGTAGCGTTTAGCGCAAGAAACTAAACTTGCTCCGCATAAACCAGTGGTAATTCCCATTTGTATAAGATGATTATAAAGAGCAATAATAGCGCCGAGAATCGAAAGAATTAATGCATTAAGCGAAGAAATAGTATAATCTTTTTTCCAAAGGGCAATTCCAAAAATAATCACTTGCGGATACATAAAAATTCGCTGAATCCAGCAGAGGTTGCAAGGTTCGTAGCCGGCGATACTCGAATAAAACAAACTGCCGATGGTAGCGCCGAGCACGGCCAAAAAAGAGATGAAAAAAGCATTTTCTCCGAAAAATCTAAAAAATTTGTTGGATGTTTGTTTGAAAACTAAAGAACCAAAAAGCGCCAAAATAATTAATTGGCCGAGAACGGTGAGAATTCCTAAAACTGAATTTATAGCTGGGGTAGTAAACATTAATTAGTAGGGAGTGCGCAACCACTTTTTTCGGCAAGTCGTTCTAAAGAAATTACGTCGATCTCGCGCGTGCCGTCCGGATATTGCCAAGTAGGATAACCGTCAATTCCTTGTTTCTTACAAACATCAAGCTGACCGTTACCGTCTGGTGTGGAACACTCAACGTATGGCAAAAATTTTTCGGCTGAACCGAACATTTTCTTTTGGTTCTGGCAATGTGGACACCAAAAAGCGCCGTAAAAAGTCAGTCCTTTGTCTTTAAGACAAGTGGCAAAACCATCGAGTTTACTCGGTGCATTTTTTGAAATTGATGACCAGACAAAAAGTCCGGCGAGAACGAAAACGACAACTGCAACCCAAATCCAAGTTGATTTATTATTATTCATAAGCTAATTTAATTATACTTGCGGTTTCAAAAATCACAATTGCGGGATCGTCTAATGGTAGGACGTCTGGCTCTGAACCAGAAAATTGGGGTCCGATTCCCTGTCCCGCAGCACTTCGACTCGCTTCGCTCGCTCAGTGCGAGCACATAAATTGACGAAGTGTCCTGAGCGAAGTCGAAGGACCAAAATGTATTACGTTTATTTGATTCAATGTGAGGATAAAAGCATATACACTGGTATTACCAATAATCTAGAAAGAAGATTCAAGGAACATAAAGGTAAAATTGGCGGACACTATACAGCATCTCATAAAGTTGAAAGGATTATTCACACGGAAGAATTTGAAACTAAAAGCGAGGCATTAAAACGGGAATCACAAATCAAAGGTTGGCGCAGGGAGAAGAAGTTAGCTTTAATTGGTAAATAAGTCATCCCGCTCGGGGAGCGTCTGAATATCCATGAAAAAAGTAAAGACAAAAAGAAATCCAGTTATTGCACTTCAGCTCTCTTTAAGATTTGCAAAGGAATACTTAAAAATTCTTTGTGAAATGAGAAAAAAGCATACCACTGCTGAAATTCAATTATAAAAAGAACTCACAATCATTCACCGAGCATTGTGGACTTCGTTAATTATTGAGATAGGACGTCTATTCGATCCTTATAAAGGAAAAAATAAAAAGATTATTTCATTAAAGAAAATAAAAACTTTTAAAGAAATGATAGACAATGTTCATGGCGAAGCAATCATATGTAAAATAATTAACACGAGAAATACGTTTACAGCTCATTGGGCAGAAGAAGGAAGTAACCCTATTGCAGTCACTGAGATATGTAATTCAAAACTAGGAAAATTACTTGATGAACTAAATAAATTATCAATCACTACTGATATGATAAAACTATGAAACCAAAAGATTATTTATGGCTGTTAATTCCCCTTGGAATTATTGTGCTTATTATTCTTTCCGTTCTCTTTGTGCCTGCAGAAAAATATGACCCAGATTTCGATCCTAGAATTGAAAATTGTGGGCCAGGTGGCACGCCATGCTAATCTAGAGCGCTCGAGACATGTCGTTCTAGTAAGGTCGGGACGACCTCCTAAAACCCTTACTGGACTTGACAGTCCAATGGTTCTACCTCAAAACGGTCAGTCAAAAAAATAAGGTCAATAAATAGAGCATATTTGACAATTTGTTTTAAGTATGCTACACTTTAAACTAGCTCATAACTAATAAATTAGTTCTTGAAAATTTCATAAAGGAGAGATTATGGCCGCGCCAAGTTGCTCCAAATGTCATTTAACAATGCGGGAAGTAAAAACAACAAAGAAATACGTGAAATATGAATGTCCGGAAGAATGCGGAAATACGCTAACAATACAAAAGAAAAAAGATCCCGTGTTCGAAAAACCCAAGCCCGCGACTTTGTTTTCACAAACACTGCCCCCTCCAAAAGAACCAGATCTATTTTCTTAAAACAGTTTTTATAAGAAACCGCCCTTAATTTTGGGCGGTTTTTATATATTGTGATAAAAATATTTTCGAAATATAATTAACACAAATGAAAATTTCTCAAAAACTAATCCCTTTCCTAGAAGTAGCTGGCCTTACTTTTTATGTGAGCATATTTGCCATTTCTGTCCAAACCGCCGGTTCTATTTTGCCGCCAATTCCAGAACCGATTATTCCAATGATTATCTTCCTACTCCTTTTTGTTTTTTCGGCAATAATCTGTAGCGCTTTAATGCTCGGCTATCCGATTTATCTTTTTTTCGATAACCGCAAGCAAGAGGCAGTAAAAATTTTAATTCAAAGCGTTATTTGGCTTGCGATATTTTTTATTATTTTTGTTTCGCTCATCATACTTACAAAATAGTTAACCATAGAAATAAGAAAAACCACCCTGAGTTTATCGAAGGGTGGTTTTAAAATTTTACCGTTTTAAGTTTCGCGCTACTTCCAAGGCTTTAAAAAGCTGAACGTCTTGCGGGTTCTTTGTCTGATCGTTTAATGGCAAGATCTTAAAATCTAGTTTTAAGCCTACGCCCTTAACAGAAATTCGATTGGGTGTTAACCAACGATTGGTAGTAAGAGTGATCCTCGAGCTGTCAGGCATTAAAAAACAGGTTTGAATTAAATTCTTGCCAAAAGTTTCTTCGCCGACAGTAACCGCCAAATCATAATCCTTTAGAGCGCCGATCACCATTTCTGAAGCGGAAGCAGTTCCTTTGTTAACTAAAAATACCTCCTGTCGGTCTCGAAGCGGAGCAAAAAATTTTCTTGTTTCAACTTTCACAATCTTTTCACTATCACGCCCCAATTCAAAATAAATGGTCTCCCCTCTCGGAAGCCAAAGAGAGATAAAACGATCAGCTGAAATAACAGGTCCGCCGCCATTATTTCTAAAATCAAAAACAAATCTGGCTTTCGGAAAATAATTCATAACATCATAAACAAAAGATTCGATAGTATCAATATTCCTTTGCTCAAAATTCGGCAAAGACAAAACAAAAATACTATCTTCAAAAATCTGGCATTTAAACTCGTCTTTTTCAATGCGCCAAAAACTTCTCCTCAAGGAAAGTTTTTGTTTTTTATGATTTCTCGTCTTCAAAACTTCAAGAGAAACTAAAGAATTAAGAGGGCCGGCAAGCGCGGTTATCGCCTCTCCTTTTAGCATTCCTTTTGTTTTTGCGCCGTCAATTGAATAAATTTTATAACCAACTTCTAAACGGGCTTCGTCGGCAGAGCTTTTATCTTGAACGTTAGTAATAATCAAACAACTATCGGCGGTTTCTATTTCAATACCAATCAAACCAACCGTATCAGTAAAAAATATATGGTTATAGTACCAAAATTCTTTAGCGGTCAAAAAATTTGAGTACGGGTCATGAAGGGCAGAAACCATGCCTTTTAGGGCGGCGTGAACAAGTTTTTCCTGATCTGGCACGTCAGCGTAAAACTGGCTGTTAATTAAAATTTCGCCAATTCTCAGGTAAGCTAGCTCCCTGAAAAATTCGGAATCGTTAAAAAATTTCTCGCTTTTCGCGCTTTTCGTTTGGGCCTCCCCTACTCTAGGTAAAAACCAAAACAAGCATAAAACTAAAATGACTGTCCTTTTCATATCGGTAAATCCTTTCTTCTTAATGATTTATTTGTGAAAGATAACTGATGTTGATTATAAATCTTTTAAGTAAAAAATAAAAACCCCCAAGCGTTATAGCCGCGGGGGTTTGTTTTTTGGACACTACTAACTTTATTTAAAATACCAACAACTACCCTTTACGAAGATAGGTACGGCTCTATAGCTAAGACAGTTTTAAGGAAAGGCAGGTGTAAAGGTTTTTTTCTACGAAACTTCTTGATTAATGTAGAAAGTAGTTTGTTGGTTCCAAAATTCAGTTTTCCTACCGTTGCTTGTAAATAGGGCTGAAATTGGATTTTACGAGCGCAGGAGTTAGGCGCTCACTGCTTCCGACCGTCGTCCACAAAGCGATGGTTAAACTGCTTAGAACCGACCTTAAAAACAAGAAAAGATAGCGATAAATTGCTAAAAGCATTATAAGACATGATTAACGCCTGTCAAGAACAAATTTTGCTTATTCAATTTTGTATAATAAATAGGTAAGAAAAAGGTCGGTTGATTAAAAATTCTTAAATTCCAACATGAAAGAACTTCATAAGGTTTCGTTTATACTCCTTGTAATCGGCGGCTTGAACTGGTTGTTGGTTGGTCTTTTTTCTTGGGACATCGGCGTGATTTTTGGCGGCCAAGACGCGGGCCTCTCAAGAATCATATACGTGCTGGTTGGTCTCTCGACAATCTACTTGCTCACAACGCACAAGAAAGATTGTCGTTACTGCATGTCCTCAATGGATATGCCTAAGTAAGATAACTTAATAGAAAAAATCAAAAACGGTCTACTTTAAAAGAAGTAGGCTGTTTTTGTTTACGCTATAATTAAAGAGCTTTTATGGATAAGAAAATAAAATCGATAAATTTTTTCTACCGATCGGAAAATAAAAAAGCGGTTTTTTGGAAAAAGAAGATCATACTTTGGCTTAAAAAGAATTATCCTCTCTTAAAAGTTACCAATAAAAAACCGGGCGCAATAATCGTTCTTGGGGGCGACGGCACGGTACTCACCGCAACAAGGCATTACCAAAAATTAAACACCTTAATCTTAGGGTTGAATCTTGGTCAAGTAGGTTTTTTGACTGCCGTCCGTGAAGAGAAAAACTTTTTCCCGGCGCTTGAAAAATTTCTTAAAGGAGATTATTTAATAGTTGAGAAAATGACTTTACAAGCAAAAATTAAACGCAACAAAAAAATAATTTTTGAAACTTTTGCTTTAAATGATATTGTCGTAACTAATCCTTTAGGACTCGTGAAAATTGAGGTAATGATTACGGGCTATCCTTTTCAACACGTTCAAGGCACTGGCATTCTGGTTGCAACACCTACTGGTTCCACCGCTTATAATCTTTCCGCTCACGGTCCGATTGTCTCTCCTGATATTAATTGCCTCATCGTTACTGAAATTCTTGATCATAATATCCCAACACCAAGCATCGTGCTTAAACCCGAAGAAACGGTCAGTTTAAAAATTTCAAGTTTCCGCGAACATAACCTGCTTGCAATGAAAAGCACCGGTAAAAAGGCGGAAGTAATAATGGTTGCGGATGGGCAAAAGATTTTCCCGCTTGTTGCAAAAGACGTTATTCAAATTTCCCGCTTACCCTATTCCGTTAAATTTGCCGAAATAGAAGAAAAATACTTTTTGAAAAGCCTTCGAGAAAAATTTGCTTTCGATTAAATTTAGGTTCGTAAGTAACGGCGGATAGCGAAAATACCAGAAACAATGCCTAATCCAGCGCAGAAAAGAAACTGATAAAAGAAAAGTGAATAAATGTTGTCTTGAAAATAAGCTTTAAGATTAACATCCGGAATAAACTGATAAATATGAGGCGAAATAAAATTAATAATCGGCCAAAGAGCAATGAAACTAATAATGGCTGAAATCACGCCATAGACAGCTCCTTCAAAAATATATGGACCGCGAATAAAACTATTTGAAGCGCCAACCAATCGCATGATATTAATTTGTTCGCTGTTTGAAAAAATAGCGAGCCGAATAGTGTTGAAAGTTACCGTGACGGCAAGAAAAGACAGAAAAACCGTGAGCACCAAACCGGTTTTTTTCATTGTGTCCACAAGTCCGACTAGCCGGTCAATTACCACTTGATTTTGAGCGTAAGTAACTTTTTCGGTCTGATTTTTAATATCTGCCGCTTCAAGATAATTTGCTATCGCTTCGTATTCATGAGGATCGCGCGCTTTAATATTTAACGCTGGTAATAATGGATTAACGTCTAGTTGTTCCAAGGTTTGAGTAATTGTTTCTTCGTTCGCGTGGCGAGCTTTAAAATCAGCTAACGCCTGATCTTGAGAAACGTAATCCACTATTTTTACTTCTGATAGTCCCTCGAGTGACTTTTTAATGCTCAAAATCGTGTCTTCGGAAATATTGCTTTTGAAATAAACGCTTATGTCAATTTTTTCCTGAATTGATTGAACGGTATTTTGGCCGGCAATATTAAATAAAATCAATCCGCCAAAAACAAAAGCCGCCAAAATCATAATGCTAATTGTGGAGACAGAGAGCCAACCATTACGTAAAAATCCCTGCCAACCATATTTAATAATTCTAGAAAGAGTTACCATCATATAATTTTAACCGATAATAAACCGGCCGTTTTGTTCGTCTTTAACGACTTTTCCGTCTTCTAAGGTGATTACCCGCTCGCCGAGAGTATTTACAATTTCCTTGTCGTGAGTGGCAAGAATAACCGTGCTGCCAAGCTCGTTAATTTTATTTAAAAGTTTTATTACTTCCCAAGTGTTAAAAGGGTCAAGATTGCCAGTTGGTTCGTCCGCGATTAAAACTTCCGGCCGATTGACCATTGCCCGCGCGATCGCCACCCGCTGTTTTTCGCCGCCAGATAGTTCGGCTGGAAAATTTAAAATTTTATCTTTAAGGCCAACCATGTCTAACACTTGCGGCACGAATTCATTGATTTCGTTTTGCGGCCGACCGGCCACTTCAAGCGCGAAGGCGATATTTTCAAAAACCGTTTTTCGTGAAAGTAAACGAAAATCCTGAAAAATCACGCCAATGTGGCGGCGAAATTCCGGCATTTCCCGGTGTTTTAATTTATTGATTTCGTAAGTGTTGAAAAAAATTTGGCCTTTAGTGGGCTGTTCTTCGCCAATTAAAAGCTTTACCACGGTTGACTTGCCCGCTCCTGATCGGCCGACAATCGAGACAAACTCGCCTGGCTGGACCTTAAAACTTACTTTGTCGAGCGCAACGGCGTTATGACTGTACGTTTTGGTAACGTTTTGAAAAATTATCATGTTCTACTAATATAGATTATATCCGAATCTACGAATGCCTACGAATAAAATTCGTAGTAATTTGTAGGTTTATTTTACCTTTTTTTGATCAATAAATCCAGATTCCCCTCTAAAACCTCTTCTACTTTCGATATTTTTTCACCAGTAAGGTGATTTTTCACTTGTTTATAAGGATGTAAAACGTAAGAACGGATTTCATGACCCCATTCAGGCGCCACTCGCGTTCGCATATTAGAAATTTCTTTTTCGTGCTTTTCTTCCATCAATTTTATAAGCTTTGCTTTCAAAAGGTTTAATGCGCGTTCGCGGTTAAGCGCTTGTGACCGCTCAACTTGGGAAGCAGAAACAATGCCGGTCGGTAAATGAATTGCTCTTACTGCCGTTTCCACTTTGTTTACGTTTTGACCGCCCGGGCCGCCAGAACGATAAAATTCAACCTTCAAATCCTTTTCTGGAATATTAATATGCGCCGCTTCCACTGCCGGTAATTCCGGTAAAACATCAACGAGCGCGAAAGAAGTGTGCCTTAACTTTTTAGCGTCAAATGGCGAAATACGCACCAAGCGATGCACGCCAGATTCTTCTTTGAGCCGATTATAAACACCTTCTCCGCGAATTTCTATCGTGGAATCGTTAATAGTTATTAGTTTCCAGTTCTTTGTTGCCGCGTAGCGGCTGTACATCCGCAAAAGCATTTTTGCCCAATCTTTAGCGTCATCGCCTCCCGCACCCGCGAGAACAGAGATTGTTACGATATTAGGATTAAAATTCATATTCTTTCCCGATTTCGAGTGATATGAATTGAATACCTAAAGGTGGCAATACTTGAGCAGGAATCCTATCCGTTGAACCGATGTTTTTCAAAATTCCATCGTGGACAGGAAAACATGATTTTGGTTTCAACTGTTTCGCATAATTTACGGCCTCTGATAATTTCATCCATGGACCAGCAACCGGCAAAGCAAGTACTTCAATCTCTTTACCAGGATTTATAAAAGCATCTCCTGGATAGAAAAGTTTTCTTGAAATGAAATATCCGGTATTATCTACACGCATAAGATTTTCATACATCTCGGCGTGTTTCTCACCAAAACCCTCAAAAAGAATTTCTCTTACGTTTTTGTTTTGATTGTGTAAAAGTAATTCGTATTGAATCTGTGCTTTTTCTAAAAGCACGCCTACTCCTTTATTGGTAAATATTTTTGCGTTCGGGTTATTCTGCAAAACAACCTTGAGCGATTCTACATGAAGATGGTCTGTGTGTTCATGAGTAATTAAAATCACATCAATATTTTTGATGCTTTTTTGTTCTTCGACCGTGTATGAACCGGGATCGGTCAAGATCCGCAATCGTTTTTCTTCAATTAACAGGCAACAATGCCCTAATTTTATTATTTTCATGAGCCGGAGGCGAGAATTGAACTCGCGGCCTGCTGTTTACGAAACAGCTGCTCTACCACTGAGCTACTCCGGCGTATTTCTAATTAACTGACGACCTTCTCTTGCTCTTTTACTTAAAACCCGATTTTTTCTACCATTACCCCTATTTAAACCGGCATATGTTGGACTTAACGAATCGCAATTGGGACACAAAAGACGAAGGTTGCTTTCTATATTATTGCGCCAGTTTCCATCAATATGATCAGCAACTAACGGAACTTGCCCAGTCTTAATATTAATCTTTGCCCATCCACATAAGCAACACTTATTTCCAAACTTTCTTCGTAGGTATCGTTTAATATATCCCGAAACTATACCCAAACCCTGTAAACCCTTAATTTTTCCCGCCTTCCATTCTTTGATATATAACTGGAATTGGTATTCGATTTGGCATGCATTACTACAATATTTGTATATCGCACGAGCTGTTTCTTGACTACAATTCGCGCATTTTTCTCTAAGTTTTTTAGGCATTGACATAGACCAACTATAACATAATTTACGACCTTAATAAAAAAAATAAGTGGTTGCGATTTCAAAAAGAATCTCCGCCCTTGCAGGCGGAGATTCTAGTAAGTCGTAAGCGGGATTCTGTTCCGGCGGTTGCCGGATGTGATAATTCATCTGGGCCCTCGATTGCTCTCGGGCTCTGGCGGCACTCTCCATTTCTGGAGTACGGCCTTGCACTCGGGTAAGGATTTAGCCGTTTCATTTTCGCTTTTTTATCTCTATAGCGAAATTAGACCAAACTAGCTTGAGATTGGGTCTTCCCTCGGCTTTCGCCTCGGGACGTTTCTGTTCGCACCTCTAAGCTTTCACTCGACGGGCGTTACCCGCTACCTGCCGAATTTGTCCGAGCGTTGCGAGGTTACAAATTCGAGCATCCCGAGCCACGTCGAGGGATTTTTGTCCTTCGACAAACTCAGGACACTGAATTTTGTAATTACTCGTTATAACTCGCAAACAAAATTCGTGAGTGTCCCGACTTTCCTCTATTATTTTTAAATAATAGCTATCACTTGACTTACTTTTAAAAGTATAACACATCTAAATAAAACTTGCAAATCATTAATAAAAAGGTAATATAAAATTATGGAAAAAATATCTGAATTTTCTAAAAGAGAAAACGAGCCTTATCCAAAATTGTATTTAAGGGTGATGTCTGGAAAGGAAGATTTTATTGTCGGTCCGTTTAGTGATCACGTTGAATTTGAAACTATTCGCTCTGAATTAGAAGAAGCGGAAAAAATCGCAAGAAAAAACAAACGCTGGAAATTTGAGGGTTTCGCGACAAATGCTGAAAAAGTAAACACCACTTCGTTGGGCAAAATGCTGGAAATTATTGGCGGTTCCAAATAAATATAAAAAATCTTGTTTTGTTAAGCGAGGTGGAATTTTAGATTCTTTTCAAATCACTTTATATCAAAGTGTCCAGCGCGCGGTTTACGAGCGCGTCTGCTTCGCCGTTATTTTTGCGCAATAACAAAAGAACTTACTCAATAATATTTATCAAATCAGGAAATTTTTCTCGGTAGTAGTTAAGACCTCTGGTTCGCAGTTCTTTATCGTCAATTCCTGTTTTAGAAATAAAATTTTTCTCGGTAATGTTAATAGATTCTATATCTTTAACCGTTAAGCCGCCCAACACCTGCGCTTCAATATATTGCATCTTACTTGGCTCATAATATTTTATTTCTCTTCCGTTAACTGTGGCTTCGGTTTCACTAAGTAATTGATGATGTAATGTGTACATCGATTTTGCGATGAGAGCGTGTTCAAAAGACAATTGCTGTTTTTTAGCGCTGCCGTCTTTACGCAAATCGCTAAATGGCTCAATAAGGCCATTTATATTCATAGAATCGCCGGCCGTAAAAACGACCTTGTTCTTAACTCGCTCTGGATCGACAACAAACACAAAACTCCCGTATTGCGCCGCCGCACCCTTTTCTAACTCATTTTTGTAACCACTTGCCAAAGCCATATAAACCGGCTTTGAACCTGATTCTGATTCTGAAAAAATTCCGAGGTCTTTTTCTCTTTCGTCTCTGCGCAAATCATAGCCCTCATTATCCGCATCCATTATAACCCCAATCATCCCACCAGTTTTCCTCGCATCCTTTTTATCTTTTTCTTCAAGTTCGGCAAAAGGGATAAATTTACCGGCCTCCAAAATAGGAGTGATAGCGGAAGCATTTATAGTGAGTTTTGGTGAAGATTTAATTTGTTCATAAATATCCGAAAGTTTTCTAAGAAGGTCTTCTTGATCCTCTTTCTTTTCTTTCATAGGGGACACTTTGTCGAGAACTTCATAATTTATTTCCCTCGCAACCCGCCAATCTATAGAGTCTCCTTCTTTAATCCCCCGTTGCGCTCGAAGCTGGTTTTCTATGTTTAATTCTTCCGTAAAATAACTTTTTTTATCCGGCCTCCCTTTAAGACAGTGATACTCAAAAAAATTTTGAAGCATCAACTTGATATTTTCAAACGATTTCTCATTAATCATTTCGACAACTGATTTTTCGGGAGTTTTTTCTCCTAATTCTTTCTCTGTCGGTTTTTCTATTTCCTCTTGCTGGATCAAGCCGAACACCGGGAATACTTCTTTATCCAAGAAATTTTTAAGCTCGCTGTTTTCTATCTCCTCTACGGCTTTCTCGTGAGGTTGCTCTGGTAATTGCGTACTCATTGATTCGAATTTCATCAAAATTATAATAACGTATCCAAAGCCCTATTCACAAGCGTGTCCGCTTCGCCGTTTTCTTCGCGGGGAACGTAAGTGAACTCAACCGATTGAAAATCCTGCTTTAAATTCCAAACTTCAACAAAACGGGGAATAAGTTCGTGCTCTTTAATTTTGTAATCACCTCGCAGTTGGCTCACCACAAGTTCACTGTCGGAACGGATTTCAACATCCGTTTTTTTCGCCTCATCACCACCGATCAACGCTTTGACTTTCTTTAAGCCAAAAACAACCGCTTCATATTCCGCAACATTATTTGTCGTCTCGCCTATCGCTTTGGAATAACCTCGGCCCAAGGCCGATCCGCCTTGGGCGGACTTATCTTTGATTACGACTCCAATCGCCGCCGACCCGGGATTTCCTCTCGCGCCACCATCTGTGTAAATGATTATTTTACTCTTTTCCATGGGAATGGTTTATTTACGGGAGTTATGAACGCTGAAGCGGCTTTGTGTCCTCCACTACCATATTTCGTGGCGATTTTTGCAACGTCTACTTTGCCGTTCGAACGCAACGAAACTCTTATTACTTTATTATCTCTTTGATACCAAATAATTCCTATCGGCGGTTTCATTTTTACAAGTTCGTGGCCTAACTCTGACCTGTAAAGCGGTGAATTCACGGCGAGAACTTTGTACCCTTCAAAATTTACAAGATAAGCTTTTTCAAGAATACGATTTATTAAAATTTTGTCGTAACGGAGCAATAATTTTCCACGATCGCTTACCAATTTCATTTTTTTCTCAAGCTCGCCTGCGAGTTTATTAAATGCGGAAAATGAAAATTCGTACAAATTTAGGTAAGAAATAATTTCTCTAGAAAATGGCAGTCGCCAATGCCAAAGATCCATATCTTCGATATAACGCAAAAGTTTCGGCACCGGTTTTTTAGGGTGGAAATATTTCCATGTTAAAACTGATCCAGAATGATTCAAATCAAAAGAATAACCAGCCCCTCTTTTTACTTGGTCTTTAGCGGTAATGTGGTGGTCTATAAAAATAACTTCCTTCGCAATTTTCAATAATTCCGAAAACATCGGTTCGCTGTGCGTAAAATCAACGCTGTAAACCAGCTTATTTTTTAAGCCCTTAGGCAATGGTAGGCCGCGATCAACTGCAATATAATCTGCTTTTTTACCTAATTTTTTGCGTGCCGCCCAAGCCGCCCCAAACCCGTCCGGACAATTTGCATGATACAAAACAACGATTTTTTTCATTGATTCTATACTATTATACGGTAAATACACTCCTAAAAACAAAACCTTAAAACTTGTCATAGGTTTAAACCTAGGGCAGATAGAAGTCCTTCGCAAAATTATTGCAAAATTAGCCCTATGGCAAAGCTGGCGGTAAAAGCACTTGCTCTGCGTTATTAATATTATTTCCGTCCAGGGGATTCTCACTATTTGGTTTTTGCCAAAAATAAAACCCAACCAAGAAAATAATTATAATTATGGCGATTATTGGAACTAATTTTTTGTTCATATTTTTTATTAGTTAGGCAATTGAGGCAATGCCGGGACTTGATCTTTCAAACTAAACTGACAATTTTTTTCGACATTCACAATCATGCCATGACCCATCACATTACTTCCTTTTTCTTTGTCGAAATAAAATCCGATTAGGTTTTGCCATGGATTTTGACCTTCAGTCGCTTTCAGAGCATCATACGCGTACGCTTTCTTCACATTACAATTACCGGTAATGTCGTTAAAATTCTGACCAATCATATCAGACGTAATAAATTTAAAATTCCAGCCCGTTAACATAGCAAACAATTCTTTTTGCATCTTGGGGACTGTATAGATTACATCGCCTTCTTCTGGATAATAAAACCAATACGAACCACGGACATATCTATCAAAATAATTAAAATCTATGCCAGAACCAGATAATGCTTGTTTTAATTCGCTAGTAATTTTTTCTTTTTCCTCCTTTGTAAGTTCTGGTTTAATCCTATAATACTTATTTAATATCGGGACGTAACTAAAAATATATTGCGCTTTTTCCATAAGCGGTCTAGGAAAATCCTCTCCGTTACCTAACAAATTCCAACCCTTATAAACATGCTTTGTAATGGTGCTACTAGTAGATTGCGCAAAAACACTCATTCCTCCAAAAAATAGAAGCGTCACTGCTAAAACGCCTAGAATGTATTTCTTCATAATTTAAGTATATAAGATTCGTTTCTTTATCGCAAGGCTTCTATCCCCAGCAACTTTTTTCCGCTCAAAAATTCCAGCATTGCGCCGCCGCCAGTTGATAAAAACAAATTCTTGTTTTTAGTTATGAGTTTTGAGTTGTTGGTTATAAGTTTAAGTGAAGCGAGTGTTTCGCCACCGCCAATAACAGCAATAGCTTTTTTATTCGCAAAAATAGCTTTCCACGTCGCGATTGTCCCTTTTTCAAATCCTTTTTTTTCAAAAAGCCCGATAGGACCGTTCCAGATTATCGTTTTTGATTTAGCGATAATTTTGCTCCATTCATTTATGGTTTGCGGCCCAATGTCTAGAATTTTCTTTGCCGAAACTTTAATGTCGCTTGGCAAAACAATTTTCGGCGAGCCGATAAACTTTTTTACAAACGGCAGTGATGCTTTATCGTAAAAAGATTTACCAATCGGCAAACCATTCGCCAAAAAGAAAGTATTTGCCGGCCCGCCAGCAATTATAAATTTGTCCGCTTTGTTCCAAAAATATTTGAGCACGCCCACTTTATCGGAAACTTTCGCGCCGCCTAAAACAATAACAAACGGCTTAGCACTATAGTTAATTATAGCGCCAAGTTTTTTTAGTTCTTTTTCAAGAAGTAAACCACCGTATGAGGGAAGATATTTTGTAATTGCGACAACTGATGCGTTCTTGCGATGAGAAACGGCAAAAGCGTCGTTCACAAAAAAATCACCGAGTTTAGCGAGCTCACGCGTGAAACTAGGGTCATTTGCTTCCTCTCCCTGGAAAAATCGTAAATTTTCGACGAGCACTATTTTCGCATCCGAATTTTTAACCACTTTCTCTAAAGCACCCGTCCTAGCGGCGTATACAAAATCAACCGCAGTTTTTAATTTTTTCGCGAAAATGGGACCGAACGGAGCAAGAGAATAATTTTTTTCGTACTTTCCAGGCCGGCCGCGATGGCTTAGCAAAATAATTTTTGTTTTATTTTTGAGCAAAAGCTTGATTGTCGGAATTACCGCCTCAAGACGATAACTATCAAGCTCCCCGCCCGGCTCAATATTTAAATCAATTCGCAAAAGCGCGGTTTTACCAGCGTATTTTTTTAAATTTGTTTTTGAGAGAAATTTAATCACTAAAATGATTATAACGTTTTCACAAAATAAAAAAACTCTCTAGATTAGAGTTTTTTTCTTAAAATTTACGACCAATGAATTCCCGGCAAATCTTACTTTCCCAGCCGCCGAAGCAGCAAGTATCATCAGAGTTCAACGCTTTTACTTCCGAGTTCGGAATGGGATCGGGTAGGTCACATTAAACCGAATCACCAGGAAATCATTAGCCACAATTCCAACTTAAGTTAAAAATTCGTTCCTGAGTGAACGGAATGAAGCAAGTGAGTTATTAGTACTCCTCGGCTAAACACATTACTGTGCGTACACCTAGAGTCTATCAACCTCGTAGTCTTCGAGGAAACTCATGATACCTAATCTTGGGAGAGGCTTCGCGCTTAGATGCTTTCAGCGCTTATCCCGTCCGAACGTAGCTACCTGGCATTTCAGTTGGTACCAAAGCCAGTAGACCAGAGGTTCGTTCATCTCGGTCCTCTCGTACTAGAGACGACTTCCCTCAAGTATCCACGCCGACAGCAGATAGAGACCAACCTGTCTCACGCATGATATCACGTATTACTACGCGCACGGACTATAATTTTATCCAAAAATTTGGATAGTTAACGTTTAGTCTCTACGGGTGAGTTTTCTAAAAACTCATATAGTGAATATTTCGAATTACTCTTCCCTCGGTATTACCCTGAAAGCTTTGCTGTATTTTGCTCGAAGGGTTTCACCGAAATAAGTTAACGAGGTTCTTTTTGTATTACTACAAAAGACCGCCGTGATGTGATTGATTCTACTATCTCTTAATATATAAAACGAAAAAACTAAAACAATATTCGATGTTTGAGTCCTGGATACAAACCGTCAAGAAATCAACACGTGTTAATTCCTTAACGGTTTGAACCCAGCTCACGTACCACTTTAATTGGCGAACAGCCAAACCCTTGGGACCTTCTCCAGCCCC
>JBBTSG010000015.1:0-7895 GCA_038064775.1 Patescibacteria group bacterium
GAGCCATCAAGCGTGCCGTTTAAATTAAGCGCGCCGTTCACTGCTAAAGTGCCTATACCCCAGGTAAAAGTTGTGCCGGTCGCGACCGTAAGGGTGGTAGAAACGGTTAAACTATTACCAGTTGGTATAGAAATCGTTGAAGAAACGGTAAGTTTATCAAGCGTCATACCTGATACGGGCGTTAAAGTGGCGGAAGTTGAAGCGATTATAATCTCGGCCGTTCCCGGCGAAATTGTGCCACCAGTCATATTTAAATAACCTTTTATTGTGTGGGTTTCGCCCGCAAGAGTGATGGTGCCCGTTAGTTTTAAGTTTGGCAAAGCATTTCCGGCGGAAGTTAAAGTGCCGGTGCCACTCATAATAATTGTTGATTTGCCAACGGGGGCGGGAAGCGAAAAAGTGCTACTTGTTAAGTCCAAACTGCCGGCAATGGTTGTGGTAACGCCATTTGGTAAAGTGAAAGTTTTTGTGCCGCCAGTCCGGCCAAAACTTAACGTGCTTGAAACGCTTATAACCGGCTGTGCAGCTCCGCCGGGATCAAGCGTAATGTTCCCGCCGCCTGAAGAATTAACGGTAACCGAACTCGCAAAATTAAAAGCCGTGCCGTTTGTTATGTCAAAAGTAAGAGTTCTAGATGAAGCACTACCATTATCGAAAACAACCGGACCGTTCGTAAGGTGCGACGTAAAAATACTTATCGCGCCGTTTTTCATGTCAAAAGTGGTGGTAGCGGAAATTTTGCCGTTGCCGGATGGCTGCCAAAAAGCGCTGCCAGTCGGCTGAAAAAGAAAACTTCCCGCGCCGGAAATTGTGCTTGTTGAACTATGTAAAGTAACTGCGCCTCCCGTTTGTGTAAAAGTCAGCGTCCGACCTGATGAAATTGATATGCCAGTGCCAGTCGCGACTGAAAGCGTGTTGGAAATTTTAAGATCTGTCGTCGAAAGAGTGGTTGTCGCTGGCGCGGTTGAAGAAACATAAACGTCATACAATGTATATCCGCCTCCTTGAATTGTTGCGGAAGAAGAAGATATTACAACTGCTGAAGTTCCGGCATTAATTGTGCTCCCCAAAGTTAAATTACCCTGAACCCACTGCGTTCCCACTAAACCAACCGTCCCGCCACCGCTTGTCTGAAAATTCCATAATTTATTATTGGCTAAAGTTGAGGTGCCGGTGCCGTTCATTACTAAAGTATGGCCCGGTTTCATCGTGAAAGTGCTGCTTGTTAAATCTAAACTGCCCGAAACCGTCCAAGTACTTGTGCCCATTTTTATGGTAGTGCTCGCTTGATTGGCGTTTGTTCCGATATTGTCAAAATTACCGGTCACATTAACTACCGGATTGCTTGACGAAGCGTCAAGTATTAAAGTGCCTGAAGAGTTGTCGTTTCTAACGTAAAAATGATTACTAAAATTATAGGTGCCGCTAGCGAAAGTTATTGTTCTTGTCGCTGTTGAAGAAGAATAAAATGTGGTGCTTGAACCATAAGTCCGCGCCGGCGGATTACCTAAAAGACCTAGAGAATTATCAAAAATAACTGCCGCATTAAGCGTGCCGCTTGCGTTTAGCGTGCCAGAATTATTTAGCGTGAGTGAGCTTGTCGCGCCTGATGATCCTTCTAAGTCGCCATTCGTGCCGATTATAACGGTTGAGGAAGCAATAATCGCCCCAGTAGAATCGATAGTTGAGGTACCAGCAATAGTTAAAGTGCCAAGAACTGTCACGCTGTTTATAATTTCCATTCCTATGCAAGGAGGTCCGCTACAATCTTTTCCGGCACTCGATGAGGCAGTCAAATTATAAAAAGTTATTGGTACTGTCGCTTTTAAACCATTAATAAAAATTTGGCCGGCGGATAGACTGCTTGATGTAAACTCAAATGTTGACGTGCCGTAATTAAAGGTAGCGCCACTATTAACACGCAATCCAAAACTGAGTGAAAAAATACTCGGGCCAGAACAAGTGGAAGTCGGTCCGTTTGTGCCGTAACCACCAATTATAAATTTTGTGCCGTTCGCGTTTAAAATTCCCGTAGCGGCTATTTCCATTGAACACATATTATTTATAACCCTTGTTGCTCCCGATGAATCCGGCGTGAAACTTGAGCTAGCAATCAAAAAACCGGCTCTGCGAATAAGAAATTGGTTTAAAGCGTCAATTTTAAGATTAGTTGAAGCGTCAACGTCCCAAAAAACTTCATTATTCCCTGAAACACTATTATCATAAGCGCTTATATTAGTAAGAGTGGTGGTTGTGTTCGCCTCATTAGCACCGATTACAAGGGCTTGCGTGATTAGCTTTACGCCGGTGATGTTTTGGATAGTTGAGGGATACACAAAAACATTCCCAGCAAGTGATGATGAAGCAACGCCGGACCTGAAAATAGTTATAACATCACCAGAAGAAGGCGCAGAAATATTAGAAATTGTCCAAACGCCGGAGGAAATTGTAGTGCTTGCTGTTTGTAGTGTGCTACTCACGGCTACTCTTACCTTAGTGCCATCCGTGCAATCACCCCCACCACTCGCATCCGCCGTGCAAGTGCCGGCAATAGAAATTCCTGTAAGTGAAGAAATGCCGGTAATATTAAGCGGGAATGTTCCGGCAATAAATCCGCTGGTCACTACATCGCTTGAAGTGGCGATATGAATGTCTAAGTTTCCGCTTGCGCCATTTACCACATCAAGTTCGGTATATACGCACATCGCCTGCGTGCTTGAACCAAGCACCGCTCCCGTAAAAGTTGAGGTGCCGTTCGCGGAACTAAAGCCGTCGGCATCAGTTGAACCAAATTGAGTATCTCCTACCGCGTAAGTTTGATCGCTACAATCATAAGGAGAAGACGTGTCAAGGTCATAACGAAGTTTGATATTATCAAGTCCGGTTGAACCGTTAACCGTGCCAGAGGCAGTGATAGTAATACTCGTAATAGTGCTGGAAACATCCGGAAGAATAACAAACGCGCCGCCAACATGTTGCGCGGTTGAAGGAATATACAAACTCGCCGTCTGGCTGCTTGTAGCAAATACTGTTGAACTGGAATAAATAATGACGATTCTTCCCGGATTACCTACTGTGCCGGCGCCGGCATTGCCACCAGTTCCTCCAACAGCCGCTGAAGCCACGTAATCCTCATCGCTCGTGTTTGCGGCTGTTCCCCCGGTTACAACGGCGGCAACAGAACCGCCTTGCGTATTGGTTTTGTCCGTTCCAGAAACAAGATTTGATCCGCCACCGCCACCTCCACCTCCTTCACCGCCAGTGCCAGTCGGACCTGCTTCACCGCCGCCGCCGCCATAATAACCCGAACCTCCACCGCCGCCACCACCAGAATCAGCGTCATTTCCCGTTCCTGCTCCGCCCGCGCCGCCGAATTGAGATCCTCCCGCTGCTCCGCCGCCAGAACCGCCAGCTACAGTCGCGCCGTCACCTCCTCCATATCTTTGATCGGTTTCTCCCGCCTCGCCATCAGTGCCACCCGTTCCTGTTCCGCCCGGGCCGCCCGCGTTAACTTTCGCTCCACCGCCAACGCCACCACCGCCACCGGCAGTTGTGCCAGTAGCAGCTGTAAGTCCTCCACCTCCACCACCTCCTCCTCCGTCTTCAGCGGTCCCGTCAGATCCACCACCACCTCCACCACCAGCTCCCGCGATTACAAGCGCCGTTGCTGATCTAAAAACTCCTGTTAGCCCGCCACCACCAGCGCCCCGTGAAGTTACGGTCCCTTCTACGCCTCCGCCACCAACATACACCGTGAGTCCTTCTGCGGGAGTTGTGGTAACGGTTGCCCCTGCGAATCCGCCGCCGCCGCCACCACCACCCGTAGAACCTGATAAACTACTATCAGCTCCTCCGCCGCCGGCGCCCCACGCTTTAATTTTAGTCCATAAAACGCCCAAAGGAACAGTAAAAGTACTCGTCGCCACAGTACTATAAACGTACTTCGCCGCTTGCGCTTCGGGTGTTCTAAATAAAAACCCGCCGCTCAAAAAAAACCCGGCAAAAAATAAAAATAATACTAAAAAAGATAACCACTTTTTCTTTAAGAAGTGTTTTTTATTTCTAAATTTTAAAAATTTAAATACCTTGCCCATTTTTGCTTGGATTTTTCTCTTTCTTGATATAACGATGGATGGTTTTAATATATTCTTCAAAGAACGGCGTTATGGTCTTGCCTGAAGAATAAAACTTATTGTGATCCTCTTCAAAATCATATTCATGAACTAATATGTTTCGAATCCTCGCGGCTTCAATCAGTTTTTGCGAAATATCGGCTTCGAGCAGGCCTAGTTTTTCGAGTCCGCTCATAGAATCTTTATATGTATCCGGCGTCCGGCCGCCTCGATCGAGAATAATTTCGGTATTAATGTCGCTTATAAGATCGACAATAAGCTGGAAATCCCGTTCCGCTGTCCTCACAGTGCGAAAATCTTTTTCAAATTCAGCAAATGATCCGAAAAAAAGACTCTTGAGCTCCTCAACAAGTTCTCCAATCCGTTCTAATTTTTTTGTGATATTTTCAAGTCCCATATTTTTGAGCAAGAGCACGCTCGCGAGCTCGCCTGAATTTAGCGGTATCTTGGTATCGTTTCCAAGCAAGCACTCTAAAGCGCAAAAACGCGTATTCGTCTCCTTCCAAAAGTTTGCCGTGCGTAGCAACTTCCTGTTGAAGAAGAGGTGAAGCAGTCCAAAGATCAACCACGTCAACCTTATCTTCAGCCACTTTAAATTTTTCCGCGAATTCTTCCGCGATCAACCCTCTTTCTTCAAAACTTAAAGCATGGCCGGCAAAAACCGCTATATCAAAATCGGACATCTTTCCTGTTTTTCCTTTTACTTGAGAACCAAAAAGTATGATTATTCTTTTATTCTCTGCCATATTTTTAAATTATAACGGATTCGCATTTCAATTAGTATGCGATTTTGGGGATAAAACAGTATATTTTCTATATTTAATCTCAAAAAATAGTGAGACAAAATCTGGACTTAAAAATTTAATAATTATTTCTAAAATGATCAGAAAAGTTATTAAAATTACTGAAGAGCGGCTAAAAGTCACGAAATAACCTAAAACCTAGCCAAATTAGCTAGGTTTTACCTACTGTTACAACCGGTTACAATTAGATTTTATGCGTGTAATCGAGCAGCGAAAGCAAATTGGTCAAAATAACGCACCAGGTCCGGAAATGAGCTTTTATAGAGTTTTCCTTCATAAACCGCGTCACAAAAAACCTCTCGCGCCCTTCCTATTTCCCGAAACCGGCCAAACCAACGAGGATCAGTCAGTGTAAGATCAAAAAGTTCGAGCGCCCGCCGAACCGCCTCCCAAAATCTTTCTTCGTCTTTACCTTCGGCGCGCGCCACTCTCAAAACTTCGGACCCGATATTTCCCATTTGTTCTTTAAGAGAAAGTTTTTGCCAACTTCCGTCCGCTAACTTTTTATGTTTGAAAGTTATTTTATTCAATTAATAATTTATTGACGATCTTCCGGATTTTATCTTTTGTTTCGTCGTTTTCCACATCACGGGATTTATTGCCAAAGTGCGGTTTCAAATTAACCATTGAATCAAACTCTATCCGTTCATTCTTTGGTTTCTTGGGATAAATATTTATCCCCCAAGTATTTTCTCTTTTCGAGCCCGTCTGTTCAGTAAGTACAACCTCTTCGTCAGCATGAAGCTCGCCACCGACCGCCATGATTTCTTTTTCCACATCAACAACCGCTTTTACCAAATCGCCGAATCCCTCACTTGCCATTTTCAAAAGTTCCGATAATTTAATTGGGTTTTGTATAATCTTCATAAAAGTTATTGGGTCGGCGGAAGTTCGCTCGCCGGCGCCGGTTCGGTTATCACTGGTTCGGTTATCACTGGTTCGGTTGGAGCCAGTTCGGACGCTGGCGGACTATCCGGCGGCGAAAAAGTTGTCTCTGGCGGAGTAGTCACGCTTCCTGATTCGGTCGTGGTGGTTTCAGTTGAGCTTACTACTCCGATATCGCTCGACGGAGTTGAACCACTGTCACCGCCAGAAGCTGGTGGTTCATCACCGCCAGTTGATCCACCACCACCAGAAGTTGGCGGTTCCGAATTTGCACTACTTGTTAAATCATTGCCGAATGGATTGCCGACACACTCGCCCGGGTAACTCTTTGGCAAACCATCTTCGATTACCAAACAGTACGGTTGTTTTGTTTTTACATCAAATAGCGTGACGCCGGTCGGTTCTTCCGCGCTCCCGACTGTGAGATCTTTAACGATAATTTTCCCGGCGACGAGTGTGCCGATATTAATCGTAAGTTTCGGATCGAAGGTAAACACATTCACCGCCTCCGCGCCATTTACGCCTCCTTGAATTGATTCGGTAACATTCGGGAAAGAGAAATGCGGATTTACAAAAACCATAATTGTGCTTGTCGCCTCCGTTGAAGTGGCGCCGAAGAATTCTAATGCTAATCCCAAAACTCGGCCTGGTATTGTCGCCTTCATTCCGTATCCCGGTTTTGAAGAAGCCGTGATTACATCACCCGGCATAATCGGCCCGTTTTCTGCCGTCACCTTCACCGGCACACGACCGGCTAAAGTCATAATGACCGCGCGGCTCATGTCTGTAACTTCATTTCCAGCAATGAAAGCGGAAGATTTAGTTACCACTCCCGCCAAACCAAAATCGTATGTTAAACTTGATTTTCTGAAAGCTGTTGAAGTTGTTGAGTCAATGGCTAATAAATCTCCCGGCTCATAATCATTCAAATTGCCGGAAATTGGAACATACTCGCCGATATCAGCCAGTCCCCCGTTTATTGAACCACGCGCGCTGATTGATCGGCCGCTTTGCGTGCCGTCGTCAGAGGCAAAAACCGCCACCGTATTTGTTGCCGTTGGTAATGTGCAATTTCCTTGAGCGCAAACGACTAATTGGGAAACGCCATAAGCGGTCGAGGTGCCGATCATCACCGTTCCGGTCGCGTTAACCGCAAAAGTAGTTGTTGCGCCATTTGAGAATTTGAGGAAATTTCCAGTGAAGGTACCACCGGTATTACCAAATTTCATGTTCAAACCGTTTCCGGCAAAATTAGAAACTTCCTGATAAAATTGGGCGAAGTCCTGGCCGCTTGAAGCAATCGCGCTTGAGTAAAGCCGCATTACTTGGCCTTGTGTACTTGTCGTGTTTTCTCCGTAAATCGCCGCCGGTTGAGAAACGCCGCCCGCCGTGCCGTTTGTAATCGCCTGAATACCGAATGTCCGACCAGCCGTCCAAATGCCGGTATTGATTCCTTGAATATTTGTTCCTGACCAGGCCTGGACTTCCATCGCCCGGACTGTGTTGTTTAAAGTTGTATTATCAATTGTTCTTATAAATTCGCCATCAGCGCTTGTTGATGCGGTCGGATTAACCCTAATAATGTGACGATTGCCAAATTGGAAAGTGCCGCTAATGCCGGCGCCAGGATTAATTAATGACTCCTGATAAATACCTGCCACTCCGCTTGTCGCCGCGGTTGAACCGATGATAGTTAACTGGCCACTCGAAGTTGCTGTCGTATTTATTTGGATTACGCCACTTGAAGCCACCCGAAATCTTTCCAAACCGTTTGTGTAGAATGCTATCGGATTGCCGGAAGTGGCAATAATTGTCGTTGTTGCTCCTTGAATATTTATATTTTGGCCAATAGCGCCAATTGTGAGCGCGGCAGCCGGTGTAATTCCAGAACTATCATAAATAATATTGCCGATTGAGGCCGAGGTGCCAGTCGCCACCGAAAAATTTAAATTAGAAATCGTTGAAGAACCAGTCGTGATAATTGAAGTGAAGCTCGGAGTTGTAGTTACATTAATTGTCACTGTTCCCCCATTCAAACTGGTTAAGATATTCGAACCCGCCACAGTTGAGGTGA
>JBBTSG010000015.1:7995-41824 GCA_038064775.1 Patescibacteria group bacterium
TGCCGGTTGAGGTAGCTAGATTATTGATGTCGTTGATTCTGCCGGGGAAGTTGAAAGTCACACCTTGAATATTAAAACCACCACCATAACTTGTAGTAGTAGCAAAAGTGAAAGTTGGACCATTAACAGTTGTGCCACCAGCGATAATTGTGGAAGTTGTTGGGTTGGCGCTTGTAATCGTAATTGTGCCTGTGGCATTTTGAATAGTTATTCCTGTGCCAGCAGTTAGGGTGTTTGCATACCAACTTGTTGAAGAACCGATCAAAAGTTGGCCGTTTGATGGATTAGTAGTGAGCCCAGTACCGCCGGAGCCAATACCTAAAGCATTAGTTAGAGAAAGTGCTGTACCAGTTGCTATCCCAAAATTTAAGTTAGTAATAGTTGAAGAGCCTGAAATAATAACCGAGGTAAGGGTAGAAGCGCCAGCAGAAAAAGTACCAGTACCGGTTGCGTTTGTAAATGTTAAATTACCAACCGCAGTTAAACCCGTGAAAGTAGACGTGCCCGAAACCGCAAGCGAAGTGATTGTCGTTGTCGCAAAAGTACCTTGTCCGCTACCATCTATTTTTGTTGAACCACCAATCTGAAAAACGCCGGCAACGATATTCAAATTACCGTTTGAAATTGTCGTTGTTGTAAGATTTGATATTCCTTGCACACCAAAAGCGCCAGTCGATGTTGCGGCCGAAAAAGTAGTTGTTGAAAGCGTTGCCGCGCCTTGAATATTCCAAGAAAGTTCGGCAGTGGAAGTAACCGCGTTTCGAGAAATTGAAAATATTGTTGTGCTTGATGCTTGAATTTGAAAGACAGCGGTAGAAGTGCTTCCTAAAATATTAAAAGTGAAATTAGCGTCAGTCGCAGTGTCCGCGGAATTAAAAATTATATCCCGAGCGTTAGTAGTAGTGATTGAATTTCCTAAATTATAAGCCGCTTGCAAATCAGTCGAACCACCGCTGCCACCACCCAAAGAAACCCATTGAGGAGTTGTCGTCGCTGCGTTCCAAACAAATAACTGACCAGTCGTTGAACTATAATAAAGCGAACCGCCACCAAGAGTTGTCGGCGCTGAATTAAAAGAGCCAACTTGTATTTGACCTTCCGCCGCAAAATTTGCTAAACCACTACCTTGGTTTGTGGCATTAAAAGTATAATCGGCGCTTGAAGAAGTGATAAGATTTCCAGAAACCGTGCTAGCATTAATCGCAAAACCAGCGGCTGTGATTCGTTGGCGCTGCGAGAGTGTTTCAAAAGAACCGCCCGAAGAAACTTCTACTTGCAAGTAAACATCTTGGTTAGAAAGGAAGTCGTAAGTTAAAGCGTCAGGATAACCGTTCGCCGTATCACCAATATTCACATTAAAAACTCCACTCGTAACCGTTGAGGTTGTAACACTTGATGAAGCTGATGGCCAAAGTTGCGCGCCGGTTAAAGGACTTGATGTGGGGCTATCCCAAATTGAAAATTTAAAATAATAACTTGTTCCATTGCTACCGCCAAGTAAATTACCACTTGAATCAGCCAGCCGGCCTTGATAGCTAATAATTTTAGGTACCCCAACAGTTGCTTGAGTAAAAAAAGGCACAATCATTACACCCAAAATTGTGCCCAACACTAACAACCGCAAAAGCTGCGGCTTTTTATTTTTAAAATCTGGCTTTTTATTGGCCATTTCTAAGTTTTTAAGCGAAAACAGCCGAGTCGCCTCAGCACCTTTTATTCTATCATTTTTTGACTCAAAAAATAAGCGTTTTTCTAGAAAAAATGGCCTTTTTTAGTTTCAAAAAACCTAAAAAATAAACCTTATTTATTAGGTTAAATAAATTAAAATCTTGGCTTAATTTGGTGGACCTAGGCGGAATTGAACCGCCGTCCCGGCAATGCGAATGCCGTGTTCTACCACTGAACCATAGGCCCGTCGGGGAGCCGGGAATTGAACCCGGGCTACGGAGTCCCGAACCCCGCGTACTACCACTATACTACTCCCCGCTTCTTTAGAAGCGTATCGAGAAAAATAAGGTCAGTCAATAAACCTATTTCACGTGATACTTTTCTTTCATTCCTCTCTCAACTCCTCCTTCAAACTCTTCTTTTTTCTCGTGAGCTTTTCTCGAAAATTTCTCTAGTTCGTTATCTGATAGAACACCAAGAATTTTTGCTCTTGATTCAAGATATTCACGTTCGTTCTTTTTCGGATCATCAAGCACTTCTTCAAGTAAAATGGCTAAAACATAACCGATTTTCGGACCCGGCGAAATATTTAAAAATTTCATAATATCCTCGCCATCAACTTTAAGCATTTTTGGGTGAATTGGGTCGGTTTTAACTTTTTCAATCATAAAAAGCAGGTGGCGAAGTTTGTAAGGAAATGCTTTTGGCACGCCTGAGCCGATTCGGTCGGCTTCCCGCACTTTCAGTAAATCATCAATGTTTTCCGGACCAACTCTCACCAAAAATCGCCGCACGCCCGCCTCTGTCACTTCACCAACGTTGTAATAAAAAAGGTGAGAGCGAACGAGGTGTGCTACTTGCTCGATTAACTCTTTCGAGAAACGTAAACGGTCCAAAATTTTTAAAGTCATTCTTGCGCCAACCGTTTCGTGATTATAAAAAGTTGAATCAGGCCCGTCGCCGGCTTTCGTGCGCGGTTTGCCAACATCATGAAGCAAAGAAGCTAAACGAACGGGTAAAGAATAATTTTTCTCGGCCGTATAATTTAGAGCTCGAACATTATGATCAAAAACAGTGTAAATATGGTGCTTGTTTTGGCCGCAACCAATCCCCTCGCGAAGTTCCGGCATAACATAACGAAGTAGTCCTAAATCTTCAAGAGTAATTATTCCTTTCGCGGCATCTTTAGCCATAATTATTTTTATAAATTCGTCACGAATTCTTTCTTTCGCAATCATTTCTAAAAGATTTGCCATTTCTTTTATCGCGAGTGCTGTTTCCCGCTCAATTTCCCAGCCCGAGGCTGGTCCGCCTTGGGTGGAAAAACCGAGTTCAACCGAAAAACGAACAGCGCGGATTAGCCGCAAAGCGTCTTCTTCAAAACGTTTTTTTGGATCGCCAACTGTTCGAACAATTTTATTTTTTAAATCCGCGCGGCCGTTATAAGGATCAACTATTTCGCCGTTAAAATTTTCGGCGATGGCGTTAATTGTAAAGTCGCGGCGGGAAAGATCTTCTTCTATTGTTTTCGCGAACTGAACTTGGTCGGGATGGCGCTTGTCGGAATATTTTCCTTCAATTCTGAAAGTGGTTACTTCAATAACTTTGGTTTTGGGGTTAGCCGAATCGGTTTTTACGCCAACGGTGCCAAATTCGTTTTCATAAACACTGTCTGGAAATAATTTTTGAATTTCCTCCGGTCGCGCGTTTGTCGTAACATCCCAATCTTTTGGTTCTTTTCCCAAAAGTAAATCGCGAACGCAACCTCCGACTAAAAACGCCCGGTAACCAGACCGTTCCAAAGAATCCATAATCAAAAAAACTTCTTTAGGAAATGATTGCTTCACGTCTTCACTTTACCGCTATTTGATATTTTTTTCTAGCGGTGATAGCTTAAGTTCAGTTTATTTAATTATTTATATGGAGCGTATTATATGGAACAATATCTTGTGCACCGGACAAGTCACCGAACCACTATTCAACGGGCTCTGTGTTATTTTAAGCCAAGCCATATTTACATTCGTTCCTGCGGAAGTGAAGGGGGTGATGAAGAAATAAACGAAAAATTAGATAAAAAAGAGCTTGCGATTGAATATCGGAACGGCGGCTTTGCTATTTTGATTGATAAAAAAGAACAATTTTTTTTCAAATATGAGCCAGGTGTTTATAATGATTGGTCAATTGCTTACGAACGATTCAAGCCGGGTAATCTTGTGCCAATTATTTCGGGTTCGGGCTATCCAAACCCTCAAGAACCTTATACAGGCCCTGATGACCCGCGACTTCCTCATCCGCGTAACACGATTCTCCGACTCAACAACGACCAGTATCTTCTTGAAATTACTTTTCCTGAGAAAATACCGATACGGAAGGGTCGTTTGTTGAATAAAAAAATTGGGTGGTGGTATTGGATTGTCGATCTTTAAAAAATGAGCCGCGAAAATAGCGCGGCTTTTTATTTTCTAGAAATTGAGTTAAATTAAAAACAACGCGCCCCTGTAGTGAAATGGATATCACGCATGGCTTCGAACCATGAAATCCGGGTTCAATTCCTGGCGGGGGCACTAAATGCATATTTTAGGAATCGTCTTCGCGCTCGCGGCGCTTGCCAGTTGGACTTTCGGCGATTTTTTTATTCAAAAATCGGTTCGGCTTGTCGGCGATATTAAAACCCTTGTCTACATTGGTGTTATCGGCGCAATTGGAATTTATCCGTTCATCGCGAAAGAAATCACGCCGCTTTTAGCAAAACCCACGCTAATTCTTCTTCTTACGCTTACCGGCACGGTTATATTTTTTGCCGCTATTTTTGATTTTGAGGCCTTGAAACGCGGTAAGCTCGCGATTATCGAACCGGTACTCGGCATGGAACTGCCTGTCACAATTGCACTAAGCGTCGTTTTGTGGAAAGAGCAATTATCGCTTATTCAATATCTTCTAATGGCAACAGCCTTCATCGGCATCTTACTAGCCATCTCCATTCATCACACGCACCTTCATTATCATAAAAGAATTTTTGAAAAAGGCGTTCTTCTCGCGGCCCTCGGTTCAACCGTGATGGGTCTTGTAAATTTTCTTGTAGGCATTTCAAGCCAAGAAACATCGCCCCTGATGGCAATTTGGTTTACAAACATAATCTTCACGCTTTGTTGTTTTATTTACATGGCGACAAAAGGAGAATTTAGGGGCATTATTCGCGACTTCACCAAAAATTTAAAAATTACCCTTGCAACTAGCGTTTTTGACAACGCCGCGTGGATTTTTTTCGCTTTCGCGGCAAGCCTTATCCCTATTTCAATCGCCACCACTATAAGCGAAGGTTATATCGCTTTTGTCGTTATTCTCGGATTAGTTATAAATAAGGAAAAGATAAGGTGGCACCAAATTGTCGGTGTCATAATCGCGATTTTAAGTATTATCACGCTCTCAGCAATCACTTAAAATCTTAGTAACTTAACGGCGGAGAAAAATATTTAACGCTTTCAAAAAATTTCCTCCAAAATCATCGGTCGTACTATTGAACTTTTGGCATTCTGGTGAATTGTAATAAGGACTTGAGGAGTTACCGCAATTTTTAGCGCAGCTGTCTTCATCAAAACAAACCGAGCTTTGCGGCATTTGGGTTTGGACTTGAGGAATATTTGAACCGCTTCCTTCGCAAGCTGGCACCCTTAACCAACCAACCGGAACTTCACAAGGCGTGGAAAACTGCTTACACTCGCCGGTAATTTGATTTTTAGCTGGCGTAATTACTTGAACGCAAATTTGTCCACTGTCTTGAGTTGGCGGTTTTGGGTTTGATCCGGAAGTAAATTTCCCGTAGCACGAGCGCATTGCCTCACCAAGCCCTTCTGTTTTTCCTTGTTGCAAACGGTCAAGCACGTCAGCGCCAACTATATTTTTAAGACATTCTAAAATTTGCGGCGGAATATCATACGCGAAAGGAGTTGGTTTAATTTGTTCGTCTACCTTCGACGGTATTTGCTGCGGCTTAAAATTATTAAAACAATCTTTTACTTTATCTTTAATGTCGGATGTTGGCATTGTCCCGCTAGATTGTAACTTATCGAAATCAGCGCCAAGCGTTTTCTTTAAACATTCTGTAATCGCTGGTGGATTACCACGCAAGAAATTATTGAAAGATTGATTGAAGTATTCTTCTTTTGGACGCTCTAATTCATTTTTTTGAGAACATGCACGAAAAACATCTGCCATTTCGGGCGTCGGCATAGAACGATCAGAGGTAATTTCATTAAACTTATCTCCTAGTTTTTCTTTTAGACAATTAAATACTCCAGGTGGCGCTTTTTTGAAAAGCGCGGTTGGGTTTACGGCTTGCCCAAATTTTTGAAAACAATCTTTTATCTTGCCGGTCATTTCCGACCCAGGAACGAATCCACCAGCTTGAATATTATCAACGGTATTTGATCCAATTACAGAATTTATGCACGCGGTTACTTCGGGTGGCGCGTTTTGAAGCCCTTGTTTTAAACGCACAAGTCCGTCTTTTATTTGGTTAACGTCGTCTTTCCCAATAAATCCATGATCTTCGGCAAATTTAAAACACTCTTCGCGATGATTAGAATCACCGCAATATTGTTTGCAATTCTCCGCCGAAGCGCAACCGCCAGGTCCTTTTCCTCCAGCTGATTCTAATTTTTGAACCTGATCATCGCTAATAAACCCCGCTTTTTTAGCAAATGAAATACATTCGCCAAAATGCGCCGAATCGCGGCAGTATTTTTCACAATCATCTTTTGATTTACAAGCTCCCGGTGTTTCATTATTTTTCGCAAGCTCCAAAAATTTTTGGAATTGACCTTCGGGAATGCCTTGTTTATTACTAGTAAGTCCTGCTGCTTTCGCAAAGGCGTAACATTCGTCCGCGTGCGAAAAATCTTTGCAATAATTTTCACATTCGTCTTTTGCGGCGCAACTGCCCGGCGTTTTCCCGCCAGATTTAATATAGGCGGCAATTTTTTCAGCCGCGTCGAGGTGTGCGCCGGTAAAACCTTGTTTTTTCGCAAAAGCGGTACAAGTATCAATATTTGAAACGCTCCCGCAAAATTGTTTACACTCGTCAGCGGATTTACAACCACCCGGCGCACTACCGCTCAAAAGCTGGTCTTTAAATTTTACTGCGCGCGTGGCTTCGTCTTTATTCATAAGGCCGTGCGTTTTTGCAAAACTCACGCAAGCATCAATGTGCGCGGAGTCGCTGCAATAAACGCGGCAATTTTCTTTGGACGAACAATTTCCAAGATCGGGAATAGGAAAACTTATTCCTGAAGTCGGCGTAGTCAAAGAAGCGTCTTGCGCGTACGCCGCAATCGCGTAACTAACAAACACGCCTGCGGCGATAATAATAAATGAAAATAAAATTTTGTATCTGGATTTAAACATTATTCAAAAGGATTTTTATAAGCGTTCTCAAGCGGATTCGGAATCGGCGAAACAGTGTCGGGAAGTTTGTCTTGAATTGGATTTGAAGATTGCGAATAAAGCGCGCTCCCCAAATCAGAACCGGTAGTCAGCGCATTATCAGCGGCTGGCGCCACCGGAACGGAAATTGGTTTTGGCAAAACAAAATAATAAGCGAGAACGGCGAGAATAATAAACACGAATATCGCGAGCAAAACTGGCAACGTCATTTTTTTAGATTCTAGGTTCATACTCTTTGATTATTATAACAAAATCAATATAATAAAAATCTAGCCTCCGCCCGTAACCACCCCTAGCTCAACTGGCAGAGCAGATCGCTCTTAACGATAAGGTTCTGGGTTCGACTCCCAGGGGGTGGACAAGTAAAAATTTTGTTTAGTTCCTCCGGGCGGATAAAATAGACGTATTACTATTGCATCCTCTCTCTCCGGAAGATTAAAATAAAATATACGTATGAAAAGGGTTCTCATTATTATTAGCGTTATAGGAATAGGAATTGCCTATTGGCTGATCTCACCACTTTTAATTAATAAACGGGTGAATGAAGGTATTGAAGATATTATTGTGAAACAAAAAAATATTCCGGAAGTAGCCACATCCTCAATTATTACTCTGAAACAAGGAAATTTTACAGGACTTGCGGGACATAATGCGGAAGGCGTGGTAAAACTTCTTAAAACTGGGGATGTTTTTTATCTAAGATTTGAGGATGATTTTCGGGTTACGAACGGTCCGGACATTTTTGTCTATTTTGGAAAAAATAACTCCTACGACCCCGCGGGAAAAATTGCGCTTCTTAAGGGAAATGTCGGCGCTCAAAATTATGAAATTATAGAAGCTATAAACCCGCTTAATTACGATGAGATATGGATCTGGTGCAGGAGTTTTTCTGTTCCATTTGGAAAAGCAACGCTCCAATAAAATCTCTTCTGTATAATCTTCGATTGAAATTTTGCCTCTAACGAGGTAAAATATGGCCGATGATTGAGTTAAGCACTCCTCTTTCGGAAATCTCCGGCATTGCTCCCCGCTTTTTAAACAAACTAAAAAATCTTCATATTGAAACTGTAAAAGATTTGCTCTGGCATTTCCCCACCCGTTACGAGGACTTCTCTAAAATTTATAAAATCGCCGAACTTATTCCGCATCAAGAAGCGACCATCACCGCCGTTGTAGAAGAGGTGCGAAACCGCCGCACTTGGAAACGAAATCTTTATATGGTGGAGGCGGATTTAAAAGATGATTCCGGCATAATCAAAGCGATTTGGTTCAATCAACCTTACATCAAAAATGTTTTAGCGCCGGGCCGCACGGCGAATTTTTCCGGCCGAGTAACGATTTCAAAAAAAGATGAAGAGTTTTATCTTTCAAATCCCACTTATGAAGTTTTAAGCACCCACGTCAATCAGGAAACAAAACATACTGCTCGAATCGTGCCGATTTATCCGGAAACCCGCGGCTTAACTTCAAAAGGATTACGTTATCTTATAAAACCACTTCTCGATAATATTGGCGAACTTCACGAAATAATTCCTTTTGAAATTCTCCGAAACCAAAAATTACCGGATATAAATTACGCTCTACAAGAAGTTCATTTTCCAACCGATATCGAAGAGGCAATAAACGCAAAAAAACGTTTTGCTTTTGAAGATTTACTTTTACTCCAACTTTATAATTACAAACAGAAGTTGGAACGCGTCGCCGAAAAAGCGCTACCGATAAAAACAGAAATCTCTCGCATTAAAAAAATAATCGAGGCATTGCCTTTTGAACTCACGCCAAGCCAAAAAAAATCACTCTGGGAAATTATCCAAGACATCGCAAAACCCCACCCAATGAACCGACTGCTCCAAGGCGATGTTGGTTCTGGCAAAACTGTAGTTGCCGCGATTGCCGCAATAGAAACCGCTCAAAATAATCACCAAACCGCTTTTATGGCGCCGACTGAAATTCTAGCTCACCAACATTACAAAACCTTCACTAAATTTTTCCCGGAGTTTGAAAGCGGTTTGGCGCTTCTAACTTCAAGTGAAGCAAAAGTTTTTTACGGCCACCACCTTGAAACAAATATCAAAAAAGAGCAATTAAAGAAAGAAATAAGTAATGGAAAAGTAAAAATTATTATTGGTACTCATACTCTCATTCAAAAAAATATTTCTTTTAAAAATTTGGCGTTTGTGGTTGTGGATGAACAACACCGGTTTGGCGTCGAACAGCGAGACACACTTATCAAAAAACAAAAAATCTTTCCGCATTTTTTAAGCATGTCCGCCACGCCAATTCCCCGCACTCTTTCGCTCACAATTTTTGGCGATCTTGACCTTTCACTTATCACTGAAATGCCTAAAAATAGGAAAACGATTATCACAAAAGCAGTTTCCTCAACTGACCGCGAAAAGGCTTATGCCTTTATTCGAACAGAAATTAAAAAGGGGCGGCAGGTTTTTGTTATCTGTCCGCGAATCGAACCGAAAGAGGCAAATGAAACGCTTAGCGCTTTTACGCTTCAAAAACTCGAAATGAAAAATGTTAAAGAGGAGTACGAAAAACTTTCAAAAAAAATATTCCCCGATCTCCGCATTCAAATGCTCCATGGTAAAATGCCTGGAAAAGTTAAGGAACAAACGATGAGAGGTTTTTCTGAAAAAAAATTCGATATTATTGTCGCCACATCAGTTGTTGAAGTCGGCGTTGATATTCCAAATGCTTCGATCATGATGATCGAAGGTGCCGATCGTTTCGGATTAGCCCAACTTTACCAATTTCGAGGTCGCGTTGGCCGCGACAAGCACCAATCATTTTGTTTTCTTTTTACGGATTCTGCTTCTATTTCAACTCGCGAACGGCTGAAATCAATTGTTGAAGCAAAAAATGGTTTTGAATTAGCTGAAAAAGATCTTCAAATTAGGGGGCCCGGCGAATTTTTCGGCAAATCTCAAACCGGCTTGCCAGATTTAGCAATGAAAGCCATTCAAAATCCAACGTTTGTCAGTGAGTCAAGAATAGCCGCCGAAACAATTCTAACAGCTGACCCGTCATTGAAGAAAAATCCCGCGCTTCGGTTGCGCCTACAAGCGTTTCAAAAACAAATCCACGAAGAATAAAATTACTTGCGGCCTGAGTATGTTTCCTTTACAATTCGGTATAGTTTTTTAACAACTTAAATAATCTTAGAAGGACGAAAGCATGAAGTATCAAGCAATGTTTCTTTCCTTTTGTTTTGTTTTTCTTTTGCCGATCAAAACAAAAGCCCAATTTTTAGACGCTATTCCTCAAAAAACCACTATCACTGGCCACTACAGCTTTGACATTGATTATCATAACGTCTTTAAATTTATTGGCGCAAAGATTTTAGGAATCGAACCTAAAGAACTTATTCTAACTGAAACGATAACCACGCTTAATGATTCCGAAACCGAGTTTTCGATGGAGTTGGCGACTGACGAAAAAAACTGCTGGTTTTACATTTCTTCAGATACCACAACGCCGTCTTTTATACATTTACCTCGAGAACCAAAAAAAGAATTTCAGGCAAACACTTTCCAATTCTTCAAAAAAATGCGGGCTTTTATCCATAATGACTCAACAAAGTATGTCGGTGGTTTTCTTACAATAGATACGACAGAAATTTTCGCTTCTTTTTATGAACATGGGCCGGTTGTTGTATCCGACTCGGATAAAATAAAAATAAATACTAACAAGAAACGATATATAGGGGTTCACTCTGAAGAAGCCACGGACGACCACAAAGCTTACATAAACGGCGAAATAATTACTGGACGTAAAGGAGAATGCGTAATCTATCCCTATGTCGCTGCCTACCTTGCCGAGCAAAACATTAGCGTTAAAATTTACCTGAAAAGCGTGACGATTGAATATTCAAACTAAAAACGGAGCTTCTTATGCTCCGTTTTTTATTTTCTATCTTATTTCGGCTCCAAATTCCTCCCTCGTGCGTTTTTCGATAAGTGCTTGAATTTTATTTATTTCTTCGTTAGTGAGCGTGCGCTCGTGCGAGCGATACACCATGCGGAACGTGTAACTAATATTTCCCTCGCCAAACTTTTCTTTATTTTCATATTTATCAAGTAGTGACACTTGTTCTACCAAATCTCCGCCACAACTTCGGATAATTTCGTAGTAATTATTTATCGCCATTCCGCGCGATACGATAAATGAAATATCACGAGAAATACTAGGGTACTTACTCACTTCGTGGTACTCGCTTTCTAAATTTTTAAATTGACTTGTAATCCTTGGATCCTCTGACCAAAAAATTCGAATGTCTGGCACTTCCATTTTAATCATCGCAAGTCGTTCAAGCCCAAATCCAAAAGCCCAACCGTTATATTCTTCCGGATCAACGCCAAGATTTTTTAAAACTTGCGTGTGCACCACTCCCGCGCCTAAAATTTCGAGCCAATCATTTTTCCATTTGATTGCGAATTCAATACTCGGATTAGTAAAAGGAAAGGTGTCTTCTGTAACGCGGTATTCCACGTTCGGCCCGTAAATGTGCTTAGCGATATCTACTAAAACCTCCGTTAATTCTGGAATACCGATAATTTTCATACTTTTCTTGCAAATATAGAGCCCGTCAATTTGATGGAAAGCAGGATAATGGGAGTGGTCAATTTCGTCTTTTCGATACACCTTACCGTAGCAAAGCGCCCCTACTTCTCTATCATGATCGAGTTTAATTTTTTTATTCTCGTCCGCCAAATAAAACGGCCACATTACAGTTGTCTGAGTGCGAAGAAGCCAATCATGCTCTAAAAAATATGTGTCGGTTTCCTTCCGGCTTGGATGCTCGGGGGGCGTATTCATAAGATCAAAATTATTTTTCACGCTTACTATTTCTGGCACTTCGATTACATTAAAATTCTGAAATCGAGACATTCCAAGAATCGCGTCTACCAAAAATTTAAGCGGCGAATTAGCTTTTCTTGTGAGATCCGGCAAACTCAAAAGATTTTTAATGCGGATACTTTTAAAATCTTCCTTAGGCGTAAGGCGTAAAAGTAAATTATCCACTTCATTATCTTTGATGATTATTAGATTTTCTTTCATGCTGTGATTTTTTCTCTTTAATTGATTATTTTAATTAATAGCCGAAAAAAATGTTTTTGACAATTCGCTTAAAACAAAGATATAATTCACTCGCGCGGACAAGAGCTCTGGTGAGCTCGAAAGGCTCATAACCTTTAGGGTGGGGTCCGATTCCCCGGTCCGCAACACTTCGACTCGCTTCGCTCGCTCAGTGCAAGCACTAAAAGCATTTGAGCGAGTCGAGGTGCCCCGCCGACGGCGGGGCGCGGAAAATTATAACCTCACTTCGTTTCAGACAATTTTCGCGCCGGTGTAGTTTCAGCCCAAGGCTGATCCGCCTTTGGCGGACAACGAGAACAAACCTGCCTGCCGCAGGCAGGGGACTTTCACCCCCACACTAATTTATTTATAATTTTCGTAAGGCCGGCATAGCTCAGTGGCAGAGCGAGGGACTCATAAGCCCTAGGTCGCAGGTTCAATTCCTGCTGCCGGCACCAAAATTTATAATTTAAAAAGCGAGCTCTCGCTCGCTTTTCTTAGATAAAAATGACTTGCCACTCGTACAAAACCTTACCCTTGTTTAACCCATCCGACAAAACTCGGAAAATTGGTTTCTCAATATTATCGTTTTCAAAACCAATAACTTCAACATCGAAAAGCTCTGAAGTTTCGTCATCCTTGATAAACACCCTGTCTCTGTCGCTCATTTCATACCCTCGTTGCGCAGGATTAAGAATTGCCTTGTTCATAAGTTCTCCTTATTAAGTTGATAAAAAGATAATCCTACTCTCAGTATTATCCTTCTTAAACTAATGTCAATATCTCTGCTAAAATGAAAACAATGACCGAAAGTCAAAAAAACGAACTCATAAAGATAGCGAAGTCGCTTGTCGGCAAGCCCTACAAATATGGCGCGAAACCGGAAGAAGCGCCGGAATGTTTTGACTGCTCGTCTTTCATCCAGTATATTTTCAAACAAATTAAAATTGAACTTCCCCGAAGCACTATTTTGCAAGCCGATTGCGGAGAAATAGTAAAAGATATAAAAAGCTTGGAACCCGGCGACCTTCTTTTTTTCCACGGCACACAAGGATTTTACAATAAAAAATTTCCTGCGGGCATTGGACACGTGATTCTCTATATTGGCAATAATAAAACTATTCATGCGGCTTCTCAAAGAATAAAAGATTCGCCTCAAATTGTAGAAGATGGTGCCATTGAAGAAAGGGATCTCAATGACGTCGTGAATAAACTAAAACCTCTTGTTGTTATAAAAAGAAACTGAAATTGCGTAAAATAAAAAAGATTGGTAAAGTATAAGCCGAAGCTTGTATTGAACAAAGTCGAAATGCAGCCGTGGTGTAGCCTGGTCTAACACGTCTCCCTGTCACGGAGAAGATCACGGGTTCAAATCCCGTCGGCTGCGCAAATATTTTAAACCACCTCATTCATAGGGTGGTTTAAAATATCTGTAGATCGGGATTTGAACTGGGAAGAGGGTCGGAGAAACTTCCGTTTCTCCGTAGCGGAAGTATTGAAACCGCTGGATTTCAAAAAATTTTGCGGATGCAAAATTTTGTTCAATTTCCCTTGGCTGCGCAAGAAAAAGCCCCATAAAGGGGCTTTTGTTTTATTTAAAAAGTTTGATGATGTCAGAAATGATAACGAAAGTAATAAAACAATAGAAAAATGCGGTGGAAATTTTGCTTATTTTCACAGAATACTCATCTCCAATTCTTTTCTTTATTAATTCTTTCGCAATAAGACCCCCATCAAGCGGAGTTAAAGGCAAAATATTCATTACGGCCAAAGAAAAAGAAATCACTATTAAAAAAGTGAGGGATTGAAGCCAGTCCATATTTCCCGCTTCTCTAAACGTTTCTATCGGACCAATAAGCTGAAACCAACCTAAAAACAAACCGGCCGGAATTAAAAAAAGAATAATCGCGCCAAGCAAAGGAATAATATAACGGCAGAAGAAGTCGCGAAAAAAAAGAATCACAATCGGCAGAGCAATAAAAAGGTAACCGATTTTAGACAAATGACCAGTGAATATTCCAATTATCATGGTGATCATCGCCGCAAAAACTAAATTAGCAACAACGCCAGCGCCGTAGATACTCGCTTTGTCTTTATATGACAAATTATTTAATTTTCGTTCCCCTTCTTCGGTTGGTTTTACGTAAGCGCCAATTAATAATGGACTTATAACTAGCGCTGGAAATTTGCCAATTTTAAATTTCCAACTTGGCAAAAATTTTACAGGATAGCCAATTCCTACCTCTTCAATCTCAATATCTAAACGACGCATAGCCAACCAATGAGCAGTTTCGTGAAAAATAATCGTGAATAAGAGGCCAATAGTGAAAATTGTTAAAGGCATACTCTTTCCTTTCCTTTATTCAAATTTTAAAAAACTACTATTTCGTATAGTAGTTTTTATCAACTCGCATGTCAATTTTCATTTATATTTTTTCGTAATACTTTCCGAGATTTAAAATATCAGCTTCATGAAAGTGTTTACCGACAAGTTGAAAACCAATCGGTAATTCTCCGGCAGCTACTGGATCGGCGAGCGAATATTTTTTGACCGGAATCGAAATCGCCGGCAGGCCGGCCAGATTTTCGGGAATTGTAAAAATATCTGACAAGTACATTTGAAGCGGATCAGTGGTTTTTTCACCGATTTTAAAAGCAGGAGTAGGTGTTGTGGGCGTAAGTATTACATCTACTCCGTCAGCTGCCGGATCGAAAGCTCGGTCAAAATCTTCTTTAATCAACTGCCTGACTTTTTGGGCTTTAGCGTAATAAGCGTCATAATAGCCGGCTGATAAAACGAATGTACCAAGCAAAATTCGCCGTCGTACTTCCCTACCAAAACCAGCACCACGATTTTTCCGATACAAGCTTACTAAATTTTCCGGTGAAGCATTCCGTGTGCCATAACGAATACCATCAAAACGAGCAAGATTAGTACTCGCTTCCGCCGGCATAATAATATAATAAACGGATAAGGCGTATTTCGAATGTGGCAAACTAACTTCTTTAAACTCTATTTTCAAACCCCTAAATTTTTTCAGCGCTTCCTCAAGGCCCTCGCTTACCGTTTTGTCCAAACCAGAAACAAAATATTCCTTTGGGATACCGATGCGCAATTTTCTAATTTGTTCAATCGGATAATCGACATTAGAAAATTTATAATCCGCGCTTGTCGCATCAAAATTATCCTTGCCGTAAATCGCTTCAAAAAGAAGTGCTGCGTCTTCGACGGTTTTCGTAATTGGCCCAATTTGATCCAAACTCGAAGCCATTGCGATTAAACCGTGGCGGGAAACCGCGCCATAAGTTGGCTTGAATCCAACAATGCCACAAAATGCCGCCGGCTGACGCACTGAGCCGCCTGTATCCGATCCTAAACCCGCCAAAGCCATATTCGCCGCGACCGCGGAGGCCGAACCGCCGGATGAACCACCGGGAACTCGGTGTAAGTCATATGGATTCTTCGTCACGCCAAAAGCCGAATTTTCGGTTGATGCTCCCATCGCGAATTCATCTAAATTAGTTTTCCCCAAAAATACCGCGCCGGCTGATTTTAATTTTTTAATGACATGGGCGTCATAGCTCGCGAAATAGTTTTCCAAAATTTTTGAGCCGGCAGTTGTGCGCGTGCCATCAATTAAAATATTGTCTTTTATAGCGAGTGGCGCGCCGGCTAAAAGTGGCAATACTTCTCCGTTCGCGACCGCGAGATCAACTTTTTCCGCCGCCTTTGCCGCATTTTCTTCATGAAGTTCAAGAAAAGCGTGAATTTCTTTGTCGCGGTCTTTGATGCGACTGAAAAAAGCTTGCGTAATTTCAAGCGCAGAAAATTCTTTATTCAGCAATCCTTCGTGAAATTTTTTAATTGTCAGGTTATGTAATAAATTCATAAGATTTAAACAACCTCCGCCTGATAACATTGCTCACAATAGACGATTTCCTTTCTCTCGGAAGCGTAACTTGTCTCGAACTCATTGGGACAATAGTTAGATTGGTGATGAGGATGAGAGATGGTATTTTGGTAGATTTGATTGTCGCTTGTCTTCCCAGAGCATTGGCATTTTCGCGAAAAAAGTCGAGGTAGGCTTACTCTTGTAAAACGAGTTTTGCGTCGGCATTCTGGACATTGCCGAGGTACTGGAAGATTCAAATTTTTTAAAAGATCAAATTCTGATCTCACTATCTTGAAAGATCTTTTACAGTTTGAACATTCAATAATTTCATCTAATATTTTTTGTCCACATTCTTCTATATTGTCAGGCAAATCAACCGATTTTATTGTTGGAGCGTATTGATTCTTTTCGATCTCGCGCCAGGCAAAACCCGATGACAAGGCCTGCTCTTTCGTACATGGAAAATAATCCATAGCAATTGTTTCGTTATATCCAAATGGTGAAATCGAATTTGGAAAGAATTCTCCGTATCGCCACGCCTTCCCCATAGAATCCGTATAGGGATTTTTAGCCATATCAGCGATAATCCTGTTCTTTAAATTTTCATATTCTTCTTTAGAATATTGTTTGTTAAAAATACAGTATTCCTTTTTCTTTAAATTAACACAGCCGAAAACATTTTTACATCCATTCGCGTAATAAGAATAATCACAATTCATAATATTTGGATAGCAATGCATTGAAAATCTTACATTTGAAACGCTCATACCAACGCTTTGACATTCATAGATTAACTTCGCGCCATCGCCCCAACCGGTATAATCATAAGAATCTTTTGTTGATGGAACTGAAAGCATCTGGACGTATTTAGCGTCTTCCGCGTTAGTGATCATGTAACTATTTTTTGCGTTTTTAGATTCGTAAACGTAATTTCCGGAAACATTAACATTTAGGGAATTGCCATAATAATATTTGTTTGGGAAACTTAACCAAAAAGTATCAGCCTTTTTGCTGTAGGAGTTCACGGAAGTAAAAGAACTTAATTTTGCTTCTTTCAAAAAAGATTCGTATTCATCTTTTGTATATTGTTGGTTAAATATACAATAAGATTTTTTTCGTAGATTTATACAGCCGAAACAATTTGAACAACCAGAGCAATTTTTACAAAAATAAACATCAAGACAATTATCACATTCTTCGGAAAAAAACGCCTTGTAACACTTAGAAATACCAATTGATCCGTAACACATCCCCGATTCTCTTATTCGATAACAATCCGCAGAGTTTTTTACGGTATGTACCACTGAAAGATAGCAACAATCTTCCGCGTAGTCCGCAAAGTATGTAAGATATGAATTTTTTATATTTGAGGAATAGTTTGTATATTCAGTATTTACTAATGTTGTTTCCTGATTTTCAAGAGCCATAAACGGAGTTTTATTTCTCAATTCAATAAGTTGTTCAAAAAAGCTACGATTCGGATCATAATCTTGCGCATACTCGGTTCCGTCCCATTTGTCATTCCACCAACACTTAGGACAATAAACACGAAACGAACAATCTTTGTGATAAATCGTTATCATGTCCTTGCCGCACAAATCACAATTTCTCTTATACAAAGAATAAATATTCATTGTATTAAGCCGTCTTTTAAAACGACACTCCGGACACCAAGTCGGCGGCGGAACTTTGATTTTTTCGTAAAAACCGAAATCCTCCGGTTCAATCGTGAACTGATTCTTACAATTTTGGCAGATTTTTGTTTCTTTACTCATTTATTCTTATCGCTAGTGGTTAAACCCTAGTCGCTAGTAACTATTAAAATACCGGCGGAATTTTTAGAAAATCACCTTCTTTTTCCGGAAATTGGCTTAAAGCGCCGCCGCTCGGCAAACGCTCTTCGGTTATTTCATCAGCACGTAAAATATTTGTAGCCGACATGCCGCCGGTTAATGGCTTAACCTTATCAGTTGAAACGTCCTTTAATTCTTTGAAATAATCCAAAATTTCCTCCAAATCATGAAGAAGTTTTGTTTCGTCTTTTACCGGTATTTCCAACCTGGCAAGTTCCCCTAAATGTTCTAAATCTTTTTTAGTCAGCATTTAATTTAAAGAATAGTTGTTATGTTTTTTGGCGTCAACCGAGCAAATTTAAAAACTCCTTTTCGTCTAAAATTTTCACGCCTAATTTTTTTGCCTTATCGAATTTGCTCCCCGGCTCATTGCCCGCGACAACATAATTGGTTTTTTTACTCACGGATTCTGAAACGTCGCCACCAAACGCGCGAATTTTTTCTTTCGCTTCATCCCGGCTCAATTTTTCCAAAGTGCCGGTCAGGACAAAGGTTAACCCTTTGAACTTTGAACTTTGAACTTTGAACTTTTCACTGTTTATTTTTACCCCAACTGCCTCAAGGCGCTCCAAAAATTTAAGATTGCGATTGGCGTGAAACCATTCGTAAATACTCTCTGAAACTTTTGGACCAATGTCTTTAATCTTTTGCAAATCCTCAAGCGATAATTTTTGAAAAGTTTTTAAAACATCCGTAGGTTTTGTTATTTGTAATTTGTTGTTTGTTGTTTGTTGCGCTAACAGCACTGCCGTTTCTTCACCAACGTGCAAAATCCCCAAACCATAAATAAATTTGGCAAGCGTAATCTTTTTTTTCTGCTTTACTTCCTCGACAATATTTTCAGCTGATTTTTCACCAAACCTTTCTAAAATTTTAATGTCACCCTCCTCAAGCGAAAAAATGTCGGCAGCGTCACTAATTAATCCTTCATCTAAAAAACGATCAATAATTTTTGGTCCTAAACCTTGAATATCGAAAGCGTAAACAAAGTGATAAAGCGATTCTTTGTGACGCGCGCCGCAACGCGGATTGGCACAGCGATAAATTACTCCTTCATGAATAATTTTTGAGCCGTCAACCGGGCATTTGGCCGGCATTTTAAATTCTTTTTCCTTGCCAGTGCGCAAATTTTTTAGAGCTTTGACCACTTGTGGAATAACATCACCTGCCCTTGTCACAATTACCGTATCGCCAATTTTCAACCCTAACCGTTTAATTTCATCGTAATTATGAAGAGTGGCATTTGAAATTGTAATACCACCTAAATTAACCGGCTTCATTTTGGCAACGGGCGTTAAAGCGCCTGTGCGGCCAACTTGAACAACAATATCTTCTACAACTGTCGTTGCTTCTCGAGGAGAAAATTTATAAGCGATTGCCGCCCTCGGCGCTTTGCCAATTGCGCCCGCGTCGGCAAAAAGTTTATTGTCATTTAAAATTACGACCGTGCCGTCAATTTCGTAATTTAATCGTTCCCGGTGTTCTTCCCAATAATTGCGGAAGGTGAAAACTTCTTCAAGCGATGAAGTGAGTTTGTTATTAGGGTTTATTCTAAAACCCCACCGTTCTAATAATTCGTGCTCTTCTTCGTGCTTTTTTTGGCCGACATCAGTTACAATCGCGTATTGGAAAGAATCAAGCTTCCGAGCAGCCACAATTTTAGGATCGAGCTGACGAATTGAACCGGCCGCCATGTTTCGCGGATTAGCAAAAGGTTTTTCGCCATTTTTTTGCTGGATTTTGTTTAATCTATCAAATTCTTTTTTTGAGAGAAATACCTCGCCGCGAATTACAAGATGTTTTGGAATACCCAAAGATTTATCCTCAAAACTTATTTTCAACGGCACAGCTTCAACGGTTTTGATGTTTTCCGTAACGTCTTCGCCAATTAAGCCGTCGCCACGCGTTGAGGCCTGAACTAAAACACCGTTATCATATACAAATTCAATCGCCAAGCCATCAATTTTTAATTCGCAATAAAATTCCTTGGTTGTTTTCCGGCCTAAATAATTTTCAAAACGTTTTACCCAATCACTCATATCTTCTTCAGAAAAAGCATCGTTAAAAGAAAGCATCGACGCTTCGTGCGAAACTTTTTTAAATTTTTCTAATGGCTTGCCGCCCACTCGCTGACTTGGCGAATCCGGCGTTAAAAGCGAAGGAAATTGCTGTTCTAAATCAAAAAGTTCCTTTTTTAAAGAATCTTCCGCTTCCGGTGAAATTTGCTCGCGGTTTAAAACCAACCGCTCGTAGCGGTACCGCTCGATTTCTTTTTTTAATTTTTTGATTCTTTCTCGAGCTTGATTTTCAGTCATAAAAAATCTCCCTATTTAGTTATGGAGAGGGTTGATGTGGTCACGCCATTATTGCCTGAACAAGATAAGGCGAGATTGTAATTTCCTACTTGAGGCACTGTTACCGACTCAGTACTCGTCACAGAGCTGGCGATTTTACTTGGAGAATCAATCCAAGTGGAGTTAGGACTATCTATCTCAGACGCCACGCACGAATCAGCATTTAAAGATGACCAAAAAATATCAATTGAATTCCCGCTTGCGATATTACAATTACCTAATTGCCCATCAGTGCCGCAATAGAAAAAAACCGAAGGAGAGGTTCCAAAAACCGTCTCGAGCGCGCGGACAAGATGGCCAGCAAAACCCTGCGAGCGAATCCGCGCTGAACCATCTGGTAAAAAAGAGATTGAGGGAACGGCAGAAACACCACCTGAAAAAACTAATTGAGAAATTGTCGGATCTTTAAAATAAGAATAGCTCTGCCATTCAATACCGGCGTCAGCCGCAAAAAAAGCTTTTGCCGAATCAATAGCGTTATTTGACTGGCGAATTTGATAAACAAGAAGCGTGCCGACAATTGCGGAGGCGCCTAAAAGCACGCCGCCGATCATCACCACGCTTAAAATCATCACTTGTCCGTTTCTTTTTTTTAAAAATTTGAACATTTTATTGCGCTTCTTTTGGTAAAACCCGCGCGCTCACGGTTGTTTGAATATTTATAACTTTTTCGGCAATAGCTTTATCGGTTGAACCAAAAGTCATAAATAAAGTAACGCGCCACGGATTAGTGCGTGGATTATCCGCTGGCGGATTTAACCGAAAACATAAACGGTTTACGGAAATATTCGAAGCATTCAGTAAAGTAATAATCGGCGGCTCATTATTTTTTGTTTCTGATCGCTCTATAGAATTAGCGGCTTCATTCCAACTAATAGAAACAGAAGTTTCGGTGTTAGCTTTAATTCTTTTAAATGAGAGAGTGTCGCCCAAATCACCTTGGCAAATACCGCCGTTATTTACCGGCGGATCAAAATTGTAACCGCCGCGAATTTCCCGGGCGATCTGCTCAAGGGCCAAACTGGCATTGCTCTGTACTTCGGTAAGCGCTGTTACGTATCGCTCAATCCGCAAACCTTGGATAAAAACTCCAATAATTAAAACGAGAACAATTATAAAAACTGAAATGGCAACAAGCATTTCAATCATAGTCACGCCTGCCCGCTGGTAGGCGCGGCCAGATTGAGACCAAAATGATAATTTATTTTTAATAATATTTTTCATTCTTTTCGCCAATCAAAAAAATGGTCTTCGAGCGTTACTTTTTTAGTCGCGCCTCGAGAAAGCCACTCGACAGTTGAAACTACAATGATTTCGTTCGATACGCCTATTCCACCATTATCAATCTTGCTAATTCCGACTAAACGTTTAAACGGGGTTGGTGCGCCACTTATATAATCATAAATGCCGGTTACGGAGTCAAAATTTAACGGCTGAGCGTTTTCAAAACCGCTTATCGACGAGCCTAAAGAATCGTCTTTATAATTGACTTGATATTGACCATTTGATATTCCCTCATCCCATGTAACGTTAGCCGCATAATTTTCATCAATGACGCCTTTCACCACTTCGATTCCTTCAGAGGCCAGGTAAGTGGCGACAAATTGTTCACTGGCATCGTAATTAAAAGCAATTGAGCGGGAAACAAGAACCAAAACCCCTAAAAGGCCAATCATTACAACACTGATTGTAACAAGCGTTTCAATCATTACCTGACCAGTTCTAAATTTTTTCTTCTGCTTTTTTAAAATCATTGCGTAACAATTTGACCACCTTCATTAATCTGAAGCGAAGTCGAAAGAGAATTATCAAGTGTTTTGATTGTGAATGTTAAAGGCAGGGGCGGCATAGCGATTGTTGTAAGGTCTGGCGGTAGAAATAAAATTGTCGCGTTCCCACCATCAAATTCAAAACCGGAATCAAGTGAAAAACTCTGTAATTTTTCGTTGTCGTCGGTATAGGCGCTATCGGCATTATTATAAAGACCGTTGTCGTCTTTACAATCTTTTGTTTGATCAATTTTTAAATCTTGAAATAATATGTATTGACTAATCGAAGTATTAATATAAACACCAAAAGCGCAGGCTTCCTGAATTTGATAAAACTTTTGAATGGCAAGCGACTTTGCTTGATTTAAAACACTAATAAAAACTGAGCGGTTCCGAAAGATATTAATTTGTTTTTCGCTTGAATGATTATAGGTTAAAAGGGTGCCAGCTAAGATCAGCATTATTGTAATCACCACAAGAGTTTCGATAAGGGAATAACCTTTCACTTAATTATTATAACCGAAAAGGCGAATTACCCCCACACCATAACGAGGTTTACAAATTAAATAAATGGAAATAAGTTTCTAAAAGTTGATAACCAAAAAACAAGGTGACCGCGGAGGCAATTACAAAAAAAGGCGCGAAAGGAACCTTATCGCGCATTCCTTTTTTCTTTAATGCTACAAGACTAATTCCAAAAAGTCCGCCGAAAACAAAAGAAAGAATGATGTTTAAACCTATATCCGGCCAGCCGAAAATCAAACCAGCCGCAAAAGCAAGTTTCACGTCCCCCATTCCCATTCCACGACCAAAACTTAAAAAAACTAATAAACCGAAAAAAAGACCACCGAGTAAGGCGCCGAACGTTCGACTCAAAAGAAAATTATCTGAAAAAGAAAAAAGTGGCGCGTAATGCTTTAAAAATGAATCGTGGAAAGCGGGTAGAGATTGAAAATGAGAAAAAATAACAAGCGTGATTAAAATACCCAAAACGGCAAGGATTAGGTTTAGCTCGTTAGGAATAAGGTAGTGACGAAAATCAATGAAAGTGATTATTAGCCAAATTAGAAATGTGATTAGCCAGGTAAGAATAAGTCCGTAATGCCACCGTGGAGCAGTAAAATTTGCAAAAACTGAATTGCTTATTCCATAAAAATAATTGAAAAATAATGGCACGAAAACAAAAATTAATCCCGAGATAAACTCGACAATCGGGTATTGCAAAGAAAGTTTATGGTTACAGCCACGGCAACGCCCACCTTGCAAAAGAAAACTTAAAAGTGGGATTAGCTCTCCAGCTGTCAAAGTTTTTTTACAATGCATACAATGCGATCGGCCGGACAAACGTTCAAAATTAAAAACATTTTTCTCGGGCGCGTAACGCAAAATCACGACGTTTAAAAAACTGCCGGCGGCCGTTCCAAATACAAAAAGAATGGAATAAATTAGGTAAATCAATTTCTAAATTCTAAAATGGGCAACGGCTTTCAAGCGGCTCTTCAATCGCGAAACCGGCCCGCCCACTTGAGTCAACACAATAATATTGGGTCTCTAAATTCGGCTCGGCACCAGCTTGGACGTTAAGCTTGGAATAGGTGGAATAAGCTTTCGCCCCCTGCGGGGTGGACTTAATAATCCGGAGCGCGCCGCCTTGAGTGGTAATATCGTCAGCTAAAGCTTTTAAACTAGGATTATTAATAAGCGTGCCATCAGAAATTTCTTCTAAGGAATTATAACTGCCGTTGCTATACATTGTTTCCGCAAGATTGCGAACTTGATTTACTTCTTGAACAATTCGCGAGTCCTTAGCTTTATCGCGAGCTGGCCCAAGAGCGGTGAGTAAAACAGAGGAAAGAATGCCAATTACGGCAATCACAATAAGCATTTCGATTAAGGTAAAGCCGTATTGTCTCTTCGCTTCCTTAAGTTTTTCTTTAGCCATTTACATTATTATAACTCATTTAATTAGAGGGCGACAAATACACACCTAAAACAAAAGCAGCCCGTCTTAGGCGGACCGCTTTAAAAGTAAGGTTACTGACTATTTATTATTCGCAAATGTAGAGGCTTGGAGCTGTTGCACTAAACTCTTTTGCACCGCTTGTATCACCACAATAATAGTTTCCGTCATTTAATAAGGCGTAAATTACATAATTAGGACCATCGGACTTGGCTGTAAAAGATGTACCGCCATTATTTGTTATTTCTGTCGCAGTGCCAGTAAAACGTGAGTCGGTCGCAAGAGTATCAGACACGGGGTAAGAACCATTCGTGTAAAGAGTTTCCATGATCGCCCGCGCTTGGCCGATTGCTGAAATAACTCTAGCGTCTTTGGCCTTATTACGAGCTGGTCCAAGAGCCGTTAAAACCGTTGCGGCTAAAATACCGACGACCGCGATTACGACGAGCATTTCAATAAGGGTGAATCCCTTGGCGTGACTTGGGGCACGCTCTCCTCTTTTATTTTTTATCATTTGTTACTTAATTATATTTGTCTATTCGCTCGACCTTTCAATAATTATTCTTATTATATTATAGCAAATTCACCCACATCAGAACGACTGCGTTAATTTATAGAGCGGTAAAAGCATGGAGGCAAAAAGTCCACCAATTAAAACACCGATAACTATAAGCAGCGCTGGCTGAAGTAATTCCACCAAATTATTTACAATATCCTCGGTTTGTTTTTCGTAAAAAGTGCTTATGCGGGCCAAAAGATTCTCGAGCCGGCCGGTTGATTCGCCAACGGCGATAAGTTGGGAAACGAGCGGCGGAAAATAAGGGGCGTTCTTTAGAGCTTGCGAAAGCAGTTGTCCTTTTCGCACGTTTTGAGCGGCATTATGCAAAATATCTTCAAAAACATAATTACCGATTGTGTGCGAAGCAATTTCAATTGATTGAGGAATTGTTAAACCGCCTTGAATTAATACCCTCGTTGATTCGGCAAAACGGGAAACGTAAAGATGTTGAAAAAGTTTGCCGAAAATTGGCAAACGCAAACTTAATTCATTATAAACCGCTTTACCTTCTTCGGTTGACGAGTAATCAATAAGAAGAAAAATTATTGCCCCAAGAGCAATTACAATGAGCCACCACCAAGTTGTGAAAAAACCGCCCGCTCCTATCAGAGCTTTCGTGAAAAACGGCAATTCAACTTTTGATTCAGTAAAAATCGGCGCGATCTGCGGCAAGACCATCGTGAGCATTACAATTACAACCAAAATAAAAAGACCTATAACAAAAGCTGGGTAAATCATGGCGTTCCGAACTTTGCCAATTAAAATTGATTGTTTTTCCAAATAATCGGCCAAAAAATCGAGCACTTCACTCAAACGGCCGGTCACTTCCGCCGACTTCACCATGTTTACGTAAAAATCCGAAAAAACACCAGCGTGACGGGAAAGCGCTTGAGAAAGAGAAAAGCCGGCGTTAATGTCCGATGCGATCTCGGCAATCACCTGTTTCAAGACTGGCTTCGTCGTCTGTTCATAAAGATTGCGCAAGCTGTCGGATAAAGGCACTTGAGAAGCAAGTAAGGTGGCGAATTGGCGTGTGAAAATCATTAAATCCGCTGTTTTCACCCGTTCAAAAAAATTCAGTATTCGGTTATACCACTTTTCTTCCCGAATCGGCTCCATGCTAAGCACGTAAAGATTGTGACCTAAAAGAACCTGAGTGGCTGTTTCTTTACTCACCGCTTCAACATTACCCACTTGAAGTTCCCCTTCTTTAGTTCTAGCTTTGTAGGAAAATTTCATTCTGTTATTTATAGTATATCACCTTAGGTTCGCTCGAGGAGTAATCGCAATTCAGCTGGATTTAATGAATAGCTCTCGGCTTCTTCAAGAGAAACTTCTTTGCGTTTCACCAAGCTCACGAGCGAGCGATTTAAAGACATCATTCCTTCTTGAACGCTTGTATCAATCACTAAATCAATTTGATAAATTTTCTTTTCGCGGATTAAATTTCTTATCGCGGAATTGGAAATCATAAGCTCCATTGCCGGCACGCGACCGCCACCCAACTTCGGCACAAGCCGTTCCGAAATAATCCCAACTAGCGTTGAGGCGAGTTGGGAAGTAATTTGACCCTGCTGTTCCGGCGGAAAACTATCAATAATCCGATCAATTGTTTGAGCAGCCGAATTAGTGTGAAGAGTGGAAAAAACTAAGTGGCCGGTCTCTGCTGCCGTCATTGCTGTCGCAATCGTGTCTGAATCGCGCATTTCACCGATCATTAAAACGTCCGGATCTTGGCGCAAAACAGAACGGAGTGCGTCATGGAAAGAAATAGTGTCTTGACCAACTTCCCGCTGAGAAATAATCGAACGGTCCTGGGCAAAAATATATTCAATCGGATCTTCAACAGTAATAATGTGCTTGGTTTGTTTATGGTTCACTTCATCTAAAACAGCGGCAAGCGTGGTGGATTTACCGTGACCGGCCGGACCGACAACTAAAACAAAGCCCTGGTTTAATTTGGCAAAATCGTGAAGAAGCGGCGGCAAATTTAATTCCTCAATTGTTTTAATCTGCGCCGGAATTAACCTGAGAGCCGCGGCAACAAAACCTCTTTGATAATAAACATTTACTCGGAAACGAGCCTTGTCTTCCAAGTTATAAGAAAGGTCAATCTGTTTTAGTTTTGAAAATTTGTCTTTTTGATCGTCCGTAAGCATTGCCATTGCCAAACCTTCGGTATCTTCCTTGGTAAGAATCGGTTCTTTAATCATGGGCGTAAGAACGCTGTCAATCCGCAAGGTTGGCCTACGGCCAACAGCTAAATGCAAATCAGAAGCGTTTTGTCGCGCCGTCGCTAAAAGATATTCAACTAATTTTTGTCTGTATTCCATAATGTATTAATTTTAAACTGTTTCCCGTAAAACTTCTTCAATAGAAATTGACCCGTCAAGCGCTTTTAATATTCCGTCTGTCCGTAAATTGATCATTCCTTGTCGCTTGGCTTCGTCAAGCAGCTTCCCTTGGGAAAAACCAATATTAATTAAATCGCCAAGTTCGCGTGTCATCTGAAAAAGCTCGTAAATAGCGATCCGACCAACAGTTCCTTTGCCTTTGCAAATTTTACAGTCGGCTTTTGGCTCGGCGCGGTAAATCGAATAGGGTGATTTATATTTAAAATCTTTTTTTACTACCACCGGCAATTCTTTCAATCCTTCGTCAATAATTTTTTCGATTTCGGGCGGCGCTTTTATTTCTTTGCGACAATTTTGACAAAGCCGCAAAACCAACCGCTGCGCCATCATCAAATTCAAGGCGGAGGAAAGAAGAAAAGGTGGTACGCCCAAATCAATAAGACGGGGAATAACACTGATTGAATTATTAGTATGGATGGTTGAAAGCATAATATGGCCGGTTAAAGCGGCGTTTACCGCCAAGCTTGCGGTTTCTCCGTCGCGAATTTCACCAACCATAATCACGTCCGGATCTTGACGTAAAATTTGCCGCAAACCAGAAGCAAAAGTGTAACCGATTTCCGGTTTAACCTGCGATTGATTAACGCTTTCAATAAAATATTCGACTGGATCTTCAAGAGTAACAATATTAATGGCTTCTCGGCTTAAACTTTGTAAAATGGCGTAAAGAGTTGTAGTTTTTCCGGAACCAGTCGGACCAGAAAGTAAAATCATACCGTAAGGCCGATTTACTGCTTCTTTTAAAATTGCGGCGTTATATTCATTCAAACCTAATTGATCGGCGCTTTTTAAACCGGTCGCTGGATCCAAAACCCGAATCGCTACTTTTTCACCGGCCGGCGTTGGAAAAGTCGCCACACGATAATCAATGTCGCGCCCACCCATCGCCGTGCGAAATCGTCCGTCTTGAGGAGTTCTATTTTCATCAAGCTTTAAACGCGCTAAAACTTTTACCCGCGAAACAATTGGTTGGGCAAGTGAAGACGGCACCGAAGCTACTTCTTGCAACTCACCGTCAATTCGGAAACGAATTCGCAATCGCGCCCGTTGTGGCTCAATATGAATATCTGACACGCCTAAATCAACCGCTTGTCTTAACGTAGAGGCAACGATTTTTATAATCGGCGCTTCTTCGCTTGTACCACCTTCTTCAAGCGCTACTCGCCGCTCCATTTCCCCTCCACCTAGAACTACGCCTATTTCTTTAACCGCAGCTTCAATTTCTGTCCGATAAGAAGCATAACGTCGCCAAACCGCTGTCATGTCTGATGGTGTTACAAGATAAACGCCCAAACTTAATCCTTCTCGCTTTGCAATAAAACGCAACGCTTCAGCCGCTCTTTCGTCGTCTGGACGAAGCATGCCAACTACAAGCATATTATCAGTTTTCTCAATCGGTATAACCCGATAGGTCATTGAAGTTTCCCGCGGAATAATTTTCAATAAATCATCGTGAATGGATTCGGGAATTATTTTTTTGTAAGGGGCGCCTAATAATTCGCTCTTTACTTTAGCGGCGGAAGTTTCATCAATTAGGCGACGTTCATAAAGCAAATCTTCAGCCGATCGCTGAAGAAATTTAGCATCTTGTTCTATCTTTCCTGCCACGCCCTGATCGATCAGCTTCCTTTTAACAAGTTCTTTTAAAAATTCCTGATCTGTCATGCAAATTTAAAACGGCTTGAAAGGATTTGGTCGGCCCTTCGGCGGCAATTGCAGTGGCTGACTGTAGTCGCGTAAGCTTTTGAAAACTGCCGAATCGACAACTTTCGCCGGATTAAATTTAACTTGAGCAATTTTATTTAGGTCCTGGAGGCTTGAAGGTATCACTATTTCAATAAGTTCTGGTTTTTTAAAAAATAGGTAGTAGCCGCCGATAAAAACTGCGGCAATAATTACAACCGCGCCGACAATGCCGATCCAATTAGTAGGTTTCTTTTCTTCTTCAAGAGTGATAGCCATAATTTATTCTTGATAAAACATATTGACCTTGAGTGTTAAAGAATCGGGGATATTGTTTTTTAGCGTAGCGGGAGTAAAAGAAAACTCCGCTACATTTGCCAAACGAACGCTTGTTTCAATTCCTGCTAAAAACTTTTTAAGACCTTCGTAACCGCCGTTTGCTTTTAAGGTAACAGCTAAAGTTCCTAATTTTTTTATAAATGGCGGCGGCGCGCCTCGCGGCGTTGAAGCCGTAAAATCAAGAGAAGCAAGCGTAACATTATTTGTAGCACTTACTGCTTCAATTTGCCGCAATGCTTGAACCGGTTCGGCGCCATCAGGCATCGCAAGAGAAATTGTCTCTTCTAATCGGGAAACGTTTTGGAATTGATTTATAAGCCCTTTAACCTCGGAAACGGCTTGTTTTTGGTTGTTATACAAAGAAGTTTTTGAAGCAATGATAGCACGCTTATCACTAATTGAGCTTGCTTCGTCTTTAATAAAATTAAAATAAACCGTAAGCGAACCAATTAAAAATACGGTGGCTAAAGTTACGCTTAAAATTCTTTTTGTTGACGGTCTCATAATGATGGTGGGGCTAATAGAAAGTCGGAATTAAAACTAATATCAATAGTAAAATTCACGCCACTACCCGCCTGGACCAAACTTACGTCTTTTAAAAGAACTAATGAAACTTCCGGCGCCTGATCAAAAATTGTAATTTGTTCCGCCAAGCTGTTAAAATTTGTGCTGAAGCCTTTTAGACCTACTATTTTATTGTTTAAGTTAAAATTTGCGTTGCTGAAATAAATATCGCTCGTTACATTTTTTTCAAGAAAAGTAAAAATATTTGAACTGAAAGAATGATTGGTTAAAACTTTTTCCAAGTTAGCAAGTTTGGAATAAAAATTAACGAATTTTTGCTGGTCTTCAATACTCACCTGCTTAGCCAAACTATCCAAATTTTTGTCTAAACCGGAAATGACGCTTCCAAGATAATTTTGATAACCAAAATGCAATCCTAAGTAAACAAAAATTGAAAAGCTAAAAATGAGAGCTGCGAAAACCAGCAAACGCCAAGGCCAACCAATCGGCACTTTTTCCGTAAGGAATTGTTCGCTTCCGTTATTGTTAAATGATGATAAATCTGGCATTGATTTTAATGGCTGTGGACTTTGAGCGTGAGACCGAGCGCTACCGACAACTGATTATTTAATGACTTTGCCGCGGGCGCGAGCTCTGCCGGATATTTAAAGTAATTCAGTGTCTGCGGATCAAAAAAATTAAGTTTAATCTGATCCTCAAAATAACTTTTCACGCCTGGTAATTCCGCTCCGCCACCAGTCAAAATCACCTGCTCAACTTTTTTACCATAAGTCCGTTCATAAACCCCTCTCACTCGTTCACACTCTTCTATTATAACATCCAAAAAGGGCATAAGTGATGTTGATAACTCGTATTCACCACCCGTTCCTTTTAATCCTCGACGCCGCTTCAACTCCTCCGCCCTAGTGGCGCTAATATCGAGTGTTCGACTTAAAGATCGGGTTAAAGACACGCCGCCATAATCGGTTTGGCCAACATAACGAAGAATGCCTTTTTCAGCAATCGCGATTGAGCTTGAAGCCGCGCCGATATCAATAATCGCCGTTATTGGATCGGTTGGTTTTGTAAATGCTCGAATCAAGGCTTGGCTTTCTATTTCAACAGCTGAAAGCGTAAGTCCGACTGCTCGAAAAATATTTTTATATTTTGTTAAAAGATCGTTTGGAATAGCGGTCAAAAGCAAACGCTGATAAGATTGGCCACTTTGATTTTCAAAATCTTCTATTTTCACCCAATCAATTGTCGCTTCCGATGGCGGAATGGGAATGTATTGCCGCGCTTGGAAACCAACGGCTTTTGATGTTTCTTGCGGTGAAAGAGCGGGCATTTCAATTGGCACCACAAAAGCGCCGAAAACAGGAAGAGAAGCAACAACTCGTTTCGCTTTCGGCTTCACTTCAGATAAAATTGTTTTTAAAAGCTTAATTGTGTCTTGCTCGACAATTTTGAGGGCGCTTGTTTGAATTGCCTCATTACCCCGAACAAGATAATCTTTCGTTTCAAGAATGCCGTAATTTTGAAGCAATAAGTTATCAGCCACTCGGGCCACTTCAACAAGCTTGATTGAAGTTGTGCCAATATCTATCCCTAAAACGTTTTTAAAGCTGAAAAAATTGGAGATGTCCGAGAAAAATCCCGAAATACTGAACTTCATATGTATATTTTAACACGTCGCTCGTAAAACACCTATTTGACGTAAGAGATAAAGAAAAAGATAATCGGATTGATGGCGAAAATAATCCAAAAAATCCTTGATTTAATCTTTCCGCCCATCTGCGCCGCTTGCGAAAAGAAGTTACCAACCAAAAATACTTACGTTGGCGTTTGCGAACCTTGTTTTAATTCCATTGAAATCGCAAGCGGTTTTATCTGTCCTAAATGCAAGAAAAGATTACCCGAAATAAAACCGTTAGGTGGTCGGTTCTGTCACCCCGAAGAAAAATTTATTCTCGCCGCTGCGACAAATTACAAAAATGAGGCGGCGAGAAAATTAATTTACGGCTTGAAATACGGCCACCGCCGAAACATCGCTGAAACGCTTGCTGTAATTCTCAAAAAATACCTCGAAAAATTGCCGCCGATTGATTTCAAAGATTTTATTGTTCTGCCGCTCCCCCTTCACAAGAAAAAAGAGCGCGCTCGTGGGTTTAACCAAACATTTCTTATCGCTCAAGCCCTTAATTCTTATTATCCGCTAAATATCCGCCATGATTTACTGTTTAAAAATAAGCCAACCGTTTCCCAAATCGAAACTAAAGATTATGCGACGCGAGAAAAAAACGTCGCCGGAAGTTTTTCTATACGACATCCTGAGGAAGTAGAAAGTAAAAATATTATTGTCTTAGATGATGTTTTTACTTCCGGCGCGACACTCCGTGAAGCGGTAAAAACTTTAAAAGGCGTGGGCGCTAAAAAAATTATAGCGCTCGTTATTGCCAAAGCGTGACACAGAAACTAGATACTAGATTTTAATTCTATCGTTCCTGATAAAGCCGCCGTTTTTGGCTGGCTTGACCTCCTGTTGAGTCAACTTGTTTCGCGAAACTACATTGAGCGCTGTTACTATCTGTAACATAAAAAGTTACTGTTGCCGGCAAGGCATTAAAGACCACTTGTGGATTTTCCACGGTAGAATTAACCGTACCGCTATTAGTGAAATTCCAAAGATAAGTGAAAGGTGGTTTGCTGGGCTCACGCATTTGCGTCTGATTTGTAAATTGCACGGTAGTGCCTGGCTGAACAGCGGTTGGCGTCCAAGTAAAGTCGGTAAGTGGCGGATAATGGCTCTCGGTTGTGAAATTTGATGACGCGGAATAAGCCGAATAAGCGGCGCCGTCATTGTCGTTCGCCCGCACTTCAACATGATAAATAGTTGAGGGGTTTAAAGAACCTAAAGGATTATGCAATCGGAATTTATTAATGGCTGAAACTGGATGAGCCGCATAAACAATATTTCCGCCTCCATCAATAAAATTAATATCAGCAGAAAGTTGACCGCTGCCAACCGGCGTTTGATCAGGATCATTGAAATCCCAACTTACGTCGTAATATGGATCTTCCGAGCACCAATTATTTTTAGTCACCGTCACATTTGAAACTGTGGGCGGTTTGTTAAAAATTTCCGCGTGAACATTGCAGTTAGTGCATTCTGGTGAATTAAAAGCAATCCAACCGGTAATATCACCACCCCAAGCAATACCTTTAAAATCGAAATTGGGTGGATTTGAAGAATAATTAACGCCATAAGTAACTACGATTCGCTGAGCAAAAGCTTCAAATGTGTTACTTAAAGAACTAATAATGTCTCCAAAAAAATTACCGGATAAAAGATTCGAAAGGAAATTTGGTTCCTGACCAATCGGTTGCGCTTTTTGAAAACCTGCCGGTGGTGGCGGATTTTTTGGTGGGGGTGGCGGCGAAGGTTGTGGAATCGGCGCGTCAGCACTCGCCAAACTTACCCAACCGGAAAATCCTTGCGGATCAACATTAATAAATTTCGCCCAACCGCGAACAAAATTATTACTATCAAGCGTCGCTTCACAAGGCGCTTGCGGACAATTTAGTAAATCAACTTTATTAAAAGAGAGCCAGCCATAACCATGTTCGCTATCAGCCGAAGCCCACGCCGCGCCGGAAAACAAACCGTCGCGATCAATTTGGACGCTAAATTTAGGACTGGCCGTTTCAGAATTAAAACTAATCCAGCCGATACCATGACTATCACCCGCCTCTGCCCAAGCAGCGCCGTGTAAAACCTTGCTAACATTCAAATTAATACTTGACTCAACTGAGTAATCTGGGCTCAAATCAGAAACTATCCGATAAAAATACTGCTCGCCAAGAGGCACGTTATTATCATAATAAGATACGATTGGGACGGCATCGTTCGGACCACCGACCCTGTGCACTATGTTGAAAACACGAGATGAATTAGCTCGCTCTACATTATAATTTTCTTCGGGAAAGGTGTTATTCCAAGTTAAAAGAACATTGCCATAAGGTGTTGCGACTGCTAGATCCGTATAAATTAACGATGCTTTAACGTTTTGAGGCGCACTTGCCACCACCACTTGCTTCTCCGGCGAAAAAGCTGAACAAGCCGAATAAGAACCGGACGTTGAACAGGTTCTCATTTTATAAAAATAAGTTTCGTTCGTGGTAAGTGGCGAATCTGTATAAGTAGTTGCCGAACTACTAAGTGTTTGAAAAAGATTAAAGTTACCAGCGCCGACTTTCCGCCAAACCTCAACCTGATTCTGGCCGCTACCTAAACCCCAAGAAA
>JBBTSG010000016.1:0-4672 GCA_038064775.1 Patescibacteria group bacterium
AGTTCCTCAAACACTTAAACTCTTTAATTCTTTATCTTCTTTTGATCCCTTTGATTATCTCGGGCGGTTTTCGTTTTAGTGTTATAATTATCGCAAAAAGAATTATGAATTTTCATATTTTGACATTATTTCCGGAGGCGGTTGAACCATATTTAAAATCGTCTATTTTGGGTCGAGCACGGACGAAAAAACTTATAAAAATAAGCTTAGTTAACTTTCGGAAATTTGCTAAAGACCGGCACAAAGTCGTCGATGAAAAGGCTTATGGTGGCGGACCGGGCATGGTGCTAAAAGTTGAACCAATTTTGAAAGCGGTTCAAAATATAAAATCAAAAAATAAAAGTAAAACTCGCGTCATTCTATTTTCTACGCGCGGTAAAAAACTAGACCAAAAAACCGCCAAACGTTTAAGCAAATACGAAAACCTAATTTTAATTTGCGGCCGTTACGAAGGCGTTGATGAGCGGGTGGCAAAGCGCATTGCTGACGAAGAAATCTCAATAGGCGACTACGTTTTAGCGGGTGGCGAATTGCCGGCGCTCGTTTTAATTGAAGCGGTGAGCCGGCAGATTAAAGGCGTATTAGGAAAGTATGAGTCGCTTGAAGAAGTTAAAGGATCGTATCCGGTTTATACCCGCCCGGAAAATTTTGGGAAGTGGAGAGTACCAAAGGTTTTACTCTCTGGCGACCATAAGAAAATTGAAGCGTGGCGGCGGCAATTTTCTGGCAGAGAATAGTTTTGACATTGGGAAGATTTTCCGCTAATATTTTTTGGTATGTCTGAACAAGTTTTAAACACAGAATTAGTGAACGAAATGACCAAGGCTGGCCTTATTTCTGGCCATAAGCGGTCAAGAACTCATCCGCGGATGAAGCCTTTTATTATTAGCAACAGGAATGAAATTGAAATTATTGATCCTTCAGCCACTATTGATGGTTTAAATAAAGCCGTAAAAGCGCTAAAAGAAAAACTTGCTACCGGCGGTTTGGTGCTTTTTGTGGGTACCTCGGCGGCGGCAAAAGTGGCGATTACGGATTTGGCGACCATGCTTAAAATGCCTTACGTTACTAACCGTTGGCTTGGTGGAACGCTTACAAATTTCAGCGTGATTAACGGCCGTTTGAATTATTATGAAGATTTAAAATCAAAGAAAGAAAAAGGATTGCTCGCTAAATATACTAAAAAAGAACAGCTTGAATTTACCAAATCAATTCAAAAATCTTCAAAAAACTTTGACGGCTTGATTAGTTTGACTCGCCGGCCCGACTTACTTTTTATCGTGGATATAAAATTGCACGAAACGGCGCTTAAAGAAGCGAAGCTTATGAAGACGCCGGTAATAGCGGTTGTGGATACGGATGATAATCCAGAACTTGTTACCTATCCGATTTTTGCGAACGATCATGGCCGATCAAGCATTAATTGGTTAGTTGAAAAAATAAAACTAGGATTAAAAAATGGTGAGTAATGTTAAAAAACTAAGAGAGGTAACCGGCGCCGGAGTGATGGAGTGCAAAAAAGCACTAGAAGACGCTAAAGGGGATTTTGATCTTGCGATTAAACTTATCGGTGAGAGGGGGCTTGTTAAGGCCGAAAGAAAGCAGGGACGTTCTACCGGCGCGGGGCTTTTAGAATCTTACGTTCATAACGGCCGCGTTGGCGTGCTTTTGGAATTACGAAGCGAAACGGACTTTGTTGCTCGTTCGGAGCCATTTAGGAATTTAGCCCATGAATTAGTTATGCAAATTGCGGCAATGGGGCCGGAAAATGTTCCAGCGCTTTTGGAAAGCTTTTACGTCAAAGACGAATCAGTTAAAGTTGATGATTTAGTGAAACAGCTAATGGCGAAAGTCGGTGAAAATATTCGGGTTGAAAAGTTTTGCCGCTACGAAATCTAATTTTTGTGGTCAAATTTATCCTCCAAAATTTAATATTTCTTAGTTTGGCAGCTATTCTTTATTTTTTTGTTCGAACCTTGCCACGCATTGATGATAACGAATTAAGGCATTTACCTTTAAAACCTGGCACGCATTGGTTCACCGCTTATTTAGAGAAAGCCGATGAATGGTTAAAATTCGTTTTGGAAAAACTTTTGCGGCGAGTGCGGCTTTTAATAATGAAGCTTGACAATGCAATCAGTAAAAAATTAAATAAGTTCAGAAGTGGCGCGAATAAGGAAACTGGTTTCTCCACAGAAAAAACCGGAAGTGATTCAGATGCTAATAATGGTTCCGCGACAAACTCTTCTTAGCGTTTGAAAAATTTGCTAGAGAATACTATAAATAAGTAGCGCGTCGGTGGCAGAGTGGTCAAATGCATCAGACTGTAAATCTGACGCCCTTCGGGCTACGTAGGTTCGAATCCTACCCGGCGCACCAAGAAAATTTTCTATTTTAGTTTGCTTGTGCTACACTTGAAATCAAGTTGAGTGCCGTGAGGGCGCTCAATTTTTTTATCGAAAAAACTACTAACTATTTACAAAACCTAGCCTTTAGTGTATTTTTCTTCATAGCTAATTTAATAATTACAAATAAGGAGATAAATAGTGAAAAGACAGGCGGATTGGTGTGTAGTTTTTGATTTCGACGGTACCTGCATTACAAGAGAAGTTGGGTCGCTTTTTACGGTGATTGATCAGGTCGCGCTTACTTCGGATAAGTTAAAAGAAGAATCTAAACAAATGCGGAAATTTTTCTTGCATAAGGCGCATCATGGAAAATTATCGGTGAAAGAAGAAATACATTGGCTGGATCAGACGATTAAGTTGTACAAGGAGGGAAAGCTAACCTTGATAAAAGCTGGGAGTGTTTTGAGAGAAGTGACGTTACGAGACGGTGTCTGGAAATGTCTCGAACGTTTTCATAACATGGGAGTGCCTATTGCCATAATTTCTTACGGCGTTAGGGATTTTATTGATATTGTTCTTAGAGCTAATCATGCTGATGCTTTTGTTGACGAAATTTATGCTGCCAACCTTGTTTTAGATAAAAAAACCTTAATTACCGGTTATAAAAAACACACAGCGGTTTTTCCCGAAACTAAAGGTAAATTTTCTTTGCGGTTTGCCAAAAAACACGGCGTATCAAGAACAAGAATTCTCGCGGTTGGTGATTCCGGTTCTGACCGGTATCTTGGCTATTTGAAGAAAAACCGTTTAGGAATTGTGGAAGATTATGAAAAAATAAAACAGGTAAAAACTTTTATGGGCGAAATATTTTTAACAAAAAGTTTCTACCCCATTTCGGATCGTCTTTTAGAAAAAATTGAAAGAGGACGGCAATGAAAGAAGGTGATCAATTAGCAGTTTTCTCTGTTTCTTGCGAGCGAGGAATTTGCCATACACTAAAAATTCTCACAGGAATTTCTATAACGCTTCTTATTATAGGTATTATTATTTCCGCCACAGATTATTTTTTGTGGGGAATATCAATCTGTTTGTGCTCAATCGCTTTAGTAGGGTTCTGCGAATATTCTTTTATTTATATTCATTTTCATTGGAATCACTTGAGCCGCAACAGCGAAACAGTTGAAGAGTCGGCTGAACCAGCCAATTAATAAAAAAACCGCCTTCCGATAAACTCGGGGCGGTTTTTAATTTTTATCAATCATTTCGTTCGCTATACCGTTCGCTTCGATAATTCTTTTGTAGAAATAAGCGGACGGTCGTGGCTTCCTTTCTTTCGTTATCGAATCCACCTCGATTAATCCATAATGGCTCATTTTTAAATAATCCCATTCGTAATTATCAAAAAGTGTCCAGTAAAAATAGCCGATAACGGGCGCTTTCGCGTTTTCCGGATCTTTAATTGCCTTATGAAGCCAAATTAAGTGATCGACAATGAAAGGGACGCGAATGCTGTCTTTTTCGTCATTTACGCCGTTTTCGGTAATGATTATCGGTTTACCGTATTTCCGAAAATCTTTCACGAGATCATAAATGCCGGGCGGATAGATTTCATTTTGAAAATGCAGAGCCGAGCCTTGGCTGAAAAGCTTTATACCAGTCAAGCCGTAATAATTAAGACCTACGTAGTCTAACTCGTCTTTGATTCGATTAAGGTCAATACTGTTAAAAGTGCTCATCCAAAAAAGATAAGGCGCATAACGAGTTACGTAGTGAGAGATGCCAACCATTATTTTAAAATCCTTTTCGTCAAGAATGTCATGCAAGGCGTAATAGGCGAGCTTATGAGCTTTGAGAATATTATCGAGTACTTTTTGACCTTCAATAAAACTTAACTTTTCGCCTGGCGGGTAATGGCCGTCAATATAGCCACGGCTTATAATCACGCTCGGTTCGTTGAATGTCATCCAGAATTTTATTTTTAACGGTTTCAGTTTCAGCGCTATTCTTTTTGCGTTTTCAGCGAAGAGCTCGACAAGCGTGTCGTTCCGCCAGCCACCGAGCGAATCATATTCGTAAGGCAGAGTGGTGTGAAAAAAACATGGAATTGGTTCAATGCCGTATTTTTTCATTGTCGCCGCTCTGTGATAAATGCGGTTAAGTTCTTTTTCTGGAAAGCGATTAACGCGTGCCCATTCAATCGAGAAACGCAGATATTTTATGCCTAATTTCTTGGCGAGTTTGATATCCGCATCACTAAAGCCCGGATGAACCGACTGACTTTCCAAATATGGTGGCCAGTAATCCCAATCAGTTAAGCCGTAACC
>JBBTSG010000017.1:0-5563 GCA_038064775.1 Patescibacteria group bacterium
TATTAAAAGCTACACTACCTTTGCCTCCGTGCCCCGCCGCTATTTCTATTTGAACGTCATCAATTAACATAATATCTTTTTATTTATTTGTTTAATTTTGTATCACAAAATTATTTTCATTTGGAAGTTTTCTCGCAAAAAACAAGCCAATCAGAACGAATACTGCCATCATCATGGCTGCTGTCCGGTAATTAAATGATCCAACTTTCGGCAAATAAGTAACGATGAGGCCCCAAGAGATTGGGCCAATAAAAGTGGCAAGGCGCTCCATAAGCGTGTAGTAAGTGAATGATTGGTTCATCAAGTGAGGCGGGGTCAGGCGAGTTAGGTAGGCACGCGTCACCGTCCAGATAGCTCCGAACCAAAGTCCCATTGCGATTGAAACTATGGTAAAGAATGTAAAACTTTGCGCGATAGACATTAAAGGGAATACTACAATAAATCCGCCTAACACCCAAAGCAAAGTTTTTTTAAGGCCAATTTTGTCGGCCAGCCAGCCACTTAATGGGCTACCTATCGCTGAAGTAATTAAAATAGCTACTAATAGGTAGGATTTTGTGTCGTCACTCACGCTGAATAAATTTTGTATGTAAATCGGAAAATTATTGGAGGCGGTTATTACCGCGTCATTAAAAAAGAAATAGGCGAGAAAAAAAAGGCCAACGCCCGGCACCGCGCAAAGATTAAGAAACGACTTAATAGTGTTTTTATACTCAGTACCGATACGAATCGGAGTTACAACGCGAGTGTTATTTTCTCTGTAAAAGAAAAGAATCGGTAAAGCGAAAATTGTGAAAAGCATAACCGAAGGAATAAGTGTTTGCGCTCTTCCTGGAACTCCCCATAATGTGATTGTTCCGGCGGCAAACGGCAACGCAACAAGTAACCCAAGAATTTCTCCAAGCCAGCTTCCGAACAAACCCCAGCCAGATGCAAGTCCGCGATGTTCCGGAACGGCGATTTCGTTCAAAAGCGGATTATAGAACGTGAACGCAAAGAGATAAAAATAAGTCGCAAGCGAGAATGTGATGATACTCAATACATAATATATTGGCCATACTGCCGCGATAAGCCCGGTAATAAAAAAGAATGTGATGGATAACGCGGTGGTGATTCGCAATCCCGGGAGCTGAATCTTAATTTTGTCCGCAATCGCGCCGGCAACAGGAACCGTAAGGAGAAACAGTAAACTCGACCCCACGAAGGTCATATTAAACCAGAAGTCCGATACTCCCTGGTCTACTACGAGCCATTGAGAGTAGTAGAGAAAGAAAGTTATAAAAACAAACGAATTCGCGAAATCGTACAAACTCCACAAAACAAGCTTTTTCTTGTTCATAAATTAGAACTTACCTTTTATTTTATCCTTTAATTAGAATCATTGAGTGAAAATTATGTCTTAAAAACGAACAAATATCAAGTCGTTCTCTAATGGATTCGACTCTATTTGACGATAAATAATTATGGAGACATAATTAAACCGTAAATATTTTATATGAGATCGGCGTTAAGCATTATTATTATATCAGCAATCGCAACCACGGCTATTCTTGGTATTTTTATAATGAACCATGTTATGAATAATCATGTTCGGTGTCCAATCGCGACTTTCGCGGGAAGCGACTGCATGAACATCGTAAATCCGTTTGAATTCGCCGCTACTCACATTAACGCGACGCTCGGATTTTCGGCAGGCACGATCGTCTCGCCGGTGATTTATTCTATTTTTGCGTTCAATATGTTATTCGCTTTATTCTTTTTGAAAATCACCGATCCGCCAAAACCTCGGTATTCCGCGTCGTATTCGCAACTCGCGAATAATAACCTTTTAAATATTTTTAAAAAGAAATGGTTGAGCTGGCTCTATACGCTTGAAAAACGCGATCCTTCCGATCCTTTCGCTGTAAAAAGATAGGGGATAATTTTATTCCTTTCTTTTTGCAGCGCGAAACCGCACACTACGCGGTTTTTTAATCGAGGGGGTTAAAAATAATTAAAAAAATGAAAAAAACAATTCTTATAATTTCTCTCACTGCGGCGGTCCTCATCGGACTTTTGTGGTGGGGGTCTCAAAATACTATCTCTAGGCCTTCGGGAAATCAGCTATCATCCCAAAGTCCGCTTGCCATATCCGAAAGTTTATACGACTTCGGAACAATCTCTATGGCGAAAGGCAACGTGAATCACATATTCGCGATAACCAATCTAACTAATAAAGATATCGTCGTAAGCGATATAACAACTTCATGCATGTGCACCTCCGCTTATATCGTGGACGGCAATTCAAAACAAGGTCCTTTTGGAATGGTTGGTATGGGTTACGTGCCTAAAGCCAATCTTTTGATTAAAGCCGGTGAAACTAAAAACATCGACGTTGTTTACGATCCAAACGCTCACGGTCCCGCCGGCGTCGGATTAATTGATAGATTCGTTTATCTTTCCGGAGTTGAGGGCGCGACTCAACTTGAAATAAAAGCAGTGGTCACTCCTTAATTACTCATGAAAAAAATAACAATAATATTGGTTGTGGTGGTTTTTGCGATTTTAGGAATTATTTTCTTAAAGCATAGCTCAAACACAGCTTCGCTAATTTGGGATCTAAGTAATAAAGGTGCTTGGCTTTTACCGCTCGTCCTTGTCGCAGCGCTTCTAGACTCAGTTCATCCGTGCTCATTTTCAATTCTCTTGATCACAATCGCGTTTCTTTTCGGCATGCAAATGACAAGAAAAAACATACTAAAAATCGGCGGCGTTTACATTGCCGGAATTTTTTCCGCTTATCTGCTTATTGGATTGGGATTACTTAAAGTTTTGCATTTATTCAACACGCCGCATTTTATGGGCAAATTAGGAGCTACTCTTCTTATCGCGTTCGGCGTAATTAACATTCTAAACAAACTTTTCCCGGAATTTCCGCTTAAACTTAAAATTCCTTCCGTATCGCACGCGGCTATGGGCGAGCTGATTGAAAAAGCGTCGATCCCGGCAGCGTTTGGGCTTGGCCTTTTAGTTGGTATTTGCCAGTTTCCTTGTATGGGCGGGCCTTATCTAATGGTAATCGGACTTTTGCGCGACAGCATGACTTATTTCACCGGTTTTTGGTATCTCGTTTTATACAACGCGATTCTTATTATTCCTCTCGCGGCTGTGCTTTGGATTTCAGCCGACCAAAAAATCGTCGATAAAATTCAAGATTGGAAAAAAGAAAACCTAAACGGATTTCGGTTTTGGGCCGGCGTTTCTATGATCGGAATCGGCATTTTAATTTTCTTCATCTAAACCATGATAATCACAATAACTTTAATCTCAATATTCACCCTCGCCGGTTTTGCGTTACTTGTGAACAAATTCTTATTTTTTCGGTGGCGTTCCGGCCAAAGGTTAAAAGTTTGTCCGATTTGCGCCGGAGTTTTCGGAACTTGGCTTTGGATGTTAGTCGGCGCGCTCGCCGATAAATTGCCGATTACTGATTACCAATTACCAATCGCTATTTTAATGGGCGGATCGGTTGTGGGCGTCGCATACGCGCTTGAAAAACGGTTGCCGCCCAATCGTTCATCGCTCCTCTGGAAAATGCTTTTTACTCCGATTGGTTTTATCGCGGTCTATAGTATTCTTTCGTCGTGGTGGTTTTTGTTTATTACGTTCACGATTATTCTAGCCATTTTCGCTATGTGGTTTACGAAAAAACCGAGTGATTTAGGGCGCGATAAAATAAATTCTGAACCAAATCGAACGGCGGAACAATTAAAAAAGAAAATGGAGGATTGCTGTTAATAAAATTAAATAAAACTATGGAAAAAGAAATTAAAAAAGATTATTTTTTGCCGGTCAGCGTCATAATCGCGGCAATTTTTATCGCAGTCGCTGTAATGTACAAAACAGGATTGGAAAATCCGAATTACCATAAAAAAACGGACATTCCTATAAATCAAAATAATATCCGAGAATCCGAAATTTTATCTAACGAAGGAATTATTTTACCTATTCGCTGGGGCGATCTCGGCATCAAAATGACGAACGCCGGGGTAATAGATAAACAAAAAATTGAGACGCTTTATGCGGACCGTGGCGGTTTAGACAGCGAAGAAAGAAAACTTCTTGAAAATACAGAAAACGGCGAATTTAGAATCACAAAAAAAAATTCCGCGTTTCTCTTGAATCTTTTCTGGGCGTTGGGCTTAGGAATGAAAAATGATATTTTGGGCAATGGGGAAATGAACAATCCTCAATACGGCGGCGCGGGAAATTTTGCTTCAACTGGCGGCTGGACCTTGGCGAACGGCGACGCAATGAATCATTATAATCGCCATCAATTCATCACTCTAACGCCGGAAAAACAACAGCTAGTCGAGCGGGTGAGTAAAAACATCTACCGGCCTTGTTGCGGCAATTCGACACATTTCCCGGATTGTAATCATGGAATGGCAATGCTCGGCTTTCTGGAACTAGCAGCTTCACAAGGCGCGTCGGAAAATCAAATGTATAAAGCCGCGCTCGCTCTTAATTCCTATTGGTTTCCGGATACTTACCTAACAATAGCGAAATATTTTCAGAGTAAAGGAATCGCGTGGAATTCGGTTGATCCTAAAAACATTCTCGCCGCGAATTACTCGAGCGCGCAAGGTTACCAACAACTACTTAAAGAAATTACTCCGGTTGAAGATAAGTCATCCGGCAGTTGTGGAATATAAAGGTCGGAAATAAAATTAAAAAATATGATTAATATTAAACATCTTATTAAAGTGAGTTCGACTTGGATAAGTATTGTGTATGTTATTTGTTTTGCCGGCGTCGCAATGTGGCCGGGCATGCGCCCTGGTTTTATGATGTATGGTTTGCACATGGGCGGCTATCCGGCTTGGAATGTATTGAATTTTGGCACTTTCTTTTCCGGCTTGATCTTGTGGAATATAGTTGCCATTTTATCGATTTGGCTTTTTGTCGCGCTTTGGAACGGAATTAAGAAATAACAAAATGGAACGTAACTCAAATAAAAAATTATACACTTGCCCGATGCATCCGGAAATCGTTCAAGAAAACGCCGGTTTGTGTCCCGAATGCGGAATGAATTTAATTCCTGTAGCAAATGCGTCAGCCAGAAAACATACTAAGCTAGAATTGGAAAGCAAAGATTTAGAATGTTGTCACGCTAGCTACAATAAACACAGCGAGATGAACAAACCCGCCTTTGGCGATTCGGCGGGCAGGCACGAAGGGCACTCGACAAACATCTTCAAAGCGAAATTTTGGGCGAGTTTAATATTATCCGTTCCGATAGTGGTTTACTCGGACACGATTCAAAAATTACTTGGATTCAAGGCGCCGGTTTTCTCCGGTTCAGAATATTTGCAGTTTACGCTTTCGTCGGTCGTTTTCTTTTATGGCGGTTGGGTTTTTATCGTATCCGCTTATCGGGAACTAAAAGCAAAATTGCCAGGAATGATGACGTTAATTGCCCTCGCGATTTCCGTGGCGTACAGCTACAGCGTGGCGGTAACTTTTTTCGGCGGCGGCGATAATCTTTTTTGGGAACTCACGACTTTAATTACCATCATGCTTC
>JBBTSG010000018.1:0-11890 GCA_038064775.1 Patescibacteria group bacterium
GTTCAAATAGAAATAGCGGCGGGGCACGGAGGCAAAGGTAGTGTAGCTTTTAATAAAAACTTAATGTCTTTGGGGCCGGCGGGTGGCAGTGGTGGCAAAGGCGGCAGTGTTTATGTTGAAAGTATTTCGGACCTTAGTGCCTTGAACCAATTCAGATATAAAAAGAAATTAGTGGCGGGAAATGGTCTCGACGGCAGAGGTCAATTCAAAGACGGTTATGATGCCAAGGATTTAATTTTAAAAATTCCAATTGGTACCGTAATTCACAATCTTACCAAAGGCACCGAAATTGAAACAACAAAAATCGGCGAGCGTTTGCTTTTGGCGAGTGGCGGCAAGGGCGGCAAAGGTAATTTTCACTTTCGTTCTTCGAGAAACACTTCTCCAAAACAATTTCAGTCAGGTTTGCCGGGCGAAGATTTTAAATTTCATCTTGAATTAAAACTCATTGCGGATATCGGCTTTGTAGGGCTTCCTAATGTTGGCAAATCAAGCTTGTTAAATGTTCTCACTAACGCTAAAAGCAAAGTGGCGAATTACCATTTTACTACTTTAGAACCAAATCTTGGCGTTTATTACGAACTAATTTTAGCTGATATCCCCGGGCTAATCGAAGGATCTTCGGCTGGCCGCGGTTTGGGCATAAAATTCCTTCGCCATATTGAACGGACACGAATTATTTTTCACTTAATTTCTGCCGAATCCCCCGCTCCGGAAAAAGATTATAAAATAATCCGCAAAGAACTCGGCGCTTACAATAAAAAACTTCTTCTGAAAACAGAACACCTTTTCCTTACGAAAAGCGATTTAACCGACGAAAAAACAATCGCGGAAAAATTAAAAACACTGAAAAAAATAAATCCGAAAGCAATTGCAATTTCAATAAACAAGCCGGAAAGCATGAAAAAGGTGGAAAAAATTTTGAATGTTATTAAGGAAGAGAAATAATTGGATTTTATTAATTTATACGGTATAATACGGCTTCAATTCCGATTGATTATTTTATGAACGAAATTAGAAATATTGCGATTATCGCCCACGTTGACCACGGCAAGACTACCTTGGTTGATTCGCTTTTGAAGCAATCACAAACCGATCTCGGCAAATCCGCCGGCAAAGATCAAATAATGGATTCAAACGAACTCGAACGAGAGCGTGGTATTACGATTTTTTCGAAAAATGCCTCGGTCATCTACAAAGGCGTAAAAATCAATATTATCGATACGCCGGGCCATGCTGATTTCGGAGGCGAAGTTGAAAGAGTTTTAAATATGGCTGACGGCGCCTTACTTTTAATTGACGCGCAGGAAGGCACAATGCCACAAACTCGTTTCGTTCTTAAAAAGGCGCTTTCAATAGGTTTAAAAATTATTGTTGTTATAAACAAAATTGATAAGCCGAACGCTAGAATAAATTACGTGCTTGAAAAAGTTATTGAGCTTTTTATTGAGCTTGGGGCGACAAACGACCAACTTAATTTCCCGATAATTTACGCTTCCGGAAAATTTGGTGTTGCTGGCCATGAGCCGAAACTTGATTCAATGAAAAGCATTGAGCCTCTTTTCGAAAAAGTCATTGAGGTAATTCCAAAACCAGAATCCGATAAAGACGCTCCCCTTCAAATTATGATTGTCTCAGTTTTTTACGATAATTATAAAGGCAGAGTCGGTGTTGGCCGTATTCATAAAGGCACTATTAAAAATAATAAGCAGGTGGCGCGTATTAATCGTGAAGGTAAAACTACCACTCATAAAATCACGTCGCTTATGGAATTTAGCGGTTTGATTAAATCAGAAGTAGAAGAACTTTTTGCGGGAGATATTGCCGTACTTTCTGGCATTGAAGATATAAATATTGGAGACACAATTGCGAATGTGGAAAATCCAGTGGCGCTTCCGCCAATATTTATTGAAAAACCAACCGTCAAAATGATTTTTAGCACAAATAACTCTCCTTTTGCCGGCATGGAAGGAAAATATTGCACTTCGAGAAACTTAAAAGAGCGTTTGGAAAAAGAATTGGATAATGACGTGGCGCTTCAAGTGGTGCCCGGAAAATCCGCCGATGAATTTGTGGTAAGCGGCCGTGGCGAATTACATCTTGGCATTTTAATAGAAAAAATGCGGCGAGAAGGATATGAGCTCCAAGCTTCACGGCCGGAAGTGGTTCTGAAAGAAGAAAATGGAAAAATTTTTGAACCAGCGGAAGACGTTTGGATTGACGTGCCAGAAAAATATTCCGGTGCAATTATCCAAAAAATGAGCATTCGCAAAGGTGAACTTAAAAATATGGCGATTGAAAATGGCGCCGCTTCTTTCCATTTCTTTATTCCAACAAGAGGTCTAATTGGATTTAGGAATGAAATGCTTCTTGAAACCAAAGGTACCGGCATTTTAAATTCCCTTTTTGCCGGTTATTTCCCGAAATTCGGCGAATTTGAGGCGAATCTGCACGGCTCGCTTATTGTCCATGAAACCGGTGCCACCACCGCTTACGGACTTTTAAATTCACAAGAAAGAGGCGTGATGTTTGTCGGTCCTGGTGTTAAAGTTTATGAGGGGCAAGTTGTTGGCCAAAACGCAAAGGCAACTGATCTTGCTGTCCATGTTTGCCGACAAAAGCAGCTCACTAACTTTCGAGCAAAAACAGACGCGGTTACAGATGATTTAATCCCACCGCTTGAGATGACTTTGGAACAATGCCTTGAATATATCGGCGACGACGAACTTGTTGAGATAACGCCGAAAAGCATCCGGATTAGAAAAAGAATTCTCAAAAATAATTTAAGAAAATAACAAAATGAAATTCTCAGTTGTTATCCCAGCTTTTAACGAAGAAGATTTTGTCGCGACAGCTGTTGCGTCTTTAAAAAAGCAAAATTTTCCGCGAGCGGATTTTGAAATTATTGTTGTTGATAATAATTCAACCGATAAGACAAGCGAGGTAGCGAAGAAAGCCGGCGCGGATATTGTAGTAGTTGAAATAAAACAGGGCACAAACTTAGCCCGCCAAAGAGGCGTTTTGGAAAGTAAAGGCGAGATTGTCGCTTTTCTTGACGCGGATTCAGAGGCGCCGACGGACTGGCTGGAACACTTAGAAAAGAATCTTAGCGAGCAAAATATTGTTGTAACTTCAGGTCCTTATGACCATAGTCTGACCGGGCTCAAAAAAACAATCGATTATCTTTACACAAGATTTGTTATTCCTAATCTGCCGCCCGTTTTTAATTTTTTATTCGGTTTAAAAACGGGCATGATTATTGAGGGAAATTTTGCTGCTTGGCGCTGGGCCATTGATAAAATTGGTGGCTTGCCGCCGCTAAAGTTTTATGGCGATGGCGCCGCGATAGCGATGCTTTTAACCCGTCGCGTAGGAAATTTATTTTTTGATCCAACTTTAAACGTTAAAAGTTCAGTGCGGCGTTTAGAAAAAGAGGGCTTTGTAAAAACTCCTTTGAAATACGCTTTCGCTTGGCTAAAAATTTATTTTTCCAAAGATTACCGTTAAATTATTGTAAAAAAGCCGCCAGTAAAACAGGCGGCTTATTTGTTACCGATTACGATCAAAGTAATGCTGGCAGTTTTTTAGAAAAACTTTTCTGGGTAGTTCGAGCGGATTTATTTTTTTACCTTCAGGTAATGCTTCAAACAGATTTATCCAACACCTGCGATTACCAGTATTCGCAAGCTCTTTACGAAACGCTGTTCGTAATCTCATAACTTCTTTTCTTAATTCTTGAGGCGTCATTTTTTTCACGTCTGAATCAATTTTCATACATCTCACCCTATTATTTATTATAAAAATTAACTAAAAGTAATTTAACACGCATTAACAATCTTTACAAGTATAAGTGTTAACGCTAATTCGTTTTTTTGTGCCATTTTTTAATAAAGCGACGAACTACGATTATTCCAATCACAAATACTAAAACAAGTAGAATAATACTTTGAACAACGCCGAAGTTTTTAGCAAAATTTTCATAATACGGCCCAAGAATTTTTCCGGCAACAACATAACCGCCGCTCCAAGTAATTGCGGAAGCGAGTACCGCTAAAAGATATATACTTGGTTTAATCTGAATTAAACCGGCGGCAATCGAAGTGTAGCCCCGCAGATAAGGAACAAGCCGGCCAAGGTAAATTCCCCATCTACCCTTACTGGAAATTTTCTTTGCAATACTTTCCACTTTTTCTAGAGGGAAAGGAAACCAACGCGGTTTATGAGCAAAAATATATTTACCGAAATAAAAGAAAACAACATAAAGAAGAGTTGTGCCTATAAAATCAGCGGAGACAACTGTAAAAATAACTAGCGGAAGGTTAAAAACGCCAATAGAAGAAAGATAGCCGGAAAATAAAAGAACAAGTTCGTTTGGCACAGGATTAGGAATACCAATTTCTTGCAAAAAAACCAGCAAAAAAATGGCAAGGTAGCCGTACTTAGTAATATAAAAAGCTAACTCAGGAGGCATTTATTTAATAAGCGGGATGCTTAAATAAAAAGTCGAACCTTTTTCTTCTCCCTCTGATTCCGCCCAAATTTTTCCGTAATGCGCGTCAGCAATTTTACGGGCAATGTAGAGACCTAAGCCCGTGCCACGAATATCTTTTTTTACCCGTTCATCACGGATGAATTCTTCAAAAAGATGAGGAATAAGTTCTTGCGGGATGCCAAAGCCAGAATCGTTAATAGCAAGAATTGCAACAGATCTTTCGGCTTTTAAGTTCACGTGGACAAATCCTTTCGGCGTGTACTTGATGGCGTTATCAATAAGGTTTTGGACAACTTGTTTCAATTTTGTCTCGTCGGCATTCACAAAAAACTCCTTTGGTGACGATTTAAAAGTAAAATCAATTTGCTTGCTTTTAGCTAGCGGTTCTAGAAGCGTGAAGACATCATTAACAATTTTCTTGAAATCTGTTCTTAGAAAACGATATTCCATTTTTCCTTCTTCCACCTTCCGTACGTCCAATAGAGTATTGATAAGTTCTATCAAGCCGTCCGCGGAAAACTTGATTTTATTCAAAGCTTCTTTTGTCCTTTCTTCTATGTGTCCATATAAACCCTCAATAATCAAAGCGGCAAAATCTTTTATTGCCGCGATTGGCGAACGGATCTGGTGGGAAGCGAGTGATAAAAGTTCGGTTTTAAAATGGCTTAATTTTTCAAGTTGTTTATTCGCTACTTCTAATTTTTTCGTTAATTTCTGGAGCTCTTCTCTTTGAGTAACTTCCTTATTAACGCTCTGAATCAAAAGAATGCTAAAAATTAAAACTAGGATAAAAATTCCCGAACGAAGCAGTAATTCCCCTATTGTGCCGGAAACAACAAGCTGCATTAAAGTAACAATTGAAAGAATAAAAGCTAAAATTTCAGTTGAAATAACTTTCACGTTCAAAAGATGGTAGCGGGAAATTGAATAAAAGATAGATACAACGAAAGGCAAAAGGAAAATCGGCCCTAAAGGAATAGCACTGATTGTGTTTAAAAATGCCGGCAAGATAAAATTAAATATCATTAAAAGCAAGAAAGTGAAAAGCATTCCATAAAATACAAAAACAAATTGTTTTTTGCTTTGCCCTTCCGCTTTTATTGTTTTTCGCACGAGAAGAATAATCCCGCCGACAACTGAAAATAAAACTGACATGGCAACTAATGCGATCGCTGGACCGTTTTCAACTCGCGTGAGCGTTCCCGCGTTTACTTCCGTGATTCTCGAGAAAACGAGCGGCGTGAGCGTTAAAATAGAAATAACGCCAACCGCCGGTAAGAAGAAGAATTTATGCCATTTTGGCCGTTGTTTACTTTCTTCCGGAAAAACAAAACAAAAGTTAAAAAATGAAAAAGAGTGCCAAACCCCCAAGAAAATAACTATTCGTAAAATCCAAAAAGAAGTTGAGGGAATAGAAATTTGGTATTGAAGATAGTTTATTACGCTCCAAAGTACACTTACGAGCGAAAAGAATAAAAAAGCGCGGTTTGTTGAACTTTTACGATTGTTAAAAAAGACGATAAAACCAAGGATGCCGATCGCGGCAACGGCGATACCTACAAAAATTAAATCAAGATTAGATAATCCCAACATTTTTAGGAAAAATTTATATTCGGCGTCTTGCGCGAGCTCCGACCGCTTGGTTCGCCACCATAACCTAACCGGAAAACCGCCGTAAGAATTTTATTTTGACTGTTAAATATTTCGGCCATTATTTTATACTGATTATTTATAAGATCAGCGTGTTTTTTTGAAAAAATATTTGTGTTATCGGAGTTTAATCTTTGCCAAAGAAAATTTACGCCGCTCTGAAGGTGAAAAGATAATCCTAAGGCGGTGGCTTTTAGCCAGATAAGTTCAATCGCTTTTCCAGCCGCCACAAAAGATATATCACTATTATCGCATAAAACACCGCCGTAGAGACCGCAGGAAGCGTAGTTTCTTGCATTGCTCTTCGCAATCCCCCGCGCCGCGCCTAAAAAACCGAAGAATTTCATTAGTGGCCAGTGTTTAAATAATCTTAGCGCCGCCGCTTCCGGTGGTTTTAATTCCATTGTTTTAAGATAAAGGCCGGATTTTTTTTGCCTTTCTTCTTCCTCAGTCCAAACAATTTCATTGAAAAAAAGCTTGTGTAGTATTTTGTTTTCAAACATCACTATTTCATTCGCGCTTGAAGCTGTTGCCAACTTTTCTATTTTTTCTTTTTCATCAGTAAATTTAACGCTTATTCCAGCCGCGCTAACTTCTTTCGGAATTTCCATTAATTCTTTTTTTATTTCTTCGCTCACTTTTTCCAATTTGTACTGTTTTCGGTTCGTTGCTCTTTTCCAGATTGCTTCAAAAAGCTTATTTTCGTGTTTCACGGTTTTCTTGAAAGAAATATGCGCGACTAAATTTTCGATATTTTTATTAGGGAAAAAATCAATTATTGGTTCAAAGCCGTAATGGCGGGCGGCTACAGAAATGTTTTCTAGTAAGGCGCCGCTCGCGAGAAGAGTTCCTCGGCGGTGAAAATTAAGCACAGAGTGGTCGCGTTCTGGAATCATAAAAAACGAAACTGTTTCACCTCGTACTTCAAATCGCCATGGTTGGGAATTGCCGCCAGAAGGTGCTTGCACGCCGGCCGTGATAATTTTCTTAATTAAATCCTCAGAAACCATAGCTTATCTTTTCATCATCTTTCTTATAAATTTCACAAAAGCCACCTTTCTTCTAAACCATAATCGTTTGTAATCTGATTCAAAAACCACGTCGGGATTTACCGAATAACGGCCGGATTTAATATTTTCTTTTTTATTTACTATCCTTCTTATAAGATTTGCAAGAACAGAACCGGCCATATTCGCCGCCGTGCCAAGTTGGGGCCACGAATAAAGTGATATGCCAACTTCCGCTACTGATTCAAGCATTCTTGGAACAGTAAGATTTGCTCCAGCGATTTTGCCAGCCACTTTTGGTAAATCTTTCGGTGGCATATTTTTCAGTCCTTCAGCTGTAAGTCCTTTTGCTAATCCGTTCAAAATGGGCAAATTTCTATTAATGTCATATCTTTCAATATCCACAATCACGCCGTCACCGTTATCAGTCGCCATCACAACTGGAATGCCCCGCTCGCGCGCGAGCTCTCTTATTCTCAATTTCCAATAAACATTATCCATTTCTTCGACGACAATATCGGAACCAGTAAGTATTTGCTCGGCGTTTTCAGCCGTAAGTCCTTTCTCATAAATTTCTATTTTCGCGTAAGGATTTATTTCATACGCTTGACGGGCAACAATCACGGTTTTATTCAGGCCCACATTTTGGAAACCAGTTCTTACCCTATTTAAATTATCGCCTGAAAGATTGTCCGGATCGGCAAGTTTCATATGTTTCGCGCCACCGGTCATAGCGGAGACAAGAGCGGCATGACTGCCCACGCTTAAACCCAAAAAAACAACCGTAGAATTATAAAATTTCTTTTGTTCCGTTTCGCTTATGAGGTATTTGTTTCTGCCGGTTCGAAGTTCAAAATGCAAATCTTCCGGTAAATATTTCACTAAAGTGTTTAACCACGGAAAATAAAACCAGTTACCAAATCCGTCAGCTGACGGATTACCGCGCAAATCAGCGAAGAAAGATTCGAAAGCTGATTGATAATTTTTATCAAAACGATAGCGAGGATTTCTTAATAAGAATAATTGTTCGGCGTTGAGGCGCAATTCATCAACAACCGTAATTTCCGGATGTTCTTTTTTTAACTTCAATATCCCCTTCTCGTTTATTAGAATTGGCTGATAAGTTATTTTTTTATCCATTTTTGTTTTATGCCTGGTTTAAAATAAAGATGGTGTTCGTGCTCAAAAAAAACTAATTTCGGCAAAACTCTTTTTCCTAAATGATTTGAAAGTTCGTGAAATTCGGAACTTGCTTTCGCGAGCTTTCTCGTAATGGTTAAAAGGGTTTTTTCTTTTAAAATTTGATTTGGTTTTTTCCCTTGGCGGAGCTCAAGATTTATTTCAAGATACTGGTTTTGGTTTTTATCGAATTTAGTCATTAAAACAAACTTGCCAGTTAAATATTTTGAAAGATCGCGCCAAAGAAGAGCTTCCCGAATCGGCTGGATCGGGATGTTTATGCCGTAAAGCGTTGCCGATAAATCAGCCCGTTCATAAACATAAACAAAAGGCAGTTCGGAAAGATATTTTTCGAGATCAAGCTTTTTCGCTTCTTTCATTAAATTTTTTCCATTCGCTTTAAAAATGTCGGCTAACTCTGAAAAAGACAAAACGCCGCCTCTATCGCCAACTGCGTAACGGACAAGCGGAATGGCGTTGTCGCCGGTAATAAGAATATTACCGCGAGGCGCTTCAAAATTTACAAAAAACGGATTGTATTGAGTTAGAGTTGGCATTTTTCCGATTGAAGAAAAAATATCCCGCCAGATTTTTTGATTCTGGTCGGCAAGTCGCCTTGTTAAAATTGAAGTTGGTGTTTCATAAGCCATTGTTCCTAAATCAGCCGTGCCGTAAATATTTGAAGTATCGAGATAAGGATTTTGAATCGCCGCTTGCCCCGCGACATAATTCCGAAACGATTCTGTAAAAGCTTCAGCGGCGAATAAAACCCGCAAGTGTAAACGGCGAAGGTTGATTCCTAGTTCGCCCGCCTCATCAATCACGTCTTTAATGAAAGGTGGATAACCAACTAGAATCGTTTGTGAAAAATTTTCCGCCGCAAGCCGCAAGGCCTTGAATATTTCCGGCTTGTTAATGCCAGGGGTTAAAATTGAAACCGGATATTCTCCGCGGTTAATCGCGATATTAAAAGCTTCGTAAGTAATTAGTCCGCCAATCCACACGCCCATACCAAAACAAATAATCACTAAGGTTGGGCCGCCGGTCTTGCGAAAACCATTTTCTAAAAAAATTTCATGTATTATAGATGACTGCCAATCAAGCGCTTGGCTTCTAGGAAAATAAAATGATTCTCCGGTTGAGCCAGATGTGGCTGTAAGCGTGAGCGGTTTTTTTAACGTGCCGTCCCAGCACAAATCTTTCAGAGGGTAGTTTTTAAGATAATTATTTTTATCTATTGGCGGCACCATTTCTAAGTCCCCGAAGGCCTTAATCTTAGAAACACTTATGTGATTCTTCTTAAGAAAATGCTTGTAAGCCGGCACTCGGCGAGCACACTCGTGAAAAAGTTTTAACATCCGGCTTTGCCGTTCTTTTTCCCAAAACAAAGATTTTTTTGTTTTGATAAATTTTATTATTCTTTTTGCGAGAATATTATTTTCCATTTTTATACAAAAGTGAGCCAGCGACGGTAACGAGCGATTTTCCCCTGCACTACTTCATCATAAACCGACTTTATCTTTTTAGTTAACGGTCCGATTTCCCCGTTGCCGATTCGTCGTAAATCAATCTTCCCAACCGGTGTAATTTCAACCGCTGTGCCGGTGAGGAATACCTCATCAGCTTTTTTTAATTCTTTTAAAGATATGTTTTTTTCGGCTAAAGGAATAGAAAAATTTTTAGCGATTGTAATCACGCTCGCTCTCGTAATTCCGGGCAAAATTGAAACCGGCTTTGGCGTAAAAAGTTTCCCATTTTTGACCATAAATATGTTTTCAACCGATCCTTCAGCCACGAATCCTTTATGATCAAGGAGTAAGCATTCATCAAAATGTCTTGCTTGCGCTTCAAGCAAAGCAACCGCCGACATTGCGTAATAGCCGCAAATTTTTACAGCAGGCACGACCGACTTAGGATGAAATCTTATAAAAGGAGAAACGCCCAAAGAAACTAATGACTTGTCTAATAAATATGTTTTTCGGGGCCAAGAAGCGATAACTAAATTAATAGCGGCGTCACGCGGCGAAATTACTATTTTTCCTTCGCCGTAGAAAGCAAGCGGCCTTATGTAAGAATCAGGGAATCCGTTCAAAGCAATTATTTTTTTTATCGCTTGCGTTACAATTTTCTTTGAATAAGGCAAGGCCATTTTTAGTGCGGCGGCCGATCGGAAAAAACGTTGAATGTGATCTTCTAATCGAAAAATCGCGGCGCCATTTTTTGCGCTGTAACTCCTTATGCCTTCAAAAACACCAGTACCGTAATGAAGGGCATGGCTTAAAACATTAATTCGCGCCGCGCCAAATTTTACAAACTTTCCGTTATGCCAAACAACATCCATTTTTTAAAGAGTGCGAATTAAATTAGTTACGTCCTCGTTTAACGTTTCAATATTTTTAGCTTTATTTAAAAATTTAAGATTGCCAGATTTAATATCATGCAAAACCGTAAGGAAAGCGATTTTTAACTCGCTTGTTTTAGGGTTTTTTCGCAAAGCATTTTCTAGTTCGAGCCCGCTTATTCCCGGCGGCATATTAACATCGCTTAGAATCAAATCGGGCTGAAATTCTTCAGCTTTTGAGATGGCGTCAATAGCATTGTTTGCTGTTACAACTTCAAAACCGCCTGAACGAAGCTTTACGGAAGCAACTTCCAAGAAATTTTCTTCATCATCAACAAGTAAAATAATTGGCTTATTTTCCATATATTTTTTAACTCATTAAATTATAACACGTAGACAGTTCCCCTTAAGAAAAATCCCCACGCCTATTCATAGGTATGGGGATTATTTTTTAAGTTGCTTTATAATTCGGCTGTAAATACTAAAGAGCGCGAAAGGAATTGCTAAACATAAGAAGAAATTACCGGTTTTATCCCAACTTAATGTTAAAAAAATAAGCGCCGTAATCTCGAAAAAGAACTTCGTTTTTCCGAACATATTTGCCCGGAAATCCGTATCAGGATTAAGACGGCCCAAATTAATTTTTCGCACCGCAATAAACGGCACCGCAATCAAGGCGATCTCAATTGATATAATTATCCAGAAAAGCCAAGGATTAATCAGTTGATAATAAGCAATCGCGCAAAAACCGAAATAAAATTTATCGCAAAGTGGATCAAGAATTGCCCCCAATCTAGTTTCTTCTTCAAGACGGGCAAGCACGCCATCGATACGATCAGTCAAAATCGCGAAAAGATGAACTATCAAAATTACCCACGCTGGTATAACGTAGACGATCATTAAAAGTGCTGTTAAGCCAAGCGGGATTCGTAGAAGGGAAAAAATATTTGGTAGGGTCAGTAATTCGTCTTCCAAAAATTTTCGGTCAAAAATTCTTTCCCAAAATCTCACTTCTGCCAAAGACATTCTTTCTTTAACGCTTCCTGGCCTAGCTTTAGCTGAAGTAAAAAAACTAATTAAGAATCTAAAAAACCTTTCAATCAAATCATTTAAGCGTGTGAGCGAATTATCAAGCCAATCGAGCGTTTCTTTCATAAATTATCCTCGCTAAATTTTTGAAAATACTGAAACTAGTATAGTAAGGAGCGCTAAAAAAATCAA
>JBBTSG010000019.1:0-4760 GCA_038064775.1 Patescibacteria group bacterium
TTTTTTTATTTTTATTGAACTGTTGGGGATAATTTTAATTTTGCTTGTTTTATTTAAGTGGCGTAGTATTAAACAGAAGTGGGGAACTGTGCATAAGTATGTGGATAAGGCCTTAATCTGGGGATAAAGATAAAAACAAATAAAAATTTAAATGATTCTCGGTGAATATAAACACAATCTTGATTTAAAAAACCGACTGGCTATTCCAGCTAAGTTTCGCGAGAAATTATCAACTGGCGCAATCATTACTTGCGGTTTAGATCGCTGTCTTTTTATTTTTGGCGTAAAGGAGTGGGAAACCTTGGTTCAAAAATTAGTAGCCCTGCCTATTGCTCAAGCAAATTCTCGAGCCTTTGTCCGATTAATGCTAGCGGGAGCATCAGATGTCCGACTTGATGTTCAGGGTCGGGCTTTAATTCCAGATTATCTTCGAAGTTATGCCGGTTTAAAAAAACAAGTTGTGGTTACTGGCCTTTATAACCGAATTGAAATTTGGAATGCCGATAATTGGGGAAAATATAAAACAAAAACCGAATTAGCATCTGACGAAATTGCCGAAAAATTAGGCGAATTGGGGATCTAAAAATGACTATGACTATGACGATAACAATAAAAAATAAAAATCATAGTTATTGTCATCGTTATGGTTCATAAACCCGTTCTTTTAAAAGAGGTTTTGAAAATTTTAGATCCACAGCCCGGTGAATTTTTTGCTGATGGCACGGTTAACGGCGGGGGACACGCTAAAGTAGTAATAGAAAAAATTTCACCAACTGGAAAATTTTTAGGTCTTGATTTAGATGAAACGGCTATAAATAAATTTGCCGCGCCCCAAAGTAAAGCGAAAATAATTTTAATAAACGATAATTTTAAAAATATGTTGGAAATTTTAGAAAAAGAAAAACTTGGTAAACCTGACGGCCTACTTCTTGATTTAGGTTTTTCTTCAAACGAGCTTCAAGATTCGGGACGCGGTTTTAGCTTCCTTCGTGACGAACCGCTTCTTCTTACTTATTCCAACAAAACAAAACCTGCTTTTCAGTGGCTAGAGGATTTAAAAGAAAATAAGCTTGGCCAAATTATTAAAGATTTCAGCGAAGAACGATTTGCTTTTAAGATTGCAAAGGCAATTAAAAAAAATTTGCCAATCAAAACCTCCCTAAAATTATCTGCGGTGATTAAATCGGCTTTGCCAAAAAAATATGAACATGGGCGAATTCATCCGGCAACTCGAACTTTTCAAGCACTCCGAATTTTTGTTAACGACGAACTTGATAACTTAAAAAAAATCTTATTAGATTTGCCGTTAATTCTTAATGCCGGTGGGCGAGTGGCGGTGATTTCTTTTCATTCGCTTGAAGATAGAATCGTTAAACAGAATTTTAAAAAATTTGAGCAAAACGGCGATTTCGAAATTTTAACTAAAAAACCGATAACTCCAACCGAAGACGAACTTTTTTCAAATTCGCGTTCGCGGTCGGCTAAGTTAAGAGCGATTAAAAAATTATAAATGACCATTTTAAAACCGCATCAAAATTTTAATCTTAGAAAGTTTTTACTGGTATTATTTGCTCTTATTCTTTCTGGCGGACTAGTCTATATTTTCGAATATAATTCATTCGTAAACGCCCGTTACGAACTTGCGTCGTTTAAAAAAGAACTTGTCAGTTTGCAAGCGTCGAATGCTGATTTAAAGAACCAGCTTTTTGAAACGCTTGCTCCCGTTAATCTTCGGCAGGTGGCTCAGGTAAAAAATTTAGTTTTAGATCAACGTCCGTCTTATTTACGGCAAAACCAATGGCTTTCCGACTCTTCACGTTAATCGCTATTTTCGGCCTGCTTTTTGGTTTGCTAGGCTATGGTCTTTACCGACTACAGATCGAAAAAAGTCCTTATTACGCCCAAAGAGCTGAAACTCAAATTGCCGCCACTAATCAATTAGTTTTGCGCCGCGGTCAGATTTTTTTTACTAATAGGGCGAATCAGCAAGTGCCGGCCGCTTTTAATCGTGATTATCCGGCAGTTTACGCCGTGCCAAAAGACATTAAAGATCCAGCAAAAACTTCCGCCGTCTTGGCGCCGGTTATCAGCTGGCCCGAAGCAAATTTAGCGACCGCATTAAACAATCCTAAAAGCTTATTTAAACTTTTGGTGGATAAAATTTCTCCGGAAGTCGCTCAAGCGGTTACAGATCTGTCTCTGCCAGGAATTTATATCAATAACAAGCAATATCGTTTTTATCCTTATAATAACCTTGCTTCTCAATTACTTGGTTTCGTCGGTTTGAACGAAAAAAATCCGCAACCCGTAGGCCTTTATGGCGTGGAAAAAAAATGGGATGTTGATCTTTCTGCTGGTAAAAATTTGAATTTGACAGTCGATCGTGATCTTGAAGCCGAAAGCGATCAAATTTTAACGGACTTAGTTAATAAGTTTAAAGCCGCTGGTGGCACGATTATCATCCAAGAGCCCCAAACCGGAAAAATTTTAGCAATGGTAAATAAGCCGGATTTCAATCCTAACGATTACAAAAATTCGACGATTGCTAATTTTATAAATCCATCAGTACAATCTGTTTACGAACCAGGTTCGGTAATGAAGCCGATTACAATGGCCGCCGGCATAGATCTTGGCGCGATTACGCCAGAGACAACTTATGTTGATAAAGGCGAAGTAACTTTGAACGGCAAGACGATTAAAAACTGGGATTTAAAAGCGCACGGCAAAATAACGATGACAAATGTAATTGAGGATTCGGTTAATACAGGCGTTGTTTTCGTCGAGAGTCAAATTGGCAACGCCAATTTCTTAACGTATTTGAAAAAATTTGGCTTTGGCGATAATTCGGGTATTGATTTGCCAGACGAAGTGGCTGGCAGTTTAAGAAATTTAGAAAAGAAAGCTTTGCGCCAGATTGATTTTGCGACGGCTGCTTTTGGACAAGGAGTTGCTGTTACACCCGTTCAACTCATTACTGCTTTTTCAAGTTTAGCTAACGGCGGATTACTCATGAAGCCTTATATTAATGTGGCGGATAAACCGCAAGTTGTGCGGCGGGTGATTAGCGAGGAGACAAGCAAAAAGGTTGTTAAAATGATGCAATCAGCGGTAGAAAAAGCTCATGTGGCATCTATTCCCGGCTATCAAATAGCAGGTAAAACCGGCACTGCTTACATTCCAGATTTTAAAAATGGTGGCTACAGTAACGATTTTGTGCACACTTACGTTGGTTTTGCGCCGGTTACAAATCCAAAATTTGTTATTCTTTTAAAGCTTGAAAAGCCCCAGGCCGAACTAGCAGGTCTTACGGTTGTGCCGGCTTTTCATGATCTCGCGCAATTTGTTTTAAATTATTACAACGTACCGCCTGATAACCTTTAAAATATGAAAAATCTCTTTTTATCAATTTTGAGAAAAAAACTAAAGATTCTTGCGAAGCTTACGCTTGCTCGTTACAATCCAGGTTTGGTCGGCATTACCGGCACAGTTGGCAAAACCTCAACTAAAGAAGCAATTCGCGCGGTTTTAAGCCGTGATCGCAGAGTGCGCGCGCCTGGAAAAAGTTTCAATAATGAATTAGGTTTGCCACTTACAATTTTGGGCGATTGGACAGAAACCGGCGGCGTATTTTTTTGGATGAAAGTAATTTTAAAATCAATTAGCCAGCTTGTTTTTAAGAAGTCAAATTATCCGGAAGTGCTGGTTTTAGAATATGGCGTTGATCGGCCCGGCGATATGAAATACTTGCTTGAAATTGCCCGCCCTCAAATTGGTGTTTTTACGGCGATGGGAGAAATTCCCGTTCACGTTGAATTTTTCGCCGGGCCGGAAGGAGTTTTTAGGGAGAAAGCCAAAATGATTAGCCAATTGCCGACCACGGGTTTTTCGGTTTTGAATGCTGACGACGCAGTAGTAATGGAAGCGCGAAATCAAACTCGTTCGCAAATTGTTACGTTTGGTTTTTCGGAAAAGGCGGATATGAGAATTAGCGGTTTTACTGAACATTTAGACGGTAAAAATTCTATTCTTAATTTTAAATTAACTTATGGCGGCAGTTTTGTTCCTGTCCGCCTCGAAAATGTTTTGGGTAAGGGCCAGGCTTATAGCGTTGCCGCCGCTAGTTTGGTCGGTTTGATTTTTGGCATGAATCTCGTTAAAATTGCCGAAGCATTTAATAATTACGAATCGCCCGCTGGTCGCCTAAAGCTAATCCCAGCACTTAAAGAAGCTTTAATAATTGACGATACTTATAACGCTTCACCTTTAGCGATGGAAGAAGCATTAGAAACTTTGCGGAGTTTGGAAGCAAAAAGAAAAATTGCCGTTTTGGGTGACATGCTCGAGATCGGGCGATATACGCTTGAGGCGCACGAAGCGGTTGGCCGTTTAGCCGCGAAAAATGTTGATTTGCTTATCACCGTCGGTTTGCGGGGAAAATTTATTGCCGAATCGGCGGCACGCGCCGGATTATCAAAAAAAAGCATTAGTTCTTTTATGACGCTTCCAGAGACCGTGGCTTTCTTGCGAAGCGTAATAAAAAAAGGCGATTTAATTTTATTCAAAGGTTCGCAAGGTGTTCGGTTAGAAAAAGTTATTAAAGAGATAATGCTTGCGCCGAGCGAAGCCGAAAAAATTCTTGTGCGGCAATCGGAGAAATGGTTAAAAACGCCAGGTTTATATGATGAGGCCCTATCGTCTAGCGGCTAGGACATCGCCTTCTCAAGGCGGGAACCGGGGTTCGATTCCCCGTGGGGCTACAA
>JBBTSG010000020.1:0-39060 GCA_038064775.1 Patescibacteria group bacterium
GACGGTGACTTCAAGTTCAATCTCGGCAACTTCGAGAATGACTGGAATTCCGACAATGTTGTCCTGTGTCTCTGCGACCTCATGATTTCTCCCACTATTTTGTGGGAGTTTTGTTAGATAAAGTTCGTTTCCATCCGCCCAACATCCTTCCTATCTCATCAAGGTCAAGAAGTAATTTTCCATAGTGTTTATGGTCAATGATTTTTTCTTCCCACGCCATCTCTAAGAGGAATTTGAGAATGTCCGATTTTGCGATGGCGTTTGAAACAGCTGAAATTTTTTCAAACCTGTCTCCCGCAAAACAGGCACGGAAAATAAACTCGCAGAGAGAAAGAAATATTTCATCAATACGCACACCAATCGTGTTCCGGTCAATTCTAGAAATATGAACAAGATGCGTATGCCACTCTCGGTACGCATCTTTCGTCTTTAGAAGCACGAGCGGCGCTTGCGTGCGTTGATGTGTTGCGCTATTACTAGCTTGATTATTCATAAGTTGGATATTAATACTTACGACGACATTATAGCAATTGACAACCTCCTCGCCACTTGGGAAGGATTTCTTCATGGTAAGCGGCACAAGAAGGATGTGATGGAATTTAAGATGCGATTCTCGGAGAATATTTTAAAGCTCTATCGGGAACTTTTTCAAAAAACATATGTTCATGGGTCATATTCGGAATTTCATATCTCCGATCCAAAATTTCGGACGATCCACAAAGCGGCTGTTCGTGATCGCGTTATTCACCATCTTTTACACCGAGCGCTCTATCCATATTTTGAAGGGCGCTTTATTTATGATTCCTATGCCTGCCGAAAGAACAAGGGAATTCACCGGGCATTGAGCCGGTTTGACGTATTCGCACGTCGTGTATCAAAAAACAATACCCGTACTTGCTATGTTCTTAAATGCGACATCAAAAAATTCTTTGCGAGCGTGGATCAAAGTATTTTGAAAAATATTCTTGAGTGGCATATAGATAATAAAAATATCTTATGGTTTTTAAGGCAGGTAATATCAAGCTTTCATATTGTTCGACCCGGCTTCGGGCTTCCGCTTGGGAATCTAACTTCTCAGCTTCTTGCAAATATCTATCTCCACGAATTTGATATATTTATGAAACAAGGATTGCGGGTGAAATATTACATTCGGTATGCCGATGATTTTGTGATTCTCTCAGAAAACAAAACATATCTTGAAGAATTATTGCCGAACATAAGAGTATTCCTTTCTGATAATCTCCATCTCTCGTTGCATGAAAATAAAGTTTCAATTCAATCTTACGCTTCTGGAGTTGATTTTCTCGGGTGGATTCATTTTCCTTATCACAGACAGATCCGTGCCGTCACAAAGCGAAGAATACTAAAAAACTTGAGTTGGTACCCACGATCAGAAACGATCAATTCTTATCGTGGACTTCTAAAACATGGGAATACGCATGCTTTGCAGAAACAGGCGGGGTTAGTTTTTGACTTTTTAGGTTTTTGAAATTAGAGTTTGGTCACAAGTTACTCCCGGTCGTGAGCCGCGGAGAGCTTTACATTCATGGATTTCAAAATTGAGTCAAAAAATAAACCCGCCGGCGACCAACCAAAAGCGATTAAATCGCTTGTTCAAGGATTAAAGAAAAATTATAAACATCAAACCTTACTCGGCGTTACCGGTTCTGGAAAAACTTTCACCGTCGCGAACGTGATTGAAAAAATTCAGCGGCCAACGCTTGTTATCGCCCACAACAAAACTTTAGCTGCCCAACTTTGCAACGAATTTCGCGAACTTTTTCCTCAAAATTCCGTTCACTATTTCGTTTCTTACTACGATTATTACCAACCGGAGGCCTACATTCCCACTTCCGACACTTACATCGGCAAAGAGGCGATGATTAACGACGAAATCGACAAGCTTCGCCACGCGGCGACTACCGCGCTTTTGACGCGGCGGGATGTGATTGTGGTTGCTTCAGTTTCCTGCATTTACGGCTTAGGTTCACCGGAAGTTTACGGCGCGAATATTTTTCACTTCAAAATCGGCGATAAAATCAACCGCGCCGAATTTTCCCGAAAACTTATTGAACTCCACTTTACGCGCACGAGCGCGGACTTAAAACGGGGCACTTTTCGTTTGCGCGGCGACAATTGGGAAATTATGCCGCCGGACAGGGAAGTGATTTACAATTTAGAACTCGGCGAAGCTAATCGCGAATCCGGCCGAACCACTCGTGGTGAGCAAGCTAGAACCACTCGTGGTGAGCAAAGTCGAACCATCCGAAAAATTTACGAAGTTGATCCGGTTTCGGGCTTTGTGCCCGGCAAAACGCCGATAACGACCGAAATTTTCATCTCGCCGGCGAAGCACTTTATCACGCTCGTGGATGAACGAAAGCGCGCCGTTGAATTAATAAAAGAAGAATTGCGCGAGCGGCTAAAATATTTTGAAAAAACCGGCAAATATCTAGAAGCCGAGCGGCTGGAACGGCGGACAAGGTTTGATTTAGCAATGATGAAAGAAATCGGTTACTGCCACGGCATTGAAAATTACTCCCGCCATTTGTCCGGCCGCGCCGCTGGCGAACCGCCGGCAACGCTTTTGGATTATTTCCCCCGTTCGACAAGCCCCTCAGCCATGAGCTCGGGGCCGAATGGCTCAGGGCAAGCCAATTTTTTAACCGTAATTGACGAGTCGCACGTTACCGTGCCACAAATTCAAGGAATGTATGAAGGCGACGCTTCCCGCAAGCGGAATTTGATTGAATATGGATTTAGATTGCCATCCGCCGCCGATAACCGGCCGCTTAAATTTTCGGAGTTTGAAAAAAGAATTGGCCAAGTAATTTACACTTCCGCCACACCAAGCGCTTATGAAAAGAAAGGTAGTAATCAAATTGTCGAGCAAATTATCCGGCCAACCGGTTTGATTGATCCAAAAATTACGATGGAGAAAGCCCGCGGCCAAGTGGAAAATTTAATTCCGCGGATTGAAGAAAGAGTAAAGAAACACGAACGGGTGCTTGTGACTACGCTCACAAAACGGATGGCGGAGGATTTATCGGCTTATCTCGAAGAGAAAAAAATTAAAGTAAATTATCTACACAGTGACGTAAAAACTTTAGATAGAATAAGAATTTTAACGAATTTAAGAAAAGGCACTTTTGATGTTTTGGTTGGCGTGAATTTATTGCGGGAAGGACTGGATTTACCGGAGGTTTCACTCGTCGCCATATTGGATGCCGACAAAGAAGGATTTTTGCGGAGTGAAACTTCGCTTGTTCAGACGATCGGCCGCGCGGCTCGAAATGTCGCCGGCGAAGTTCTAATTTATGCCGATCATATTACCGGTTCAATTGAGCGAGCGGTTCGTGAAACAGAACGCCGCCGCAAATTACAGCTAGCCTATAATAAAGAGCACAACATTACGCCGAAAACTATTATCAGAAAAATTAGCGACATTGTGCCCACGGAAAAACTGCTTGAATTGGAAATGAAGCCGATTCCAAAAGCAAAATCAGCGCTTGCGGCGATTATTAAAGATAAGGAAAAAGAAATGAAGGCCGCCGCCGAACGGTTGGAATTTGAACTCGCCACTCTTTTACGCGATGAACTTAGAGAGTTAAATAAAAAATTATTGAAAATAAAAAGCTCTCCGACAAAGTCAGAGAGCTTAAGGGCGCATAAAACCCATTAAAGAACGTAACGGATCAAAAATCCCACATAGATATACTTTTTTGCTGGTGTTTCATCAAGCAGATAAGAATTCATTGCCGGATCATAGTAATAATTTTGATCTTCATTGATATTCAACTTTTCCCAAAGTCCCATAATTGAAAAGGAAATTGAGGTAGATTTCGGTTGAATATCAATTCGCGGTCCGATCCCGATAGAATCCTCACCGTAGATGCCGATGCCAAGCCATTCCGTCGCTCTGATTTTTAAACGGCTTTCCCAGTGTGAATATCGATGATCGCCAAATTCAAAGGCAAAATCGAAATAGTACAGGTTTTTTTGGCCGGATAAACTATTTAAATCGTCGCCGAACCAAACCCGACTTCTTATGCGTGACCAATCTCCATCAAATTGCGAATTGCCGGTTACGCCAGCGCCAGCTTCAAGGCCGAAATAAGGAATTGGTGAATAAGACAAGCCAAAAATTATAGCGCTGCCAGGTTTTGGCCGAGGATTTGCTCTTGCAAATACGAACCATCCCATTCTTTCCTCATCTTCTGAAGAATTATAGAGAGTAAAACTTTGCATATAAGCGACAAGATAAGTGATGTGGCGTTCAGCAAAAGGTTTAGCGTAGAAATGACCTTCTACATAACCGCCCTTAGCTTCGTAAGTTGAATCAGAATTTCCGCGGTCTTGAGCTTTTACAAAGCCCAAACCAGCAAAAAATAAGCAGAAAACAACAATAAATCGGTTTTGCATGACATACTCCTTTTTTATTATTTTTGATAAAATGTTTGTTAAAGTTAAGCTGGGTACATTGTAATGGATAAGGTATTTTTTGTCAAGCGGTAAAGCAAATATAAAGACCCGATTATTAATCGGGTCTTTTTTGTTTCTCACCTTAATTATCCCACGGACGCCAAGAAGTTTTTCGCTTTTTAAAACTCTTTTTTTGGAGTTTCGGCGAATTATTTTCTGGCGTGGTTGTCACGGTAGTTTCTTTTTTCACTTCTTCTCGTCTTACAACCGGTTTTGATAATGCGGCCATCAAACTGTCCAAATTTTTTTGATATTCAGTTAAGGTTATTTGTTGGTTTTCTAATTCTTTCGGAGGGGTTGTTACAGTAGTTTCTTTACTAGATTCCACTATTCTCGGAAGAGGCGGAGGGGGAGATTTTATTACTTTCTGGACAGTCGGCTTGGTTTGACTCAGCTTTTGAACGGTTGGTATTTTGACCTGCTTCTTTTGAACAATCGCTTTTTTTTGGTTTTCGCACGGAAGGCAACGCTCGCTGTCAATTTTTGCGAAAACGCTTTTTTTCACCGACTCCATTTCGTTTACAATATCACTCGCAAGCTGACGCAGCTCTTTAGAAGGAGAAGCGTTATCCGGTTTCGGGCTAGTCGCTCTTAAAATCGGACTCGAGCTAGCGCTACTTTTTTTATCCGAATTTTCTGATAGAGAATTTATCCTATTTTCCATCATTAAAAATAATGCGACACAGAAGCATGTAAAAGCGAGAATACCAAGAGACAACATGAATATTGTTGACTTTTTCATCTACGAATTCCTTATTTATTTTTGGAAAATTAACTATATATAGTATATATCACCTTCGTTAAATATGCAAGGGCTTGGCTATTGACAATAAAACTGGTCTGATATATCATTCCCGACAGTAATTTACTAACCTAATAACTAACTTTTAAAGGAGATTTACGTATGAAACGTTTTCAGATTTTGTTGCTTTGCTTTGTTTTCGCGGGATTCGGTTTTGGCCGTGATTCCAAGAAAATTTTTCCCGTTGTCGATTCACGCGGCCAGTCAATAATGGCGCCGGCTGTTTTAAACAGCGCCGACACTTACTCTGATTGGACAATTATTGGTACAACTTTTATGGATTCGGCAAGAGTAACTCAGGAAGACACGTCAAAAGCCGTTTACATGTTCAGTGCCTTTGACCCGATTCTAATTCGTAGCGTGGCGATTGCAAAATCGTTTCCTAGCGCGGCAGTACCAAACGTTTTGAATTTTCTAAGCCGATCTCAAAGCGGAAAATTTCTTTGGGCAGCGAGTTTTGTTGATAGCGCAAACCAAACGGTTTTAGCGAACACAACTCTCGATACCATAGAAAAAGGTTCAAACTACACTTGGCATTCCGTGCCGGTTCAAAATTCCGCTCTAAATTATAGTATTATTATAATTTGGCTTCGGAATCTTGATTCAAACCAAGCCTCTATTTTCTCTTTCAGGGAATTACAGACGGTTTTAGGAACGGATACGACAATGATTGATAGTATTGGTCCTTATCAAGCGATCAATTTTCAGCCGTTGTCGCCAATTCTTATTTCGCCTATTGATGGTAGCGGAAGCGTGTCAGCAAATCCGACTTTTCTTTGGCATTCTTCAACTAACGCCACTTCTTATCGTTTTGAGCTTTTAGCTAACGGCGGTGGAACGGTTTTAGTTGATAATCCAGGCATTGCGGAGACAACATTTTCCGTAACCGGTTTAGCGAGCGGAACAACTTACTCGTGGCGAGTTAACGCTTCGAACATAGACAGCGTGAGCGATTGGTCGGTAGCTTGGTCTTTTACGACCGTTGCTTCACTGCCTGTTCCTAACGCGCCGAACCTGATTTTGCCGGTAAATAACGCGGCAAATACTCCGACAAATTTAACATTTGTTTGGAATCAGTCAGTTTCTGCCGTGTCTTACCATCTTCAAGTTCTAACTGGCGGCGTCACGATTTTCGCCGATATTTTTGGAATTACTGATACAACTTATCTTGTTTCTGGTTTAGCAAATGGAGTGGCTTACTCTTGGCGAGTGAGCGCTTCTAACGCGACAGGCACAAGTGATTGGTCAGGAGTTTGGTCTTTTACGACTGTGGCAATTTTACCACCGCCTGCAAAACCAAATTTAATCATTCCCGTAAATAATGCGGTAGGAACTTCGACGGCGCCTTTTCTTTCTTGGAGTATTGTTCCAAACGCCACTTCTTATGATGTAGAAGTAGCACAAACGAGTTCGTTTGCGAATATTGTTTTTTCGCGAAATGGGATAGGAACAGTTTTTGTTTCTGTTCAGCCGGCGCTTGCGAATTTCACCACTTACTACTGGCGAGTTCGAGCGGTTGGGCCTGGCGGAACAAGCGATTGGTCCACAACTTGGAATTTTTTGACTACCGGAACCAATTCGGTAATTGAGAAAGGCGCGGCTCTTAAAGATTTTGCCCTTGAGCAAAATTATCCAAATCCCTTTAACCCCTCAACTAAAATTTCTTTCAATGTTCCGCATTCGGCTCAAGTTCGAATTAATATTTTGAATTTGCTCGGCGAACGCGTTTCGACATTAGTTGATGGTGAGTTAGATGCCGGTAATTACGAAGTGTCTTTTGACGCTTCAAGTTTATCAAGCGGCGAATATTTTTGCCGAATGGAAACTGCCGGATTTACCAAAGTTACTCGAATGATTCTCTTAAAGTAGGAATTTTGAGTAACAATATTTCAAACCCCGATATTTTATCGGGGTTTTTTATTTATTAAGAACGGCTATTAATCCCTCACCTATGCGCATAGGTGAGGGATTGACATTTAAAACCACCTGTTATACAATGTCGGTTAATATGAATAGAGGAATTTTATTGTCTGTTTTCGCAATTTCAGCCATTTCTTTACTGGCTTTTTCAAGTTTTCAAGTTATGGCGGCCGAACAAGTGCAACTTTCTATCTCCGCGACTCAAAATTCAGCAACGATTAACTGGCTAACTAATTCTTTAGTTTCGAGTCAAGAACTTCGTTATTCTATCTCACCGATTGATCAAGTTAATTTTCAAAGCGCTTCTATTGTCTCCGACACACCAAGTCCTGCGCCAAATCAAAATCAATCTGTAGTCGTTTCCGGTTTGTCTGCTCAAACCACTTATTATTTTGGTTATAAATACACAAACATTATTGGCGAGGACGCTTTTACTTTTAGTTCTATTACAACTTCAAATAGCGCGCCAACAGGCGGCGGTATTGGCGGCGGTGGCACTATTATGGTTCCTTCGCCAGTTTCAGAATTTACTGCCATTTCTACTTCACCAAATTCTATTAATTTAACTTGGCTTACTCCAGATACTTCAATTATTTCCCAGTTTGACCTACGTTATTCAATCACGTTTATCGACCAACAGAATTTTGAGAGCGCGCTAGCGATTACAACGGGCGTGCCGTTGCCACAAGGATTAACTGCGCAATCAATGGCTGTTTCTAACCTTTCTCCAAATACGAATTATTTTTTTGCGATGAAAACCGTTAGTGTTCTTGGCGAAAAATCAATTTTGATCGCGACTTCAAGCGCTACTACTCAAGTACAGCCTGGTGGTGGCGGCGGTGGCGGAGGTGGTGGCGGAGGCGGAGGTATTAGTTATGTCCCTATTACAAGCACAACTATTGCTATTAATGACGGCGCCAAAAAAACCGCTTCCACTTCAGTAAAACTATCCCTTATGGCTTTAAACGCGATTGATATGATTATTGGAAACAGCATTGATTTTGATCAACGTTCTTGGCAGCCGTTTGCCACTTCCACTTCTTGGATTTTGAGTAATGGCGATGGCGAGAAGAAAGTTTACGCCAAATTCAGAAATTACAGCACTGTGAGCGACACCGTTTCAAGTTCAATTATTCTTGAGACAACCAGTTCAGCGCTGGCAGGAGTTAATCCGCCACCAAAAGAAGAAATCCCGCCAAAACCAAGTCCGGTTAAAACCACAATAGTAATTAGGGGCAATGCGATTATTTCGATTATGCCGCCTTCCGCCATAACTCTTAAAGGCGATAAGTTAACCCTTTCTTTGGTGGCATATCCCACGAACACTGTAACGGAGACAAAAATTGATCTTTCTTACCCTCAAGAAATTTTAACTTTCAAAGACATTATTTACGCGAATGGTTGGACTGAAGATTACGGTTATTATGATGAAAAAAATAGTGATACAAATTCAAATCTACTTGTTAAAGTAATTCGCTTACCTAATGATTTGAAAAAACCAATCCAACTTGCGGCGCTTACCTTTGAAGCAATGGAAGTTGGCGAAGGTCAAATAATTCTTAACGAGACAGCGAGTTCTGAAGAGATAAATACAGCGACAAATGTTCTAGTAGTTGATCGAACCGCGAGCCAAGGTAATTATTTTGTGGCGAGCTTAGTTTCATTCCAAACGCTCGAAAATCCCGTTGCAGCTTTAGGCACATTCCTTTTCTTCTTTATTATTTATCTTATTACGCTTGTAATTCGGAAAAAAAATAGGAAAGCGAATTAAGGGCCTTGCTTCTTAGTTTAAAGTTTTCTAAACTTTCTTTAGCTTCTAATTCTTAAAAATAAAATAAAGGAGATAAAAAGTTGAAAGAGATAACATTTGCATTCGTTTTGGCCAAAACGGCCGGTTTTTGTTGGGGAGTGATGCGAGCGATTAATGGCGCCAAAGGCAAAGAACGGAAAGTTGGTGAACGGATTCATGTTCTGGGCGCTCTTGTTCATAATCAGGACGCCGTAGCAGATTTGGAGGGTGAGAACATTCATTTAGTGAAAAACATGGAAGAAGCGCGTGGCGAAACACTTTTGATTACAGCTCACGGCCGTTCGCCGAAAGATATTGTGGCAGCAAGAAAAATCGCGAGCAATGTTTTGGATATGACTTGCCCGATTGTCCAGGATCTTCACAAAGCCGCACTAAATCTTAAGTCCGAAGGACGGACAGTTATTCTTATCGGTATGAGAAGTCGTCGGCATCCAGAAGTTGAAGGATTAATTGGGGTTTTAGGAGGAATTGTTCATATTGTTGAAACTGCGCGCGATATTGAACTTTTGCCGCTTAATGAAAATGAGAGAATTGGTGTGGTAGCGCAAACAACTTTCAATGAACTTGAGATGATTGAGTTTGTTCGGATTATCAAAAACAGATTTAAAGACACGAATTTTATTCCGACCATATGTGATGATATTTCTAAGAAACAAATTGAATTGCGGGAAAAAGGGTCAAATTTCGATTTAATTATTGTTGTTGGCGACAAAAAAAGCGCGAATGCCACTCACTTGGCAGAAATTGCAAGAAACGAATTAATGAAGCCCACGCTTTTTGTTTTGAACGCAACCGAACTAGAGTCCCGACTAATCGAAAACGCAAAAAATATTTTTGTGACCGCGAGCGCTTCAACCCCACCCCGTTCAATCGGGAGTGTGTTGAGTTGGCTTACCGACGCCGGCGGTCAACTCTACGTTTGATAAAAATAAACGCCCCGCAATGCGGGGCGTTTTTATTTGTTTACTGAATTGACTTTTTAATTTTCCAAGCTTAAAGTTCGAACACCACCCCCTTAAGATCTTAAAGAAGGGGCAATTTGCATATGCACGACAAAATTATTATAAAGGGCGCGCGGGAGCACAACTTGAAGAACATTAATCTCGAAATTCCGCGCGACAAAATGGTTGTTTTTACCGGTCTTTCCGGTTCAGGCAAGTCCTCGCTTGCATTTGATACAATTTTCGCCGAAGGTCAACGCCGTTATATTGAATCGCTTTCGGCTTACGCCCGGCAATTTTTAGGCAAACTCGATAAACCGGATGTTGATGAAATTGAAGGATTATCGCCCGCAATTTCCATTGACCAGAAAAGCCATTCTTCAAATCCGCGTTCAACTGTTGCCACCATTACGGAAATTTACGATTATCTCCGCGTTCTTTTCGCGCGCGTTGGCAAACCTTACTGCCCAAAGTGTGGCAAAGAAATTAAAAAAATGACGAGCGAAGAAATTGTTGATATCGCGATTGAAATATCTAATAAAAACAAAGCTGGTAAGAACATTGTTGTTCTCGCACCGGCGGTGCGTGGCCGGAAAGGGGAATATTATCAGCTCCTTTATGACTTTTTGAATGCCGGTTTTTCAGAAGTGCGGGTTGATGGCGAATTTTATTCGTTGCGGGACAAAATCGACCTCAGCCGTTATAAGCAACACACAATTGAGCTTGTGGTTGATCGGATTCCTTCGGGCCTAAATTTTAAAGAAAAAGACAACCGGTTGCGGTTGGCGGAAGCAATTGAATCGGCGCTCAAATACGGCAATGATGTGGTCACGATAATCACCAGCGAAGAAACTTCGCTTTCCGCGAAGTTTACTTGTCCGAACGACGGATTTTCTTTTCCGGAAATCGAACCGCGCCTTTTTTCATTCAATAGTCCTTATGGCGCTTGTCCGGCTTGTCACGGGCTTGGCGTGGAAAGTATTTGGTCTGAAAAACTTTGTTCTGTTTGTTTAGGTAAGCGGCTTAAAGAAGAAGCGCTTAATGTTTTTATAAAAAATAAGAGTATCGAAAGTATAACCTCAATGTCTATCTCTGAAGCGCTAGGTTTTTTTGGCGACTTTCAAATTTCCAAAGAAAATAAATTTAAAGAGGTAACTGAAGGGCCGGTTCGGGAAATTAAAAACCGCTTGAAATTTATGGTGGACGTTGGTCTTGAGTACCTCACCTTAAGCCGGAAAGCGGGCACTCTTTCAGGCGGCGAATCGCAGCGGATTCGTTTGGCTTCGCAAATCGGTTCGCGTCTTGTGGGCACGCTCTATATTTTAGACGAACCGACAATCGGCCTTCATCAGCGGGATAACGCGAAGCTTATTAAAACTCTCCAAGAATTACGCGACTTAGGTAACACGGTTTTGATTGTCGAGCACGACGAAGAAACCATTCGCGCTTCAGATTATTTAGTTGATATCGGGCCGGCGGCTGGCGTTCATGGCGGAAAAATTGTGGCGGAGGGTTTAATTCCAGAAATTTTTACCGACAAGAAAAAAAACTCACTCACTCTTGATTATCTTCGGGGTAAGCAATTTATTGAAGTGCCGGAGAAAAGACGAGCAGTAAAAAAGGATCAGGAATTTTTGAAAATTAGGGGAGCGACTGCTAACAATCTGAAAAATATTGATATTGATATTCCTTTGCGGCGGTTTACGGCGGTGACGGGCGTTTCCGGTTCCGGCAAAAGCACGCTTGTTTACGATGTTTTGTACAAATATTTAGCGAACAAGTTTAATGGCGCGGATTTTAAAGTGGGCGCGCACAAAGCCATTCTCGGCTTGGAATACATTAACCGCGTGATTAATATTGATCAATCGCCAATCGGCCGAACGCCGCGTTCGAATCCGGCCACTTATGTTGGCGCTTGGACTTTTATTCGGGAACTTTTTTCCGCAACCGAAGACGCCCGCGTTCGGGGCTACAAACCCGGCCGTTTCAGTTTTAACGTGAAAGGTGGCCGGTGCGAAAATTGCGAAGGTCACGGTACAATCGCGATTGAAATGCATTTTTTGCCAACCGTTCATGTTCTTTGTGATATTTGTAAAGGCAAGCGGTTTGACCGAGAAACGCTTGAAGTTGAATATAACAGCAAAAATATCCACGAAGTTTTGAAAATGACAATCGAAGAAGCGGCGGAATTTTTTCGTGATATTCCCTGGCTTTATGACCGCCTGAAAGTTTTGGAAGAAGTTGGTTTAGGTTATTTGGAACTTGGTCAGTCGGCGACAACGCTTTCGGGCGGCGAAGCGCAGAGAATTAAACTTACGGCCGAACTTGGCAAACGCGACACGCGGCGAACAATTTACTTACTTGATGAACCGACAACGGGCTTGCATTTTGCTGATGTTCAAAAATTATTGGATGTTTTAAACCGTTTGGTTGATCGCGGCAACACTATCGTTGTAATTGAGCATAATTTAGACGTGATTAAAACCGCCGACTGGGTGATTGATTTGGGGCCGGAAGGTGGAGAGAAAGGCGGAGAAATAATCGGTGTTGGCGCGCCGGAGGCAATCGCGAAAAAAGCCGGCAGTTTCACCGGCACGTATTTAAAGAAAGTTTTAAAGTAGTAAATATCTTGTTTTTCAGAACCGGTCGTTCTTTAGCTCCAGCGGCCAAAGTCGGCCTGCCCTCTCGGCGATTTTATTCTGCTTCGCAGAAACCGAGCCAAAATCGCCGCCGAGAGCTTCTTTAAAACAAGATATTCTTTATCAAAGTAATACTTGACAAAATAAGATGAGTATGCTAACATTAAAACGTTGATAATTCAATAGATTTTTCAACGATAAATCACTGTTTTTTAACAATTATATAAGGAGATACAGCAATGAGTAAAATTATTGTTGTGGGTCAAGATTTAACGCTTGACTGGTTGAAACGACGAACAAAAATGTTCGCGGAAATCGAACGGCAAACAACTCAAAGCTTGGAAAATCCAGGCACCGGCCTCACGCTTGATCATCTTCAATCGGTTATTGAGCATAAGAACCCGTTTCCAAAGGTTGACGAAATTCTGCTTGGTTGGAAATTGTTCTACAAAGAACTTTTTGAGCTCGAGCTTGATTTCGCAAATCTCGTAATTCCGAAAAGGAAGAAAGGATTTGACCGGTTGATTGTGGTCGCGAAAGGGATGACACCGAATAAGCTCTTTGCAAAATGCAAGGAACTTTTCCCAGTATGGAAATACGCCGACAATCTGGACACAATCACGTCCGACCGCAAGGCTGATCATGATTATGTCATCTGGGTGCGCGACCGAGTGGAAGCCGATGAGGAAATGAAAAACAAATCGGCAAACAGCCTGAAGCGTGATGGAATTATTGGCGTCACCCTAGAAGAACGTCTGCTCTACGAGCTGAAGTTCTTCAAAGAAACCGGCAAACATCTTGATATCGTTAACTGGACGCTTTGTTCGGGCTCTCGGGATTCAGATGACAGCGTGCCGAGCGTGTACTTGTTCGGCGTCAAGGTGCACGTGTACTGGTGCCGCGCTGACTTTCAGGGTGGCAATCTGCGTTCCCGTCAGGTAGTTTCCTAACTCTTGTACCTTTAATCTTTTACACTTATCCCCAAATAAAAAATTGTTTGGGGATTTTGTTTTATATAATAAGATTGGCTATTACAGTCGGTTTCGGCAAAGAGGAATTTTGTCGGAATGGCGATTTGCCTAAATTAAGAAAACTGCTTATCCGATTTTAGTGAGGATTTCTTCAACGAGCTCAGGATGCCTCAAAATAAAAACTAGTGTTTACCAGAAACGCAGAAAACCTTGCAAAAGATTTTCGGTGAATCAGAAGAAATCGGATAATAACGGGCTCTCGGAATTCAGATGACAACGTGCCGAACGTGAACTTGAACGACGACAAGGTGCACGTGAACTGGTACAACGCTGACAATCAGAATGACAATCTGCGTTCCCGTCAGAAGTTTCAACCCCGCTTTACTGCGGGGTTTTTATTCCAAGATATTTTATCCAACCAGTTATCATTTTGGATATTTCTACCAGTTCATTTTCAATATAAAAATATTTTTTCCGTTCCATAATACCAAGATCGTTCATGGCTCGGATTAATCTTTTAAGCGTCTCAGTTTTTATTCTCGCGGAGTTTAAGGTTTCGGTTTTGTTCCGTCTTTCTTCAAAAGTTGCCGTGATAACAAACTCAAGCAATTCTAAAGAGCATTGCTCGATTTTGAGTTGAATGCCAAATTTATCTCGTTTTGGAATTTTCTGCCCAAGCAAGTAAAAAGTTTTGTATAATTCAGTAATTCTATGAATCAAAGGCACATCGTTCCGTTGGGGGGGTAGAAGGAAGGAAATTTTTCATGATAATGATATTTTCGAAAAAATTGTAAGCATTGAAAATTTATTTTCGGCCTGGCGGGAATTTTGCCGTGGCAAAAGGAAAAAGCAGGATGTTCAGGAATTTGAGTTTAATTTGGAAGATAATTTATTTTCGCTATCTGAATCACTTCACGCTAAAACCTACAAACACTCTACTTATACGCCGTTTTATGTTCAAGACCCCAAGCTCCGGCATATTCATAAGGCTTGTGTTCGGGACAGAGTAGTTCATCAAGCGGTTTTTAGGGTGTTATATCCAATTTTTGATAAAAGTTTCATTTTTGATTCCTATTCTTGCCGTATTAATAAAGGGGCGCACAAAGCGGTTAATCGCCTCAAAATGTTTGCTAAAAAATTAAGCCATAATAATCGGCGCGATATTTTCGCTTTGAAGTGTGATATAAAGAAATTTTTTGATTCTATTGATCAACATTCATTAATTTCGTTCATAAGAAAAAAAATTGATGATAAAAATACATTATGGCTTGTAGAATTAATTATCGGGAGTTTTGAGAAAAATAGAGAGAAAGGGTTGCCACTTGGCAATGTGACGAGCCAGCTTTTTGCGAATGTTTATTTGAACGAACTAGATCAATTTATTAAGCACAAACTCAAGGCGAAACATTACCTTCGCTATTGCGACGATTTTATTATTTTAGGAGAGAATAAAAATTATTTGCGGAGCATAATCTCTAAAATAAAAGAATTTTTAGCCGAAAATTTATCTCTTGAATTGCACGAGCATAAAATTGAAATTAGGAAGTATTCCCACGGAATAGATTTTCTCGGTTATGTGGTTTTGCCGCACTATCGGGTTTTGCGGACGAAAACCAAAAGAAGAATATTAAGAAAGATAGCTAATCGGAAAAGAGAATTTGATTTAGGCGTTTTAAGTGGGGAATCTTTAACTCAGTCAGTAAATTCCTATTTCGGCGTTTTGAAGCATTGCCAAGGTTACAAAATCAGGCGTAGGATAGAAGAAATAACTAATTAGAATATGAAAAATCTTTACGAAAATTTGCCCGACACGCCCGGCGTCTATATTTTCAAAAACAGCGCGGGGAAGATTTTGTATATCGGGAAAGCAGGTAATTTAAAGCGGCGAGTTTCAAGTTATTTTTTGCGTCCACATGATTCGAGAATTCATAAACTAGTGAGCGAAATAAGGAAAATTGATTACAAAAAAACGGATAGCGCCCTTGAAGCGCTGATTTTGGAAGCCAGCTTAATTAAAAAAAACGAGCCGCCTTTTAACATTAAAGATAAAGACGACAGAAGTTTTCTTTATGTGGAAATAACTCGCGATGAATTTCCGCGCGTGCTTTTGGTTCGTGGCAAGGATTTAGCAGGGAAAGGGCTTGTGCTGAGCGGTAGCGAAGCATTTGGGCCTTTCACGTCCGCTTCAAACATTAGAGAAGCACTAAGGATTATTCGGCGGATTTTTCCGTTTAACGTCCATTCGCCAGAAAAAATCGGCGCTTTCAAAAAGCCATGTTTTGATTACGAAATTGGCCTTTGCCCGGGTACTTGCGTAGGCGCCGTCTCCAAAAGCGATTATCAAAACATAGTTAAAAACTTAGAACTATTTTTCTCTGGCGAAAAGAAAAAAATCTTAAAAAATCTGGAAAAAGAAATGCGGATCGCAAGCTGTCGGTTGGAATTTGAAAAAGCGGCGAAAATTAGAAAACAAATTTTTGCCCTGCAACATATTCAGGATGTGGCTTTAATAAACGAGCTGGAAACGCTAAGTGGTGTCGAAAAAGGACAAGTACTAAACCGTATTGAAGGATATGATATTTCAAACATTTCCGGCACTTCGGCGGTTGGGGCAATGGTCGTTTTCCGCGGCGAAAAATCCAGTCAAAACGAATACCGTAAATTTAAAATCGGAAGTTATAATGAACCAAATGACGTGGGAATGCTTAAAGAAATTTTGCGGCGACGTTTTGCTCACGCTCCGGCAGCTGCCGGATGGCCTCTACCGGATTTAATTTTGATAGACGGCGGGAAGGGGCAGGTTAATGCCGCAAAAAACGTTCTTCTTGATTTTGGTCTCGTTATTCCAGTCGTGGGCATTGCTAAGGGCCCAGAAAGGAAGAAAAACGAATTTATCGGAAAAATTCCTAAAGGTGTAAGCGAAAAAACTTTAATACAGGTTCGTGACGAAGCTCACCGATTCGCGATAAGTTATTACCGAAAGCTCGGCCGCGCGGCAATGATAAACTAAAAATCCCTCCGGCAGTTTCCAGAGAGATTTTTAGTTTAGGCGGCTTCTTCTAATTTTCCTTCGTCTAACACACTTTGGAGATATTCTATGGTCGCAGCTGTGATTTCTTTATTTTTTTCAAAATCGCTTGTTATTAAGTTTTGTTTTTCGAGCGCGTCTAAAAGATTACCAGCCACTTCTTTGGCGTAATCCGTTCCAAAAAGCGTTTCGTCTTTTTGAACATTTCGGTCAACTATGGCTAATATGTCCTGGCTTACAATGCCAATATTCCCGAGATTGCTTTCTGCCCCAATTTTTTGTTTAACCTCTTCGAGAATCATTTCTGCTTCCTTGAAAGGAATATTTTTCTCGGGGTTTTTTGGCGTGTGTTCAAATTTCATATTCTATTTTTAGCAAAGTATATACTTATAGTCAATATCAATTTTCTCCAGTTTAATTCTATCAGAATTTCACTATAATAAGTGAATGCTAGCCGATGAAATTAAAAAAATAACGAGTGAGGTTTCGACTGATGAAGCCACGCTTAACAAATACAGCGAGGATTATTCAATTTTTAAAGTAATGCCGCAAGCGGTTGTTTCTCCGAAAAACAAAGAAGAAGTAAAAGCGCTTGTGCGGTTCGCGAGCGAAAAAAAGAAAAAAGGTAAAAACGTTTCTTTGACTGCGCGTTCGGCTGGAACGGATATGTCTGGTGGCCCCTTAGGCGAATCAATTATCGTTGAATTTACAAAATATTTTAATCATATTCGCGAAATTGGCGCTGATTATTCCGTAGTTGAACCCGGCGTTTATTACCGAGATTTTGAGAAAAAAATAAGTGAACGCGGATTGCTTTACCCGCCTTATCCGGCGTCAAAAGATTTATGCGCGATTGGCGGGATTGTGAATAACAATTCCGGCGGTGAAAAAACTTTGAAATACGGCAAAACAGAAGATTATGTTGAGGGTTTAGAAATGATTCTTGCGGACGGCGAAGAATATTATTTAAAACCGCTCGCTGGCGCCGAATTAAAAAAACAATTAGCCGAGAAAAGTTTTTTGGGCGAAATTTACCGCAAATTATTTAAGCTCATTGAAGATAATTACGAAATAATCAAAGCGGCAAAGCCGAAAGTTTCTAAAAACTCGGCTGGTTATTATTTGTGGAATGTTTATCCGCCTGCGCAGGCGGGGGACAAGAAAACTTTTGACATTACAAAATTAATTGTTGGTTCTCAAGGAACGCTTGGTCTTGTTACCGCCGCCAAATTACGTCTTATTAAGAAACAAAAATATTCGCGGCTGATAGTTGTTTTCTCGAAGTCATTACAACCGGTGCCGGACATCGTAAAAACTATTTTGCCGTTTAAGCCAGAAAGTATTGAATCTTACGATGACAAAACTCTGCAATTAGCGGTGCGGTTTTTACCGGCGCTTCTTAAGTTAATGAAAGGGAGCGCGTTCAAAATGTTTTTTAAATTTTTACCTGAAGTTGGAATGATTTTGCGTGGTGGCATTCCGAAAATGATCATTTTAATTTCTATTTCCTCTGACGACGAAGAAGAGTTAGAAAAAGAAGCCGGTAAAATTAAAGCGGCTTTAGAGCCGTTCCCAGTTCAAGTTCGTGTGGTTACCGATCCCGCGGAAGCCGAAAGTTTTTGGACGATTCGCCGCCAGAGTTTTAATTTGCTCCACAGTAACGCCAAAGGAATGTACGCGGCGCCTTTCATCGACGATTTAGTTATTGATCCAAAGCACATGCCCGAATTTTTACCAGCCGTGAACGCCATTTTAGACAAATATAAAGACAAACTTATTTACACGATTGCCGGCCATCCGGGCAACGGCAATTTCCACATTATTCCGCTTGTAAACCTTAAAGACGAGGCGACGCGCGCCTTGATTCCCGCTATAACTAAAGAAGTCACGGATCTTGTTTTAAAATATGGCGGTTCGATTACAGCCGAACATAACGATGGTTTAATTCGTACGCCCTATCTCAAAGATATGTATGGCGAAAAAATTGTTTCGCTTTTTGCCGAAGTGAAGAAAATTTTTGATCCTCAAAACATTTTTAATCCTGGCAAAAAAGTTGGCGCTGATTTAGCTTACGCTAAAGCTCATCTCAAGAGAGGTTAAAAAGTATGTTCGAAGTAATTAAAAAAGACAGCGAGTCGCGCGCTCGTTTCGGCGTTTTAAAAACTGCTCACGGATTTGTCGAAACGCCGGCTTATACAATTGTCGGCACTCACGCGGAAGTGCGTTGTTTATCACCCGTCGATTTAGTTTCCACAAAAACGCAAATTATTATCGCGAACACTTATTACTTGTGGCGAACGCTTGGCGATAAACTTGAAAGCTTTGAAGGTCTTCACAAGCGGATGAATTGGCCAGCGTCAATTATGACGGACAGCGGCGGTTTTCAGGTTTTCTCTTTAGGGTTTGCGCGCGAGCATGGTGTTGGAAAAGTTGGTAAATTTTTTTCATCAGAGGAACGAGAAAGCAGACCTAATTTGGTTCGTGTTACTGACGACGGCGCATGGTTCAAGGAAAAGCCAGACGGACCGGAATTTTTCTTGGATGCAAAACTTTCTATATCGATTCAAGAAAAACTGGGCGCCGATATTATTTTGGCTTTTGATGAATGCTCTTCACCACTTCACGACCATGAATACACTAAAAAAGCGATGGAGCGCACGCACAAATGGGCAAAAATTTGTTTGGATGTAAAAACGCGGAATGATCAGATGATTTATGGAATCGTGCAAGGCGGCGCTTTTGAAGATTTGCGGAAAGAGAGCGCGAAATTTATTGGTGCGTTGCCTTTTCACGGATTTGGAATCGGTGGCGCTTTCGGAAATTCTTTTGGTGATTCAAAAGAAGCGAGCTTTAAAGAACTTGGTTGGATTATTCCTTATTTACCCGAAAATAAACCGCGCCATTTTTTAGGAATAGGGCGAATTGACGATCTTTTTTTAGGCGTGGAAGCAGGAATTGATACTTTTGATTGTGTTATTCCGACGCGCGAGGCCCGCCACGGTTCGCTTTGGACGCCGGTTGGCCGTTTTGATATTAAAAAGGGGGTTTATAAAAATGACTACCGAAAAATTCAAGACGATTGTTTATGCGAAGTTTGTTCGGAAAAAAACACCACAAGGCAAAACATTCATGAGCTTTTCAAGAATAAAGACAAGGAAGCAGCGCGATTTGCCACCATCCATAACGTTTTTTTCTTTAATAATTTAATGACACAAATAAGACGATCTATTTTAGACGGCAATTTTCCAAGGTTTAAAGAGCGATTTTTGCGGGGTATTGCGTCAAAAGGTTTATAGTATGAAAATTAAATAGATGAAGAACTTTTTTTTGATTCTAATTTTACTTCTGCCGGTTTTAGTTTTTGCGAAAGTCATCCAAGCAGATATTTTTAATCAATCTCCTTCGGCGGGTGACACGGTTCTTGTTAAATTTTCCGACCGGACTTTAGAAATTGCTTCGGCATTTTTTGACGGAAAACCCATTTCCTTTTTTTCTTATAAAACTTTTCCGACTGTTGTTTTAGGCGTCGCTGTTACAAAACTGGCTGGTCGTTACCTTCTCAGGGTTGATTTTAAAAACGGCCAATCTTTTAACAGCATTATTAACGTGAAAAACAGGAAAGTTGTAAAAATTGTTTTAGGCGAACCAAAGGAATCAGAAATCAAGTTAAGTGAACTTGGCGACAAAGTGCAAGAGAAGAAATTAGATTTAGATACAATTTTTAAAATTAAAACTCCAAATATTTTTTTCAAAAATAATTTCGGTTTACCGCTTATGAGGAATCGCGTTATGGCGACTCCGTTTGGTGCGATTTATAAAACCGGTTCAAGCGAAATCCGCCATTTGGGAACTGATTTTGCGGCATCGATTGGCGCTTTCGTTGGAGCAATTAACGACGGCGTTATCCGCAAAGCTTATTTCGATAATATTTACGGCAACTCGGTGATTATAGATCACGGTGAAGGAATTTATTCCTATTACATTCATATGAACGAAATAAAAATAAAAGAAGGCGCTTTAGTTAAAAAGGGAACAGTGATCGGAACGGTTGGTCAAACTGGCTATGCGACGGGGCCCCATCTTCATCTTTCGGTGAAAGTTAACGGCGTGGCGGTTGACCCGGTGAACTTTGTCGCGGCTTTCAGGTAGTTTTTGATTTGCAACAGAATATTATATTTTCTAAACTGATTAAAGCAGGTTATTTAAAATTTAAAAAAGGGAATAGCGATGAGTAACCGAGTGCATATTACGAAATCAAATATCAGCGGATCGGAAATTAAAAAAAAATTAGAAGAATTAACAGAAGATTCTCGTGTTCACGGTTTCGAATTGATTTTTACAGATAAGGGCAATGAGGTTAAATTTGAGGTTTCTTTCGGTCACGGAAGAAGAGAGCGATCATTTAAGGAAAATATCCTTGCGGCGATTACCGCGATTGCGCGCCACATTAAAAAATGCCGATTATCCACTTATTGGCGCGTTTAATGTTTAAAAACCACTCTTTAATAAAAGGTGGTTTTTTTTATCACTACCTCGTGAAATACAAAAATTCCAAAATAATCAAAACCAGCCAGCCGATTTGGAGAACGAAGAAAGCGATAATTTGAACGTATTCCGCGCGGTCTTTTCTGGAGAGACCGAAATTTTCCGTAAGCGAAGTATAAGCGTCTTCAAGCGACTCTAACTTGTCTTTGATTGATTTCCGCCACTCATCAATTTTGAATTTTTTAGCCGCTAAATCGTAAAGCCGCGCTGAATACCAATCGCCAATTAATTTAATTTCTCGCTCGATCGCTTGAAAAGCGGAAATCGAAGCCATTCTATATTTTAATATTTCTTCGAGCTGGTGATTAATAATTTTATTCGAAAATTTAAAGAGAGAAAATTTTTTGCGGGGAGTTTTCACCATTTTCACCATTTTTTCAATCCGTTCGTCTATTTCTCTGTCTAAAATACGGTGACGGAGAAGTTGAAGGTTCGCGATTGATAAAAGTTCAATTGTCGGTTCGAAGTCGCCTTCAGGATCGAAAAGAAAAGCGCCGTCCCAGTCGATAATTGCAAGATCATTTTTTGCGTATTTTATTTGATTGCTTAAAGTGTATTCCACTTCTTTTGGATCAAGCTCGAAACGTTCCGATTTTAAAAGCGAAGCGATAATAGGCGCGTGTTTTTCGGTAAAAATTTCCGGATTCTCGGTGTAGTTCGATACCGTGAAAACAGAATAAATTTCGCTAAATTCTCTTTTGCCGCCCATTCGATCAAAGATTTTATAAGCCTGTTCAAGTACTTTTTCTTCAAGGCTAAAAATGTCAGTATGAAAAATATTAGTGACCGGAATACTAGTTTGGATAAGAAGAATTTCCGGCGGATAACCTTTGAGCAAAAAGGTTATTTTTTCGCCGCCAACTTTCACGGCCTCTTCTTTGAGCATCACCTGATGCGGCACGGTTTTTTCGAAATAATGCGGGGCGCTTTTTAAGGCGTGGGTAGGGAAAAGCGTGCCACGGAAAGATTTTGAAACTTCACCAAAAAGAAGGATCGTCAGTTGATGTTTCATTATTCTTATTATACACTTCAAGCTAATGGCTAATCCCAAAAAATTAGCTTTTGTTTTAACCTTATTGGTATTTTTTTCGGCCTTAGCCGCCTTTTTTGATTATGATTCGCTTTGGCAAAAATTTTCTTCTTTTCGGCCGTGGAATTTAGGTCTTGATCTTGCTGGCGGCAGTTATCTTGTCTACGACATTGATTTGAGTAAGGTTAGTGTTAGCGATCGATCTTCTGTTGTAACCGGTTTGCGAGACGTAATTGAAAAACGAGTTAATCTTTTTGGCGTGAGTGAGCCAAAAGTTTACACCGAAAAATCCGGCGATCAAAACCGATTAGTGGTGGAACTCGCGGGCGTGAAAGACACGAACGAAGCGATTAAAGAAATTGGCGCCACGCCTTTTTTGGATTTTCGGGAAGTGGCGCAGGAAGAAGGCACGACCACTTTAAAATTCACACCAACGGAATTAAACGGCCGTTATGTTCAAAGCGCCCAACTCAACTTTGATAATCTTACTCGTCAACCAATTGTCCAAATTGAATTCAATAGCGACGGCGTCGCTTTATTCGAAGAAATTACGGCTAGGAATATCGGCAAGCCGGTCGCGATTTTTCTTGATGATTCACTGATTGAAATGCCAACAGTGAGAGAAAAAATTAGCGGTGGAAAGGCGCAAATTTCCGGCCAGTTTACCATTAATTCAGCTCGTCAGCTAATAGAACGTTTTAATGCCGGCGCCTTACCCGCGCCGATTATCCTTGTTAATCAGCAAACAATTAATTCTGATTTCGGCAAAAATTCCTTGGACAAGGCAATTTTAGCTGGCGCTTTAGGCACGCTTGCCGTAATTATTTTTATGCTTATTTATTACCGCAAACTTGGCGTTTTTTCATCCGTTGCGCTTTTAATGTATATTTCCCTTACCCTCGCTCTTTTCAAAATTTTGCCGGTAACAATGACTTTAGCCGGTATCGCCGGTTTTATTCTTTCAATCGGCATGGCGGTTGACGCTAATATTTTAGTTTTCGAGCGTACCAAAGAAGAAATAAAAAGAGGATTGTCTTTGACCGCGGCGATTGAAGAAGGTTTTCGGCGGGCTTGGACTTCAATTCGCGACTCGAACATTAGCACAATGATCACTGCCGCCGTTCTTTATTATTTTACTTCCGGTTTCGTGAAAGGGTTTGCTTTAACCCTTTTCTTGGGCGTAGTGATGAGTATGTTTTCGGCGATTACTATTACACGGACAATGCTTAGAGTTTTTTTGAAAAATAAACCGCTCACTATTAAAAAACAATGATTGATTTAATCGGCAAAAAAAATATTTTCTTGGGCTTTTCCGGCGTTATTGTTATTTTGAGTATTATTTTAATTTCCGTTTTCGGTCTTCGGTCAGGCATTGATTTGAAAGGGGGAACACAATGGGAATTTGCTTTCAAGAGTAATCAGAATATTTTAGAAAGTCAGGTAAACGACGCACTTAAAAAAGTTAATCCGAGCGCTGACGCAACTATTAAAAAAACCGACGCCAACACTTTTTTGATTCGTTTGGGCGAAGTAAGCGAAGAAACCCATCAAGCTTATCTCACAGCGCTAAAAAATATTGATGAAGTGGCCGAGAAAAACTTTTCAAATATTGGTCCGACAATCGGCGGTGAACTACGGCGAAAAGCTTTTTGGGCAATCGGGTTTGTGATGCTCGCCATCTCAATTTATATTGGCTTCGCTTTTCGGAAAGTTTCTGAGCCGGTGAAATCCTGGAAATACGGACTCATCACTTTAATCACTCTTTTCCACGATGTCATAATCCCAGCCGGTCTTTTGGCGTTTTTAGGTTTTTCACAGAACATTGAAATTGATACTAATTTTATTGTTGCCTTACTTGTGGTAATGGGTTTTTCTGTTCATGACACGATTGTGGTTTTTGACCGGATTCGGGAAAATCTTCTGCTTCGGCGAGGTAAGAAAATTGACTTGAAAGAAGTGGTAAACGCCAGTGTTAATGAAACTATTGCCAGATCAATTAACACCTCTCTTACGCTGGTTTTGGTGCTCTTAGCGCTTATAATTCTCGGGCCAAGCTCACTTTTCTATTTTATTTTAACGATTTTAGTTGGCACGATTTTCGGTACTTATTCTTCGATTTTTGTTGCGAGTCCATTACTCTATTTATGGGGTAAATCAGCTAAATAATGGCGGACTTGACATTGCGCTTGACAGCTAAAAAGGCCTATGCTAATATTCAATAAATGAATAAGAACATTGACCAGCTTTTAAATCAACTATTTAGCCCGCTAAACCCCAAACAAATTAAGGTTTTAGGGGGTCGTTTTGGTTTCAAAAACGGCGAGGAAATGACCTTGCAAGAAATTGGCAATGAGCTTGGAATTACTCGGGAAAGGGTAAGGCAAATTGAAGAGCAAGCGCTAAAAAAAGCGGCGCCGAAAGTAAAAGAAGAAGCGAAGTCAGTTTTAGAATTTGCCAATACGCATTTGGCGAGTTTTGGCGGCGTTCGGCGTGATGACGTTTTTGTGCGGGAAATTAAAAACGCTTTGTTTAAGAACGCGAGTGCGAAATATTTAGATCAGAAAATTAAATTTATTTTCCTCGCTGCCGATGCTCCTTTTTATGAAAAGGCGAGCGATCAAGCTCACGCTTTTTGGTATGTGAGTGAAACAGCAAAAAAGAATTTCAATAATTTCACTAATCATCTTCTCCAGATTTTCAAAGAGGGAGAAAAAGATTCGCTTTTGAATAAAAAAACATATCTCGCACATTGCAAAGACGCGAACGCTGATCACTTCCTTTCGATTTCTAAACAATTCGGCGCTAATGTTTTCGGCGACTTTGGTTTAAAGGCCTGGCCGGAAATTGATCCGAAAACAATTCGCGACAAAGCTTATTTAGTTTTGCGGAAGAGTGAAAAGCCGATCCATTTTTCCGATATCGCGAAAAATATTACAAATTATGGCATCGACGAGAAGCCCGCTCACACTCAGACCGTTCACAACGAACTAATTAAAGATAATCGTTTTGTTCTTGTCGGCCGCGGTATTTACGGTTTGCGAGAACGTGGTTTTGAACCCGGTACTGTTCGGGAAGTAATTGTCCGTTTGTTTAAAAAACATGGCGCTTTGAGTTCGAAAGAAGTAGTTGGTCTTGTGAATGAACAAAGATTTTTAAAAGAAAACACTATTCTTTTGGGTCTCCAAAATCGCCGGTACTTTAAACGGCTTTCGGACGGTCGTTATCATGTTAAAGAAGCTTAATAAATGTCACTTTTCGTGACATTTATTAATTCTAAGCAAAACCGAAGAATAAAAACCGCCTATAGGCGGATAAATTTTTTCTAGCAGAAAAGTGTAATTTGTGGTAAAATCAAACTAAGAAAGCCATGTTTAGGCATTTTTTTGAGGAATTAGGCAGTTTTCTTATAGAACTTTTCCGAAAAGAGGAATTTTGGGTAATTCTTTTTATTGCCGGTGTTGGTGGCGCCCTAATTATTTTGCCACTTTTAAGATTGGATTGGATTATTTACTTAATCCTAAAAATTTGGTGGCTTTGGGTGTTTTTGATTATTTTCCCGATTTTTGAGTCATTGTGGCTTTTTTGGCGGCAGGCAATTTTTAAAAAAGACACAAAATTTATTCTTTTGGAAATTAGAGTTCCTCGCGAAGTAACTCAAACACCACAAGCGATGGAACAGCTGTTGCGATCAATTCATTCGTTGCGGAATGCTCCGGGTGACATCAGGGAAAAATATTGGGATGGAGAAGTGACAAGATGGTTTGCTTTAGAAATGGTAAGTTTTGGCGGTGAGGTTCGTTTTTTCATCCGAACTTATGGGAAATATAGAAATTTAGTGGAAGCCGCCTTTTTTTCTTATTATCCTGATGTGGAAATAATGCTAGTTGATGATTACACAGAAAAATTTCCAAAAGACATTCCGGAAATGTCAGAACGCGGCCTTGAAATCTGGGGAACAGAAATGTTGCTTAAGACAAAAGAAGCATTCCCTATAAAAACTTACCCTAATTTTGAAGAAGAAACAGTTGGCGATAGAAAAATTAATCTTGATCCAATTTCTGTTTTTCTTGAAGTGCTCGGAAAAATAAAAAAAGAAGAAATTGTTGGCATTCAGATACTTATTGCGCCAGCCGCGCCCGACTGGGCAAAAAAATTTGAAAGTGTTATGCAAGAATTGCAAGAACCGGAAACGATGGAGCTTAGCGGTGGCGACGAAGAAACCGGTGGTCGGGAAATTCCTATTCCGCGCACGCCAGGTAAAACAGATATTTTAGAAGCGGTTGAACAAAATTTAACAAAACCAGCTTTCGATTCTCTCATAAGATTTATTTATCTTTCGCCAAAAGAAATTTTTTATGATAGTTTTGCTCGCCGTGGTTTAGTCGGCGCTTTTAACCAATATGCCGCTACTAATTTAAATTCTTTCCGTTCTAATTACCACACGGCAACAAGAACGCAAATTTGGAATTGGCCGCACATTTTTCCAAAATCGCGGAATATTTTTCGTAAACAACGCCTTCTTCATAACTATTTACGGCGCGAATTGCCGCCCGAAACCGCAATGGGGCGGATTATCACTTCCTATCTTCTAAATTGGAATTTTGCCTCCCGCCGATTTTTGATGAATATAGAAGGGTTGGCGACTTTATTTCATCCGCCGACTTCAATTGTGCTTACGGCGCCACATATTAAAAGGGTTGAGAGTCGAAAAATCGGACCACCAGCCGGCCTTTCAATTTTTGGCGAAGAAGGAGAAATTGAAAAATATCAGTAATTATGACAATAGAAATTATCAATCATTGGCTTGCGAATCCTCAAATTTATTCCGTTTATCGAATAGTGCGCGATATTTTTATCATCCTCGATATTTCTATAGTGGTTGGTTTTGTTTGGATTTTTATAAAAGCTTTGGAGTTTAGACCGAAGTTTTCGCTTCATCCTTCAAAGCAGGAAAAGAAAAGAGGCGCCAAAGATCAGTTCGTTATTAAAAATTGGCAATCAGTTATGGAAAAATCTAATTCTAATCCGCCACAATCTTTAGTTTTAGCAATTATCGAAGCCGATAAATTAACTGACACGGTTTTAAAAAAAATGGATATTTTGGGTGAACACATGGCCGATCGACTGGAGAAAATAAGTTCTTGGGAATTAAAAACGCTTGATAAACTTTGGCGGGCCCACCGAGTGAGAAATGAGCTCGTCCACCAACCCGAATTTAGTATTTCACCGGCCGACGCGAAAGAAGTTTTAAAAGCTTACGAAAATTTTTTGAAAGAACTAGAAGTTTTATAAATTATGGCTAGAGGAAGTAAAATCCAAATAATTAAGTTAGCGCCGCCGCCGCCGGAGCTTCCGATGCACGGCAAAATTGAGCCAAACTTAGTTTCTTTTATTGGCCGGACAAATTACGTTGCCGCTCTTGAATCAAAGAAATTTATTTTTGGCATTAAGCGCGTTGATCGGCGGCGCCACATGTATATCATTGGCAAAAGTGGCGTTGGTAAATCGAAACTTTTAGAACTTTTGATTAGACAGGACGTTGCTTACGGTCACGGGCTTTGTTTGATTGATCCGCACGGCGACGTAATCGAAACTATTTTAGATTTCGTGCCGGAGAACAGAATTAACGATGTTTGTATTATTGATCCGTCGGACACAAAATATCCCGCCTCTTTTAATCCGCTCGCAAACGTTGATCCTGCTTTCAAACATCAATTGACGCAAGGTTTGATTGAAGTAATGGAAAAGCAATTCGGCGCGAACTGGACGCCTCGCCTTGAACACGTTTTCCGTTTCACTTGTCTTGCGCTTTTAGATTATCCGCACGCCACAATGCGGGGAATGATTTCAATGTTAACCGACCGGAATTACCGCCAGAAAGTTGTTGAATACATTGAAGACGACATGGTGAAGCGTTTCTGGGCGATTGAATTCGCCGACTGGTCGGAAAAATTTGATACTGACGCTATTATTCCGCTTGTAAATAAATTAGGCCAGTTTCTTTCCGATCCGATGCTCCGAAACATTTTCGGTCAAAAAGAAAATAAAATTAATTTGGAAGAATTAATGAATCAGAAAAAGATAATTTTAATTAATCTTTCAAAAGGACGGCTTGGCGAAGAAAACGCCAGCTTTTTTGGTTCGATGTTCGTCACTAAAATCAAACAAGCGGGAATGGCGCGGGCGAGTTTGCCGGAGCGCGATCGGCACGATTTTTACCTCTATATCGACGAGTTTCATAATCTTGTTACCGAAACTTTTGAAAGTTTAATGTCGGAGGCGCGGAAATACGGCATTTGCCTTACTGTTGCCCATCAATATGTTGGTCAGCTGATCCAGCGGGTTCAGGCGGCGGTACTTGGCAATGTCGGCACGATTGTCATTTTTCGAGTGGGCGGTGACGATGCTGTAAAATTAAAACCGGAAATGGCGCCGATTTTTGACGTGAAAGACATGATCAATCTCGGTATGCAGGAATTTTTTATTAAAATGACGATTGACGGTGAAACTTATGATCCATTTTCCGCTGAAACTTTGAAAGTTCTGCCGACACCGCACGGCTCTTTCAAAGAAAAAGTTATTGCCGCTTCCCGCGAAAAATATACAATTCCAGCTGACGCGGCGAAAAAACTTATTGCCGAAGAAGAGGCGTCAATTTTTCGGAGCGCCCAGGAAAAGGCGATTATTGAAGGAAAGGCTGGCGACCAAAAAAAATCAGAAAAAGCGGATAAAGATGCCGAACCATTAATTTAAAATTTATGATTTCTTTGCCTTCTTGGACTGCTTGGTTAATCGGGATAGTGATTATTGTTCTCGTTCTCCGATTAGGACATCTTTCTAGAAAAGCGAGAATATTTAAAAGTATTATTCGAAATCTTGAAGGCGAACACGAAGAAGTAGTAGAATCAGAATCTCGTCATGGCGATAGCGAAGGTCGTAGTTAAAAATTAAGGATATCGCCAAAAGTGGAGTAAGAACTTATGAATCAAGAAACAAAACAATGTCAAAATTGTAAGCAAAGCTTCACAATTGAACCGGAGGATTTTCAATTTTACGAAAAAATGAAAGTTCCGCCGCCGACTTTTTGCCCGAGTTGCCGTTTACAAAGACGCCTCGCGTTTTTTAATGTCTTTAATCTTTATAAGAGGCCGTGTGGACTTTGCAATAAAGATTTTATATCAATTTTCCGGCACAATTCGCCTTATATTGTTTACTGCCCAAAATGTTGGTGGAGCGATAATTGGGATCGTTTTAGTTATGGGCGAGATTACGATTTTTCACGACCTTTCTTTGAACAATTCAAAGAACTATGGCAGAAAACACCGGTGCTTGGTATTTCTTTAGATATTCCGGCATTAGAAACATCACCTTACGCAAATCACGCCGGTCATCTTAAAAACTGCTATCTTTTGTTTCACGCGGATAGAGTGGAGGATTCTGTCTGCGGTTTTTATCTTACTGACTGTAAGTCGGTTTTTGATTGCGGTCCGATTATGTCTTCCGAACTTTGTTATGACACAATGCATTCTTATAAAAATAGTCGTTGCGTGGGATTAAGAAGTCAAGTTATAGAATCTATCGACTGCAATTTTCTTAAGGATTGCGCAAATTGTCAAAATTGTTTTGCTTCCGCCAACCTTCGCAACAAAAAATACTATATTTTAAACAAGCCATATACCAAAGAAGAATATTTTAAGGAAATTAAAAAGTGGGATCTAGGCTCTTACAAAGCTTATAAAGAAATTCAAAGTTTGGCTGAAGAACATTGGCAAACTCTTCCGCCAAAACCGACGATGGAGGAGTTCACAAATAATTGCACTGGCAGTCATATTTTTCAGTCAAAAAATTGCAAAGATTGTTTTGAAACGGTTGGCGCTGAAGATTCAAAATACTTATTGATGGTCCAAGATCCGCCAATTAAAGATTGTTATGACGTTTCAAGTTGGGGAAATAACATGTCTCGTTGTTATGAATGTTGTAATGTTGGCGAAGACGTTTCGGACGTCAGGTTTTGTAACGAATCTGGTTTAGGATTAATGGACGCAGAATATTGCAAACTTTCTACAGGCAATCATCATTTTGGCTGTGTTTCTTTGAAAAAAGGGGATTATTGTATTTTTAATAAGAAATATTCAAAAGAGGATTACGAAAAGCTAACAGCAAAAATTCGCAAGCATATGGATGAAGCTCCTTACGTCGATAAAAAAGGTAAAGTTTATAAATACGGCGAATTCTTTCCGGTGGAAATTTCTCCATTTGCTTACAACGAAACAATTGCCAGTAATTTTTTTCCGTTAACCGAAAAAGCGATTGATGAGGCCGGTTATCGTTTTCAAGAACCTGAGGTTCGTGAATATCAAATTACAAAACAGCCAAACGATTTACCCGATCATATTAACGATACTAACGAAGGTATTTTAAAAGAAGTAATCGCATGTTCCAAATGCGCCCGTGGTTTCAAAATTATTGAAATGGAATTAGCTTTTCTGAAAAGAATGAATTTGCCCTTGCCGCGCGAGTGTCCGTTTTGTCGTGTCAAAGAAAAATTTGCCCAATGGGTGAAAAATCTAAGAATGATTCCGCGCAAGTGTTTTAAGTGTGGCGCGGAATTTACTACTAATTACACCGAAGAAGAAGCGCCAAAAATGCTTTGCAAAAAGTGCTATCAAGGGGAGCTAGTTTAAAATTAATTTGACAAGATATCAAGTTTCTTTTTATAATCCTTATTAGTTCTTTGGGGCATAGCTCAATTGGTAGAGCGTCACCGTCTAACGGTCGGTGAAGGTTGGAGGTTCAATTCCTTCTGTCCCAACGAAGCGGAGAAATCATCGCTAAGGATAAAAAACGTTTGTCAATTTTCTCTTAAGATAAATTGATTTAACTATAGTGTCCTGATGCGATTCTCTTTCTCCTGCTCGACTGGTGGTAACGCTTTCTTCCAATGTTGGAGTTCAGGACTCGGGTATCAACATCCGAGAATGCGGGTTCAAATCCTGCAAGCAACCACCTTATATTTTAACCCGTCTTTCGATAAACTCAGGACGGGTTTTTTATTGTAAAATTATCTTATGAAAGATATGGTTGTTGTTTTGCATAATATTAGGAGTTTGCATAATGTTGGTTCAATTTTCCGGACGGCTGATGCCGCTAGTGTTTGTAAAATTTATCTTTGTGGCATTACACCAACTCCACTTGATCGTTTCAACAAACCGCGTGGGCAGTTTACTAAAGTCTCTTTGGGCGCGGAAAAATCAGTGACTTACGAAAAAATCAGTAAAACCACCATAATTATTAAAAAATTGCGAGAGGCGGGTTATAAAATTTTTGCGGTCGAGCAATCAAAAAAATCAAAGGAATATTTTCGGTTTCAAAAAGCGGCTAAGAAGCAGAAAATCGCTGTTATTTTAGGGAACGAAGTGCGCGGTCTCCCGCCCGCGATTTTAAAGCTAGCGGACAAAATTTTGGAAATTCCAATGGCTGGAAAAAAAGAATCGCTGAACGTGGCAGTTGCCTTTGGCATCGTTATTTATCGGCTTATTTATTAGTAGTATAATTTTAAGTAAATGACGTCTAACTCTAAATTTTTAGTTATTTTAACTGGTTTCCTAGTTGGTGTTTTTGTATTCGCGCTAATTTTTTTAAATCAACTTGGCACGGGCAGCGCAAAAAGAGAAATTAAAATAAATGGTCAGGTTATTATTGCTGATTATGTGGCGGACGAAACAAGCAGAGAAAAAGGCCTTTCTGGTCGCGACCACTTAGGTTTTAACGAAGGGATGCTTTTTAATTTTGACCAGTCGGCAAACTACGGTTTTTGGATGAAAGATATGAAGTTTCCGATTGACATTATTTGGATTCATGAAAATAAAATAGTTGGTTTTGAGGAAAACATTGATCCGCAAATCGGCGCAAACTCAGCAGAGTTAAAAGTTTATTATCCAGGAACGCCCGTTGAACGCGTGCTTGAACTCTCGGCTGGCCGAGCAAAAATATTGGGCGCAAAAATTGGCGACAACGTAATGATTTTACCTTTTGTGCGTCAATTCGCCGCTCAAAACTAGTGAAAGATAAAATTTTCTGTCTCAACAAAAAATTTGATATAATGAATTAATGACAAAAATGGTTCGACAGGCTCACCATCCTGAGCGTAGCCGAAGGATAGCGATAAACGGGTTTGGGAGAATTGGCCGTCTTTTTTTCCGCCAAGCTTTTGGCGCGAAGGATTTAGAAATTGTGGCGATAAATGATTTAGGTGATGTGGAAAATTTAGCGTATTTGCTGAAATACGATACGGTTTACGGTCGCTACGGCAAAGAAGTAGAAGTAAAAGGCGGTAATCTTGTGGTGGACGGCAAGAAAATTTCTTTCATCCAAGAAAAAGATGCTAGCAAATTACCTTGGAAAAAATTAGGAGTTGATATCGTGATTGAATCAACGGGCATTTTTGAATCCTACGAAAAATCCAAAATTCATTTAACGGCGGGCGCTAAGCGGGTGATTATCACGGCGCCGGCAAAAGACGATGACGGCACGCTCGGGAAAACTGTTTTGATGGGCGTGAATGATAAAGATTTAAAAATTGTTGAACTTACTTCGAACGGAAGTTGCACCACAAACGCCGCTTCGCCCGTATTGCAAATTATGTCTGAAAACCTTGGTGTAAAAAAAGCAGTTTTATCTACTGTTCACGCTTATACTGCCACTCAAGGAATTGTTGACGGGCCGACAAAAGGCGATGATTTCCGGCGCGGTCGCGCCGCCGCTCAAAATATCGTGCCATCTTTTACTGGCGCGGCTATTGCGGTAACGCGAGTAATTAAAGATTTAGCGGGTAAGTTTGACGGCATTGCTATTCGAGTGCCGATCGCAACCGGCTCTATCGCTGATATTACTTTTGTTTCGGCGCGAAAAACTTCTGTCAAAGAAATTAACGAAATTTTTAAAAAAGCGGTCAAAGAAAAACGCTGGCAGGGAATTTTGAAAGTGACGGAAGATCAGCTTGTTTCTTCCGATATTATCGGCGAACCCTATGGCGCGATTGTGGACTTAAATTTCACGAAAGTCATTGACGGCGACTTGGTGAAAATTCTTTCTTGGTACGATAATGAGGCGGGCTATGCGGCAATGTTGTTGAAACACGTAGAAGGCGTTGCCGAACTTATTTAAATTAAAATGATTATCTACATTGGCGCCGATCATCGCGGATTCGAACTTAAAAATTATGTCAAAATTTTTTTGAAAGAACTTGGTTATCAGTTCGGCGATTTAGGGGATAGTGAAAATAATGAAAATGATGACTATCCGGATTTTGCCGCCGCAGTCGCGAAAAAAGTGAGCTTAGACCACGAGAATAGCAAGGGAATTTTAATTTGCGGCGCGGCAAACGGCGTGGCAATTACCGCCAATAAATTTTTAAATGTTCGAGCGGCGGTCGCGATGGATTCAGATCAGGCCTTTGATAGCCGTAACGATAATGACGCAAACGTGCTTTGCCTTGCCTCTGATTACGTGACTCCTGAAGAAACTCGAAAAATAGTTTTTACTTGGTTGCAAACTGCTTTTGACGGTGGAGAAAGATTTCGCCGCCGCTTGAATAAGATTTCAGATATTGAGCTTAAAAATATTCGGCCGGTTAATGAAGAATAAAATGGAAGTTATTCCGGTAATAAACTGCCCTGATTTCGAGTGCGTTCAATCGAAATTAGACAAGCTTGAAAATCTTGGGAACGAGTGGATTCACGTTGACGTTGCCGACGGCAGTTTTACGCCGTATAAAAATTGGCACAACTCCAAAGATTTAAAAACTAATTTCAATATTGAAGTTCATCTGATGGTTAAAAATCCTGAAGCGGTGGTCGGAGATTGGCTTAAGGCGGGCGCGAAGCGAATAATTGTTCACGTTGAAACGCTTGATGGTCCGGAAGGTGAGAAATTGCAGAAAATTTTTGAAACCTGCGCGCACTACGATGCGGAAATAATGCTTGCCTCGAATCCTGATACGCTTTTTGAAGAACTAATTCCATATTTTGATATCATTTTCTCTTTTCAATGTTTGGCGGTTAGTCCTGGTCCGGCCGGCCAAAAATTTGATTCGAATATTCTCGAAAAAATAAAATTAATCAGAGAAAGATTACCAGATGCTTTAATTGAAATTGACGGCGGAATAAATCGCGAGATTGCGAAATTAGTAAATGTTGCGGGGGCGGATATTGTGGCAGCCGGCACTTACATTTTTTCCCGCGAAAACATGAAAACCGCCTACGACGAACTCCAAAACGTTTAGAATTAAGTTATAATTAAACAGATGGAACCGATTCACGACGATAAATTAAAACGGCTTGAGCAATTATCTAATCGCATTCGGGAAAAAGTTATTGAAACTTTACTTGAAGCCGGTTCTGGCCACTCCGCCGGGCCTTTGGGTATGGCGGACATTTTTACGGCGCTTTATTTTCACGTTTTAAACCACAATCCGAAAAAGCCCGACTGGCCTGATCGCGATCGGTTAATTTTATCTAACGGCCACATTTGTCCAATCCGTTACGTGACAATGGCTTACGCTGATTATTTTCCGATGGAAGAATTAAAAACTTTGCGGAAAATAAATTCCCGTTTGCAAGGCCATCCGCACCGCACGGCTTTGCCGGGCGTGGAAACAACCTCCGGCCCATTAGGTTCCGGACTTTCGCAGGCGATTGGCGTGGCGCTCGCGGCGAAGCTTGATAATAAAAAATATCGTGTTTACTGCCTTACTTCCGATGGCGAACATCAGGAAGGCAATCTTTGGGAAGCAATAATGTTTGCCGGCAAAAATAAATTATCCAATCTCACGGTTATTGTTGACCGCAACAACATTCAAATCGATGGCTTTACGGAAAAAATAATGCCGCTTGAACCGCTTAAAGATAAATATGAATCTTTCAACTGGCACGTTTTAGAAATTGACGGCCACAACATGGTCGAGTTAGTTTCCGCGATAAGCGAAGCGCAGGCAATTTATGAAAAACCAACGGTGATTATCGCTCACACTATTCCCGGTCGAGGAGTGAGTTTTATGGAGCGTGATTATACTTGGCACGGCAAACCGCCGAATAAAGAAGAAGCGGCGCGTGCTTTAGCGGAACTGCGGACTTTAGGAGAAAGAATTCAGTCGGAACATCAATAAAATTAAACTATAAACAACATGACAAAATATCCATTAATTAGAAAAATTTACTTGTATCTTTTCGCAATGATCGGTTTGGTTTTAGTAGTAATCGGCGTGGTGCGGTTGGTTGGCTTGGGATTAAAAACTTACGTTTTTACGAACGCCGACACTTATTACGAATATCCAATGGCACGGCCGATAAAAACGCCAACATCTGACACAGGCACGAAAGAAGAATTTATTCAGCCGACCAAAGAAGAAGTTGAGGATTATAACAGGAAACAGCAAGCGGCTAATCGGGAAAGGGAAGCGGCCGAATCAATCGCTTTCATGGTTGTTGGTTTCCCACTTTATCTTTACCACTGGATAGTTATTAAAAAAGACAAGAAAGAAGAAAATGCTTAATGAAGGGGTAAACCTTAATCAGAAAATTTTTGACGAAGACGTTCTAATGAAGCCAACGCGCCACGGTTATGGCGAAGGATTAGTTTTTGCCGGTGAGCATAATAAAAACGTGGTAGCGCTTTGCGCGGATTTAACCGAATCCACTCGAGTAGAAGAATTCGCCAAAAAGTTTCCGGAAAGATTTTTTGAAGTGGGCGTAGCCGAACAAAACATGGCGACCATTGCCGCTGGTTTGGGCATTTCCGGCAAAATTCCTTTCATTTCTTCCTACGCCACTTTTTCGCCGGGCAGAAATTATGAACAGATTCGCACAACCATTGCTTACAACGATTCAAACGTGAAAATTGCCGGTCATCATGCCGGGATTTCGGTGGGGCCGGACGGCGCCACTCATCAAGCAACCGAAGACATCGCGATTATGCGGGTGATACCGAATATGAAAGTTTTTGTGCCGTGCGACGCGATTGAAGCGCGAAAAGCAACAATTGCGGCGGCGAAAGTTTGGGGGCCGGTTTATCTTCGCTACGGTCGCGAAAAAAGCGCGGTTATTACAACCGAGAAAACGCCTTTCACGCCGGGCAAAGCGGAAATTTTCTGGATGTCAAAAAAGCCGCAAGTCGCGATTATCACCTGCGGTATTTTGGTTTATAACGCGCTTCTTGCCGCCCGTGATTTGGAAAAAGAAGGAATCGGCACAATTGTTTTAAATAATCACACAATTAAACCGCTGGATGAAAATACTATTTTAGAAATTGCAAAAAAGTGCGACGCGGTTGTCACAGTTGAAGAACATCAAATTATGGGCGGCTTAGGCAGCGCCGTTGCCGAATTTTTAGCCAAAAAATATCCTGTGCCAATTGAATTTGTCGGACTTCACGACACTTTCGGTGAATCCGGAAAACCAACCGAGCTTTTAGAAAAATATGGTATGGGCGTGAAAGACATCAAATCCGCCGTAGAAAAAGTGATTAAAAGAAAGTAAATAGCAAAATTTCATAATTACTGATATAATCAAATCAATGTTTGACGTAGTTACTATTGGCACGGCTACACGGGACGTTTTCTTAACGAGCCCGCTTTTCAAAGTATTGAAAGATCCTAAGCATTTGCTCGCGTTGGGCTTTAAAACGGGAGAGGCGGAATGTTTTGCTTTAGGCGGGAAACTCGACGTTAATAAGCCAATCTTTACTCTTGGCGGCGGAGCGGCAAACGCGGCTGTTACTTTTGCGCGGCAAGGGTTAAAAGCAGCCGTGGTAATTAAACTTGGCGATGATAATTTAGGCGAAGCAGTTATGTCTGATCTTAAAAAAGAAAAAGTAACACCGCTTGTTTCTCTAGATAAAAACGTTGGCACCGCTTATTCCACAATTCTTATCACGCCGGAGGGCGAACGGACTATTTTAGTTTATCGTGGCGCTTCCGCCGATTTTAAGAAAAAAGAAATTCCATTCTCAAAACTTAGAGCGAATTGGGCCTACATTGTTCCGGGTAATATTGATTTATCGCTCATGAGAGAAATCATTGCCGATTTAAGAAAGAAAGGAATTTCGATTGCGATGAATCCTTCAAAACATTATGTGGAAATGGGAGCAACGAAACTGAAAGATATTTTGAATAAAATTCAGCTGGTTATAATGAACCGCGAAGAAGCGTCAATTTTAACCAACCTTGATTATAAAAAAGAGCGGGCGATTTTTAAAAAATTTGACGAATTAGTGCATGGCATAGCCGTTTTAACCGACGGCCGAAACGGCTCGATGGTCTCCGACGGCCGTTATATCTACCGTGCCGGAGTTTTTAAAGATAAAAAAGTGGTTGACCGAACTGGCGCGGGCGACGCTTTTGGTTCTGGTTTTGTCGCTGGCCTCATTCAAAAACACGATATTAACCACGCTTTGCGTGTGGCGAGCGCGAACGCCACTTCCGTTGTTGAACAAATTGGCGCAGAGGAGGGTATTTTGCGCCGTAAAGATTTAGAAAGCAATCGTTTTAAGTATTTAGATTTAGATGTTGAACCGCTCGGATAAAAAATATGGACGGCTTGAACTCTTTAGCAAAAATTTTAAGGGTGGACGAGACATTTCTTGAAAAACTGGATAGAGAAATGGCGAAGCGTTGCGGAAAAACTGGCGTGCTAGAGAAAATAGCGGCAGCGAATATAGAAATTATCAATCAAGCTCTCAATCTTTTAAACAGCGCCAATCGATCAGCGGATCACGTGCGAAGCATTTTAAGGCAGACAATTTTAAACCACGAAAAGCATTTAATGACTTTTGTAGATAAAATGCCAGGGAAAACCGAATTTGATAAAGCCGCAAAACTGGTTAAAAAAATCGCGAAGATTGACAAGGGATTTTTTCTGAAAAAAAAACTAGCTCAACAAATTTTAGAAAAAAGCAAACCCGCCGAATTATTTAAATATTTGAAAGTCAAAACTTTGGCAGAAGCTTTGAAAACGCATGATGTCACCGAACTTTTTAGCGCTTTGCGTTTTACCGAATCCGAAGAATGGATGCATAAAACATTTGAGACGGCTTATAGTAATTTTGGAGCAAATGATTTTGAAGAACGAGAAATAGAAATAAAAGTGTTAGGGCCGGAATGGAAAAATGTTTCGGAAAAATTTGTGGCAAAGAAACACCATAACGTGAGCCATCTAAAGGAATTTGGCGTTATTTTCCTTAACCCGATTAGCGAAAACATTCCTGGCAAGTTTCTTAGGGACTTTGCTTTGCTTTTGCATTATTTCCACGAAATCGAATTTTATTCCAAATTATTTGGGCATTATTCGGCAAAACCGGACTTTGCCGAAAAATTAAAAATGTTTTTGCGGGGCGATGTGCCGGATATTTATAAAACAGAAGCCGGCGAATGGTTAATCGTCCAACGCTATTTGGCGAAAATAAACCCATCTGACGCCCGTCTTTTCTTACCGCGCGTAAATCCGGAATCAATGCATTGGGCGAGAGGCGAACGGGATTTAACAAGTTTTCAAGCGCCCGAAGCCAATCTCGATTTAAAACTCTGGCATAATTTGGATTGGGTAGGTTGCGTTTTTGCCGATAGCAACGAAGAAATAGTGAGTTTTGATTTGGAAGACAACGCAATGTCTTTAGTTTCTTTTATGGAGGGCAAGAACGAATCGTTCAATTATCATCAGCGAGAAAGCATGTGGACGAAAATTTTTGAGGAATATGTCGGCGGCGAAGAAAAAATGGAGCGTATTTTAATAGAAAATTTTGATAAAGGCGTTGTTAGGTTTTAAGATAAAGCTATGGATTTATTAAGCATTATTAAAAAAGCGGAAAAAGCGAAAGTGGCAATCGGGCATTTTAATTTT
>JBBTSG010000021.1:0-7398 GCA_038064775.1 Patescibacteria group bacterium
AGTTCCTCAAACACTTAAACTCTTTAATTCTTTATCTTCTTTTGATCCCTTTGATACTTTTGGCAGAGAAAATTTGTTAAACTATATTCGTTAAGGTTATATCGGGCGGTCATGGCTTCCTGAGACCTTTTCAGCATGCGTATATTGAGAGTCCGTCCGGTTACGCCTGCCTGCCGGCGGGCAGGGCTTGGCGGAGAGGATATGCGCATTGTCTAAAAAAAGAAACAACTTGGTGCGTTGCGTTTGCGGAGTTATGCTCCCGAATAAAATACAGCCCAATTTCTTCGCTTTTGTGAGCGACTAAATAGGCAGTGGCGTTGATGGCGCGGCGTACAAAAACCAATCGCGACGGCAATCCGAACGTCTTCAAGCTGGAACATAATGAAGATGGTCTGTGGTTGAACAATAACTGGGCGAAGCCCACGAATGAGTGGAATCCCGATAATGAGATTGTGTTCCGTCTCCGAAAGTGTTTTCTTTCCGCGCTTATATGGCGCGGTTTTTCTTTTCCGGGTTTTCCAAACTTTTCTTCCAGCCGCCGAACATTTTCCCGATTTCCTCAAGTTTCACGGCGATATTTTCATATTGTCCGCTTGAGATAAGTTTTCCTTCCCAAGCGACGGAAATAAGAAATTTTAGAGTGTCCAAAATGAAAATACACTCGGAAATTTTTTCCGATTTTTTCTCTTTCGGAGTAAAATAAGCGCTATAAGCGAGTTCAAGGAGATCTAGAAATTTATTCTCAATTCGCGAGCCGACAGTGTAACGAGCGCCTTTCGCAATATGTGGAGAAATAACCATCCAAATCAAATATCCCTCTTTGATCCGATTCAAGATCGAAGCCGAGAGAGAGAGAGAGAGAGAGAGAGAGTAAATTTCGGCCGCGCCATATTTTTAATAATATCATCTCCGTGGAAAATTTGCTTGTTTCGTGGCGGGAATTTTTGCGCGGAAAGAGAAAAAGAAAAGATGTCGCGATATTTTCTTTCCGCTTGATGGAAAATATTCTTGCTTTGCACGAAGCATTAAAGAGTAAAACATACCGGCACGGTTTGTATCGATTTTTTAAAATAAACGATCCGAAGCCGCGTTTCATAAAGCCGAAGTGCGTAACCGCTTGCTGCATCACGCGATTTATCGAATTTTATATCCGTATTTTGACCGAAAGTTCATTTTTGATTCATATTCCTGCCGTTTCAATAAGGGAACGCATCGAGCGATAAACCGCTTTAGAGATTATGTGGCGGTTGTTTCACATAATCACACGCGGAGCGTGTGGGTTTTGAAATGCGACATCAAGAAATTTTTCGCGAGCATCAACCACAAAATTTTAAAGAACATTCTAAAAAAGCACATTGAAGATAAGAACATTATTTGGCTTTTTAATAAAATTATAGACAGCTTTCACGGGAAAGATAATGTCGGGGTTGGTTTGCCGCTCGGTAATCTTACGAGCCAGCTTCTTGTAAATATTTATATGAACGAGTTTGACCAATTTCTCAAACGGACGTTGAAGATTCATTACTGCGTTCGTTACGCCGATGATTTTGTAATTTTGCATGAAAGCAAGGAATGTTTAGAAAATCTCATTCCGAAAATTTCCAATTATCTTGAAACAGAGTTGAAACTTTCGCTTCATCCAAGCAAGGTTTTTATAAAAACATTTGCTTCCGGCGTTGATTTTTTAGGTTGGGTTCACTTTCCATATCGTCGGGTGTTGCGGACGTCTACCAAAAAAAGAATATTAAAGCTACTTAAACGAAAAGCTTCGCCGGAAATTTTAACGTCATATTCCGGCTTGCTTTCGCACGGAGACGCTTACGAACTTTTTCAAAGTTTATAAATAAAAATTGAGGTGCCGGCGCGGAAGTCGGGAGCGGGAATTTCGCCTAGTCCGCCAGTTGGCGGACGCAAATCTTTTAGCCAAGAATATTCATCATTTGGATTTCGGTTCACAGTTCCGCCAATTTTTCCCACGGCGCTTTCAAGTATATTTACAGAGACTGCAAGCCATTCAATCTTTTGGACTTGTCCTGAGCTTGCTTGCCCTGAGTTTTGTCGAAGGGTCGAAGGGCTTCCTTGCGCCGAAGACCAATTTTCCGCTACATTTTCACCAAGATAATATTTAGGATTGCCACCGCCGAAGTAATCAACCGCAATTTTTTTAATATTATTTTCGAGAACGAATTGCTTTAATCTCCCTAAATCCTGCCCCCAATCGTAATTTGAATCAGTGACGTAATGATAGCCGCCCCAAACGCCGCCCGCGGCCTCATTAAAATAAGAAAGAAAATAAGGATAAGTAATCACAGTTTCAATAATAAGCCAAAGTAGAAAGCCAAAAATTAAGCATATTTTTATTGATTTTTTCGCTATTTCACCGATCATCGTGAAAAATTTCCTGAAAATTCCGGTTGAATCGTGAGCCTCACCTTGAAACCAATTTTTTAGCGCGCTCGCGGTCAAAATGTAGATAAATGGAAAGGTCGGCAAAAGGTGGCGGATGCCGATATTCAAAGGACTTTTCATGCTGTAAGCCCAATAAATAATCACAAAAAGCAGCATCGAAAACTCCGGATAATGCGTGCCAAGGTAATCGAGGAAAGTTTTTGTTTTTTCTTGAATATCTTTAAAAGGATTTTTGATTTTGCGGAAAACGTTTTTCACGGCAAAAAAGGCGCCAATCAAAATTAAAATAAGTGTTGGTAGCGATTCTTTCATAAGAAATACAAGCGGGAAATAACCCCTTGAGCCGGTGTTAGAAACTTCGCCTAAGAAATAACTGGTATTACCACCCGCCGAACGTTCTAGAACCATTAGTAATCCTAAAAGGTATTCGCCAAACGGTCGGAAGATTTTACTTGCGATTAGCCAAAGATCAATATTTGCTAAAAATCGAGGTGTAAATGAAGTGAGAATTATTGTGGCGTCGGATAATTGTTTTGTCGTTGGTTCATTAAAAATCAAAACAAAGTAGACGGTATAGATAAGCGCGGAGCCAATAAGAAAAATTAAAATGAGCGAGCGGAAATAGAACCGCCATTGTTTGCCGCCTAGAGAATTTGTTCCAGCGTAAATTAAAGCGAGAATAACAAAAAAAGGAATGAGCAAAGCGTTTGAAAATTTCATAAGTTCCGCGATGCCCAAACCAAGGCCGGCAAAAATTAAATTGCGGTTTGTTGAATGATTAAGAAATTTTAAAAATAAATAAGTGGCGAAAATAACGCCGAAGGTGGCGCCGATATCGGTTGTGACGTAATGACCGTGAGCAAGAACAGTCGGTGAAAAACTAAAAAGAACAGTCGGCAGAAGCGCCCAAAAATTTCCCAAAAGTTCCCGCGACCAAATATAAATTAAAATAATCGTAAGAAGCGTGAGAATTATCGGGAAAAAGCGCGCAAACTTAACAACTTTTAGAGCGTCATTCCCCGCGTCGTATAGAAATTTCGCGCCAAAATCCCACTGACTGTTTATATCTGTTTTCCAGGATCTGTCTTCGGTTGGCAACTTTAAATCAAGCGCGAGGAGCGGCAAGGCCGAAAGTGCTTTTACAAGCGGAGGATGTTCTGGATTTAACCGGTAATCAAGCATTTTTACGTAGGTAAAGCCGGCGGGAATATGCGCCAATTCGTCCATAATCACTGAGTCACTTTTCGCCGCGCCCCACATTAGAGAAAAAGCAGTGGCAAGAATTGCGATAAGAATAATTATTGGCGTCGCGTTATAAATTTTTTTGAGCATTTTTTATTAAGTGGGAGACAGAAATGTTATGATATTATTATATCAAAGGATATGAATGGGAATAAATCAGCACGACGGCCGCCTTTCGGCTTCACTTTAGTAGAAGTTCTTGTTTACGCTATTATTTTTGCGATTACCGCCGGTTTACTTGTGAGTGTTTTAACTATTGTGACAAGAACACAAGTAAAACAAACTTCGGCGAACGAATTAAACGATCAACTTTCTTTTGTCGCCTCAACTATTCAGCAATTAGTTCGGCAGGCGAGCGAAATTGGAAATGACCCCGGCGTTGCGAGCACGACTTTAATTTTACGAACGTCTTCTTCTTCACTTGATAAAACTTTTATTTACGCGAGTGGCACCACGCTTTATTTAGAGCAAGGATCGGCTTCTGTTGGTTTAGGAACGGCTGTTCCGCTCACAAGTGAAAAAGTCAGCGTCAATAATTTCTCTATCACTAAATACGAAAATCCGGGCGGTTTAGCCGTTGTTCAAGTTAATTTAACGTTAACTTCTGTTAACGCTAATCCGCAGAATCAAATTAGCCGTGTTTGGCAAAGCGCGATTGCTCGGGTAACAGCCGCGACTTTCGATTCGGGAATTCTTCCAAACGCCGGCAATAGTTTTGATATTGGCGGTATTACCAAAGAATGGCGGAACGGTTATTTTTTAGGGACAATCGGCATTGGTACTTCTCCGATTGCAGGAGCTGGAATCAAATCAACTCAAGATTTACAAATTACCAATTCTGCCGAAGGTTTGGTTTTAACAAGGCCTGACGGCCAATGTGGGCGGATTACTTTAAACGCGAGCGGTAATTTAGCCACCAGTTCGCCTTTTACCTGTCCCTAGATTATTAGCGCTTGACAGGTGAGATTGCTAATAATAAACTATCTTTAAATGATTAAAGAACGGACTAGATTTATTCTCGAAACCGCCGTTAAGGATTTTATTAAGCACGGCCGGCCAATTACTTCAGAACATCTTTACGAAGCTTACGATTTTGGCATTAAGCCGGCGATGATTCGTTGGGAGCTTAATGATTTAAGTGAAAACGGTTTCTTAACTCAGCTTCATCATTCTGGTGGCCGCGTTCCCACCGACCGAGCTTATCGTTTTTTAGTGGATGAATTTCTTTCAGAAGAAATTGGCAGTGAAGAAATTTCACAAGGATTTGATCAAATGGTTAAAACTTTCACGAAGGGCCGCCGTAAAAATTTTATTGAAGAAGTAGCTAACTATTTGAAAATAATGAGCGTAGGTTACGAACCGGCAGGCGTTAATTTTTATGAGAGCGGTCTTGATCGGCTTTTAAGCGAACTAGAAATTGCGGAAAAAGAAGAGCTTGTCCGAGTGGTGCGGGATATTGAATCACTTGAAAACCGTTTAATGAATTTTGAACTTGCTGAAAACGAACCAAGCGTTTTTATTGGTCAGAACCAACTTATAAAAAGCGACCACCTTTCCTTAATAGTTGAAAACTTTGTTGATAGAGACAAAAATTTTCTTTTAATCGCAATTGGTCCAAAACGAATGGATTATCGGAAATCGCTAAAATTATTCAGGGTTTTCGGCAATTCGTTAAGTAATATTTAAACATGACTGAAAATAATCAAAATAAAAAAGTTGTTAACAGCGATATTAAAAAAGAAATCCAAGAAACGGAAGGGCTGGAAGCTTTAAAAGAAAAACTCGAAAAATGCGAAAAACAAAGCCAGGAATATTTAGATGGTTGGAAACGAGCCAAAGCAGATTTCTTAAACTATAAAAAGGAAGAAACGGCACGACTAGAAAATTTTATTAAGTTCAGCAACGAATCACTGCTTCATGAATTAATAAATGTTTTGGATAGTTTTGAACTTTCTCGGCTTTCTGCGAAGAACGAAAAAGAAGGAAAAGAAATGATGATTATTTTTTCTCAATTTCAAAATATTTTACGGAGATTCGGGCTTGAAAAAATACCGATTAAGATTGGCAGTGAATTCGATCCAGGTTTAGCGGAAGCGGTTTCTGAAGTAGATTCTGACAAAGCCGCTCATGCCGTGGTAGAAGAAGTAAGCAGCGGCTACGCTCTAAACGGTAAGATTATCAGGCCAGCAAAAGTAAAAATATCAAAAGGTCAATCCATTAAATAATTTCAGGTCTTCGATTCCGAGTCTCAGATTTTCTGATTCAGAGAATCATCAGATTCGATGAACTCGAGGAGATTGATACTGAACAAAGTCGAAGTATCAAAATAAAAAATAAAAATATTAAAAAAATGAGTAAAATTTTAGGAATAGATTTAGGAACAACTAATTCAGCAATGGCTGTTGTCGAAGGAGGCGAGCCGAGAGTTTTAGAAAACGAAGAAGGGAATCGGACAACACCGTCAATAGTTTCCATTAATAAAAGCGGTGAACGGTTAACCGGTGTTTTAGCAAAACGCCAAGGCGTGGTTAATCCGAAGAACACGATTTTTTCGGTTAAGCGTTTAATTGGCCGGAAGTTTGACGATCCGGAAGTGCAAAAAGATAAAGCATGGCTTTCTTATGATATCCAAAAAGGCGCTCAAGGCGGCGTGGAAATAAAAATGTCCGCCCAAGGCGGATCCGCCTCGGGTGGAGGCGAGCGATGGTACAAACCGGAAGAAATTTCCGCGATGGTTCTCCAGAAACTCAAACTTGACGCTGAAGCAAAGCTTGGCGAAAAAATCGAAGAAGCAGTTATTACCGTGCCGGCTTATTTTGACGACAGCGAGCGGCAGGCGACAAAAAACGCCGGTGAAATCGCCGGTTTTAAAGTCCGCAGGATTATCAATGAACCGACCGCGGCGGCTTTAGCCTACGGGATCGATCAGAAGAAAGAAGAAAAAATAGCGGTTTACGATTTTGGTGGCGGCACTTTTGATATCTCTATCCTTGAGGTTGGTGAGGTGGATATGGGTGATGGCAAGAAAGAACCTCATATTGAGGTTAAGGCAACCGGTGGCGACACTCATTTGGGCGGTGATGATATTGATAAAAAAATTATTGAATATCTCGTTCTAGAATACAAAAAACAGGAAGGTATTGATATTTCAAAAGATCCGCTGGCTCTTCAGCGCCTTAAGGAAGCGGCCGAACGCGCGAAACACGAACTTTCAACAGCGATGGAGACAGAAATTAATTTGCCATATATCAGTTCCGACACTTCAGGGCCGAAACATTTTTTAATGAAGCTCACACGGGCAAAACTTGAAGATTTAGTCCGTGATTTTGTTGATCGCTCGATTAAACTTGTAAAAGAAGCGGTTACCGCTCCTTCGCCAAAAGGCGCCGGTTTGAAATTAACCGATATCGATGAAATAGTTTTGGTTGGCGGTCAGACACGCATGCCTTTAATTCAAGAAGAAGTAAAAAAACTTTTTGGCAAAGAGCCACACAAAGGAATTAATCCTGACGAAGTAGTGGCGATTGGCGCGGCGGTTCAAGCCGGAATTTTACAAGGGGACGTGAAAGATATTCTTCTTTTAGACGTCACTCCTTTAACCTTAAGCATTGAAACTTTAGGAGCGGTAGCAACACCAATGATTCCGAAAAACACCACCGTGCCAACGGCAAAAAGCCAAACTTTTTCAACGGCTGGCGACAATCAGACATCGGTTGAAATCCATGTTGGTCAGGGCGAGCGGCCAAT
>JBBTSG010000021.1:7498-10185 GCA_038064775.1 Patescibacteria group bacterium
AAAAAACGCGATCTTATCGAAGCTAAAAATCAAGCGGAGTCGCTAATTTATGTTGCTGAAAAAAGTTTAAAGGAAGGGGGTGAAAAAGTGCCGGCAGCAATAAATGATACTATAAATAAAAAAATTGAAGATTTGAAAACAGTGAAAGACAAAGATGATAGTGAAGCCATTAAAGCCGCAGTAAAAGCCTTATCAGAGGAACTCCAAAAAATAGGCGAATCGTTGTATAATAAAAAGGACAATGGGCCCGAACCTAACAGTAATTAGCCAATCAAAAGAAGAGGAGATTGACGCTCATCCGCTTAAAATTACAATACTCGCTTTAATCGGAGCGGCGCTTGGTATTTTTACTACTTACTATTTCAATCAATTTCTTCAACTAGCGGATTATATTTACCTGACTATTAGTTTTATTTTCGGCGCTTTTTTTGTGGTTTTCGCGGTCTTAAACGCTGTTTTTATAAAAAGTTCCGCGCGATTAGAAACTATTCTTGCTTTTCAGGTTTTAGTGGCACTCTCAATTTTTTACAACCATCTCTATCCCTCGCCTTCTCTAGTTCTTATCGGTGGCGGCGTTATTTTCTTTATGTTTTTAGGGACAGCGGTTGCCCGAGGCAAAAAAACTATTGATAACAGTTTGAAAGTGAATTTTTTTAGCGTGGCGAAAACTGTTGTTCCTCGGGCGATAAGTGGCGTTCTTATTTTTTTGAGTGTTATTATTTATTTAAATTATTTTGAATGGGGAAAATTTAACGAGATAATTGGCAAAAAACTTGTTTCCGAAATTTTAACGGCAAGCAACCCAATAGTTAATTTATTTTTTACTGGCGTTTCTTTTGATCAAAGCACTCATATTTTTTTAAAAGGCATTGTTCAATCACAAATTAATCAACAGCCGCCACAGTCGGATATTATTAGCCGCTCGGGTAATAATTTTCTTGATGATTTTAAGAGTTTGCCTAGCGAACTAAAGGATAAATTTATTAATGAATCAGTGGTTAACCTTCAGAAGTCAATCGTTGGTTTTGTTGGGCCATTTGACGTCACCAAAAATGCTAAAGAAGTCGCTTATGACTTGATTAAAGGGCAAATCGATAAGCTTTCCGCGCAAGTGAAATCAATTCTAGGACTAGTCGTGGCTTTTGTCGCTTTCCTTATGTTCAAAAGCTTTGCCGTACTATTTTATTGGCTGATTGAATTTTTGGCTTTCTTTGTTTTTAAATTTTTAGTAGCGATAAACTTTGCCCATTTTGGTTTACAAACACGCAGTCGTGAATTTGTTATTTTGAGTTAAAACCAATTTATGGCGCAGAAAGATTATTACAAAGTTTTAGGCGTACAGCGTGGCTCTTCTGAGGAAGATATAAAAAAGGCGTATCGGAAGCTTGCTCACCAATATCATCCGGATAAAGCTGGCGGTAACGAATCAAAATTTAAAGAAATCAACGAGGCCTACCAAATTCTTTCAAACAAAGAAAAAAGAGCGCAGTACGATCGTTTTGGCCAAGTTTTTGAAGGTGGTGGCGGTATGCCGAACTGGGGCGATTTTTCCGCCCAAGGCGGACCAGCCTCGGGCTGGGGCTTTGGTGACAATATCAATTGGAGTAACATCAACGAAATGGGAGATTTAGGCGATGTTTTTGAAAGTATTTTTGAACAATTTGGTGGCGGTCGCGGTCCGCGTAGGCAAACTTACACGCGAGGAGCGGACGTGGAAATGGTTCAAGAATTAACTTTGGAAGAAGCGTTTTCTGGCGTTTCGCGGAAGGTCAAATTTGAAACTTACGTCACTTGTGAAACCTGTAAAGGCGTCGGTTATGACAAAGCAAAAGGATTAACTGCTTGCGGCACTTGCCAAGGTCGGGGAGAAATCAGGGAACAACAAAAAACTTTTTTCGGAAATTTCTCTCAAGTTAAAGCTTGTCCAGCTTGTCATGGTCGGGGCGAAAAGCCGAATGCACCGTGTAAAAGTTGTGCTGGTGTGGGCCGCGTAATTGGTGGACGGACTGCTGAAATTAAAATTGCCTCCGGCGTGGAAGACGGCCAGGTGATTAAAATAGTCGGAATGGGCGAAGCCGGCGAGCAGGCGAGCGCGACAGGGGACTTGTATGTCATTGTAAAAGTCAAAGCTCATCCAATTTTTGAAAGGAAGAAAAATGATCTTTACGCCGTAAAAGAAATAAAATTAAGCGAAGCGGTTTTGGGGAAAGCGATTGAGTTTAAGGATTTGAATGGCGAGGTATTTACCGTGAAAATTCCGCCGGATTTCAGTTTGCGGGAAAAACTTCAGGTTGCGGGCCGCGGGATGCCTCGTTTCGGCACTTTTTCTAGCCACTTGGGCCGCGGCGATTTATATGTATCGTTTAATTTAAAGACGCCGAAGCATTTATCGGTAAAAGCGAAAAAAATAATTGAGGACTTGGAAGGAGAATTATAGTTTTACCCCGTTAGAAATCCGCCCTCCTTCGGAGTGGCGGTAGCCACCTTGGGGCGGTTTATTTCTAAACGGGGTTGACTCCTTTTAATATTTTGCTAATATACAAATATAACCGTAGACAGTCCCGACGTAAAGTCGGGATCCCGATCGAAACATCGGGATAGGCAGCTCTAAAAAGCAGAAGCCCTACCTAGGCAATACAGAGTTTTAATAACTCTAAAGATTGTCTGCGGCAAAGGTCGCAGTTTTT
>JBBTSG010000021.1:10285-13216 GCA_038064775.1 Patescibacteria group bacterium
ATGGCTAAGACAAAAACACAAAAAATTAAAGCAGTAGAAACAGGAGAAACTGACTTAAAAAAGAGTCAGACGGTTGTGATTGGCGATTTCACTGGTCTTACGGTGAACGATATGAATATTTTCCGGAAAGAACTTAGTGTGATGGGCGCGAAGCTTTCGGTCGTAAAAAAGCGCTTACTAAAACTTATTTTTGAGAAAAGCGGAATGACGTTTGATCCAAAGCAGTTTGCCGGCCAAACAAGCGTGGTATTTTCGCCGAAAGACATTGTGGAAACTGCCGGCGCGGTTTATAAATTCTCCAAATCAAAAAAGGAGATGTTTAAGATATTGGGTGGCTTTGAGGTGAGTGAGAAGAAATTTGTAAACGCTCTTGATGTAAAAAGAATTGGTCAGTTACCGAGCCGAGAGGTTCTTTTGGGACAGTTAGTCGGCATGCTTATCACGCCGATTCGCCAGTTCTTGTATGTCTTGGATCAGAAATCAAAACAAACGGTCGAAGTTAAATAACAATTAATAATTAAAATGGAAAAACACAAAGATTTAATTGAAAAAGTAGAAAAAATGACGGTGCTTGAGCTCTCCGAGCTTGTGAAAGCGCTTGAAGAAAAATTTGGCGTTTCAGCGGCTGCGATGTCTGTGGCGGCGCCTGGCGCCGGTGGTGGAGCTGGCGCGGAAGAAAAAACTTCTTGGGATGTGGTTTTAATCTCCGGCGGCGATCAGAAAATAAACGTTATTAAGATTGTAAAGGAAGTGGCTGGTATTGGCTTACAGGAAGCGAAAGCGCTTGTTGATAGCGCGCCGAAACCGGTGAAGACAGGATTGAAAAAGGAAGACGCGGATGAATTGAAAAAGAAATTGGAAGCGGTCGGCGCGGTAGTAGAATTGAAATAATAAAAAATCATTCACTCGTTCATACGCCTGCGTGATTTAAAATTATCCTCGCTTACTCGCTCCTCGCCACCCAACTCGCCTTACGGCGGGGGACCTGGCTCGGGACGCGGTTCGCTCGGTAATTTTTATCAATCACTCCGGCAATATTCACTCGTGAATAATTTTTATAGAAGGTGAGTATGTGAGATAAAAAAGACGCCGTTTACAAAGGCGTCTTTTTTGTTTATCTTGATTTTGACGCGCCCTTAGCTCAGTGGTAGAGCGTTCGATTCACATTCGAAAGGTCGTTGGTCCGATCCCAACAGGGCGCACCAAGCCAAATTTTTATGGAAACCGTTTCTTTTGAAGATTTCAAAAAACTTGATTTGAGGGTAGGGAAAATACTTGAAGCTGAAGCGGTTACCGGATCAGAAAAGCTCGTTAAATTACAGGTTGATTTAGGCGCGGAAATCGGCAAACGCCAGATTTTGGCTGGCATTATAAAAGATCATCCGCCGGAAACTTTAATTGGCCGGGAAATAATTGTAGTAGCGAATCTTGAACCGAGAAAATTAATGGGTTTTGAAAGTCAGGGAATGTTGCTTGCCGCATCAGACGGCGAAGCGGTTGTTTTGCTAGAACCGGAAAAAGAAACGCCACCCGGCGCAACAATTCGTTAAATTAATTTAATCAAAAATTGAAATGGATATTTTCGCTCATGGCCTTTGGTCTGTTGTGGCGGCGAAATTCGCAAAACGCGCCGTGCCGTTCAAAAATTTAAATTTGGGCTGGGCGGCGTTTTGGGGAATCGCGCCAGATTTATTTTCTTTCGGCATTCTATTTATCGTAAATATTTTCAGCAATGGCTTTGCGGCGCCGCGTTTTATGGGACCGGACGGCGTTCCCGATCCGAATCTAATTCCAAGTTATATTCACGCGCTTTACAATATTACACATAGTTTTTTTACTTTCGGTTTAGGTTTTGTGATTGGTTGGTTAATCTTAAAACGGCCGCCGTGGGAAATGTTTGGTTGGGCGCTCCATATTTTTATTGATATTTTCACTCATACCTCAAAATTTTTTCCCACGCCTTTTCTTTGGCCATTTTTCCGCACTGAATTTAATGGCCTGTCTTGGGCAACGCCGTGGTTTTTAGTAACTAATTACGCAGTTTTATTAGTTGTCTATTCTCTGCTTTTCATTCTCCCTTGATAAATAGGTATCTAGACAAAATTTAGAGTAGTAATTAATATTTATATATGGAACAAAAAATTCGCACTAGAAAAATTCTTATGGCAGTTTTTACGTTAGCGGCAGTCGCGGTTGTTTTAGGTATTTCTTTTAACAGTTCAAGTAAGCCCATGCAGGAAAGCGGGCCAAAGAATGGCAATCATCTTATTCGGATAACAACCAATTACGGGCAAATAGCTTTTAGAACTTACAACGCGGACGCGCCAAAAACTGTCGCTAACTTTATCGCGCTCACCGAAAAAGGTTTTTATAATAATTTAACTTTTCATCGGGTGATTAAAGGTTTTATGATTCAAGGCGGCGATCCAAACGGCAACGGCACCGGTGGCCCGGGCTACGCATTTGAAGACGAATTAAATCCAGCGACCGCTTCTTATCAGAACGGTTATAAGAAAGGCGTTGTTGCGATGGCGAATGCCGGCCCGAACACAAACGGTAGTCAATTTTTCATAATGCTCGCCGATTATCCATTGCCGAACGCTTACACTATTTTTGGAAAAGTGGTTTCGGGACAAGACGTGGTTGATAAAATTGGCGAAGTAAAAACCAGTTCAGCGGATAAGCCAGTGACGCCGGTCACAATCGAAAAAATTCAAATTGAGGCAGCTGATTAGTTATTCTAAGAAATAAAAGCGTAAAATCTTTCTAGATAAAAATCTGGTTTTTAACCAGATTTTTTGTTTTGAAAAACCTCCGGTGGATAACCTGTTTATAAGAGAATCTTCCTAGAGACAAAAAATTCAATAAAAACTTGATTTTTTTATTTTTATTGAACTGTTGGGGATAATTTTAATTTTGCTTGTTTTATTT
>JBBTSG010000022.1:0-6773 GCA_038064775.1 Patescibacteria group bacterium
AATTTTGGCGGAGGCGGAAGGATTCGAACCTTCGGACCGGTTTCCCGGTCGACATCTTAGCAGGATGCCGCTTTAAGCCGCTCAGCCACGCCTCCAATTCGCTTGTATTTATATCATTTATCTGCTAATTTTACAAACACTATGTTGAAGCGTCCGCCAATTGTGGTCGTGATGGGACACGTTGATCACGGAAAAACAACGCTTCTTGATTATATTCGCAAAACAAACATTGCGACGAAAGAAGCCGGCGGTATTACTCAATCAATTGGCGCTTACGAGATCGAGGTTCGTCCGAAAGACGAACCGAAATCCCGAGAGAGCGTAGCGAATCGAGGGATCCCTCGAGAAGCTCGGGCCATCGGCTCTGAGGCTCAGGCTCGAAGAGATGATTTTGCGAATGTTCGCAAAATCACCTTTATTGATACGCCCGGCCACGAAGCTTTTTCGAATATGCGTTATCATGGCGCGCGCGCGGCTGATCTCGCAATTTTAGTTGTGGCGGCGGATGATGGCGTAAAACCTCAAACCAAAGACGCCTTAAAACACATTCTCGAAGAAAAACTTCCGTTTGTTGTTGCTATAAATAAAGTTGATAAGCCCGGCGCGGATATCGAAAAAGTTAAACTGGATTTAGGCAAAGCAGGCGTTTATCTTGAAGGTTTTGGCGGTAATGTTTCCTGGCACGCGATTTCGGCAAAAAATGGTGAAGGAATAAAAGAACTTCTAGATATAGTTTTACTTACAGCCGAAGTTGAGGATTTAAAATATGATTCTGACGTACCTGCTTCAGGCGTCGTAACTTCAGTTCGGCTAGAACCACAAAAAGGAATTATTGTCGGCGTTCTAATTGAAAACGGCAAATTAGTCCCCGGTAAATTTATTTCGACTGAGAGTGCGAGCGGAAAGATTAAGGTTATTGAGGATTTTTTGGGTCGGCGGGCAGAATCGCTTGTGCCAAGCTCGCCAGCTTTAATCTATGGCTTCAATGAACTGCCAAAAATCGGTGAAGAATTTATCATAGGCGAAGAATTAAAAAAACCAAGCATTCTAAAAAAAGAAGAGGGTGAAGCAAAGCCGATTAAGGCGAGTGACGATAAAACTTTAGCCGTTATTTTGAAAGCTGATGAAGCAGGATCGCTTGAAGCGCTTAAAAATCTTGTGGTAAGTATTGCAGCAGAATTCTCTTTAAATATTGTTGCTAGTTCGGTTGGTCAAATTCATGAGAGCGACATAAAGCAAGCAGAAAGCACAAAGGCGCTGGTTTTGGGTTTTCGGGTTAAAACTGGTCCGGCGGCGGTAAATTTAGCGCGGGCTAGAAAAATTACAGTTATCAATTCAAAAATTATCTACGAATTGGAAAAAAGTTTGAAAGATTACTCCGCTAAAGTTATTTTAAAAGACGTTCGTTCAATCGAAATTTTAGCGGTTTTTGGAAAACCGAAAGGCAAGGAAAAGGTTATCGGTGGGCGAGTGGTTTTGGGACCAGTTAAAAGTCAGGAAAGTTTTGAAATTTGGTCTGATAAAACTTTAATTGGCGCCGGCCGCATTATAAATTTACAATCGGGACGTAAAGATGTTTTAGAAGCGGAAGCAAATCAAGAAGTCGGTCTTTTAGTTGAAACAGAAGAGCCCATTAAAGTTGGCCATAGATTAGTTTTTCCATAAACATAAATGCGCCCTTTCCGGAATTTAAAAATAGCCAGTTTAATTGAGGCGGAACTAGGAAAAATTCTTACCCGAGATTTTTACGTTGAAAATACCCTCGTTACCATTACGAATATTTTAGTAGACGAAGATTTCTTGCGCGCTCGAGTGAAGATTGCTATCATTCCCTATGAAAAAGGGCCGGAAGTTTTTACCGAATTAGAAAAACAAAGGCGAAATTTCCAGCATCAACTGCTCAAAAAAATTAATATAAAACCGATGCCGCAAATAAGATTTGAAATAGAAGATAATAGAAATAAAGAGTAAGGGCCACGTAGCCAAGTGGTAAGGCAGAGGTCTGCAAAACCTCTATACGGGAGTTCGATTCTCCCCGTGGCCTCAGAGACAACAAGTTCTTTAAAATATTGATCCGGTGGCGAAGCGGCCAAACGCGGTGGGCGGCAAACCCACTAATCGCTGGTTCGAATCCGGCCCGGATCTCGAGGGACGCTAATCCGCGCCCCCTAGGGACTACCGAAGCTTAGGCCGGTAGTTTCCATGCCGCCCCAATTTATCGGGGTGGTTTTTTATTACGCTAACAAAAAACCACAAGCGTGAGCTAGTGGTTTTATTAAAAATCCATCACCAAGTTGGTGGAACGTAGCTTGGTCCGAGCACTTTTTGCCATTTCTCGTGTGAAGGACAGGACACTTCTTCACAATATTGAGGAAATTTTACATTTGTTTGCGCGCCGCAATCAATACAAGTGATTCTCGCGCCAATTCTTCCTGGAGCGCTGTTCTGCCAATGCCTTCCTAAAAACCAGTTAAGAATCCTGATTACATTAATAAATTCTTCGCGTATTTTTGGTTCTAAGTCGCGAGCTAATTCGTTTCTATTTGAAAGCTCCAATACGCATTTTTCTATTGACGATAAGTAGATAATAGACTTTACTTCACGTAATTTTTTGAACAACTCAACCATCATTTCTTGCAAAGATTTTGGTAGTTCAGATAGTTCTTTTATATTTCCATCTTTCTCGATAATGCTTGAAAAATCATTCTGATGATAGATCTTGTCATTACTAACTATAATTATCCGCATTTGCAATTCTCCTCTATTTTGATTATTAATTATTAGAAGTAACTAGTTGGATTATATAGCTAGGATTGAATTTGATGCAAGTAAAAGCCCGGGTGGCGAAATTGGCATACGCAGCAGACTTAAGATCTGCCGCCCTTTAAAAGGCGTGCCGGTTCGAGTCCGGCCCCGGGCACAAAATTCTTAAAAATGAACAAAGCTTCAATTTATATTTTGCGAATCGGTTTAGCCATCACTTTTCTCTGGATTGGTATTCTTATTTTAAAAGAACCAGGTGTTTGGAGTGGTTACGTCAATCCGTGGGCGATTAAATTTTTACCGAGCTCGCTTGAACACGTTATGACCGGAACGGCAGTTTTAGACATTATAATTGGTGCGTTGCTCCTTTTTGATTTTTTCACTTGGCCAGCGGCACTAGTCGGCACTTTTCATCTTTTGCTTGTGCTTGCGGTGAGTGGAATTACCGATATTACCGTGCGAGATATCGGGCTTTTAGGCGGTACAATTGCCATGCTTTTTGAAAACCAGCCGGAATTCCTTAAGAAAAAATTCATTGGAAAAGAATCAAAAACACAGGTCGATTAAAAAATAAGAACATTAATGAATAAAAATATTTTCGTATTTTTAGGCGTCGCGGTTTTAGTTGCGGCTAGTTATTTTATTTTTTCGGGAAATCAGCCAGTAGTTTCGCCAACGCAATCAGAATTACCAACCCAACCATCAGTTGGAAACAATGTCATCATTTATACGGATAGTGGTTATTCGCCGGCAGCGTTAACAATTAAAGTAGGTGAAATGGTTACTTTTGAAAATAAAAGTTCCCGCGCGATGTGGACGGCTTCCGCTTTTCACCCGTCTCACGCTGTTTACGGCGGAACATCGTTATCAGAACATTGTTCAAATCCCGCAAACAATGCTTTTGATGAATGCGCTAGTGCCCAATCGGGTGATTCTTGGACTTTTAAGTTTGATAAAATCGGTAGCTGGAATTATCACAACCATGTTTCTCCGCGTGATTTCGGAACGATTGTGGCGCAATAGAAACGCGACTTCTCTTAAAAACAAAATCCGCCCTGAATTTACCGAAGGGCGGATTTTCAATTTTGGCGGAAGCGGGAGGATTCGAACCTCCGATGCCCTTTTGGGGCATACCGCATTTCGAGTGCGGCCCATTCAACCACTCTGGCACGCTTCCTGAATCACTTTAACTATTGAATAATTGCTTTCGCAACTTAGTCCTAGTCCCCTCGAGAGGACTCGAACCTCTAGTCATCTCCTTAGGACGGAGCCGCTCTAGTCCATTTGAGCTACGAGGGGCGATGTAGTTTTTAATATGGAAGATAATGTTTTTAAAGTCAATTCGTTGTTGATAGAATTTATCAGTTTAAATAAACGACCACTCTTTCTTACGGTTATCCGAAGCACTCCGTATTTAGATTTACCTTTATTTTGTATAGGGTTTAAATTCGTCCCAATATTTTTTGTAGGTATTCTAGTAATCGCGTGCCAATAATTGATGGATTCTGAAGAATTTTGAAAATTATTTATTCTTATTATCGCTTTAACATCAATATTTTTTACTCCGAAACATTCACGAAGAATTTTCAAAAAAATTTTAATCATATTCGGATCGGTATTTGTAAATGCGAATCCTTTTTTATTGCCTTCGGCCCAATAGAGAAGCGTTAAAATCACCGGAGCTATTTCCTTGATCTTAATCGATCTTACTAATTCTTTGGATAAAATATTTGCGATTTTCCATTGTTTTGCCGTTCTTATTTTACTGCCGCCTTGTTTTCTTCTCAGGATTTCCTTTTGTTTTTCTGAAAGTTCAAGATTGTGTATATGATGCCAAATTGTTGTTTTTGGCATATTGAATTTAATCATTAGTTCGTGAATACTATAACCGATTTTACGGTAATGTTTCAGTGATTTTATTTTTGAAATAGAATGTATGCGCATATAATTTTTGTATTAGAACTTATAAAGTATGGATATTGATCGTCTCAATGTTCTTATACTAGCACATATACCGTCTGCGTGATAGTTGAAGTTAGAAAGGAATTCTGATATCCTGCTCTTAATGGAAAAATTTCCATACACTAAAGAAGCGAAGAAAACGCTTAAGGAAAGGATTGTTGCTCTAGGCGAAGAAATTGGACTTGCGCTTGAAATAAAAGACACGCCCGATACAATTACAATTGCGATTAAAGATGCGAAAGGAAATATTATTAAAGAATTTGGTTTCCTAAGAAAAGAAAAAATACCTACTAATTACGGAAATGATGAGGTAGAATTAGAAAAAATAATTGAAGCGAGATTATTATTTCCCGACGACGATCCTGACGCTGCTCTTAAAAAAATAGAAGCATTGAAACAAAAGCGCGATTAGCTCAGTGGTAGAGCGTTTCATTGACATTGAAAAGGTCGGAGGTTCGATCCCTCCATCGCGCACCGAAACTTAATTTTCGCGGGCCTATAGTAAAGTGGCATTACGCATCCATGGCATGGATGAGGTCGGGGTTCGATTCCCCGTAGGTCCACCAAAAATGAATTTACCAAAACATATCGCCATCATTCCCGACGGTAATCGTCGCTGGGCGCGCAAAAAAAAGTTGCCGGAATTTTTTGGCCACCGCGAAGGCGCGAAAACCGCTGAAAAAATCTTGAAGGAAGCGTTAAATGAAGGCGTCGTTTGTATAACTTTTTGGGGGCTTTCGCTCGATAACGCCAAAAAAAGATCATTGAACGAACTACGGTTTCTTTTTGAAATCTTTGAAAATCAATTCGAAAAATTGCTTACCGATAAAATTATCTTTGAGAAGGAAATTAAAATAGATTTTCTCGGCCGTTGGCGGGAAATTTTCCCGGAAAAACTTAAACATTTAATGGAGGGAGTGATAACAAAAACTAAACACCACAAAAAACATAACCTTACTTTTCTTATGGCTTATAACGGCTTTGATGAAATGACGGAAGCAATTAAAAAAATTTCTATTGGAAAAGACATTAATTCAGAAGTGGTGAAAAAAAATCTTTGGAGTCATGATTTGCCGCCAGTTGACCTTGTTATTCGAACCGGTGGCGAGCCGCATTGGTCAAATGGTTTTATGATGTGGGATGCGGGGGATGCCCAGCTTTATTTCACTAAAACTTTATGGCCGGATTTTGCGGGAAAAGAATTTAAAGAAGCGCTTAAAATTTTTTCAGAAAGCAGCCGCCGTTTTGGTGAATAATTTTACTTAAATCATTTTTTAAGCTAAAGTGTTTTTATTTGGAGGGTTGGCAGAGCGGTTGAACATATTCTTTTAAAGATTTTTGTTGTTAGACTTGTTTGTGGTATACTGGATTAGTGGCTGAGAGATATAAAAGAAATTCAAATACTAAATGCCTGGTTTGTAGCATTTCTATCTATAGAAGGCCTGCTGAAATTAAAAATAGTAAAGGACGAGCATTCTGCAGTCAGACTTGCTACGGAATTTCTTGTAGAAAAGAAAGTCCTTGTGTTGTTTGTGGAACATTAATACTTGCAGGCGCGAATAAGAAAACTTGTAGTAGGATTTGTGCAAATAAGCATAGGACTGGGATTAAATATAAGATTAATAGTCCTAGAGATAAGGTTAAAGATCAAAGAAGTTTGAAATTAAGATTAATAAATCAGCGAGGGAAAAACTGTGAAAGGTGTGGCTACGGTCAATACGAGATTTTACAAGTTCATCACAAAGATAGAAATAGAAAAAATAATGAGCTTGATAATTTGAAATTAATTTGCCCTAATTGTCATGCGGAAGAACATTATTTAAAAAATAGCTGGCTTAAAGAGATGAAAATATAAAATGGAGGGGTGCTCCGAATGGTAAGGAACTGGTCTTGAAAACCAGCGCCCCGCAAGGGGCTTGTGGGTTCGAGTCCCACCCCCTCCGCAATAATTATTATGAAAAACTGGTTCGCCAAACAAAACGTTTATTTTACTAACAGAAAATTTATGGTTTCTGTGGTTACGTCTTTTTTCTTTCTCATTGTTAGCG
>JBBTSG010000023.1:0-3188 GCA_038064775.1 Patescibacteria group bacterium
ACAGGAAAAAATTAAAAGCCTAATTTTTTCTGGGAAGCTAAGCAAGGACGACAAGTCGCTTCTTAACAACAATAAATTTTGGAGCTATGACGAACTAAAAAAATTGATAGAGTTGTGCGAGCAAAACAACCCGCCGCGCGAAATTTCAAAAATTCTGGGACGCAGCGCCGGATCAGTTTCTTCGCAGCTTTATACTTTGCGCCGGCAGGGAAAAATCGCTGGCAAAAAGTCAAAAGAATTAACTATTTAATCGGCCAGCGAGCCGCCAACGACAGCCAATAGGCGAGGCCTCTCCTGAAAGGGATTAAAGAGCCGAGCCGACCGCTTCGGCGGCGGGCAAATTATCCGGCCAATTCGCTACCGGACGATAATATATCAACTTTTGTCTTTAAACGCGCCTCCGTGGCGTTTAGAGGCCTTGAAATCAATTCTATGGATACTACTAAACCAACAATGGTCTGTTCGCATTGCGAACAAGAATATTCTGACCGTCAAAATATAAAATATATTCAAATTTCCGACTGGTGCGTTCAATGCAATAGAACTCAAAAAGGTAAAAAGTATTATAGAAAATACCAAAAAACCCCCGAGCAAAAAGAATATCAAAAAGAATATAGAAAAACCCCCGAGCAAAGAAAATGGCAAAAAGAATACCGGCAAACCCCCGAGCAAAAAGAATATCAAAAAGAATACCAAAAAAAGTATTGGAAAAAACATAAAAAATTGGCATAAATAATTATGGAAAAAATAAAAGCGACTGAAAAACAAATTAAATATCTTTTTTGGCTGATAGAATTTAACGCGCAAGACCCAATCGCGCCGGAGATGCAAATTAAAGACGCGGCGGGAAATGTCCGAAATATCAAGCAGGTAAAAAACAAAACTTGCGAGTTGATTTATAACAATTTGCCGGCCGAAAACAAATACGGATATTTTTATCAGGCGATGCAAGACGCTTCCGCCGAGCAAGCAAGCTATTTAATCCAATTATTTAAAAAATTCCAATATCAAAAAGCCGTTAAAATTTTACGAGAATTAAAAATCATAACCAATTAAATTATGGATAAATCACTTAAAGACAAGGCGATTAAAATTCAAAATAAAGACTACGTGCTGGTGGCCGACCGGGTAATTTTTTTTAATGAATGTTATCCGCAGGGCTGTATTCAAACTCAAATTATCAGCCCGTTAGAAAGCGAGCGCATCGTGGTAAAAGCGGTTATCTACCCCGATATTGAAAACAAAGAAAGATTTTTTATCGGCCACAGCCAAGAAACAATCGGACAGGGCTACATCAACAAGACTTCCGCTTTAGAAAATTGTGAAACTTCGGCTGTCGGGCGGGCGCTGGCTTTTATGGGGATTGGCGTGATAGACAGCGTGGCCAGCGTTGATGAGATAAACAAGGCCGCCCAGACGCCATTTAAAGCCCCCACGATGCCCGTAGGCGCGCGAAACTGGCAAAAAGGCATAAAACCACTACCGCCCACGCAAAAGGCCATTCTGAACCAAAAAGCCAAAAAGCCAAAAATTGAAACCTTAAAGGAAAAACTTTTTAAGGCCGGAGCGAAAGACGAAGCGGCCGCCCTAAAGATGATATTGGACAAGTCGGGAATAGTAATTAACAAAATAACTGATTTAACCGAAGAAAAAGCAATTTTAATCCTGAATAGTATTGTGGAAGCTTAAAGTGGGATTGCTCGTTATTGCCAACTCGGTTGGGATAACCGGCAGTAAGAACGGCGCGAGGGAGCGGTTGCCAATTCATTAAGCGTGGGGAGGCAATCGCTCCCGCCGTTCTAAAAATAATATGGAAGAAAAAAATAAACAAAGAGAGACGGATAAAACAAATATGAAAAATTTACGCTACAAATCTCTGCCGATTGATATGAAACCGAATAATTTTAAATATACGACAGGCAAGTGGTATAAAACTAATGATATTTCTATTTGTAATCGCGGTTTTCATTGCTGCAAAAGAGCGATTGACGCAATGAGATACGTAAATTGCGAAGTTTTAGCTTTAGTGGAAGTTAAAGGCGATTGCCGAAAACAAGATAATAAAGAATGTTGGAGCGAGATAAAAATCGTTAAAACGCATAAGTGGACTAAAGAAGATAGTATATCCTTAGTTATTTACGCGGCTGAATTAGCAGAACCGATATACCGAAAATCATATCCTAATGACGATAGGATTATTAAAGCGATTGAAGCGGCTAAAAAAGTTTTAAAAAATGATACGCAAAAAAATAGAGATACCGCCGCCGCTGCCGCCTTTGCCGCCGCACACGCCGCCTTTGCCGCCGCTGCCGCCTTTGCCGCCGCACACGCCGAATTTGAAAAAACTTTAAATAAGATTGAAGAGTGGATACAAGAAAGAGTTAAATTTTAACCCCTCCGTCTTTTAGAGATGGATAAAAATATGACACAAGAAAAAGGAAGAATAATTGAAGAGTTTGATAATTTTATGCTTGAAGAATATGGTAAGTGGAAAATTGGTCGCGCAGAAGTTAAAGAATTTATTATCAAAGCCCTCGCTTCTCAAAAAAAAGAGATATTAAAGCAAGTTGAAAATTTAATCATTGACGAAATGACGACGGCTAATAAAGAAAATCAGCCGACTTCTCGTCTTACGAGTTTAATAAATAAATTAAAAGAGTGAACTGCCAACCGCCTAATAGGGAATATGCTACAAGAAGAAATTAAAAAAGACGAATACTACATTAGGTTTTCAGGCGTTGCTGAAATACCCGAGCCGCTTTCCAGCGACCAAGATTATAATGTTAAGATTGAGCGTATGGGATTTGAAGATTGGAAAATTAAAAATTTACAAGATGGAAAGAAACGAATAACATATTTATTAAAACCATTAAGCCACGCGGAAATTATCTCGCAAGGCAAAGCGATTAAAACTTCCGACCCGATTAAATTATCAGTCAAGTTAAGAGGCCGGCTATGGATATTGGCGAACGAGCAAGGAATTGACGAACAGGAATTTTACGACCGGACAATGCAAAAGATTATTTTATACGCCGATGAAGTTATAGAATTTTTAGAAAATAAAAATTGATATGACGGAAGAACAAGCCATAAATTACATTAAAAAATATTGTTTCACTAAAGATATAGAAGAAAATCATAGCGAGGCTGATAGGGCGTTAATTTTATTGCTAATTTCTTTGGGATAT
>JBBTSG010000024.1:0-21790 GCA_038064775.1 Patescibacteria group bacterium
CTGTGGAAAACTAAAATAAATTTACTGAGAAGTAACTATAACAGTTGCGGAGGCGCCAACATTACCGGAGGGATCATATGCCTTTGCGGTTAGATTATAAGTTTTACCTTTTGCTCCGGGTAAACTCCAATTGCAGGAATATGGAGCAGTAGTATCAGAACATTTTAGTGCGCCATTCACGTAAAATTCAACCTTAGAGACCGTGCCACTGTCATCCGAGGCATTAGCTGATATTATAATTGTGGAACGGACAGTCACTTTAGAGTTATTTATAGGCGCTGTTATGGAAACTATAGGCGGAATAATATCGCGTATCGGACCGATTAAAGTTACCGAAACTGGTGAAGAAATACTTATGTTGCCTGCGGCATCGCGGGCAGACGCCGTAAGCGTATAAGCGCCATCTGGGAAGTTAAGCGCATCCCAGCTTACGCTATACGGCGCCGTTACATCTTCGGCTCCTAAGTTCGCGCCATTTAATTTAAATTGAACGCCGGAAACACCAATATTATCTGAAGCACTAGCGGAAACAGTAATTGCGCCTGAAATAGTATCTCCATTTGCCGGCGAAGCAATGGAAACTGTAGGCGGCGCTGTATCAACTGCTGGTGAAGCTGTTCCACTCGGCAAGCCAAAAGTATAAGAAATATAATTTTGTGAATTATCCCACGCCTCAATGCGAATTTGTAATTGCGAAAGAGCTAAACCGATTGGAATATTAGCGCTATAACTTCCGGAAGCGGGACTACTCACCGGTAAAGACGAAAACGTCGCGCCATCAATTGAATAACTAACAGAAGTGGTCGCAATCGCGCCGCCAACCGGATCAAGATCAAATTCAAGATGATTTTGCTGGCTCGCGTCATAAACTTCACTACGATCAGTGCCAGCATAATAATAAAGTCGCTTCAATGATGGTGGATTTTTATCAGAAAGAGAATTATTAAATTTTAATTCTAAATCTCCTTTTAAATTTATACCTTTCACTTGGTACGGCAATGAATCAAATTTTATGTTGTAAGAGCCGGCCACTGGTAAATTTACCGAACTGATAACGGGAAAGGTGCCCGAAAGATAACTTTCGCCAAGATAGACTGGCAAAAAGTTTGTTGCTATTAAAGCGCCACTGGAGTTATAAACAGAATAAGATAAGGAATTGTATTCTGGCAAAGCGTAATCCTGACGCAAGAAAACAGCTGTTGGAGAACTAATAAATGTATTACCGGAAACGGTAAGATTCCAAAAATATGGACTTACCTGAACTTTGTTTGATAAATTATTTAACTTTCCCGCCCACCAAGAAGGTCCAAGACCGTTGTGTTGAGTTTGATTTTCTATCGGCGGAAAATAATAGGTTGGCGTGCCTTGCGCGATATCACCAAGTGTTCTTGTGCCGTCTCCGAAAAAAGTTGGACTTAAAAAAACATAAGAGCAAGCACCGCTTGCTGGACAAGAATTTCTTGATGCATCAGAGATTTGCCAAACTGTACTTAAAGAGCTCGCTGGCGAATTAGTGTAATAATTCTGAATAGTCGGCATTTGAAGAGTCGAAGTCAAGGAATAAGAATAATTACATATGGACCCTAAACACCTTACAAAAGTGGGTTTTGCGTCACCAGTTCGATTAATATCAAGTTTATGGTAGGTTTTTTTCAAATCCGTTGGTGGAATAGTATAAGTAACGCTTGAAGCTATGCTAATTCTTGAATCATAAAAACTATAATTGTCGGTTGCGGCTTGAATAGGGCCTCCGTAGGCATGTTCGATTTTATAATTTGAACTAATATTTGAAAAAGTTTGCACTGGAGTAAAATAGTTTGTAGTTATCCAGCTTACATTAATTAACTGAAAATTTGCCGGTAAATATGTTAATTGACTAAGAGCACTATTAATCTTTGGAAAGGAGTTGCCATTTATATCTTTTGGGGCAAGCGTGATAACGTTAGTCGCTTCATTCCTATTAAAATGAATTGTTGTAAGCCCAGACGAAATGTTTATCCCTTCTTTAAAAACTACTCTATTGTCCATTGAATTAATATCAGTATTATAAAAAGCGAATACATCATAAACGCCAGGACTATTAAGATAGTAGTTTATAACATTACCTGAACTCATCCACTGAGAATTTTGACGATTATAAACTCTCACGAACCAAAGAGAGCCGTTATCGTTGTAAACAGTCAAAACATAAAACTTAATAAATTTAGTCGGTAGGATAATAGAGTTTGCGGCATTCTGAAAAGTAATGCTGTTTGAATAAGTGCCGTTTGCAACTTTAGTATTATCAACTGTAATACTGGGATTGAATGTTGCTGAACCATTAACTGGCACAGTTAAAGTAGCCGGCCCGAGAAAAGTAACACCGTTTAACTGCAAACTTGAAATCTGTAATGTTTGAGCAGTGTCTTGACGCAAATTCGTAACATTAAGAAGCATCGGACTTGATGTCCAGCTTGCAAGCGAGGGGTCATCAACACCGTAATCAATTGTGGTTGGTGTTATTGTTATTGTTGGAGAAATTACCAAGTTTATTGTTGCCACGCCCTTCAAAACACCACCTTCCATAAAAGTAATGCGACCGTAATAAACACCGGCCTTTGCCTGATTATTATCAACATTAATTGTGGTGGTAAACGAATCCTGCGTTTGACCACTAACGTTTAAAACCGTCTTTGAAAAACTTACAGAAACTCCGGGCACGTTCATTTCTAAACCAACAGTTAAAGAATTTATCGTTGAAACAGTCGGTTTTATCGTGAAAAGTTGGTTATGCTGACTTGTTGCCTGTGTCGGATTTGTCGTAACTGTCCAAAACGCCGAAGGACTAAAACTTAAACTACTGACTGTGCCAAAAGGAACTTTCGAAAGATCAATTTCACCCGCGCCTTGATCGTTATACGTCATACCAAGACTATTAGTGGATGATTTTATTAAATTCTTAATTTGATCCGGCGTATAATTCGGGAAAGTTTGACGCACAAGAGCAAGCACGCCCGCGATATGTGGCGTTGCCATTGAAGTGCCGGAAATTCTTATATGCTGGCTGTCAAAACAAGTTGGCGCCGTAGAAAATGCTGAACCATAACGCGCGGCGCAAATCATCACGCCGGGAGCGGCAATATCCGGTTTCTTCAAATCTATTCCATTCCAGATAACCGGGCCGCGAGAACTAAAAGAAGCGATTGGTTGAGAACAATAATTTGCAGCTAAATCAGCGTGTGGCGCGCATGTAGCAGCGACAGTTACAGCTGTTCGCGCCACACCAGGAGTTCCTACGGTTGACGGACCAGATCCGGAATTACCAGCAGCAATAGCGCTAACCACTCCATTTGCCGTTGCTTGATCAACCGCTAAACTAACCGAATCATCAGGGCCGCAACTTGTACTGTATGAACCGCAAGTAGCGCCTAAACTCATACTAATCACATCCGCATGATCCGCTGAAGAACCGTCGTTATTCGGATCGGTGGCGCGCTGAATCGCGGCGACAATTGCCGAAAAAGAGCCGGCTCCTGCGGAATTCAAAACTTTGTAAGCAAGGATTTTCGCGTCCGGCGCCACCCCCAAAAGAAGTCCCTTACCAGCAGCTGTCGCCGCGACGTGCGTGCCGTGACCATGGTCGTCTTTGGGATCATTATCATTGTTTACAAAATCGTAACCGCCAATCACCTTACAAGTCGGTCCAAAACAACCTCCTAAATCTGGTTGGGTGTAATCAACACCGGTATCAATTATAGCGATACGCGTGCCGTAACCTGTGATTGGCAAACCGTTATTATCGGTTGATCCCCATGGGATTTTGGCTTTTATTTCATCAATGGATTTATCAAGTACGGCTTTTACTTCTAAATCGGGAACAACTTGTTTTACGAAAGAATCTTGCTCGAGAGCTTGAAGAACTTTATCGTTTACCGTCGCGGCGATCGCGCCAATAATCTTTAAATCGGAATTAGAAACAGAACCGCCATTTGCCTTAATGTTGCCACCAACAAAATCCCGTCGTTTTACAAAGTCGGAATTTTTTTGCTGAATTTGATTACCTGTTTGTTTTGGCACATAAAAACGGTCATAGGGAAGGTTTAATTTTACAATTACTTTTGTTTTGCCGTCTTTTTTTACTTGTGATTTCACAACCTCCGAAATTTTGCCGCTAACGTTTTCTGGAAAAGAATTTTGAAAAATCTTCACAAGTGAAGAGTCAAATTCGCTGGAATAAAAAGTAGTTACTTTAGGATCAGGCGCCGTGTAAGCTACTGCTAAATCCCCTTTTGTTTCAAAACTATAATCAGTGCCAGGAAAATGAATAACGCTTTTTTGATTAGGCGCTCCATTTGCCGTTGGCCTTTCTTTTTTTAAAATTAAAGCTTCGTCTGAATGCAAAATGCGCATATTATTCGCGGCGGCAAGCGTTTCCGTTGAAGCTACAATTAGTTTTGGATTTTTTGATGGAAGTAATGTAGCAAGAGTAAGGTAAAAATCTCCTATTTGTCCGCTCCAAACAAAAAAAGCGGCCGTAAAAACAACGATCGCCCCCATTATAGAAAAAAATAATTTTACCCTTCCCCTAAAAGTTTCGACGGCTTTATTCATTTATTAACATTAACATATATACCAAAATGAGGATAACCATATGTGGATAAAATCAAAAAGATTAGTCCAAAATCCCGTCTAAATTTGTATCATAAAGAATTACTTCGTTTACAAGCCGATAAGCGATTAATTCATTCTCCTTAAACCAGATTGGAATTTCTCTTTCTGCTTCTTTTACGCTGTCCGAGCAATGGATTAAATTTCTTACCGCTCTTTCGTCAAGTCCGGAAAGGTCGTACGAATCTATCGTTAAATCCCCTCGAATAGTTCCAACATCCGAAGTTAATGGTTCTGTTCCACCGACAATTTTTTTCACAACTCCAATCGCTTTATTACCCATAAGAACCATTGCTAATACCGGACCGGAAGTAAGAAAATGAACATTCGCGCCGACAATATCTTTTCCATATTCCACGGCTGATTTTTCAATCGGCTTGCCCTTTTCTTCTCTTTCTTTAATCACTCGTTCTCCTTTTTCACGGCACCAAGTTTCGTCTTTATGGTAATGAGAAAAACACTGCGCTTCTGTAGGAATAAGAAATTTAAAGCCGGTAAATTTTAAGCCGGTTCGCTCAAAACGGTTAATAATATCGCCAATCAAACTTCTCTGAATGGCGTCCGGTTTCAAAATAATAAGAGTTCGTTCTTGTTTTGGATGTTTTGCGTTCATAAATATTATTTTCCCGTTTTTATATGCAATTCTTTCAACTGTTCTTTTGTAACTTCGCTCGGCGCGCCGGTCATTAAATCTCGTCCGTCGCCGGTTTTCGGCAAAGCAATTACTTCACGAATGTTCGGTTCGTTTTCCAAAATCATCATCAAACGATCCAAACCCCAAGCAATTCCACCGTGTGGCGGCGCGCCGTAAAAAAAAGCGTGAAGCATATGGCCGAAATTTTCCTGAATTTTTTCTTTACTTAAACCAATAATTGAGAGAACAGCTTCAAGCGCTGTTGGAGTGTGATTCCTAATACTACCACCGCCGATTTCCCAACCGTTTAAAACAATATCGTATTGGCTTGCTAAAATTTTCGAAATATTTTTCTCCGCCATTAAATCTTCCATAAATTCCGGCTTTGGCGAAGAAAAAGGATTATGGGTGAAAGTCCAAACATCTTTAAATGTTTGTGGTGAACTTACCGAACCACTACCGTTTGACCCTTCGACTAGCTCAGGGTGAGCTCGTTTCGCCTCTGGCTCCACTCGCTCAAAGAACGGAAAATCCGTAATCCAACAAAAAGCCAAAAGATTAGGGTCTTTTTCTTGCCCTGAGCTTGCCGAAGGGCGCAAATCCGGCCGGTCGGTTTTATATTTTTTCATTGCCTCGGCGTACGATATCCGCGGAAAAGGCGTTTCTTGGATTTTTTTCTCCGGATAAAGATTTTTTACAATTTCAATTAAAAGTTTTTCATTCAACGCCATCACGTCTTCCTCATTAACAAAACTCATTTCTAAATCCAGTTGGGTGAATTCCGGCTGGCGGTCGCCGCGCGTGTCTTCATCGCGAAAACAACGGGCAATTTGATAATAACGTTCTAGTCCGGCCACCATCATTAATTGCTTATATTGCTGGGGCGCCTGCGGCAACGCGTAAAATTTACCAGGACTTAGCCGCGCGGGCACTAAATAGTCACGGGCGCCTTCGGGCGTTGATTTGCCTAAAATAGGCGTTTCAATTTCTACAAAATCCTCTTTCGCCAAAAAATTCCTGATTAAATTATTAACTTTTGCCCGATTGCGAAGATTTTTTTGCAAGCGCTCGCGACGCAAGTCCAAATAACGGAATTTCAAACGAACTTCTTCACTCACTTCAAGGCCGTTAGTAGTTAAATCAAAAGGTGGCGTTTCCGCTTTTGCTAAAACCTCAAGCGATGTCGCCGAAACTTCGTAATTGCCATTAGGAATTTTTGGATTTTCCATTCCTTTCGGCCGTTTCTGCACTTTTCCTTTCACACGCACTACCCATTCGGAACGCAATTCATCGGCTGTGGCATGCAATTCTTTTTCCGCGAATACTACCTGCGCGATGCCGCTCCGGTCGCGCAAATCAATAAAAATAAGCTTGCCGTGATCGCGACGAACTTGAACCCAACCTATTAATTCCACTTCTTTGCCTTCTTTTTCCTCAATGTTTTTAGTAAGAGTTCGCATAAAATTTGATAAGCCAATTTTAACATGAAACTAAAATAGTACCAATAAATAAAATACCCCGTTTTCTTTCGAGAACGAGGTATTAAGTCGTGACGATCCTCCCAGTTTACTTATTCAACTTGAATCTAAACGGAATTGCCGCCCAAACCATTACCGGACCGTTATTCATCATTGCCGGCGTGAAAACCCATTGCTTTGCCGCCGCGAGCGCTGGTTCATTAAAAATTTCAGCATCGCTTTTCATTATCATTACTTTCCGAACCTTCCCTTCTTTATCAACCAAAAGTTTGACCCAAACCGTTCCTTCAATGCTAGCTCGCTTAGCTAAATCAGGATATTCCGGCGACACTTGTTTCACCGGCACCGGCTGTTTTTCAACCGGAATAAAAGCGCCAGGATCAGGGTCGTCTTCAATTTTTATATCAACTCCAGTGTTTCCGCCTGTTCCTTCAGGAAAGGTTGGGCTTGGAACATTAGACATTTCTTGCTGCGTCGCTATTGTTTGTTCAGGATTTACTTCGGCGTCGGGCACCGGAACAGGAACGCCAATCGTCGGTTTTGTAACTGGAACTGAAACAGCAACCTGTGGCGCGGCTTCAGTGTTTGTTATCGAAGGTGGCGGACCGAGCTCGCTATATCTTATAAGCCGAACAGTCGCGATTTTTTCTTCTTCCGGCTCGAAATAATTTGAAAGATAATAACTGCTAATAATCGCCAAATGGAAACATGTCGCAATTACTAAAGCTAGCGTCCCATTACGTTTGTAATACGAACGAAGCTCCCGAAAGCCAGAATTAGGCACGAATACGATATTCGTCATAACAATCAATTCTTTCTAAATAAAAGTTTTAAAAACAATACTATTTTAATTATAGCAAAAAAAATAAAACTCCCCAGCGCGAATGCGTTGGGGAGAAATATAACGGGTAATCTGCGGAAAAAGACACGATTGCCCTCGTTCCACTTGTTGTCGTCAAGCCGATTGGCGTTCAAGTTCCAATCGCGATTGTCGGAGTTCCAGTTCAAGTTCACGACAACCGTCGCTTTTTCGTGCCACGCGCCGTCCGCGCCACTGCGCTTCATGAACCGCCGCTGGCGTAAAATGCGGAACTTAAACGCTGTATAGTATTCCGAGACATTATCTCGATAGCGCCTGGCACCAGCTGACCCTGTGTTTTTTGAAGAATCTCCCGCCGAAACCCCGCCTCGCCAGCAGACAGTTATGGCCGCGACTGATTCGGAAATTCCATTTTCATTATACAAAAAATAATGGCTCTTTTCGCATAATGTGAAAAGAGCCAAGAAACTAAGAGACAAAGAACCAAGGGTTCAAGAGGCCCGCCTTCGGCAGGCCACAGGGTCAACTGCGGAAAAAGACACGATGGCCCCCGTGCCACTTGCTGCCGACAAGCCGATCGGCGTGCAAGTTCCAATCGCGATTGTCGGAGTTCCAGAACAAGTACACGACAACAGTTTCACCATCTTCTAATTTTACATAGAAGATATTCCAGTAACCTTTCACGAGAAGCTCGCCTTTATTGCCTTTCGATTGTTTTTCAAGTAAATCGCGAATTTCGGATAACCCTTCCGATATTGAGCTATACGGCTGAATCTTGAATTCCTTGAAAATTTCTTCGTCAGCCATATTTCTCGGGAGGTCGCGTTTCAATAAATTCCCTTTTCTTTCGGCATACTTGAATTCTTTGGAGAGAAGCCAATTTTTGAAGTTGTCTCCGAAGGAAAAACTGATGGAGTTATTTGCCGTGAAGAAATTTTTGAGCGCGGATTTGGCGTCAGAGACCGCCTCGGCTAATATATCGGCTACTTTATCCAACACCGATTCGTTTTCCGGTTGCGCCAACAGAGCAACTAATTCAACTGAATTTAAGCCGCGCTTTTCCAAGCGTTTAGCGATGCCAGTCATAACGGACTGGAATTGTCCAGGATACTGAAGCAGAATGTTTTTCATAACTTTACCTTTCGTTATTTTGGCTGTCCCTTACCCGCCAATTTGGTCGGGCTCCAGACAAACCGTTTTTAATGTTCTACACTACAATTATACACCCAATGAATAAATCTGTCAAGTCAGCACAATTGAGCTAAAAAACCCTTATGTTTCATTGATAATACCACCGCCGAGCAACCGAAGCTCAATAGAGCTTCGCCCCGAGTGAACCAAAGGCGATGAAAGGTTTTCTTCCAAGTAAAAAACTGCTGATTGGCCGGCAGCAACAAATTTTTGCGGTTTATCAAAAACCAGATTCCAGATTCCAGTTTCTAGATTCGTGAGTGTTGCTCTCGCAAGCGGCTGGCGATAACGCACTCGAGCAAAAACATTGCCACTATAAAATTCTCCGCCGATAAAATTTAAGTTTTCCAATTTAACTTCTTTTCGGAAAAGTTCCAAATTTTCCGAACCGCGGGCTACTGTAAGCGTGTTCGTTTTCACATTTTTCGCCGCCACATAATACGGTTCGCCACCCTGGCCGGGCAGGCCGCCTAACCCTAAACCGTGACGCTGGCCGATTGTGTAAAAATAAACACCGTCATGTTCGCCAATTTCTTTTCCGTCAGTGTTTACAATCACGCCTTTTTTTGATTTCAGGTAATCACCAAGAAAATCTTTAAGCGTCACCTGCCCTAAAAAACAAATTCCCTGTGAATCTTTTTTGTCGGCGGTCGGCAATCCGGCTTTTTTTGCAATCACCCGCACTTCCGGCTTTAAATAATTACCTATCGGGAAAAGACAATGTTTCAATTGATTTTGCGTCAGCGTCCACAAAAAATAACTTTGGTCTTTATTTTTATCTTTTGCTTCTAATAAAGAATGGATCGAGAGCTCCTCGGTGTGTTTTGAGCGGGAGCTCTCGGAGCGCCGCTCGGCTTGGTCTCCGAAGGAGCGAGCGGCGCGAGAGCGCAGGACGGCTTCGGCCGCTGGAGCCGAAGAACGCCCGATTCCGCGAGAAATATACCGAGGAGCGATACGGACGTAATGTCCCGTAGATATATAATCCGCGCCAAGCGACAATGCTTTTTTCAAGAATAAGCCGAATTTAATTTCCTTGTTGCACATCACGTCCGGATTCGGTGTGATCCCTTTTTTGTAGCCGTCGATCATGTATTTCACCACTTCTTTTTTATATTCTTTCTCAAAATCAAAAACATAAAATGGAATGTTTAAGTGGTTCGCGACACGGCGCGCGTCTTCCGCGTCCCGCTCGGTAGAGCAGTTTACTCCGACCTTCGCGTCGGGGCCGTCGCCACTCCAGCATTTCATAAAAACGCCGGTTACCTCATAACCCTGTTCTTTCAACAAAAACGCCGCAACAGATGAATCCACGCCGCCCGAGAGCGCCACGAAGACCTTTCGACTTTGTTCAGACTTAACTTTTCTTTTTGATTTACCTTCCATAACGAACGTATTATAGTTTTTTAGACAAGGAACACAAGAAATGCTTAGAGATAAAGTTTTTTATTCAGCTTGTTTCGGGTTTGGCGTTGGCGTGCTTTTGCGTTCTTTTTTTAACTTCAATCCTATTATTGCTTTCGTAATCGGGTTGGTTTCCGTTATCCCTATCTTATTTTTCTCTGCAAAATTTTTACTGAAAACTTCTGCCAAAACTGAGCTGGGTGTTACGGAACAAAGCGAAATAAAAAAGAGGGATTGGAAAATCATTTTTTCTATTTTCGTATTCGCTTTTTCAGTGGGAATTTTAAGATTCAATTCCGTTGATAAACCAGCGCCGGAAGTTTTTATAAACCAAGTTAACCAAAAAATTTCTTTGTCTGGAATAATAACTGACGAACCGATTCAAAAAGCTGATGGCGTTGAAATTACGGTAGCGGCGATGGAAGGCCTGCCTGCGCAGGCAGGAACGGCAACAACAAAAATTCTTCTCTCCGCCGTAAAAGATGGCGATTTTGCCTACGGCGACAATGTAAATTTCACTGGAAAATTGCAAAGTCCGACGGATTTCATAACCGACCAAGGGAAAGAATTCGATTACGTGAATTACCTTAAAAAAGACGGAATATTTTTTGTGATGAGGTATCCGCAAATTGAAATAACTTCCCGTGGTGGCGGCAGTTTTATAAAACGCGTTCTTTTTTCTGTGAAAGAAAAATTTGCTGGCGCGATAAACGCCATTCTGTCCGAACCTGAATCCACAATGATGCGGGGATTGATTTTGGGCGACCGCGCCTCTTTTAGTACTTCATTAAAACAAGCTTTTGTAAACACCGGCCTTATCCACGTCGTCACTGTTTCCGGCTATAACGTTACGCTTGTCGCGGAGTGGATTATGAAAATATTTTCTTTCTTGCCGATAAATTTCGCGATTGGCGCAGGCATCTTCGCTATTTTTCTCTACGTGATGATGATAGGCGGCGCGCAAACCGCAATCCGCGCCGGCATTATGGCATCTTTAGTGCTTCTTGCTCGGATAAGTGGCAGAACTTATGATGCCGGCCGGGCGCTTATTTTCGCCGGCGTAATAATGATTTTTATAAATCCTTTTATTCTTGCCTATGATGTTTCCTTTGAACTTTCATTTCTTGCCACAATCGCCGTTATTTTTCTTACGCCTAAATTAGAAAAATATTTCCTCTGGATTCGGTGGAAATGGTTTCGCGATATCGCCTCCATCACCGCTGCCGCTTATGTTTTTGTCCTGCCTTTTATTCTCTATAAAATGGGAAATTTTTCGCTTGTGGCGCTGCCCGCGAATCTTGCTGTTTTGCCGGTAATTCCAATAACAATGATTTTAGGTTTTGTGACCGCATTTGCCGGGCTTATATCAAAAGTACTTGCTCTTGCTCCCGCTTTAATTTCTTTTATATTACTAAAATATGAACTCGCCACGATTAATTTTTTCTCTCATCTACCACTCGCTTCGCTCACTATTCCCGACTTTCCTTTTTCGCTCACGATTTTTATTTACCTAATCCTTTTCTATTATATTTTTGCTAGAAGCGGTAAAAATAAAACCAGCCCACGTTTAATTGTTCTTGTAACGGCCATTCTTCTCACTATTCTTACAGCCGGATTTCTTTCCTTGCGCCACTACGAATCGAACCGCGCGGCAAAACAAAATCTAGAAGCAATTTTACTAAATGCCACAACTGAAAATCCAAATATTCCGTTTTCGCCAGACCAAAGAATTAAATCAAGTAATTGTTTATTAAGAGGCCCGTTACCAGACCACGAATGCACGCCCGGCGCTGTTTTCCCTGACGCAACAATTGAAAAAATTTGCGTTAAGGGCTACACAAAAACCGTGCGAAATGTTTCAACAAAATTAAGAAAACAAGTTTTTGCCGAATATGGAATATTATATCCCCAACCAACCGGCGCTTATGAAGTGGATCATTTAATCCCGCTCGCGATTGGCGGCTCGAATGATATTGCTAATCTTTTCCCGGAAGCGGCAGTGCCAATTCCCGGATTCCATGAAAAAGACATAGTAGAGGTTTATCTGCAACAAGAAGTTTGCAATTATCGCGTCGCGCTTTCAACCGCCCAGCGACAAGCTGCAAATGACTGGCTCGCAGTTTACAATAATTTAACGCCGGAAGAAATCTTAACTTTGAAAAGAAAATACGCCCAGTAGTAAATAATTTTATTTTCCTTCCACGAGTGGCACAAAACTAAAGCCAAAATACTGTCTTTGCGAAAAATCGCTTGGACTAAGCTTATCAAGAATAATTATACTTTCCTTAACTGGCGCTACAATCCGACCGCCGATTTTTAACTGCTCTTTCCATGCTTTTGGAATAATTTCGCCAGCGGCGGCGGCAATAATTTTGTCATATGGCGCGTCAGCCTCATAACCTTTTGTCCCGTCACCTTCAATAATTTTTACGATTCCTTTTTCAATAAATCCAAATTTTAAAATATTATTCTCCGCTAGATTTTTCAGTTCATTTATTCTTTCAATTCCGATAACCATACCTCCGGCAACTGCCGGATCGCCAATAATTTCCGCAAGCAGTGCGGTTTGCCAACCGGAACCACAACCGACATCTAAAATTTTCTCGCCGGCTTTCGGCTCTAAAAGCTCAAGCATAAAAGCAACCGTGAGTGGCTGGGAAATTGTCTGGTTACGACCGATTGATAATGGATAATTACCGTAGGCCTCGTCTTTATAAATTCCCGGAATAAAATTAAGCCGATCAATTTTCCTAAACGCTTTGATAATTGAGGGTGATTTTAAATAACCATCGTCAATTAATTCTTTGATCAAATTTTCATTCGTCATTTCTTTCACGTTATAATCCTAAAAGAAAATTAAAGCGGAGGCAAAACACTTCGACTCGATTTACTCGCTCAGTGTAAAGAAAAAGCCCCGCTAAGCGGGGCTTCAATAATATCACTCTTTACTAGAGTGGATTCTTAAAAATTTGTTCCCAATTAATCTTCCATGGCGCCTTAAGATAAGCGCTCACAAAGTCATGATTGAAAACAATCATCCGAATTGGACCATATTTTGGTCCTCGCGCGGGAAGCCCAATAACCATACTGCCTATATTATTGGAACTGAATCCTCTCTCACCATACGGATCGTTTCCAGTACCTGCCGCGCATGACATCACAACCGCGTCGGTAAGATATGAAGAACCAAACCGATGAATATCACCGGAAATATGAATTACTTTCCTTCCAGTAAATATTCTTGGAAAATCTCCCCGCTCAAGTACGTTAGAAACTGCTTTCATAAGAGGGTCTCCATTTGGCCCGCTTTTTCGAGATGGATCATGGCGTAAAGAGATTCCCCATTCGTAACCATTTGAACCACCTCTTAATAGGCCTTGCCCAACGGAAGTATTTCCATGAAGCGGCGCACGCACTAAATATTCCAAAACTCTGCGCGGTAACTTCAATTTAGGATTTTGCAAAAGAAGGTCAATAATTTTCCTTGCAAAAAAAACTCCCTCGGTCAATTCCCCTTCAACAGTGTGATCAAAATGATTACCGCCTAAAATACTTATGATTCCGATATCACGAGAATCAGAAAGACTGTTAGAACGTTCGCTAATCCCAATCGTTCTTACGTTTGATTCTTCGGCACGGCGAATAATACTAGCAAAAAAATCTGCATTTGGCTCAAGTGCTTCGGACTCGTACATTTCAAACTGCTTCTGAGGCCAATGAATGCCTTGAAGCCGAATTTCATGCAAAAGCCGATCAGAAAATTCAGCAAATTGCTTTGCGAGCATCTTGCTGCTTGTGCCATTCTGCAAACTCCGTCGCAATAAAAAATGCTCTCGTTCAAGCTCGCGATACGAACTTATAAGCTCGTGCGGTTGAGCTTGCGTCGGAAAATGGTGCCCTTGCGTTTGATCACCAAGATTGAAATACGCATGAAGCGGCAACGATTTTCTTTGATAAAGGAAATTCCTTCTTAAGATTTCCTTAACCGCAACATCATGCCCTAAACGACGCCCGCTTTCAACATCATAATAGTACTTTTTCCATGGATGCCCGTAATGTTCATCGGAATCGCAATAAATATAAATATATTTCGATTCGTGTTTCATCTCTCGCAATGAAATGCCTTCTTCATGTTTACGAAGTAAAACTTGAGCGCTTAAAGGTTCTGGAATCCATATACCATTCCGATATTCAAGCCGTAACACGCCAGGTTCAAAATTTTCGTGACGAAGCAATTTTTCTATTGGCGTAACTTTCTTAACTAATTCCTTAAACTGATCAAGTAAAAATCGTTTATTGAGCGCGACTGGTGGTTGATACACGTATGTTGAAACCTGTGTACCGTCACTTTTTGTCCGTTCAACCATTGCATAACGATAATTGACTGTATAAGGATTAATTAGTAGTTCGACGTCTGGAAGCGTATTGTCTAAAGCTCGCCGACCGGCATTTTTCCGTAAGAACATGTCAAGAAGATTTGTAGTTGGTCCTTGCTCACGATCTTGGTGCACTTCGATTATTGTATTGCCGACACGGAAAAAAGCTGTGCCCTGCGTTATAACCCGCGCGCCAGGAATCGCATGCTCCAAACCTTTGATAACCCACGAGCGAACCATTCCAACAAATCGTTTACGATCTTCCGGGTCAACATTTGTGAGAATAGTGCGGTTTTCTTTCGCAAGGAGCTCGTCTTTTTCTTTTTCAAGTTTATCAATCAAAGTAAAGCTTGGACTTTCTTTTCTTTTTTCGAAACGAAGCAACGCCTCAACGCCTTTTCGTTCATTCATTGTGCGGTTTCGCTGAACAGTGACAATATAACGAATTTCGGCGTGAGCTGCAGCGAGAATAATTTCTTCTTCCAACCGTCCGAATGTAATGAAAATCTGTCCAGAATAAACTGGCTTACCAGATTTCCATGTTACGATTTTAGTCCATCCTAAAAGAAGGTTTAAAAATCGTTCACGGATATTTTGGAAAACAACATTATTGGCAGGAAGATTTTTCCGAATCCACGCCGCTTCTTTTCGATAACGCGGATCTATAACCTTCTCTTCAAAACGTAAGCCGGAAACTAGAGCTCGATGTGTCGCAAATTCACCATCCGTTCGTTTCGTATCAAGCGAAATAAGACCGCCTGGAAGCAAAACAAAGTCGTCCTTATTGCGTTCTGCAAGCTCCAAGGCGTTTCGGATAATGTTTTCTTCCATTACTTGGCTATATTCCGTTCCTATAAGCGGAGCGTTAATTGCCATAATACTGAAAGAGTCTGCCTTTCCAACGATAATTTCGAAAGGCTTTGCAGCACTTGCTTGACGCATTGCGCTTTTAAATTTAGAAACCATTTCGGAAGATACCGTAAGGCGACCGAAACCTGTTTCTGAAAAAACATCAACGCCGATCGGTCTTCGATAGCCACTACCACGAAGCTCTTTGACTTTTGCTTCAACAAGCTTACGAGGAACATCATGTAAAGCCTCGTAAATTCTTTCGGGTTCAAACCCAACACGAACGCATTCTTTAATGAGTTTCAATCGATCCGGCGTCCAAATCCTTTTTAATTCAAGACGCTCAAGTTCTTTCCGAGACATTACTTTTTTCTGCACTTCCGGTTGTCGGCCGGTCGGGAAAAGATCGCGAACAATAGAACTAATTTGCCTTCGACTTACTAACCCTTCGAAGCCTGCACTAATAATATCGTCGTTTGAAGCGTCTCCACTCGTTCTTAAGCGAATGTATTCACGGAAACGTTCCTTTTCTTTTTCTGACCATAATTGATGCGCTGCCGCTTTCTTGTGGCTTTTTTTAAAAAGCCCTTTTCGTTTTGCATATATTTTGGCAGTTTCAAGAAAGCGACGGAATGAATCTTTGTGCTTAATTTTCCTTTCCTTTTTCCATTTCTTATACAAAATTCCAAGTTGGCCGTCCAACTTCTTTTGCGAGTTTGTTTTGATAAAACAATCATCACTTTCTGAATCCCAAGGATAAAGCAACCGACCACTTTTCCCTTTATGGTGAAGTTTTGCTACGCCATTGTAGGCAGCTTTTATTCGAGATAATCGTATGAACTTCTTTAAAGAAAGATTGGTTTGAATAATTTTTTCCTTTTTGAATTTTTCATACAAATTAGTCAAGCCGAAAACTAGATTTTCAGACGATTTAGTTTTGCGAAAAACGTCAAAAATTTCTTCCCAGTGTCCACTAGGCATCATCATAAACTTTCCTTTCTATCTTATTTTTAAAAGTTAATTAACTGGAGTTATTCTATTCCTTACCCCTCTAGCGCGTCAATGCTTCGACTAGAGAAAAAACCGTCCTTCGATAAGCTTAGGACGGGTTTAAAAAACTAACTAAAATTTCCACTTATTCTAGACAGAAACGCCAAAAAATTTTGACATAATATTTCCGCACATCTCACGAGGCGTGTATTTATGAACAGCGGCAATAATAACGCGATCAATAAGGTCGGAAAAGGAAATACCGCTTACTAAAGCTGCTTTGGGTAGTAAGCTCTGCTCGGTAAGCCCCGGAATAGTGTTTATTTCAAGCGTAAAAAGTTCGTGATTGCCCGCTAATATAAAGTCGGTTCTTGAAAAACCGGAAGCGCCAACTGCTTTATGGACTTGAACCGCTGCCCGCCGGATTAAATCTGAAACCGGTTGAGACAATCTTGCCGGCGTAATTTCCAAAGAACCACCGACTTCGTATTTTGCCCTGTAGTCAAAAAAAGAACTAACCTTTGGCACAATTTCGGTCGGCATTAAAGGATACGCGCTCTCCGGCCAACCGTGATCAAAAACGCCGCAAGTTACTTCCACTCCTTTAATGAGCGTCTGAATAAGCGCTCCACGCGAAAGCGTAAAAACGTTTTCGATCGCAGAGATGAGTTCGCCTTTGGTTTTTACGATTGAAACGCCAACGCTCGAACCGTTATCATTTGGCTTCACAACCATTGGATAATTTATATAAACTTTTATCTGCTCAAAAATTTTAAAAGGATTGCGCACCCATTCAGTTTTTGAAACTAAAAGCGTGGGAGGAACGGCAATACCCGCGCCTTTTAAAAGTTCCGTTGTTAAATACTTGTTCATCGCTAAAGCCGAAGGCAGAGTTGGCGAACCGGTGTAAGGCAATTTAATTTTGTCTAAAATAGCTTGAACCGAACCATCTTCGCCATAAGTGCCGTGCATAGCAATAAAACCAACATCGGCTTTTTTCTTAAGCTCGGCGGGCGAAATCTGCCACTCGCCTTTTTTGCCGATTATAATCGGAAAGGCCTCGTACTTCTGCCGGTTAATGTTTTTCAAAATATTATGACCACTTTTTAGCGAAACTTCATGCTCGGCGGAAGGGCCGCCCATCAAAACCGCCACCCGAATTCTCTCTTTTACCTCTTGTTTTTTTGGAGTGCCTGTCATTACTTAAAATCTAGCAGGTTGGAATGTAAAAATCAAAAACTGATGGTATAATGTTCTTTAGTAATCCTTAAAAATCAAATATTGAAGGCGGAAAAATGATAGAAATAATCGTGATTAGCGGTGGTATGTTCTGCGGCAAAACAGAAGATCTTATCGGTCGGCTCCGACGAGCGCGAGCTGCAGACAAAAGAATGCTCGTTCTAAAACAAAAAGAAGACACTCGAACTGGAGAAGAAATCGTGGCTCGCGCTAAAGATTTAACCAATAATTTTAAGCCAGTTGACGAATTCCCTGCTTTTCCAATTGGTTCAAGAGAAGAACTGGAAAGCTTATTTAAAAAGTTTAATCCGGAAGTTTTAGCGATTGACGAAGGCCAGTTTTTTAAGAAATGGCTTTTTGAATTTGTTACGGATCTCCGGGAAAATCGACGAGAAATACTAATTCTGGTTGCCGGACTAGACATGGATGCGTGGGGCAAACCTTTTGAAATAATGTCGTTATTTATGGGTATTGCCACTTACGTTGACAAGAAAAAAGCGATTTGTTTTCGGTGCAAAAAAGAAGAAGCGATAATGACGCAAAAAAAAACCGCTGGTTCTGGCCAGCGAATCGAAATCGGCGACGCTGAAATTTATGAAGCGCGTTGTCTTAAATGCTGGACACCGCCTCCAGAAGAAAATAATGAAAATCATTATCCTTATGAATTAAAGAAGTTAGAACTAAAAGCCCCCTTCGATAAACTCAGGGGGCTTTTTATTTTAAATAAGATCTTCTTCAGTTAATGTTTCAACCCGACCCATTATTTTCTTCGGTTCAAAAACTCGAATGCGGAAATATTCTTTCATCAGCATTTTTGTCTTATCGCTAAAACAAGGATAGTATGTTTTGCTCTTGTCGTATTCCCAAAAAATGAACGGCTTTAAGCGGGCAAATTTTAACATATAATAAGCGATTGCCCGGCCCGTTCGGCCGTTCCCATCACCAAAAGGATGGATCATTTCAAAATCAAAATGGAAATCGGCAATCTTTCGGACGTTCCATTTTGGCGAGTTATTACCGCTTATTTTTTGCCACTTCACTACATTTTCAAACCATTCTTCCATCAATTTTGGAACTTTTTTAGGATGCGGCGCGCGACGGATTAGTTTTAATTCTTCAATAAGATTAAACTTCCCTTTCTTGAGAAAAACCGGCATAAGAGTTTTTTGGTAAATCGCCACTCTTCTTTCTCGATAACAACCGGATGGGCCGTTACCAGTCTGCTCAAAAGTAAGAGCTCTATCCCGCATTATCAGCCGATGGACGTCGCAAAGATATTCCTTATTAAGAACTCTCTGCTTTTGAGCTAGCCAATTTAGAAAAAACATCGCGCCGACATGGCCGTCAGCTTGTTTTGAAAGAAGTTCTTTTTTAATTTCTCCGAGTCCCCTGTCTATCCCTTCAATCCATTCGGATTCTCTTATAAAACCCTGTAAGAACCGCAATTTCTTCTTATTCATTCTTGTATCTCCTTATTATTTTTTTAAAATTTTCTTTTATCAGAATATCACTTATTCGCCTAAAAACAAAACTCCTCCGACTTTACGTCGGAGGAGTTTTTTGCTAAACAGCTTAGTTTACCAACGGTTCGTTCGGCCACCGCCGAAACCGCCTCTGTCTCCACCGCCACTACGTGGTGCGCGTGGTTCCATTGGGCGAGCTTCGTTCACTGTGACTGCGCGTCCGTCTAATTCCTTGCCATTCCACATTTCAATCGCTTTCATAGCTTCTTCGTCTGTGGACATTTCCACAAAACCGAAACCCTTTGAGCGATTAGACATTTTGTCTATGATCACGTTCGCGGAAGCAACTGTGCCGGCTTTTTCAAAAGCTTGGCGCAACATATCATCCGTCGTGTTATAGGACAAACTGCCAACATATAATCTCTTTGCCATCTAAATTAGGATTAACGTGTATTAATTTTTATTTTCGACCTTATAATGCTCGGGAGGACATACACTATCGTAATTAATGAGATTACCGAAGGAAGTCACCTAGCATGTACATATTATAGCAGATTCTAAAAAAGTCAATACCTTCGACAAGCTCAGTATTGATGGTGAGCACGTCGAACCATCAAGCCCTCTTATATATAGTTGCGGGCGCTGAGGGAATCGAACCCCCGACAGCAGTTTTGGAGACTGCAGTTATACCACTTAACTAAGCGCCCGAAAGAACAAATCTATTATAAAACAAAAAAACCGAGCAAGAAAGCCTCCCTAACGGTAGACAAGCTCGGCCTTTAAAACCGGCTTAGTCGCCTATTTCTTTGATTCCTTATGAGCTGTGTGTTTCCGGCACCAGTTGCAATACTTTTTAAACTCAATTTTCCGCTCAACAAGTTTCTTGTTTTTGCGAGTATTATAATTAACGTGTTTACACACCGAACACCGCAACTTTATTAATTTTTCACTAAATTTTCCTTGTGCCATACAATTGTCAGTTAATTTTACTTAGAATCACTAAAAAATCAAATTTCTGAGCCGATGGTCGGGATTGAACCGACGACCTACTCCTTCATTTACACCTCCTTTTTATCGGACACTATTTAGAAGGATTAGACTGTATCTTCTCCAACCGTGCGTCGGAGCCCTTGTCAGTCGTTCGAGCGCCTTTAAACGCTACGGTCTGAACTTGTGTTTAAGCCTTTAACCGTTATTCGGGATTCGCTCTAAAATTACTCCTAGAGTGGGCAGAATTTCTACCATGGAGTTGCTCTACCACTGAGCTACATCGGCAATAAACTTATTAATAAATTTCTCAATTTTTTATTGTGATACATAACAGTCAAAACTCCGTACTCGCTTTTCTTTCGGTAAGTTCCAATTGATCCTGATTTTGTCACAATAGGTTTATTGAATTGAACTTTACTTATTCTAAGTGTTTTCGACCAAAAGTCCATAGCTTTTTCTGGATTTATATCGGAAAAAATCTGTAACCCAAACTTCAAATCCTTCTCATCAATTTGAAAAACTTTTATAAGAAATTCGATAAATCTCTTGATTAAATTGGGGTCGGTATTCCCCAAACGAATTGAATTTTTATCTGCTTTTGTCCCCTCGCCCCAATAGAGACCAAGCCCTAAACCAAATAATTCTGCTTCGCGTGTTGTTTCCGGGGGTCTGAAAATAAACGGATCGCCGGCAGGATTATGTTTGATATACATTGCTTCGCTACGCGGTCTAGCATTGAGGCAATATTTTTCCATCCAATACGAAACTTTGTGCAAAGAACAGTTCAAATCGCTAGCGATTTCTTGCATTGATTTCTTATCTCTATAATACATTTTCCCCAACAAATCTTTTTTAATTCCTTTTCTAATCATAAATTAACTGTAACACAATAGGAATAGTAAAGATATATTAGTGTATTACATAACCTAAAGTTTATGATATCTCTCAATCTGACAGTTAATTATTCTTATCTAAATTCAAGGCAACTAAATAGAAAAGCGCTGTACCAAATAGGTCGTGCGCTTGGATTTTTGCTCCGTTAGAAATCTTGGAGCCACCTCTCGCCTGCCTGCCGGCAGGCAGGGATTTGTCCCTCACAATTTTGCGGGATTGCGCTTTGCTTAACCTCACTGGCGTTCGGGACGAACGCGGGAAAACCGAGGACCCACGCTTTACTCACCCGCCCATCTTTTTGAGCCGAGGAGAGGAGTCGAACCTCCAACCTACGGTTTACAAAACCGTTGCTCTGCCATTGAGCTACCTCGGCATAAAAATGGGCGGGCAAGGTGGCAAAATAACCTCCTAACAATTAGAGCAAAAATCCAAAAAAATGCAACCAAACCAAAATTAAAAATAATTGAATTTTAAAATAACCGAGGATAGAATGAGTTAAGTTGATTATTTAAAAATTTAATAAGGATTGGATATGAAAAACCTGAAATCTCGAATATCGTTTATTCTTTTTATTTTTTTGTGCGCCGCAATGGTTTTTCTCTTTTCTTCGCCTTGCCCTCAAATACCAGTTGACCTCACGAAAAAAATAATTCCCCCGTCACCTACCGAGATAAAAACCGATGACAGCTTAACCACGGAAAATTTCATTTTTCCGAAAACTTTTATGTGGGGCGTGGCTACTTCCGCTTTCCAAAATGAAGGTGGTTACGGCTTAACTGATTGGGATTACTGGCCACCATATTTGGAAAGTCAGTCGG
>JBBTSG010000025.1:0-5304 GCA_038064775.1 Patescibacteria group bacterium
TTATTTTCGGAACAATCGTTGCCGCTTTTTATTTGATTGTTGATAAAGACGGAACAGAGCGGCTACTCAAGGCAATTTTGCCGGCGCAATACGAGCGTCCCACTCTTTTAGTTTTTAGCCGCTTCAAGGATAAGATTAAAAATTGGTTTACTGCTCAACTCGCTTTAAGTTTAATTGTTGGTTTGGTTGTTTGTTTCGGGCTTTGGATTTTAAATGTTCGCTACTTTGTTGTCATCGCCGTTCTCGCCGCTGTTTTTGAATTGGTGCCGATTATCGGACCAGTCATTACCGGCATTGTGGCTTTTCTTGCTGCTGTTTCTGATTCTGTGACGCTAGGAATTTACGCCGTCATTTTTTTCTTTATCGTCCAGCAACTTGAAAATCATGTTCTGACGCCACTTGTAATGGGTCGGGCGTTAAGAGTTCACCCGGTAATTGTGGTTGTTTCGCTTTTGGCCGGCGCGCAAATTGCCGGATTTACCGGTATTATTTTGGCGGTGCCGGTTGCTGTTCTTGCTCAAGAAATTTTTGAATATTTTTCTGATCGAAAAAAAGACCGGGAAGCGATGATCTAAAGGGCTTTGTTCAAATTTATGACTTCACTTCGTTCAGATAAATTTGGCAAATTTTACGTTACGACGGCTATCGCCTACGTAAATGCGCCTCCGCATATTGGTTTTGCGCTTGAATCAATTCAGGCAGATGTAATAGCGAGATATCACAGAGAAAAAGGGGAAAAAGTATTTTTTTTGACCGGAACAGACGAGCATGGCGCGAAAATTGCTCGAGCGGCTGCCGCCGTAAATAAAAACCCGCAAGTATTCGTTGACGAACAAGCTAAGCGTTTTAAAGATTTGAAAAATGTTTTAAATCTTTCTTGGGACGATTTTATTCGCACAACTGACGAAAAAAGGCACTGGCCAAATGTTGTTTCGGTTTGGGAAAAACTTGTTGAAGCAGGCGATATCTATAAAAAGAAATATAAAGGCCTTTATTGCGTTGGCCATGAGGCGTTTGTGACGGAAAAAGATTTGGTAGATGGTAAGTGCAAAGATCACGGTTTGGCGCCGGAAATTATTGAAGAAGAAAATTATTTTTTTAAACTTTCTCGGTGGAGCGATGCGGTTGCAAAAAAAATAAGAAGCGGGGAATTGCGCGTTATCCCAGAAACGAGAAAAAACGAAATCCTTTCGTTTATCGATCAGGGAATTTCCGATATCAGCTTTTCCCGACCGCGAAAAGATCTTTCTTGGGGAATTCCGGTGCCCGGCGACGAAACGCAAACTATTTATGTGTGGGCGGACGCGCTCGTGAACTATCTTTTTCCAGAAAGTTTTTGGCCGGCGGATGTTCATATAATTGGTAAAGATATTTTGCGATTTCACGCGCTTTTTTGGCCGGCAATGCTTCTTTCAGCCGAATTGCCTTTGCCAAAAGCAATTTTTTCTCACGGTTTTGTTACCGTTGATGGGCAGAAAATTTCGAAAACACTTGGCAATGTTATTGATCCTTTTGAACTAGTTGAGCGTTACGGCGCTGACGCGGTCCGATATTATTTGCTTCGCGAAATTCCGGCGTATGATGACGGAGATTTTTCCTACAAAAAATTTGAGGATCGTTATAACGGCGACCTCGCAAACGGCTTAGGTAATTTCACCGCGCGGGTTTTAACACTGGCCGAAAAAACTTCTTTAACCGGCTTAAAATCACTGAGCGGCGAAATAGAATTAGAAATTAAAAACACTAAAAAGAAAGTGCAAGAAAAAATGGAGGAATATAAATTTCACGAAGCGCTTGGGGCGATTTGGGATTTAATTTCTTTCGGCGACGGTTATGTGAATAAAAATAAGCCGTGGGAGACAAAAGATAGTCAGGTGATTTTCGATTTAGTGACCATTCTCGACAATCTCGGCGCATTAATTTCGCCATTTTTGCCGGCAACCGCTGAGGAAATTACAAAAAGCATTAACTGGCACGGTGATGAATTAATAATAAAAAAAGGCGAGGTTTTATTTCCGCGCCTTAGCTGATTAGAAAAGCTTAGTTACAAACATCATTTTGTAAATCTGACTTTTTAGTTGTATATATGTGCCGTTGTTATTTAGGAGCGGATCGGCAGTTTTGCCAATTTCTTCAATAAATCTTTCATTTTCGGCATTGTCTTCTTTCAAGAATTGTTCCCAAGTCATGGAAGCTTCTTCCGCCTTTTCTTTCCGCTCTTTAAGCCGTTCAAATCTTTTCTCCGGCACAGCAACAATATAGAGCAAAAAGTTATTCGGAAAACTGCGAAGCATTTCGACGTCTGGCCACCAACGGATCCCGTCAAGAATAATTATATCGCTCGGATCATTTGTTATTCTTTGCCTTACCGCGTTGCTTAATACGTCCTTTCCAATATTATCTCTTAGCCCGACCGCTAGTTTTTGGCCGACTTCCCGTGTTTTTGGCAGATAAAGTAAATTTGCTATTTCATATAAAATATCAGAGAATCGGTGATGCCTGACCGTTCTTCCTAGCGTGACATTATTTTTTATTATATTTGCAACTGTTTCTTTTCCGCTACCGGGTTTTCCGATAAGTCCGATATAAAATTGTTTCATAAATAACCTTTCTATAAATTTTTCTAATGAACTAGTTGCTATGCTACAATAGCCCTATCAATAAATCAAGATTATGAACTTAAAATTTTTTGACGCTCATACTCATGTTAATCTCGCGGCTTTCAGGGAAGATTATAAAGAAACAATCACCCGCGCTTTTTCTCACGGCGTAGGAATGGTGAATGTCGGAACGCAGAAAGACACTTCTTTGCGGGCCGTCGAAATCGCTCGCGAATTTCCTGGCAGTGTTTACGCCGCTATTGGTTTGCACCCGGTCCATGTTTCAAAATCATTTCACGACGAGTCTGAGCTTGGCCTCGGCGAGGCGGCGAAAGCGTTCACCTCCCGTGGCGAAAATTTTGATTATGATTTTTATAAAAAACTTGCTTCGGACCCAAAAGTAGTGGCGATTGGCGAGTGTGGATTAGATTATTTCAGAGTAGAAAGTAGTAAGTTGGAAGTAGTAAGGGATAAACAAAAAGAAACGTTCTTAAAACAAATTGAACTCTCGCACGAAGTAAAAAAGCCGTTAATGATCCATTGTCGAAACGCCCCTTCGGCAAACTCAGGACAAGCTTTTGCTGATTTAATTAGTACGTTATCAGTTATGAGCCATAAATTGTTAGTTAATCCCGGCATTATTCATTTTTTTTCCGGCACGAAAGAAGAAGCAGAAAAGCTTGTTAATTTAGGATTCTCCTTTACTTTTGGGGGTGTTATCACTTTTGCTCGTGATTATGACGAGGTGATCAAAACCATTCCGTTAGACCGGATTTTGAGCGAAACCGACGCGCCTTATGTTACGCCCGAGCCCTATCGCGGAAAAAGAAACGAACCGTCTTATGTGGTGGAAGTGGTAAAAAAACTGGCGGAAATTAAAGGAATTTCAGTTGACGAAATGGCGGATTCAATTTTAGCGAACGCAAAAAAGATTTTTTCAATAAATTTCTAAATCAAAAAACCCTCTTAGCGAGGGCTTTTATTTAAAAAAGTTATAACCAACAGTCATATTGTGATGCCAACCAGTCGGCACGAGATGAATTATCATTGCGGCAATAATCGCATGCGCAATTACGAGCGGAAAAATGTTTTTCGATTTCAGGAAAAAATAAGAAGAAATAGCACCGCCAATAAGAGCAATGGGCGCAAGTACCGGATTTGGCATGTGGGCTACCGCAAACAATAAACCACTTACAAAACTAGCTTCACGGACATTGCCAAAAATTGATTGAAGCCGATTGGAAAAATATCCGTTCAGGATGAGTTGTTGGAATAATGCCCAAATCAGATAACCAAACGCGCTAATAAATATAGCGGAAACAAGTTCAAAATTTAGCGTTGTTCCGGGACTTAACCAAAAGCCAATTAAAGAAAACACTAAGCCGCTTAATAAAATCACTAGGGACATTTTTTTTACAATCGTGAAATCGTTCGGTAAAAACCCTAAGGTTTTTAGATTGTCTTTATTCTTCCACCAACTTATCGCGACCATCGCGATTGCGATAAAACTGATTATTTCCTTTTGGGCTAACCAAATCCTTTCCATTATCAGAATAAAAACGACAAACAATTCAATCACAAAATATTTTTTTGTCATAATCGTTCCTATCCTTGAAAGAAAATAACCCAAGTGAAATCAACTAATGCGTGCAGGGCGGCGGAAGCAACAATCGATTTGCGTTTATGGTAAACATAGCCATAACCAATTCCGGCAATAGTCGCGAAAAGCACATACCACCAATTCGGGAAATTATAGTCTTTCACGTTGTTATTTAGATGAGATAATCCAAAAATTATTGAGCTCACTATAAGTCCCGGCAAGAATTTCATTCTTGTCATCACCAAACCTTGAATAAAGCCCCGAAAAATAATTTCTTCAACCAAAGCCGTTGTAAGAAAAATCCCTAAGAAAACAATAATAGCGAACGCAGGGTAATTGCTAACGTCTCGGCTCAAACTCAGTTTTATGAAATTAATTGAAATTGCGGCAGGAGCAATGAGAATTAAAAGCAAAACAAAAACCTTGCTGATTGTTTTTAGGTCATCTACATCAAGCCACCAACTACAATTGATTTTTGGATTTTTCCAAAAATCGGCGGCAAGAAGAAAAGTAATAATTCCAAACCAAACAGCTCCTGGAAAGGGAAGTCCGCCAACATTACCCCAGAGCATCGGCAACAAACCAAATTCTGTAGGCATCCAAATTGCGAGGATAAAAACAACAAAAGGGAAAATCCTATTATCCGCCGGTTTTTCAAAAAATCTCAAAATTAACACAAGAACCGCGAAATAAATTATTAGTTTTATTACTTCTTTAATTTCCCAAGCGCCGTTTAGATAGGCAACTAAACAGTAATAAGAAACAACAATTGCTGGAAGTAGCCAAAGGCGGTTAGGCGATTTATTAAGCCAAGTTGTTATGACATATCGTTTTCTTCTATCTATCACAACGAGAACCGCAAGAAGAAGCAAAAAGCCAAAAACAAAAGAAATTACTTGAAACATATCTTATCCCCTTTTTAATTTTTAAATTAACTTTTGCCAGTTTAGCAAATAATTGTTTTTAAGCCAAGCGGTTCACAAACCCGTTTTTTCAAATTATAATTACTAATATTGATGAAAAAATACGACTTCGGGAAAATAGAAAAGAAGTGGCAGAAAAAATGGCTTGGCGAAGGTATTTATAAAGCGAGTGACGCGAGCA
>JBBTSG010000026.1:0-18292 GCA_038064775.1 Patescibacteria group bacterium
ACAATCCGTAAAAGTGTCCGGACTGCCTTTGCGGTTGAACCTTCGCGACCAACAACCTGACCCATATCCTGGGCATTCACCTTCAAGGAAAGTAAGACGCCCATCTCGTCAACCTTGCGATCAACTTTTACATCATCAGGATGGTCAACAATAGATTTCACCAAGTATTCAAGAAATTCCTGATCAACTCCGTTCTTAGACATTTGTGCGATTTTCTATCTTTATATCCGACCTTTTCTTTATAAATCTATCTTAGCAGATAAGAATGAATTTGTCAATACTTCGGCTGACTCAGTACTAGGCAGTTGGCGGCGCTACTGGCTTTTCCTCAACTACCGCTTTTACTGGCTCAGTAGCCGTTTTTTCTCCGGCAATTACCGGATCTTTTTTCGATTTTTTATGGACGGCTATTTTTTTACCTTTAATAATCCCCGCTTTTACAATTAAATTGTGAACGCTCGCCGTTGGTTGCGCGCCTTTACTAATCCAATATTTTACTCGTTCACCGTTTACTTCAAATTTATCTGTGTGCGGGTCAAACCAACCTAAATCTTCAGTAAAGCGACCCTCAAGTTTTGATCGTTTTTCTTGAACTGCCACCCGAAAAGAAATTTGGTGTTTCTTGCCTATTTTTTTGAATTTGATTGCTAACATATGCGCAGCTAAAGATTAACTATTCGAAGAAACCGTGTCAAGTTTTAAAGACAAAACCTTTGAAACGCCGTCATCACCCATTGTGACGCCGTAGAGAATATCCGCCGCTTCCATTGTTGCCCGATTATGAGTGACAATAACGAACTGGGTTTTTTTAGAAAATTCTTTTATAAGATCGGCAAAACGCCGGGCATTTTCTTCATCGAGCGCCGCGTCAACCTCATCAAGCACTAAAAACGGCGGCGGGCTTACGGAAATTAAAGCAAAAAGAGCGGCAAGCGAAACTAAGGTTTTTTCACCACCTGAGAGCATTTCTAAACTTGAGATCTTTTTCTTTGGAACGGTTAAATCAATTTCGATGCCGGCTTTCTGTTCTGCTTCTTCTTTCTCGGCTTCAGTGGGCGCGTATTTTTTTTCGACTACTTCGCCTTCAATTTCGTTATTTTTTTCTTCAGCGGGCGGAGAGTATTTTTTAAGTTTTAAATGGGCTCGACCGCCGCCGAACATTAATCGAAAATACTTATTAAATTCTTCGTTGATTGACTTAAAAGCGTTCTTAAAATCATTATGAATCCGCTCTTCAAGGTCTTTAATCAAAACTCTTAAATCAGTGGTCGCCTTATGAAGATCGGTAAGTTCCCGACTCAAAAATTCGTAACGGCTTTCACTTTCTTCTGCTTCTTTAACCATCCCCTCGTCAATTTCGCCGATAGCCGCGAGCTCGCCCCGCAATCTCATCATTTTTCTCTCCGCTTCCGGCGAATCAATCATTTCCCCCGAAACAGGAATTGTTTTAAGTTCCGCTAAATCGCGACCCAAGCTAAACCATTCTCTATTTAATTCTTCTAGTTTTAAACCAATTTTTTCTTTCTCGAAGATTTCTCTTTGCAACTTTTCTTCAACTAACCGGAGATTATTTTTTCTGCCTTCGAGCGCTTCAATCTGTGCCCGGAATTCCTGGTTCATTTTCTGCTGGCCTAAAAGCATTTTTTCTTCTTCATCTCTCAACGCCTCAACATTTTTTTCAACTGCTTCAAGCTTAACTCGCCAATCTTTCACTTCTTTTTCTAATTCATCACCAGCAGATTTTTTTTCTTTTTTTAAAAGCGCTTCAATATTTTCTAAACGTAGGGAAAGGGCAGTTTTTATTTTTTCTAGATTTTCAAAATTAAGCAGTGACTTAATTTCTAAACTGATATCTTGAATAAAATCTAAAAGTTCTTTTTGCGAGTGGGCGGCAGCCACGCTTTTGCTTACGGCTAATTCCAAGCGGGCTTCGCCCCGAGCAAGCGATTTATCAATAGTAGCCCGTTCGGCAAGTAAGAGGCGAATTTTTTCTCTTATTTCGTTGAGTGATTTTACGTCATAGGCTTTAGCATCAATTTCTTTTAATTTCTTTTCAAAAATCAACACTTCTTTTTCTTTTTCTATTTTTTCTTTTTCCAGCTGGGAAATAGGAACACTGGCTTTTTCAATCGCGGTAATTAAACTGCCATGACGGAAAGAAAAATAAGTATTTTCTAGAGCCCGAAGTTTTTCTTCTATTTCACTTCGTTTGTCGAAGCGGCCCTTTTGTTTTCGCAAAAATCTAAGATGGGGCGTAAGTTCCGCAAGCATTGCCTGAACTTTTTCCATATTAACTCTGCTTGAATCAAGTTGTCGTTCAGATTGGTTTTTTTTCAGACGAAATTCCCGCAAACCCAAAATTTCTTCAATCATCATTCGCCTATCTTCCGCGCTTGAACGGACAAAAATATCACTCTGTCCTTGGCCAATCATAGTCAAACCGCGACTTCCTAATCGCGCTCTCGCCAAAATCGGCAGTAAATCTCTTAAACGAACTTCTTCGTCATGCCAAAAAAATTGGGAAACTCCGGAACGGTCAACTTTTCTTATAAGCATTACTTCCGGCGAATCAAAGGGAAAAGTTTTGTGACTATTATCAAAATAAAGCGCAACACGAGCAAAACCAGCGGATGATTTTTTCGGTGTGCCGGCAAAAATTAAATTACCAATTGTATCGCCGCGCAAATGCTTGGCCTCTCGTTCGCCCAAAACCCACCGTAAAGCGTCAATGACATTTGATTTGCCCGAACCATTTGGCCCGACAATGGCAGTCACTCGAGAAGGAAATTCTAAAACAGTTTTGTTGGCAAAAGATTTGAATCCTTGCAATTCCAGCCGTTTCAAAAAATTTGCCATTTTAAGATTGCTCTTGCATTTTATTTATCGCCGCTTCCGCCGCTTTTGCTTCTGCTTCCTGCTTTGATAAACCGCTGCCTTCTGCCACTAATTTTTCATTTAAGTAAACGCCTATTAAAAAAGTTTTTTGGTGGTCTGGCCCCCGTTCTTTCAATACTTTATAAATAGGCGTAATTTTAAATTTATTCTGAACCAATTCCTGAAAAAAACTTTTCGGATCTCGATAAAGGCCTTTCGTGATTACTTCCTCAAGATGACTAAGAACGATTTTTTTAATTACTTTTTTTGCCGGCGCGTAACCGCGATCCAAATAAATTGCGCCAAAAATAGCTTCAATTGCATTTGCTAAAATAACTTCTCGGGCTTTGCCGAAATCTTTTGCTTCTCCACGTGAGAGAAAAATAAATTTTTCTAAATCTATTTCGCGGGCCACTCTGGCAAGAATTTGATAGTTTACTAAAGCGGCGCGCAAGCTTGTAAGCTTTCCTTCTTCGTATTGAGGATAAGTTTTAAATAAAAATTCCGTAACAATAAGTTCTAAAACTGCATCGCCGAGATATTCTAACCGTTCATTATGAGGCAAAGGCCAAGCCGGGTTTTCGTTTAAATAGGAACGGTGAGTAAGCGCTTCTTTTAAAAGATCTTCATTTTTAAACACGACACCTAAACTTTTTTCTATTTTTTTTAGTTCGTTATCCACTATTCCTTTTTATGCTTAGTTTTGCCAGGCTGTTTTTCTGCTGAATTATCCCCTTCAATTTCGCGATAAACCGTGCCTAAAACGCCGTTTATAAACTTCGGAGAGTTTAACCCACCGTAATTTTTTGCCACCTCAATTGCTTCATTAATCGCCACCCGTGGCGGCACTTCCGCTTTATCGGCGTAAAGTAGTTCATAAAGGCCAAGTCGCAAAACATTCCGATCAATAATTGCGATTTGATCAAGTGGCCACTCTGGCGCAACCCGAGAAATTGTTTTATCGATTTCGGCTAAATGTTCGACAACGCCTTTTACTAAACGCCAAACAAAATCCGGCTCGTCAACGCCAGGACCGAATTCTAATAAATTTCTTTCAACAATTTTTATAAGATCGGCTTCGTGTTTGTAAAAATCCCACTCATAAAGTGATTGAAGAACGATTGTTCTAACTAAGTGTCGAGTGGCCATGATTTTTAAATTCTTAAAAGAGCGACAAAGAACAAAAAATTATTTTTATTTTTTATAAGCGCCACATTGCGGGCAAGCTCGATGAGGCACGGTCGGTCCGCCGCAATTACCACAAACTTTAACAACTTTGTTTTTGAGCGCTTGTTGCGACCGGCGACGACCAACTTTTGATTTTGAATGATGTTTTACTGGTACACCTCCCATAATATTTCAAGATGTTTTTTCCGACTCTTAAACTTTAGTAATTTTTCTAATAAAAGTCAAACGGTGAATTTTTGCGTGGCCATATCGTAGAATAGCCGCAAAATGTTTTTTAGTGCCATAACCTTTATTCTCTTTTAAAGAGTACTGGGGATAAAATCGGTGGAGTTGCCTCATATAACGATCTCGCGAAACTTTTGCCACAATCGAAGCTAATTTAATGGTATTTATTTTTTCGTCACCTTTAATAATTGTTCGCGCCCGAATTTTCTCGCCAAACCAACCGTCCCTCAAAAATAAACCGCCATCCAAACTCACGGTAAGCGGCTGATTTTCTAAATGCGGATTTCGGCTAATTAATTTTCGAAGCGCGCGACTCGCGGCAAGATTTGTCGCTTCCCGAATATTTATTCGATCAATAATTTTCGGCGTCACGCTCGCCAAACTATAATAGATTCCCTCTTTGCCTTTAATTGAACGATACCAATTAACTCTTTTTTGCGGCGAAAGTTTCTTTGAATCGCGCAAATTCTTAAACCGGTGTCGGCGAGTTAAGGCAAGAGCGGCAACCGTAACGGGCCCAGCCAATGAGCCCCTGCCAACCTCATCAATACCAATAGTAGTACGTGCTGTTCTCATTTTTTCTTCTCTTTATGCTAAATAATAAGATAGTTTTAAGTTTTTAGAAATACTCTAAATAATTTTAATTGCCATGAACTAATTTTTTTGCGCTTCCTTATGGTCTTTTACTAGTAAAAACGGGGTTGTTACATAAAATTTCAGTCCAAAAATCTTTTTCAACAATTTTTTAGCCACCTTTGTCAAAATTTTTTCCGAAAATGACGTCTTTGGAAAAATTTTAAAAAAGCTCTTGCTCTTTTTCCGTTTTTTTGTCGAAATCTTTAGTTATCAACATTGTGAGCTATAGAAAAAATTTCTAGAATTTAAGCAATATGGTCAAGTTTGTTCATCTCCACGTTCACTCGCATTATTCTCTTCTAGATGGATTGGCAAAAATTGACGATCTTATTACACAGACAAAAAAATTGGAGATGGACACGATCGCTCTCACCGATCACGGCAATCTTTACGGAGCAATTGAATTTTATAAAAAGGCGAAGAAGGCTGGAATAAAACCAATTATTGGCGCAGAGGTTTATGTTGCTCCTTTTGGCCACTTAAATAAACGGCCGAAGGTTGACGAGAAAAGATTTCATCTGGGACTACTTGTAAAAAATCAGACGGGTTGGAAAAATTTAATTCAGCTCGTTACGAAATCTTATCTCGAAGGTTTTTATTACAAACCGCGAGTGGATTTGGAATTATTAGAAAAACATCACGAGGGTTTGATTTGTCTTTCCGGTTGTTTTTCCGGCGAATTGTCGCGAACGCTTAAAAACGGCCGACTTGAAGAAGCAGAAGAAGTTGCTAAAAAATATAAATCAATTTTCGGCGAAGATTATTATCTTGAAATCCAACCACACACAAAAGAACTTTATCCTTCAATTTTAAAAATCGCGGATAAATTTTCTATTCCGATTGTCGGCACTCAAGATGTTCATTATGTTTCACGTGATGATAAATTCGCCCACGAAATTTTACTCGCCGTCCAAACAAACAGCAAGATTGATGATGAAGACCGTTTATCGCTCAAAAATTTTGATATCTCACTTCGTTCGCCCGAAGAAATGCTTCATGAGTTTAAAGAAATTCCTGACGCGTTTATTAACACCGCCCGTATTGCCGAAAAATGTAATTTGGAAATCGAACTTGGAAAAACGCTTCTACCGAAATTTATTTTGCCCGAAGGTGAAGCATCTTCCGATAATTATCTTTTAAATTTGGTCAATGAAAAAATTTCTAACCGTTTTAGAGAAATAACGCCGGAAATTAAGAATCGATTGGAAATAGAATTGGATGTAATTCGAAAAACAGGCTTCGCTGATTATTTTTTAATCGTCCAAGATTTTGTAAACTGGGCAAAAAACCACGGCATTATTGTAGGCCCAGGTCGCGGTTCGGCCGCCGGCAGCATAATTTCCTATATTTTAGGTATTACAAACATTGATCCTTTGAAATATGATCTTCTTTTTGAACGTTTTTTAAATCCTGACCGAATTCAAGTCCCTGACATTGATATAGATTTCACCGACACACGCCGTGATGAAGTAGTCGCCTACGTCCGCGACAAATACGGCGCGGATAGAGTCGCTCAAATCATTACTTTCGGCACAATGATGGCGCGGGCGGCCGTGCGTGATACCGGCCGCGCCTTAGGTTTTCCCTACGCTTTTTGCGATCAAATTGCCAAACTTATACCCGTAAATACGCCAATCAAACAAACTCTTGAATTGGTGCCGGAACTAAAAACTCAATACGCGGAAAATGCCGATACTAAACGCTTACTTGATGCCGCCATGCGTCTTGAAGGCGTTGCCCGCCACGCTTCTGTTCATGCTTGTGGCGTTGTAATCGCGCCCGAACCGCTTGTGAATTTAGTTCCTCTTCAAAAAGCGCCACAAGGCGAAAACACGGTAATCACCCAATTTGAAATGCACTCGATTGAAGATCTCGGCCTTCTTAAAATGGATTTCTTAGGACTAAAGAATTTAACAATTATTGAAAAGGCGTTGCGTTTAATTAAAGAAACAAAAAATGTCTCCGTTGATATTGATAATTTGCCGCTAGATGACCGCGAAACTTTTAAACTTTTTCAAAGCGGCGAAATGACCGGTGTTTTCCAATTGGAATCATCCGGTATGCGCTACTATTTAAAAGATTTAAAGCCAACCGAGCTTGAAGATATTATCGCGATGATTTCTCTCTACCGGCCTGGACCAATGGAACTTATCCCCCACTACATAGCAAGAAAATTCAAAAAAGAACCAATTACCTATCTTCACCAAAAACTCGAACCAATTTTAAAAAATACTTACGGCGTCGGCGTTTATCAAGAACAAATGATGCGCATCGCCCGCGATCTTGCCGGCTTCACGCTTGCCGAGGCTGACACTTTAAGAAAAGCGATCGGCAAGAAAATTAAAAAACTGCTTGATGAACAAAAAGGAAAATTAATCGAGGGCATGATTAAAAACGGCATCAATGAACGAACGGCTGAAAAAATCTGGGAACTCTTTCCTCCTTTTGCCCGTTACGGTTTTAACCGCAGTCACGCCGCTTGTTACGCGATGATTAGTTACCAAACCGCTTATCTTAAAGCCCATTTCCCGGTTGAGTTTATGGCAAGCTTGCTAAATATTTCCGGCACGGAAATTGATCGAGTTAATTTCCTAATCAATGAAGCAAAGCGTTTAAACATTAGTGTTTTACCGCCGGATATTAATTCCAGTTTCCAAACCTTCACCGTTGATGAATTAAATATCCGATTTGGTCTTTTAGCTATTAAAAATCTTGGCGCAAATATTGTGAGTTTTATAATTGAAGAACGAGCAAAGGGTGGGCAGTTTGCCAGTTTAACCGACTTATTAAACCGCGTTCATCACCGAGATCTTAATAAAAAATCACTTGAAAGTTTGATTAAAGCTGGCACTTTTGATTCGCTCAAAATTGAACGTGGCCAAGCGCTAGATAATATTGAAGAATTGTTGAAATGGAACCAAGCAGCCAAAAAGAACGCCTTATCCAATCAATCAAATCTTTTTGGTTCTTCAGCAACCTTAGCTAGCTTGAAAATGAGACCAGGAAAACCCGCTGACCAAAGCTTGCTTCTTACTTGGGAAAAAGAACTGCTTGGACTTTATTTAACCGACCACCCTTTTAACGCTTATCTCCAAAAAGTTAAAGATAAGGTCCGGCCGATTAAAGAAATTATGAAAATGCCGAAATCAGCCGAACAAGGGCCGCGCTTGCGTTTGGCCGGTATTATTTCCGGTATTCAAAAAATCATGACTAAAAAAGGTCAGCCGATGCTTTTCGTCACGCTTGAGGACTTGGAAGATAATATGGAAGTTTTGGTTTTTTCCGATACATTAGCAAAAAATCCGCTCGCCTGGCAGGAAAATAAAGCGATAATATTAAGCGGCCGCCTTTCTTGGCGAAACAACGAACCAAAAATTATTTGCGACGAAGTGAGAGAATTATAAAATCCCGACAAAACGTCGGGATTTTTTATTTCAAAAAATTTAATTCTTTTTCTGCCTACGAACATAAATACCAATTGCCGAAACAAGTAACTCGCAAACCGTTATTGTTAAACCGACTAAAAAACTTGTTAATAAAATAATGGCGGTATCTGTATCAAGAGTTACGTTCAGCTTTCCCCGATCATTCGATAAATTCATCTTTGTGATTTTATTAAATACTGTTGCTGGTAAAAGGCTTGCGTAGAATCTTTCCTTGTTGTTTTCCTTACCTTCAAAAATAATCATGCCACCGACGCCGCAAACCCAAACGCTGTCATAGTTACGAGAATAAAAATCTTCAAGGTTAATAAGTTTTTGATCTTGCCTGCCTTCATAACTACGAACGCCAAGTTTCAAGGAATTTGTTTTGATTTTTGAAATATCACACGAACCAATATTTCCTTCTTCCCTAACTAAATTCATAAGAATAATTAAAACAATGATGGAAATTACAAAAAAAGTTGCTATAACTTTCTGCATAACTTTTAGTCCTTCCTGAAATTAAAATATTTTTAACTAAGCTATTTGAATTATTAGCATGGTTTATAAATAACTGTCAATCTACCTGCCGCCAACCTGATGACAAGTCAGAGCAGATAGGCGTTCGCTGAAAATAAAAAATTTATTTATAATAATTAGGTATGAATGATTTAGATAACATTCGTCACTCACTTGCTCATTTGCTCGCGGCGGCGGTTTTGAAAAAATTTCCGAAAGCAAAATTAGGCATCGGTCCGACAATTGAAAACGGTTTTTATTATGATTTCCTTCTTCCCCGTAATCTAACGCCTGAGGATCTGAAAGAATTTGAAAAAACAATAAAATGGTTAATTACCCAAAATCTTCCATTCTCCGGCAAAAAAGTAACGCCCGCTACGGCTAAAAAAACTTTCGAAGATCAGTTATTTAAATTGGACTTAATCAAAGAATTTACAAAAGATAAAAAACCGCTTTCGATTTATTATACCGGCAAGGAATTCTTTGATCTTTGCCGTGGTGGTCATGTGAAAAACACTTCGGAAATTAATCCCGACGCTTTTAAGCTAACGCATATCGCCGGCGCTTACTGGCGCGGCAGTGAAAAAAATCCTCAACTTCAAAGGATTTACGGCTTAGCTTTCACGACTAAAAAAGAATTGGAAGAATATCTCAAAATGCAAGAAGAAGCAAAAAAACGCGACCACCGCGAAATTGGCAAAAAACAAAAACTTTTTATCTTTGATGATTTAATCGGCTCTGGCCTGCCTTTATGGTTGCCGAACGGCACAATTATTAAAAACGAAATTGAAAAATTCGCCGTTGAAATGGAAGAAAAATACGGCTACCGCCGTGTTGCGACGCCTCACATCGCAAAGCAAAAACTTTTTGAAACATCCGGCCATCTTCCTTATTACGCCGATTCAATGTTTCCTCCGATGAAACTTGATGATGGTAATTATTATCTGAAGGCAATGAATTGCCCTCTCCACCACCTAATTTATAAATCTGAACCGCGAAGTTATCGAGATTTACCACTCCGCTTCGCTGAATACGGTACGGTTTACCGAAATGAACTATCTGGCACTTTGGCCGGACTTTTGCGCGTTCGGATGCTTTCAATGAATGACGCGCACATTTACTGCCGCGCCGATCAAATCGAAGAAGAATTTAAAAAAGTGATGGAATTAACTATTCAATACTTTGGTGTTTTTGGACTTAAAAATTACTCTTTCCGACTTTCGCTTTGGGATCCAAAAAACAAAAAGAAATATATTAACGAGCCGAAAAATTGGAAAATGGCGGAAGATATTTTAAGAAACGTCCTCAAAAATTTAGGCGTAAAGTTTACAGAAGTAAAAAATGAAGCCGCGTTCTACGGCCCAAAAGTTGATATCCAATATAAATCAGTTGGCGGGCGCGAAGAAACAATGTCCACAATTCAACTCGATTTTGCTGCCAAAAAACGCTTTGATCTTATTTATCACGATAAAGACGGTAAAGAAAATGACGAAGTTTTTGTCATTCACCGCGCTCCTCTTTCAACCCACGAAAGATTCATTGCTTACTTGATTGAACATTACGCCGGCGAATGGCCAACTTGGCTTGCGCCTTCGCAAGTAAAAATTCTTCCTGTAAGTGAAAAATTCTCTAGCTACGGAGAAAAAGTATTAAGCGAGCTTAAACAAAATTCAATCCGCGCGGAGATAAGCGAAGCAAATGAAACATTGGGCAAGCGGATTCGCGAAACAGAAATTGAAAAAGTTCCTTATACGCTTGTCGTGGGAGAACGTGAAATGAAAGACGAAAACGTAAACGTCCGCAAGCGAGGTAAAAAAGAAACAGAAACGATTTCACTTCAAAGTTTCATCGCAAAAATTGCCGCTGAAATTCACGAAAGAAAGTGAAATCTTTTGAAAGGAAACTTATTGTAATTGTTGGCCAAACTGCGAGCGGAAAAAGCGCCCTTGCGGTTCAACTCGCCCTTCGACTCAGCTCAGGGCAGGCCAAAAAAATGTACGGCGTAAATGGCGCTGAAGTGATATCGGCAGATTCCCGCCAAGTTTACCGCGGCTTGGATATCGGTTCGGGCAAAATCACAAAGAAAGAAATGGCAGGTATTCCCCACCATCTTTTAAGCATCGCGAATCCGAAAAAGATTTTTACGGTAGCGCAATATCAAAAACTAGCTAGAAAAGCGCTCAAAAACATTTGGCGGCGAGGGAAAACGCCGATTATCTGCGGTGGCACGGGATTCTATGTTCAAGCGGTAGTTGACGGCATTATTATTCCCGAAGTAAAGCCAAATATATTGCTTCGAAAAAAATTAGGGGAAAAAACTGTGGAAGAACTATTTGCTTTGTTAAAACGAAAAGATCCGGAGCGAGCGAAAAATATTGATCCGCACAATTCTTACCGTTTGATCCGCGCACTTGAAATTATTGAAGCGTTAGGAAAAGTGCCACGACTCAAAACAAATCTTTTAAACGCAGATATTTTGTTTATCGGCATAAAAAAAGAAAAATCGGAACTGCGGCAACTTATCGAAAAACGCCTTGCGAAAAGATTAAAACGTGGATTAATCGCCGAAGTTCAAAAACTTCACTCGCAAGGATTAAGCTGGGCTCGACTAGAGAGTTTCGGCTTGGAATACCGCTATATTGCTCAATTCCTGCAAAATAAAATTCCGAAAGAAACGATGAAAAAGTTAATTATTCAGGGAAGTTTGAATTACGCCAAACGCCAAATAACTTGGTTTAAACGCGACAAAAAAATAAATTGGATAAACGATAAAAAAGAAGCTTATCCGCTCGTCAAAAAATTTATTGGAAAATAAAAACCACCGAATAAACACGGTGGCTTTGTTATGGCAAACTTATCAAGCGAGTAAGCTTTCTGCTCGTTCTCTGATAGTCAACTCTATCTTCCCCTTAAAAAATGATGCCGCGAATGGGAGGTTACCAGAGAGTTCGATTTCTTGTGGTTTAACGATTAACGTCCCAGACACAGAAAATCCCATAGCCGAAAAACTAAATTTTCCAGCGTTGCCGTCCCATTCCTCATATAAATCGCTAATCTTATCACCGAATTGGTGTTTGACATCGTCAAGGAGGGTTTTGATACGGTTCAAAGCTTCATCTTGATTGAGACGGTGAGTAATTGTTATGTTAAGCTTAGCCATTTTTTCCTTTATGGAATTGTTAATGAATAAAAGTTAATTTATTACTTACTGTGTGAAGTATAGCATGCTATATACTATTTTGTCAATAGTACCAAAAACCCTCTAAAAACTGCCTAAATCGCCTATTTTTCTATTTTAACTTCTCTTCAAGAAAAACGCGGAGTTTTGTTGGATCGGCTTGGCCTTTGCTTAAAGCCATCGCTTGACCAAAAAGAAACTGGAGCGCTTGGATTTTGCCTTTTTTATAGTCGGCAACGGCATCCTGATTTTGCGCTAAAATTTCATCAATTAACCAATTCAATTCGTTCTCTCCGCTCACCATTTTTATGCCGTTTGCCTTCATAAGCGTTTCCGGACTTTCGCCGGTTTCAAACATTTTTTGCATTGTGTCTTTTGCTAAACGGCTAGACAACTCCCCTTTCTCAATTAACGATACTAAATGCGCTAAGTGTTCTGGCGTAATTTTGATGTCAGTTATTGCTGTTTTCTTATCATTCATAATTCCTTTCAAATCACTCGTGAAATAATTAAATAAGGTTTGATAGTTAGTTTTAGGTGAAACTTCTTTTAGTTCGGACGCAGCATTTTCAAAATAATCAGCGGCTGATCTATCTTCCACAAGCAAGCCAGCTTGATCAAGGCCAAAACCGAATTCTTGTACGAAACGATGACGCTTTGCCTCCGGCAATTCCGGTAACTCATTTTTTAACTTTTCCAAATCCCATTCCCGCAAATCAAGTGGTGGCAGATCCGGTTCCGGGAAATAACGGTAATCATGGGCGGATTCTTTAGACCGCTGGCTTACTGTTTTATTTTTCTTATCATCCCAGCCACGTGTTTCTTGATGAATTTTTCCGCCTTCTTTTAAAACTTCCGCTTGCCGTTCTAGCTCATATTTAATCGCGCCAAAAACCGCCTTAAATGAATTAATATTCTTCACTTCCACTTTCGTGCCCATTCCGGCATTGCCGGACAAACTAATATTCGCTTCAACGCGCATTTGGCCATGCTCCATGTCTGCCTCGGAAATATTTAGATATCTCAAAATTAGCTGAAGTTCTTTAGCGAATGCGACCGCTTCTTCGGCATTTTTTATATCCGGCTCGGTGACAAGTTCCATTAAAGGCACGCCAGCGCGGTTGAAATCGACCAGGGTTGACTTTTGACTATGACGATGACCATGACCATTTTTTTTATTGTCATCATTATCGTTATTGTTATCGTCATTGTGCAGTAATCTGCCGGTATCTTCTTCAAGATGAATCCGCCGAATTCTAATATCTTTAAGCATTCCGCCTAAAACCAATGGCTCTTCGTACTGGGAAATTTGGTAGGCCTTCGGTAAATCAGGATAAAAATAACTTTTCCGGTCAAAATGGGAATCTTCGGCAACTTTCCCGCCGAGCGCAAGGCCAAGTTTAATAACAGATAAAATCGCCTCTTTATTCGCGACTGGCAATGTGCCCGGGTGGCCCAAACAAATCGGGCAAACGTTTACGTTCGGATGGCACTCGTTTGTATCATTCAAACAACCACAAAACATTTTTGTTTTGGTCTTTAGCTCGACATGAATCTCTAGGCCAATTGTGGGAATACGCATAAAAGTTGATTTTCTTTAAGCTTTAACCTTATAATACCAGGAGTTAAATATTTTTGAAAATTTAAAATAAAGGAAATGATATGAGAATTATCTTAAGTGGCGATTTAGGCGCCGGAAAAACCACCGTGAGCGCTTTACTCGCCCAAAAACTTGGATTTACGGAATATTACACTGGCGGAATTTTCAGAGAAATGGCTGAAGAAGTAGGCAAAACCATCGAGGAATTCTACGCCGAGATGAAAGACAATCCGGAACTTGAGCGAACAATTGACGCCGAACAGGAACGAATCATCCGAAAAGAAGATAACATTATTGTTCAAGGCCGAATTGCCGCTTTTCTTGCGCCGGAAACGCCAAAATTCAAGGTGTTCTTCGTATGTAATCCAGAAGAAGCCGCGAAAAGAATACAAAAATTACCGAAATATAATCATCTTACAATTGAAGAGATAGTAAAACTCAATGAAGGGCGGGTAACGACCGAACGAGAGCGTTATCGTTTGCTCTATCCCTACATTGAAAACCATCTTGATGAAAGCAAGTTTGATCTTGTAATTGAAACTTCTTTTGCTACACCGGCTGAAGTATGCGAGATAATTATCACAAATTTGCCTGAAAATTTAGCATAAGTAAAAACCCCGATTAATAATCGGGGTTTTATTTTCTAGATAAGTGGTTCAACTATAGACCAAATCTCCTTGTGAATTTCTTCTTTAGAACGATTCGCGTCAATCACGTGCCAGCCAAATTCTTTGGCTAAATCAAGATGAATAAATCTTACTCTTTCAGTTAAATCGTCGCTTGTTTCGTGAACGTGCCCTTTTTCAATGCCATCGGTAAATCTTTTGCCATCAAAAAGAAAAGCAATATCTTCTTTGATTAATATGCCATTCAAACGGGTCATAAAATTTTTATCAACGCCCGCGCCCATTCCCCAAGCAAGACCAGTTCCCCAATAATCTTCTGCGACAACGCTAAGAGGAAATTGTGTTTCCTCATTAAGCATTGCCTGCAATTTTGGTTGAAAATGCAATCTATTCAAAACATTCAAAATCTGAAAAGTTTGAGGAGAAAAACCGTCAGGGTTGCCCTTCCGAAGATAAGCATTAATCATTGGACCAGTCGGTTCAAGATCATAAAGAGGATACTTTAGATAAATTGCTTTTCTGAGTGGGCCACGCAACAAAGAGTTATTCTCGATTCGCTCAACTAAAAGTTTTGCTTGCGTGGTTTTACCAAGATTGTTGATGCCGTAAATAACAATTAGTTTGCCGCTCATAAATTCTCCTAATAATTATAAATGAAAAACAGCTGGGTTAATTATTCCAGCTGTCTTAAAAAGAGTCAAACTCCTACGCTAAACTACACTTAATTTAAGAACGTAAGAATCTTTATCCTACCACTTCAATTCCCATATTTTTGGCCGTGCCTTCGATAATTTTTTCGGCCGCCTCTAGATTACTAGTATTTAAATCTACCAACTTTTTTTCGGCAATAGCGCGAATGTCGGCTTTAGTGACTTTTCCAACTTTAGTTTTATGAGGAATTGCCGAACCTTTTTCAATGCCAGCCGCTTTTTTAAGCAATGCCGAAGCCGGTGAAGTTTTCAGCTTGAAAGTAAAACTCCGATCTTCATAAATCGTGATTTCCGCCGGTATAATGTCGCCCACCATTGTTTTAGTCGCTTCGTTGAATTGCTGGCAAAATTGGCCGATATTTACGCCGTGCTGGCCTAATGCCGGCCCTATTGGGGGCGCCGGATTTGCCGCGCCTGCCGGTATTTGAAGTTTTAGAACTGTTTTAATTAATTTAGCCATAGGTTATATTTATACCTTTTTTACCTGTAGCGCGTCCAGCTCAAGCAAGGTTTCGCGACCGAAGATCGGCACCATCACTTTAACTTTCCCGTGATCCTCGTCAACTTCGGAAATTTTTCCTTCTTGATCCTTGAAAGGCCCGTCGGTTATTTTTACTAAATCGTTTGGCCGAAGATCAACTTTGTATTTTGTGTCCCGCTCGCCCATTCGAAGCATAAGCGCGTCTATTTCTTCTTTTGAGAGCGGTGTTGGGGTGGCGCTGTCGGAGCCAACAAAACCAGTTACTCGCGGTGTGTTCCGCACCACTGACCACGAATCATGGTCTAACACCATATCCACCAAAACATAGCCGGGATAAATTTTTTCTTCAACTGTGTAACGCTTTCCGCTTTTGACTTTTACCTTAACTTCTTTCGGAACAATGATGTTAAAAATTTTGTCGCTCATCATTAATGATTCAACCCGTTGTTTTAAATAACGCAAAACAGCGTCTTCGTAACCAGAATAAGTGTGAACGGCGTACCAATCCCGCTTTGATTTACTCTCTACTTTTTGTTTTGTTTCAGTCATATAAATTAAAAAAGCACGCCGGATAAAATCCGCAAGAATATGAAATCAACAAGTCCTAAAAATAATGAAAGGCTGATTGAAAAAACAATCACAAAAATTGTGTAACGAGTGGTTTCTTCACGTGACGGCCAATTAACCCGTTTTAATTCTTGGCGGGATTCTTGCAAAAATATTTTTAGCTTTTCAAACATAAGTTTTATTACTTTATATTAAACTTAAACTATATGTCAAGATTTTTAACGGCTGTAGCATGCGCTTGAATAAAGTTTTTTCTCGGTTCAACTGTTTCTCCCATTAAAATATCGAATAATTTATCGGCCTCCCGAGCGTCGTCAATAGTCACCATCCTTAAAAAACGGGTTTCTGGATTCATTGTTGTCTCCCAAAGTTGAGACGGATTCATTTCACCCAAACCTTTATAACGTTGAATATTAACATTTTCACCGCCAAACGACTTTATTGTTTTATCTTTCGCTTCTGACGTGTAAACGTATTTTACTTCTTTGCCTTTTTGCAACCGAAAAAGCGGCGGTTGAGCGATGTAGAGGAAACCGCCTTCAATAATCTGATTAAAATACCGGTAAAAAAGAGTAAGAAGCAAAGTGCGAATGTGGGCGCCGTCAACATCAGCATCAGTCATTAAAATAACTTTGTGGTAGCGGAGTTTTTCGATATTAAATTTTTCGGAAATCGCCGTGCCAAGCGCCACCACAAGCGAGCGAATTTCTTTATTTAAAAGCATTTTATCGATTCTGGATTTTTCCACGTTCATAATCTTGCCCTTTAGCGGTAAAATCGCTTGAAATTGCCGATTCCGGCCTTGTTTTGCCGAACCGCCGGCCGAATCGCCCTCAACGATAAAAAGCTCTGAATCTTCCGGATTTCGCGAAGAACAATCAGCAAGCTTTCCCGGTAAAGTCATTCCTTCAAGCATGCCTTTCCGCAAAACCGTTTCTTTTGCCGCTTTCGCCGCCATTCGCGCTTTCGCCGCTAAAAGATTTTTTTCAATAATTATTCTCGCGTCAGATTTGTGCCGCTCCATAAATTCCTTCAAACTTTCGGCTACCGCTGTTTCAACCGCCGCTCTCGCTTCTTGATTGCCTAAACGAGCTTTGGTTTGACCTTCAAATTGCGGCTCGCGAAGTTTAATAGAAACTGCCGTAATCAAACCTTCCCGAACGTCATCACCAGTCAAATTTTCTTCTGCCGCTTTTAAGTAACCCTCACTTCTTGCGAAATCATTTAAAGTGCGAGTAATTGCTGAACGAAAGCCGGTTAAATGAGTTCCGCCGTCCGGTGTGTAGATATTATTCGCAAAACTAATTTCTTTGTTTTCGCTGTTATTTTCGTAAACAAAAGCCGCTTCAACATCTATATTATTTACTTCTTTGTGAACATAAAACGGTTGTTCTTGAAGCATTGGCCGGTCACCGGTTAGATATTTTATAAAAGAAAGAAGTCCGCCTTCAAAATAAAATCCATGATAAAACGGTCCGGCAGTCGCCGGATTGTCGCGTTCATCAATAAGTTCAATGCGAACTCCTTTTGTTAGATAAGCTTGCTGCCTTAAGTGTTCTAGAACTTTTTTTATATCGTATTCAACTTTCGAAAAAATTTGCTCGTCAGCGTCAAAAATTATTTTTGTGCCAGTTTTTTTGCAACGACCAGCGGTTTTCACCTTGAATGATGGCTTGCCCCGAACGTATTCTTGAACATAAATTTCACCGTCACGGCAAACTTCCGCCCGCATCCATTTTGAAAGCGCGCAAACAACCGAAACGCCGACGCCGTGCAAACCACCGGAAACTTTATATGACTCACCGCCAAACTTTCCGCCAGCGTGAAGTGTGGTCATTACCGTTTCAAGCGCCGATTTTTTTGTCTGCGGATGAATACTAACCGGAATACCGCGACCGTCGTCCGTTATCGCCACGCGGCTATTTTTTAAAATTTCCACCTTTATGTTTTTGGCATGTCCTGCCATCGCTTCGTCGATTGAGTTATCAACGACTTCCCAAATTAAATGATGCAAGCCGTCAACGCCGGTTGAACCGATATACATTCCCGGCCGTTTCCGCACCGGCTCCAAACCCTCCAAAACATAAATATCCTTCGCTTCGTAAGAGGCGTTATTTTTCTTATTTTCTTCTTCTTTTTTAGCCATTTTTAACTTTTATTCGAGGGACGCAAATAAAAAAAGCTGCTGCGCTTACCTCTTAAATTCCCCTTAATTTTAGCAAAAACCGGCCTAAATTTCAAGTTATTTTAACCCCAAAAAAGTGAG